>JAEYYB010000057.1 GCA_023430975.1 Bacillota bacterium | reverse complement strand
TTACATTTGTCTTAAGCAAATCTATTAAAATCAGTTAATCTTGCTATTTGTCTATCACAAAATAACGTTAAACCGTTCGTTATTTTGCTCTGCCAAATGTAAGATTAATACTGATTTTAATTATGTTGAACCGTTCGTTATTTGCTCCGCCAAATGTAAGATTATTAACACTTTTAATATAGTTTAGGTATTAATAAATCTAAAATAAATACTTTTCATATCTTATTAAAACATAGAGGATAAAATGGTTCACTTAGAATTGTACCAAAATTCCTATTGGACAGCAATTTTCTTTTTATATTTATATTAAAAGTGAAAAATCTATTACATTTGTCTTAAGCAAATCTATTAAAATCAGTTAATCTTGCTATTTGTCTATCACAAAATAACGTTAAACCGTTTGTTATTTTGCTCTGCCAAATGCAGGATTAATACTTATTTTAATTATGTTGAACCGTTCGTTATTTGCTCCGCCAAATGTAAGATTATTAACACTTTTAATTTAGCCATGATAAAAAATAAATTCCGATATAACTTTGCGTGTGAGTTAAGGATATGTATGAACTCGTTAATAGCATTCCTAAAACTGCTCCCGTCAATATTGACAAAAAAATAACAAGGATATATAATCATAGTAGATCAGGAAAATGCCATTATTTATTAAATGTTTTGGGGTGTAAGGATGAACTTAAAGAAAAAAGTTTCTCTTGCAGTTGTAAAAAGGTTACCACGATATTATAGATACTTATCAGACTTGTTAAAAATGGATATTAAAAGGATTTCTTCACAGGAATTGAGCAGCAGGATGGGCATAACTGCATCTCAAATAAGGCAGGACCTTAATTGTTTTGGCGGATTTGGACAGCAGGGATATGGCTATAATGTGGAGTTTCTGTTTAATGAAATCGGTAACATTCTTGGGTTGAATAACAACTATCATGCTATAATTATCGGAGCCGGTAATATGGGTCAGGCACTTGCAAATTATACAAATTTTGAAAAAAGAGGTTTCAAAATTATCGGTATTTTTGATGTTAATACCAGCTTGGTTGGTACGAATATAAGAGGTATTCCTATTAGACACTTGGATGAGCTTGAAAGCTTTGTCCAAGAGAATTATGTTGATGTCGCGATGCTGGCAGTGCCATTTGAGCAGACACCGACAGTGGCAGAAAGGGCTGCCAAGCTTGGGGTAAAAGGCCTGTGGAACTTTTCACCAATGGATCTTAAGCTGCCATACGACGTCATAATAGAAAATGTCCACTTAAGTGATGGACTTATGGTTTTGGGATATAAGCTTAATGAGAAGTTTGAATTTAACAGAGAAGATAGCAGTAAAGATAATGATGGTGATTGATAATAAAAGACATAATATAAACCAGATGTGATTGATGGAAATCAATTGCACCTGGTTTTTATTATGTCGGTAAATTATAACACCAATAAATTATTATTTTTTAAAATTAATATTTTTTTTAAACTATAATTTTTATAAATTATTCAAAAGCGGGAAAAAGTCTGGGAAAGCAAGGTCAACTACCTGTGCTTTTCTAATCATGGTTTCACCTTCAGCAATCAGGCCAGCTATAGACATCGACATAGCAATGGAGGCATCGTTGTAACTTTCAATAATGGTACCGCGCAATGACTTACCGCCTTCAATAATAATACCATCTTCAGTTTCACGTACGCTTGCACCTATTTTTGAAAGCTCTGTTACGATAGCTTTTACTCTTCCTGATTCTTTAATCTTAAAGCCTTTGAGATTTTTAATTGTTGTGGTACCTTTGGCTTGTGTTGCAGCAACAGCTATAATAGGTATTTCATCTACAAGGCGGGGTATAATATCACCCTCGATATCGCATGCCTTTAATTGAGATGAAACAACCCTTATGTCGGCTACCTTTTCATTACCGGCTATTCTCTCGTTAAAAATTTCTATCTTTGCTCCCATAGATTTATAAACATCTATAAAACCGGTTCTAGTTGGATTAAAGCCGACATTTTTTATTGTTATGTCGGAGTTTTGAGTGAGGAGACCGGCTGTGATAAAATACGCAGCGATAGATATATCACCTGGTATTTCAACCTTTTGAGCATAAAGGTTCTCTATTCTTCTGCTTGTAGCTGTTAAGCCATCAACCTTAATATCTGCACCAAAGTAGTTCAACATGAGCTCGGTATGATCCCTTGTTTTTACTTTTTGTACAATAGTTGTGTCCCCTTCTGCATAAAGTCCTGCAACTAAAACTGGTGATTTGATTTCGTTATTGACAAAGGAGAGCTCATATTTAATTCCTTTAAGCTTGGAAGGAGTTACGAGCAATGGACAAAGGTTTCCATCCTCTCTGCCGATTATGTTTGCTCCCATTTGACGAAGTGGTTTAACTACTCTGCCAACAGGTTTTCTCTGGGCAGATTCATCCCTCACAACAGTCGAATTGTGTGGCTGACCAGCCAGTATACCTAGTAAAAGCCTGATAGAGGTGCCTGACTTTCCTGTGTTTAGAGGGGAATTTGCCGGATGGGGCTTTAAGCCATACAGGCCATTACCGTGGACTTTTACCTTGTTGCCAGGAAGAATTTCAATCCCTACCTGCATTTTTCTAAAGCAGTCAATGGTGCTCAGGCAGTCTTCACCCATTAAGAAGCCCTCAATCTCAGTGGTACCTTTTGCAAGTGCACCAAACATAATGGCCCTATGAGATATGGATTTATCACCTGGTACAGTAATTTCTCCCCTAAGAGAATCTCTTTGCTCGATCAACATTTTGCATTCCCCCGTTCTTATAGTAAGTAGGCTATAATGTATGCGTTTTTAAATGCAAGTAGCCTTATAACCGTTTTCGATTAGAACCTTATGTGCAACATCAAGGCTTTCTGGATCAGGTAATGTGACCTTTAAACAGCCTTGCTGGAATTCTCGATTATTTAAAACATTCATATTTTTAATATTTATCTTATTGCGTCCAAGTAAGGTGGCTATTTCACCCAAAATTCCCGGTTCATCGATAATATCTACCAATATATCATACTCAGGAGTAAATAGGCCTCGCTTGTGACTTGAAAATGTGTCCCTATAGTCCTTTGCTGATTTAAAGAAATCTAAAATGGCTTCGGAATCATCACTTTCCATAGATGCCTTAAACTTTTTTAGTATTTCGACATAGAAATCTAAAATTCCTCCAATTTGCTCTTTATTGCTCAGAACTATATTTTCCCACATTTCCGGACTTGAAGATGCAATCCTTGTAATGTCCTTAAATCCTCCTGCTGCCAGAAGCTTCATTTTGCCATCTTCTGAATCCATAAACCTTACCATATTAACAAGAGTAGAGGCAATAATGTGAGGTACATGGCTTATGCAACCTGTAGCCTTATCATGTTCATCGGCCTGTAGCTTTACCGGAATAGCTCCGATTTTCTCAACAATTTCAGTCATGAGATTCATTGAATAATCGGTAGTTGTTTTACTTGGTGTCAAAACATAAAATGCATTTTCAAATAAATGTGTAAAACCTGCTTCATAACCAGTATTTTCTGAACCTGCCATGGGATGCCCCCCAATAAATAATGGAGGACTATCCATCTGGTTAATATATGATATAATTTCTGACTTTGTGCTACCAACGTCTGTTAATATACAGTCAGGTTTAATCTTTTCTTTTAATAATTCGATATATTCTATTGCACGCCTTACCGGAGTGCAAATGAATATTATATCCGAGTCATATACATGCTGGTTTAATTCACTAAACCCCCTGGATATCATTTTATCTTTCAGTGCCGCATCAATTGATGCGGAAGATCTGTTTATAGCGGTAATGTCAGTGATTCCCACTCGCTCTTTAAGAGCCCTTGCAAGTGAACCGCCTATAAGGCCCAGACCTATAATTGTTACCTTCTTATCCACCATATTTAAATTCTCTCCCTAATATTTCGGCAATTTTTGAAATATCTTTACACAAATCGTCAAAAACAGAAGGAGTAAGTTGTTGGGCAGCATCTGATAAGGCACACTTGGGATTTGGGTGAACTTCAATTATAAGGCCGTCAGCACCTGCAGCTATTGCAGCTTTTGACAATGGTGAAACATAATTTGCTTTTCCTGCAGCATGGCTTGGATCTACGAATACAGGCAAATGGCTTAAACTTTTTAGGACCGGAACGGCACCTAAATCCAGAGTATTTCTTGTGGCAGTTTCAAATGTGCGAATGCCCCTCTCGCATAAGATAACGTTATAATTTCCTTCACTCATTATATATTCGGCAGCATTGAGCCATTCATCAATTGTGGTGGATGGACCCCGCTTGAATAAAACAGGTTTCTTTGAACGTCCAACTTCCTTTAACAGTTGGAAGTTCTGAACATTTCTTGCACCAATCTGAAAAATATCTACAAATCCAGCAGCTGATTCAACTGCACGCTCACTTGTAACTTCGGTAATAACAAGAAGCCCAGTTTCATCCTTTGCCTCTTTAAGATATTTAAGGCCTTCTTCCTCAAGACCCTGGAAGGCATATGGCGAAGTCCTCGGTTTAAAAGCCCCTCCCCTCAATATCTGGGCACCTGATTTCTTTACCGCGTGAGCTGCTTCAAGGATCTGTTGACGGCTCTCAATAGCACAGGGTCCAGCCATCATAACAATCTCCTTACCTCCGATTTTGACTCCACCTACATCGATGACGCTGGACTCAGGCTTGAAGGTTTTACCTGCAAGCTTATAAGGCTCTGCAATGGCAACAAGTTTTTCTACGCCTGTCATCAATTCGAGGGGAACATCGTTCAAAAGCCTTTTATCACCTATAACCCCAATAATTGTTCTTTCGGTTCCCTTTGAAATATGTACGCCAAGGCCTAGGGACTCAAGAACTTTGGATACCTCATTTATTTCAGCCTCGTCAGAGCCAGGCCGCATTACTATTACCATAGCATATCTGTCCTTTCTAAAGTTGATTAGCAATGAGTATTATTTTCCAAAAATATTACATTAAAATAACACTTTTTTAGCTAATGCTATTTATGATGCTTCGCCAAATGTAAGATTATTAACACTTTTAATATAATTACAGTAAGTTCCGCTTAATTGTTAGTTTAAATTTACAATACTAAAACCAGGGTTGTCAAGAAATTATTTAGGTATTGCATAAGATAAAAAATGGAAACGCAATTGACTTTAATGAATTATATTATATAATTATTTATATAGCATTTTTTCTATGAATCTAACATACTTATACACAGTATCCATTATCTTCACTGAGTTTTATTGTATTGCAAAATTGAAAATTGAAAAATTCCAATTCATTTAAAGCTTATAGGCTGGCTTTAGTTACCTCAATGGGACACAAAAGACGCATGGCGTTTTTGTTTTTATAAAAAATCTAAGGGGGTATTAAAATGAAAGAGTATACAAGTGACAAGATAAGGAATGTTTGTCTTATGGGTCATGGTGGCTCAGGAAAAACGACTCTTGCTGAAGCTATAATGTTCAATACCGGGGCTCTGGACCGGTTTGGAAAAATTGCAGACGGAACTACAGTATGTGACTTTGACCCCGAAGAAATAAAGCGAAAAATATCCATTAGTACTGCATTAGCACCCTGCGAATGGAAAGATACCAAGATCAATCTGATAGATACTCCTGGGTATTTTGACTTTGTAGGTGAGGTTAAGGAGGGGATAAGGGTTGCTGATTGTGCATTGATCCTTGCTCCTGCAAAAGGCGGCGTGGCTGTTGGAACTGAAAAGGCTTGGGACTATGCACAAGAACAGAAAATCCCCGTAATGCTTGTTGTGACTAAAATTGATGAAGAGAATGCAGACTTTTTTGGTGTGCTGGATAAAATGAAGAACGTTTTTGGTAAGAGCATTATTCCTATACAGATTCCAATAATGGAAAATGGAAAATTTACAGGCTATTTGGATATGATAGATATAAAGGCAAAGAAGTTCGAAAAGGATAAGCTTGTAGACATTCCGGTCCCGGCGAACCTTTCCGACAGAGTTAAAGAAATTAGAGACATGATGGCCGAAGCTGTTGCAGAAGCTGATGAAGATTTGATGAACAAGTTTTTTGCAGGAGAGGATTTTACTCATGAAGAAATCTTAAAAGGTCTTAAGAAAGGTATTTCGGACGCATCCGTCACTCCTGTCCTTTGCAATTCGGCAATAAACAATTTAGGTGTACAATATCTTATGGATTCCATTCTGGAATATATGCCTTCTCCTGTTGATAAAGAAGTGGTAAAAGTAAAAAAAGCTGATGATAAGACGGCTGAAATAAAAGTTGACCCGGCGTCTTCTTTGTCGGTCCTTGTCTTCAAAACAATTGCCGATCCATTTGTGGGTAAAATATCAATGTTAAGGGTATATTCTGGAACTTTAAAAACTGATTCAACAATATATAATACCGGAACGGAAAAAGCTGAGAAAATTGGTCAGCTTTTTGTTATGAGAGGGAAAAAACATGTTCCGGTAGATAGGCTTATAGCAGGTGATATAGGTGGTGTTGCCAAGCTGCAGTGCACATATACCAATGATACTTTATGTGAAACCGGAAATAATATCATACTTGATAAGATAGAATTTCCTGAGCCTGCAATATCACTGGCTGTTGAGCCCAAGACCAAGGGTGATGAGGAAAAAATAAGTTCAGGACTGCATAAGCTTCAGGATGAAGATCCAACTTTTAAGGTTTCAATTAATACGGAAACTCACCAGACAATAATATCCGGTGTTGGAGAGCAGCACCTTGACGTAATAGTAAGCAAGTTAAAGGCTAAATTCAATGTATCTGTTAACCTTACTGATCCGAGGGTTCCATTCAGGGAAACCATTAAGAAGAAGGTTAAGGTTGAAGGAAAACACAAAAAACAATCAGGCGGACATGGACAGTTTGGGCATGTTTGGATAGAGTTTGAACATGGTGACAAGGAAGATCTCACATTTGAGGAAAAAATATTTGGTGGTTCAGTGCCCAGGCAATATTTCCCGGCAGTTGAAAAGGGATTAAGAGAGAGCATATTAAGGGGAGTTCTTGCAGGGTATCCTGTTGTCAATCTGAAGGCTACTTTGGTAGATGGCTCTTACCATACCGTAGACTCATCGGAAATGGCATTTAAAATTGCTGCACATCTTGCATATAAAAAAGGTCTTGAACAGGCAAGTCCAGTTCTTTTAGAACCTATTTGCCATATAGAGGTGTATGTACCTGAAAGATATATGGGAGATATCATAGGGGATTTGAACAAGAGAAGAGGCAGAATATTGGGAATGAATCCGCAGGATAAGGGCATTCAGCAGGTTGTAGCTGAAGTTCCTCAGGCTGAAATGTTTAAGTATGCTACTGACCTAAGGTCAATGACCCACGGCAGAGGATACTTCAAGATGTGGTTTGAACGCTATGAAGAGGCACCGCCTCCAGTAAGTGCGAAGGTTATTGAAGAATCCAAAAAGCATATGACAGAAGCTGAGGACTTTGAATAAGAATGGAAATAATAAAAAAGAAAAGCTGCATTTTCGCAGTTTTTCTTTTTTTTCAATATCAGCATACTTATTTGTTTTAATCTTATCATTTGGGGAAATAATTAGTATGTATTTTTTCAATTAAAAAACTTGAATAATTAATATTAATTCGATATAATATTAATAGTCAAAGAAAGTCAAAATCAATGAGGTGTTTTAGATGGCAAGAATGAGTGATTTGATTGAAGAGTTTTTAAAACAATTAATGAGCGAAATGAATGGTGTTATTGAGATACAAAGGAATGAGCTTGCGAATCATTTCAATTGTGTGCCGTCTCAAATAAACTATGTTATTGATACAAGGTTTACAACAGAAAGAGGTTACTACGTTGAAAGCCGCAGAGGCGGCGGAGGGCACATAAGGATTAAGCGAATCAATATGACTAACCAGGGTGCATATCTCATGCATATAATATCATCGATGGGAAATAGTATAACACAGCAAAATGCGGAGATATTCATAAACAATTTTGTAGGTTATGATATGGTTACTGAAAAAGAGGGTTTGCTTATTAAAGCGGCAATAAGTGACAAGACACTAAGCAGCGTGAACCCTCACGACAGAGATCTTCTACGTGCCATAATATTAAAAAACATGTTAATGAGTCTTATTACAGGATTTTCGGGAAATGAGAGATAATAAACAAAATTGCAAGCGATTTTGTTTATTATCTTCAAACTATATAAAAGGTGGTGTTAACGATGATGTGTGAAAATTGTCAGGAGAGAATTGCTAGTGTACATTTTACTCAAGTTGTCAATAATAAAAAAGTGGAAATGCATCTCTGCAAGCAGTGTGCAAAGGAAAAGGGACATCTTAGTTTCGGCTCAACAATAGATGTAAATGATTTTCTAAAGGGAATTTTCGGGATTGGCAGCAGCTCACCTTATTACAGTCCTGGGCATGTAAGGATGGTATGTGAAAAATGCGGTATGAGCTATGAGGAATTCCAGAAAGTAGGTAAATTTGGGTGTTCAAAGTGCTATGAAATGTATGGAGACGGTATAAAGCCTTTGTTAAAAAGGCTCCACGGAAGTATTGAACATCATGGCAAGGCACCAAAATTGATGAGTGAGAGCCATAGTATATCAAAAGAGATTGATAGGCTGAAGACACAATTACAGCAGGCTATAGAAAAGGAAGAATATGAAAAGGCAGCTGAGATTAGGGACAAAATTAAGAGCCTGGAGTAGGTAATAATCTTTCCTTACGCAATTGCACTTCAGATAATGGAATATAATGCCGATAATATTGAGGTAGTTGGGTAATAAAGGCAATATGTAATTTGAACAGTTATGTAAATTATAAGGAAACAGTAATTAAATAATTCCTTTGTAAGGCATTCCTTAATACATAATGATGAAGTTTGAATTGCTTTAACTTTAATATTTTATGAAACTTGGACAATGGATATATATGAAAAGTGTTAATGGGAGGGGAGTTTATGTTTGGAAGTGAATCTAAAAAGATACCTGAGTCTGATATTGTTATGACCAGCAGAGTGAGAATGGCGAGAAATATTAATGAATACCCTTTTCCGATCAGGATGGATTTTGACCAAAGTATCTTTATTATAAATAGGATTAAAGAAATAATATTTAATAATGAAAGCAGTTCACCTAAAGATTTCCTATATTTTGAACTCCAGAAATTAAACAATATAGAGAAGATGGTTTTGGTGGAAAAGCATTTAATAAGCAAGGAACTCATGGATAATAGAAGATTAAGTGCTGCAATAATAAGCAAGGACGAAAAAATCAGCATTATGATAAATGAAGAGGATCATTTAAGGATACAGGCTATGTTTCCCGGTATGCAGCTTGATGAAGCTTTGGACTTATGCAATAAGACCGATGATATTATAAGTGAAAAGATCGAATATGCATATGATGAGAAGATTGGATACCTAACAAGCTGTCCCACGAATATCGGAACTGGAATAAGGGCATCAGTAATGCTGCATTTACCGGCGATTACAATGTCGGGATACTTGAAAGGAATATTGGAGGCATGTGGCAAGATCGGTGTAACGGTAAGGGGATTATATGGAGAGAACACTGAGGCACTAGGAAATATGTTTCAGGTTTCCAACCAGGTTACACTAGGACAAACAGAAGAAGAAATTGTTTATAATATTAAGAATATAACAAAGCAGATAATTAATCAGGAGAGAGCATTAAGAGATGACCTTTATAAGCAGAACACATTTATGTTTGAAGACAAAGTTTTCAGATCCCTGGGTATATTGAAGAATGCCCGTGTTTTGACATCCGAAGAAAGCCACAAGCTTTTATCCGATGTTAGACTTGGAATAGATATGGGAATTATAAATGATATAGAAATTAAGACAATAAATGAGATAATGGCTGTTATACAGCCCGGTAGTTTACAGGTACTATTGCCGAATTCTTCGGGTCAATTGGAAAGAGATGTTGGAAGAGCTGAAATAATCCGCAAAAAGTTAGGTATTAACAAATAATTAGCTGGTCAAAGGAGTGATTTGAATGTACGGTAGATTTACAGAGAAAGCCGAAAAAGCTATAACCCATTCACAGGAAAGTGCTATGCAGCTTGGACATAATTATGTTGGAACAGAACATCTTTTGCTTGGTTTGGTGAGGGAAGGAACCGGTATTGCTTCAAGAGTCCTGCAAAGTCAGGGGGTAACGGAAGAGAAGGTTCTTAAGGAAATTGAAGAGCTCATCGGTAAAGGAGAGCAAACAGGAGAACAGCCTCTAGGATTTACACCGAGGACTAAAAGAGTTCTGGAGCTAAGCTTTAAAGAAGCCAGAAGAATGGGACAGAATTATATAGGAACAGAACATTTGATACTTGGAATTATGAAAGAAGGGGAAAGTGTAGCGGTAAGGATACTCATTGATTTGGGGGTTGATCCTCAGAAACTTGTCAGTGAGATAAGCAAGATGCTTACTGAAGAGGCACCGGGTTCTGCCGGTGAACCTAAGAACCATGGCACTAATTCAAACACTCCTACACTCAACCAATTCGGCAGAGATTTAACTGAAATGGCGAGGGAAGACAAGTTTGATCCAGTCATAGGCCGTGATAATGAGATTGAGAGGGTTATACAAATTCTCAGCAGAAGGACAAAGAACAATCCTTGCCTTATAGGTGAGCCGGGAGTTGGAAAAACTGCTATTGCAGAAGGCTTGGCACAAAAGATAGTTGAGGGTAATATTCCTGAAATTCTCAAGGAAAAAAGGGTTGTAACTCTTGATCTGTCTTCAATGGTTGCAGGTGCCAAGTACAGAGGTGAATTTGAGGAACGCCTTAAAAAGGCCCTTGATGAGATAAGAAAAGCAGGAAACGTTATCTTGTTCATAGATGAGATGCACACAATAATTGGTGCAGGTGCTGCTGAAGGTGCAATTGATGCATCCAATATCCTAAAACCTTCACTTGCAAGAGGAGAAATCCAGGTTATCGGTGCGACAACCCTTGATGAATACAGAAAGCATGTTGAAAAGGATGCGGCATTAGAAAGAAGATTCCAGCCAATTACTGTAGGAGAGCCTACAGTGGAAGAGGCAATTGATATATTAAAAGGTGTTCGCGATAAATACGAAGCACATCACAGGGTTAAAATAACTGATGAAGCCATCGTAGCTGCAGTTAAGTTTTCCGACAGGTATATAACCGACAGGTTCCTACCTGATAAGGCAATCGATTTGATTGATGAGGCCGGTTCAAAGGTTAGGCTCAAATCCTATACAGCACCTCCTGATCTTAAAAAGCTGGAGGAGGCGTTTGAAAAACTCAGAAAAGAAAAGGAAGATTCCATAAGGTCTCAGGAGTTTGAAAAAGCAGCAAGGATCAGAGATGACGAACAAAAGCTTAAGAGCGAACTTGAGAAGGCTAAAAACGATTGGTATCAGAAGAGCCAGGTAAAGACTGATACTGTTACTGAAGACCATATAGCAGAAGTTGTTGCGAGCTGGACCGGCATACCTGTCAAGAAGCTTGCCGAGGAAGAGACTGAAAGACTTATGAAGATGGAGGATGTTCTGCATCTTAGGGTTATTGGTCAGGAAGAAGCTGTTAAGGCGGTGTCCAAGGCTATAAGAAGAGGCAGGGTAGGGCTTAAGGATCCAAAGAGGCCTGTTGGATCATTCATTTTCCTCGGACCTACAGGTGTCGGTAAGACAGAATTGTGTAAAGCATTGGCAGAATCCTTGTTTGGAGAGGAAAACTCAATTATTAGAATTGATATGTCTGAATATATGGAAAAGCATAGTGTATCCAGATTGGTAGGTTCACCACCAGGGTATGTAGGTTATGATGAAGGCGGTCAGCTTACTGAGAAGGTAAGAAGAAAGCCATATTCAGTAGTGCTGTTTGATGAAGTTGAAAAGGCACATCCCGATGTGTTCAATATACTGCTCCAGATACTGGAGGATGGCCGTTTGACGGATTCCCAGGGCAGAACAGTGGACTTTAGAAACACAGTAATTATAATGACATCAAACGTTGGGGCAAGAATGATTACAGAGCCAAAGAGACTTGGATTTGCATCACCGAATGAAGAAAAATCCAAGAATTATCAAAACATGAAGAGCAATGTTATGGGTGAATTGAAGAATACCTTTAAACCTGAGTTTCTTAACAGGGTTGATGAGATAATTGTATTCCACCCATTGGAAGAGGCACATATAAACGAAATAGTCAGACTTATGATTAACGGTCTTACAAAAAGGATTCAGTCTAACGATATCAGGCTTGAAGTGTCGGATAAAGCAGTAGAGCTTCTTGCAAAAAAAGGTTATGACATGGTTTATGGTGCAAGGCCGTTAAGAAGAGCAATCCAAAGCCAAGTTGAGGATAGGTTGGCTGAAGAGATTTTAGAAGGCAAGATCAAATCAGGAGATAATGTTTTTGTTGACTCTGATGGTGAAAATCTTACCTTTACAAAAAAGGTGACGGAAAAGAGCCCTGTACTTTAAGTAAATAATGATAATGTATATACATGGAAGTCCCGAATCCGGCTTAACAGCTGGGAGAGGGACTTCTTTTACGTCTGTAAGGGCATGTTTATTATAGCGACATATCAGTTGGCAACTTATAATTTCAGTTGGCAACAAAATGCCAAGTTGAAGGAACCTCCAAAAGATGATAAACTGTATAATAAAACACTCAAAATTAAAACATTTCTTTTATAAGGAGAGAATTGTATGCCGAAGAGCTTTAGAAGTATCAAGGTTGGCTTATCGTTGGTATCAATTATTGTATCGCTTTTCTGTTCGAGTTTTATAATCAATACATATGCTTTAGCGGATGAAGATTTAAAAAGTACAAATGAAATTAAAGTTTTTGTGGATGGCAAGGAACTGAGCCTTGATGTGGCACCTTCTATTATCTCGGGAAGAACTCTCGTGCCTTTAAGGGCAATATTTGAGTCCTTGGGTGCAGAAGTGAAGTGGAATTCCAAGACCAAAACCGTTACCGGTATTAAAAACGATATTACCGTTGAATTGACTATATCCAGTAAAGATGCATTTATTAACGGGCGAGTAACATCAATTGACGTCCCGCCTTTGATTATTAATGGTAGAACACTTGTACCGACAAGGTTTGTAGCAGAGAGCCTTGGTACTGATGTGGAATGGAACAGCAAGGATAGGTTGGTAGATATTACTACACCTAAGGTGATAAAATTTCCAGACAGCAATCTTGAATCGGTGATAAGATCAAAAATTAATAAGCCGGTTGGAGATATATTGAACACTGATGTGAAGAAAATTTCCTTTCTTGATGCTGCTGAAAAGGGAATTGAGAGCCTGGAAGGAATAGAACATTTATCCTCCATTAACGAACTTGATTTGCAAAATAATAAGATCAAGGATATTAATAAGCTTTCAGCACTGAAGAACATGAATTTTCTTTATCTCTCTTATAATTGCATAACTGATATCACTGCCTTAAAGGAGTTATCAAGCTTAAGGATACTGTTATTACAGGGCAATCAGGTTAACGACATATCTCCTATAGGAGGATTAGTTGAAATGCAAAGGCTGGATCTTGCCCAAAACCAAGTGTTTGATATTTCACCGCTTAAAGATCTTACAAACCTGGAGCTGCTTAATCTCTGGAGCAACCCTATAATTGATATAAGCGTTTTAAAGGGCATGGATTCCATTGAAAATTTATATTTGATTGCATCACAAGGGGATGATCTGGAGAAGGTACTGGAAAAATATGATCAGTTATCAAAGAAAGTCCGTGAGATTATTGATACTTTGATTAAACCGGAAATGACCGAATATGAAAAAGAATTGGTACTCCATGATTATTTAGTGACCCATATCAAGTATGATAAGCAGAATTTGTTAAGCGATACATTGCCTGATGAGACTCATACAGCTTACGGAGCATTGGTTAACGGAATTGCTGTTTGCGACGGGTATGCCAGGAGCTTTCAGGTTTTACTCAATGCAGTGGGAATTGAATCCAGTATGATTGTTGGAGATTTTGATTCGTTAAATGGGTCATTGGCTCCTGTAAGATCTAATGGGGAACAGTGGAAACACGCATGGAACATAGTCAAGATAAATAATATTTATTATCAGGTGGATGTAACTGCTGATGATCCATTATCGGATGATGGTACAGAATTATTGAGTCACCAGTATTTCAATATATCAGACAAACAGATGGGGTCTGATCACAGGTGGAATAGGAATGACTATCCTCAATGTAACGAAAACAGTCCACTATTTGATCTGATAGCCAGAGAAAGGAAAAATTTCATCGTAACAGATGATAAGTATTATTATATCAGCCCTGAGGGTGGTATAGTCAGTATAGATCATGATGGCAGCAACAGCACAAAAATTGTGCAGGATAAAGCTTACCAAATTGTTATGATGGGGGATTATATATACTACATAAATAATAGTGACGACAGCTGTCTGTATAAGGTGAAAACAGACGGTACATCAAAGACAAAGCTTGGCAGCACCAAGGTTGCGGAGATAGATAAAGCCAATAACTTTATATATTATATTTCTAATTATAAGGTTAATAAAGTAGGTCAGGAAGGAGAGGGACAGAGCCAACTAAACTATGATGATGTAGTTTCATGGATACTTGTTGAGGGCAATGATCTTTTCTACAAGGTTTTTAATTTTGACCATGGTGCAAGGCTCAAGAAGTCAGATCTGAATGGTAGTAACAGCGTAGAAATTGTCAGTGATGAGCCGTCTGGATATGTAGTGTCTAACAACAATACAAATGTAGATTTCTGGTATGCCCATAATGAGCATATATTGGACGGCTGGATTTACTTTGTAAATAAAAGTGACTCCAATAGCATATATAGAGTAAAAATTGACGGGTCTGAAAAATTTAAAATATCCAGTGATTTTGTTGAAGATAAAAATGATATAGAGATTGTGGGCAATTACATTTATTACAGGAATTCCAATGATGGGAATAAATACTATAGAATAAATCTGGATGGTAATAACAGGCAGGCTCTTTGATGCTCTATAGAGCAAAATCACGGGCGATTCTATCTGTAGGAGAGAGCTGTAGGTAAGCTGTAGGAGGAACTGGGGGAGGGAGCTGGAGATAAGCTGGAGGAGAGAGCTGAAGAGAGAAGCTAAGGAATGCCTAAGCTTCCTCCAGATCATTGATGGTGATTTCCCTGGTGTGGGTGGTATGATCCCATTCCTTGTTGTTTTTGCTTAAAAATCCTTCGATTGTAATTGGAACCCATGTTAGGCAATAGAATGGGTATAATATAAAACCCAGTATAATTTTGCTGTTGAATTTCTTCTCTGAAAGTATTACAAACGGGCCATAAAAAAATTGGAGTATTACAAAAACGTTCCAAACTTCAACAGGAAAAATATATTTGAGGCTAAAAAAGGGTGATGTAGGGTAAACCATTTGTATCCACATCATAACGGTGATTAAACCGATAAATATAAACCTGATAGGCTGAAAAAGGTATAAGGCACAGTCGAAAGCCACCAGGTTTTGCTCCTTAAACGCTTTTTTAAACAAAGCACCTAAGAATCTGGATGCACAGTCTGCGTGACCTTGCATCCATCTCTTTCTTTGATTCCATGATTGCCTCAAGGTAAGGGGTTTTTCGTCATATACAACAGCATCATGTGCCCAGGCGACCTTCATTCCATTAAGTGCAAGCTTCATGGTGAATTCCAGATCTTCGGTAAGGCATGTGGCACCCCAGCCTATCTTTTTTAGAACGGTTGTTTCAACGCAAAAGCCGGTACCACAAAGGCCGCAGCTTAAACCCAAGTAATACCTTGGAAGCTGGAAAATCCGGTTGGAAAGCCAAAAAGCTATGGAATAAGAGCATGTAATCCAGGAATCGAATGGATTTTTACTGTCTATGTAGCCTTGAACAACCTTGTGTCCTTTGCACAGTTGTTTGTTCATTTCCGCTAGATAATTACAAGAAACGATATTATCAGCATCGAATATACTTATGGCATCATAATTTGTTTCCATATTGAATATTTTTTCAAACATCCATTCAAGGGCAAAACCCTTTCCTTTTAATTCATTATTTACCCGGTTATATACTATTGCACCATGCTCTGATGCAATTTTTGACGTATTATCGGTACAATTATCTGCGACTACAAAAATATCATAAAGCTCTTTTGGATAGTTTTGCCTTTTTAAGCTGTCTATGATATGTGCAATAACCAGTTCTTCGTTGTGAGCTGCAATAACCAGTGCAAATTTCTTCACAGGACTATAGTTTTTGTGAGAATCTTCTTTTCTTTTTATCCAACCGAAAACTGATATACCGAAGTAGTAGCAGCCTGCTATAAATATCAGAATTTGAATAATCTGAGTTGATAGATACAAGAAGCTGTTAAATACGGGCAACATTTATTTCCTCCAGTATAAATATTTGATTATGCTAAGGCATGAAATCATTTTGTTCAACCTTATTATTTTGTACTTAATAATAGAAAATATTTAATAAAATAATATAAATATTTGTGGTATAATAATTCGGGTAATAATCAATATAAATCTATATATTCTTTTGCCTGAATGCCGATAATTATACTATAGAATTTTTATGTGAAGGAGTTTTAGATGGCAAAAAACAAATCTGTATATATTTGTCAGGAATGTGGATATGAGTCTTCGGGCTGGTTGGGTAAATGCCCTGCTTGTAGCCAGTGGAACACATTTGTTGAAGAAATTCTTAAAAGTGGATCTAAGAATAACAATATAGATATTAAGGATATAAAGCCTGTCAGTATTAATGATGTTAATTCTCAGGCAGAAGATCGTTATTGTTCGGGATTTAAGGAAATTGACAGGGTTCTCGGAGGCGGACTGGTTAAAGGGTCCCTTATACTTGTGGGAGGAGACCCTGGTATTGGAAAATCAACGTTAATTCTTCAGATATGCAATAGCATAATCATGGATTCAAATATATTATACTTTTCCGGTGAGGAATCAATAGGTCAGATAAAAATCAGGGCAGACAGGCTTTCTGTTAATAGCAGCAAGCTTTTAATGGTGTCCGAGACAAGTTTCAATATCATTGAAACTGTAATATTAAAGGAAAAACCGGGATTGGTTATTATAGATTCCATACAGACAATGTTCAGCGAGGACGTAACATCAGCACCTGGAAGTGTAAGCCAGGTCCGTGAAGTAACTGGAAAGCTTATGAGAATTGCAAAGGATAACGGAATATCCATAATAATAGTGGGCCACGTCACAAAAGAGGGGGCTATTGCAGGCCCTAGAGTATTAGAGCATATGGTTGATACTGTACTTTATTTTGAGGGCGACAGACATATGAGCTATAGGATATTAAGATCTGTGAAGAACAGGTTTGGCTCCACAAATGAGATAGGCATTTTTGAAATGAGGGATACAGGCCTTGCTGAGATAGATAACCCATCAGCTGTCATGTTGGCTGAAAGGCCCGTAAATGTTCCGGGATCGGTGGTTGTAGCCAGCATTGAAGGTACACGGCCAATGCTTATTGAGGTTCAGGCTTTAGTCAGTCCCACAAACTTCGGTATGCCAAGAAGGATGGCAACAGGCACTGACTATAACAGAATAACCTTGCTTATGGCGGTTTTAGAGAAAAGGGTAGGCATGCAGCTGGGGAATTTTGATGCGTATGTGAATGTGGTTGGAGGCATAAAAATTGATGAACCGGCCTGTGACCTTGCACTTATTATTGCCATAGCATCAAGCTTCAGGAACAGAATAGTTGATCCGGATTGTGTGTTTATTGGTGAAGTAGGCCTTACAGGTGAGGTGAGAGCTGTAAGCCATATTGATAAGAGGGTCATGGAAGCTAAGCGAATAGGCTTCAAAACATGTATAATTCCTTCGGGAAACAAAAAGATGATAAAGCAGATGAAGGAGCTAGAAGGTATACAAATAAAAGCTGTTGAAAATGTAAAAGATGCACTGGATCTACTTGTTTAGCGAAATATTTATTAATAACTTGTCGGTTTAAATAACTGGAGGGATGGAATAATGAGGGAAGACAGATTAAGGGATAATGAGCTTATGGAAATTTTGAAGATTATGGCACCTGGCACCCCTCTTAGGGAGGGTCTGGAAAATATATTAAAAGCCAGGACTGGGGCACTTATCGTTATTGGTGATTCGAATGATGTTATGAGCCTTGTTGATGGAGGTTTTTATATCAACAAAGAGTATTCACCTGCTCAGCTGTATGAACTTGCCAAAATGGACGGTGCAATAATTATCAGCAAGGATTTGAAAAAAATCCTTTATGCCAATGCCCTTTTAATACCCAATCCCTCTATTCCAACAGATGAAACCGGCACAAGGCACAAGAGTGCTGAAAGGGCAGCAAAACAATCCGGTGAAATCGTATTATGTATATCTCAGAGAAGAAATTTAATAACCCTCTATAAGGGAGATTGCAAGTATGTTCTTAAGGACACGTCAATGCTGCTTGTAAGGGCTAATCAAGCCCTTCAGACTCTGGAAAAATATAATTCGGTGCTTATTAGTGCTTTGGGAAACCTGAGTGTACTTGAGTTTGAAGAAAATGTTGCATTAGATGATGTAGCTTATGTTATACAGAGAGCAGAAATGGTTATAAGAATAGTAGCTGAAGTTGACAGGTATATTTGCGAGCTGGGAAACGAAGGAAGATTAATAAGGATGCAGTTGGAAGAACTCCTTGTGAATGTTGAGGAAGATGTGCGTATGGTTATTGAAGACTATGTGGTTAGAAGCGATTCTAAAACTTCAGAGGATATATTAGCTATGATTAGGCAGTTCGATGATGATGAACTTTTAGATCTGACAAACATTTACAATGCACTGGGATACAAACAAAGGGAGAATACAATTGTCATGAATGTGACGCCTAAAGGTTACAGGATTATGAGTATGATACCCAGAGTGCCAATATCCATCATGAAAAACCTTATTGATAAGTTCATGAATCTACAAGGCATTTTGAAGGCTTCTTCAGAGGAGCTTGATACTGTTGAAGGAATTGGTGAGATAAGGGCAAGGGCTATAAAGGAAGGATTGAAAAGAGTTCGTGAACAATTGGTTCTTGACAGCAGACACTTTTGAGTAGGAATGACTAATTTCAAGGAAAAATACTGGAATTTACATGGCTTAAGTGATAAAATATAGAGAAAATAAAAAGATGCAGATTAAAATCGAGACAAATGCTGATTTTAATTAATACATATGATTTCGGGAGGACTTAACAAACTATGGATGTTAACGAGCAGTTGAGGATTATAAAAAAAGGTGTTGCAGAATTAATCAGTGAAAATGAGCTTTTGGAAAAACTTAAAAAGTCGGAAAAGGAAAACAAACCTCTTATCATAAAGCTGGGCCTTGACCCAACCGCACCTGATATACATTTAGGACACACCGTCGTATTGAGGAAGCTGAAAGCATTCCAGGATCTTGGGCATCAGGTGGTAATAATAATCGGTGACTATACCGGTATGATCGGAGACCCTACAGGTAAGTCCGAAACAAGAAAACAGCTTACCAGGGAAGAAGTTCTAAGAAATGCAGAGACATACAAGACCCAAATATTCAAAATATTAGACAAGGAAAAGACTATTGTAAGGTTCAACAGCGAATGGCTTGCACCGTTAACCTTTGCTGATGTTATAAAGCTTTCCGCAAAATATACTGTTGCGAGGATGCTTGAGAGGGAAGATTTCAAGAAGAGATTTACCGGCAATCTTCCTATATCCATTCACGAATTTTTCTATCCATTGATGCAGGGATATGATTCTGTAGAGCTTGAGGCAGATGTAGAGCTTGGAGGTACAGATCAGAAATTTAACATTCTTATGGGTAGAACTCTTCAAAAGGAATATGGCAACACTGATGTTCAAATAGGTTTATTCATGCCTATTCTCGAAGGTACCGATGGTGTAAAGAAAATGAGTAAAAGCCTTGGTAACTATATAGGTATCAATGAAGAGCCCAATGATATATATGGAAAGACAATGTCAATTCCTGACGAATTGATTATAAGATATTATGAGCTGGTTACAGATGTACATCCTGATGAGATCGAGGCCATGAGACAGCAATTAAAGGACAATGTCGTAAATCCGAGAGATCTGAAGATGAAGTTGGCAAGAGAAGTTGTTGCATTGTACCATGGAAATGAAGCTTCATTGAAAGCCGAAGAGCATTTTAAATCGGTTTTCCAGAAAGGTGCTATTCCCGAGGATATTGAAGAGGTAGTTGTAAAGTCTTCGGAACTTACAGATGGCAAGATATGGGCACCAAAGCTTCTTACAATAACAGGACTTGCACCATCGAGCAGTGAGGCAAGAAGGCTTATAACACAGGGTTCTCTCAAGATTAATGAAGTTAAGTTTGATCAGGCAAATGCAGATATTGAAATAAAGGATGGCGATGTAATTCAGGTAGGAAAGAGAAAATTCGCCAAACTCAAGATAGATTAACACTTTAATATAGATTAAAAGCTTTTTACTTCGACATTATTATGAGTGTGGGAGGGATTAAGTTTATGGAAATAAAAGTGGGAGAGATAATAAGACTTAAGAGGGAAGAGAAAAAATATGGTCTGACTGATTTTGCAAAACTGGTAGGAATATCGCCAGGCTATCTGTCGCAACTGGAAAATGGTCACAAGGTAAATCCGAAACTTGAAACCATACTCAGAATAATAAAAGAACTGAACATTGATATTGATATGCTTCTTGGCCTTGAAAAAGAAGGTGAAAACATCAATGTTAAGATTCCATCCCTTCTAAAGCTGGTTTTGGCTAAGGACAGGAACTATAAGGTGATGGAGGACAAGGATATTTTAAAAAAATTATGCAATATTATAGATAAGGCATTGGAAAGTAAATACCTTGTTGAGGATCAGATGTTGTATGCATTGTTCCTGGAGGATATTTACATACAAATTGAGACTATATTAAAAAGGTATATGGCACTTCAGATAATTAAATACGATTTGGAGTAAAAATCAGTAAATTTTATATGGTCTATGAAAAGGCATTTCCATTGGGAAGTGTCTTTTTTTTACGTGAAAAATTCATGTTTATTTTATATATTAAAAGTGTTAATAATCTTACATTTGGCGGAGCAAATAACGAGCGGTTCAACGGGATTTGCGACAGACAAATGTAATAGATTTATCACTTTTAATATGTATGATTTCTAACAGCAGCAATCAAGGTTGACAAAATTATTACATGGGCTTTTTACATTTGTAGAATAATGTGTAAAATGAACAGCATTATAACTACAGCAATTTTTGTAACTTATTACCCAATTGTACAATTGTTTTGAGTCTCATAAATTGATATAATAAGCCTGATATTAACATTTATAAGGCTTTTTGTTTTTTTTATTTCTATTAAGCAGTAAATTTATAAAAGAAAAATAAAATGGGGGGAATTAAAATGTCTAAAAAGTTATCTATGTTTTGTATGATTTTGTTTACACTTCTGGCTCTGAAGGGAATGTGCAGTGCAGGAGAGCTGCTACAAACTACGGATTTCAGAAGTGGTGTAAGTTTGCCCTGGCACTTGGGCGAAGCAGCTGAGGATCATGCCTATACATATGTGGAGGACGGAAAATATGTTGTGCATATTGACAAGAAGGGATTAAACAAATGGGATGTACAGGTAAGGCACAGAGAAATATCCATTGTTCAAGGTCGGAAATATGAAGTAAGATTTTCACTAACGGCAGATAAAAGTACCAAGGTTTACGCTAAGATTGGTGACAGAGGTGAACCTTATGGCGAAGTATGGAATAACAAATGTACTCCATTTACTTAATACCTTCTGAAATAAATAAATACATTTTATATAGGAATGGGGAAATGAATATGCGAAAAAAGATACTGGTAATGGGTATGGCACTTCTAACCATGTTTGCAGCCAAGGTATCGTGTAGTGCCTATGAAATGCTCCAAACATGTGATTTTACAAGCGGAGTAAGCTTGCCTTGGCATGTGTCTGAAAGTGATGAAAGTAATTCATATTCTTTTGTCAAGGATGGAAAATACACAGTTCATATTGACCGGAAAGGGACAGAGAATTGGGATGTGCAAATTAGGCACAGAGAAATATCGATAAATAAAGGCCGGACTTATACAGTAAAATTTTCTCTCACTGCCACAAAGGATTGCAAGGTTTATGCCAAAATTGGTGATATGAGTGAACCATATTGGGAAGCATGGAACAATAATTGGACACCATTTAGCGTTACGGCTAATGAGGTGCTTACAGTAAGCCAAAAGTTTACAGCTGAAAAAGACAGCCGAAATGCGGAGTTTTCATTTCTGCTGGGTGGCAATTTAGCTGGGGAATTGCCCTATGAGATTAGTTTTATATCCATGTCTTTGGATTGTGATTCTGCTCCACCTATACCCACATATCCTACTCCGCCTAGGGATATCCGCGTAAACCAGTTGGGATACCTTCCTAATGCAGCTAAAAAGGCTACTTTAAAGGTCAGTCAGGGGAGTTCCTCGACAAAATGGGATTTAAAGGATAGTTCAGGAAGGGTTGTTGCTTCTGGTACTACAACAACATTTGGATCCCAATCGGGTAACAGTCGGCCAGACCATGCAGCAGGTGAGTATCTTCAAATAATTGATTTTTCCAGTTACACGAAACCGGGTAAAGGTTATCAATTGGTAGCAGGATCAGCCACAAGTTTTTCTTTTGACATAGGGACAGACATATATTCAAATATGAAATATGATGCACTTAAATATTTTTATCATGCAAGAAGCGGTGTGGAGATAGCAATGCCATACTGTGTGGATAGTAAATGGGCACGCCCTGCCGGACATGTAAAGGATATAGCTGCACTTGCTTCGGGAAAGGACTATGTAGGACCTGAAAGCGTTGATGCTACCGGTGGCTGGTATGATGCAGGTGATCATGGCAAATATATGGTGAATGGTGGTTTGGCCTTGTGGATACTGCAAAACCAATATGAGCACTCTAAGAAATATGGTGTTGATGATACTTTTGGTGACGGTAAGATGAATATCCCAGAGAGTGGTAATAAAATAAATGATTTACTTGATGAGACACGTTGGGAAATGGAATGGATGCTTAGAATGCAGATACCTGAAGGATATGACAGAGCAGGCATGGCAATACATAAGATGGGCGATGAGGCATGGACTGCATTAGCGACACGCCCTGATCAGGATACACAAAAAAGGGTATATTATCCTCCTACAACAGCAGCAACGTTAAATCTGGCTGCCTGTGCTGCCCAAGCTGCACGTATATGGAAAGATATTGACCCCTCTTTTTCGGATAAATGCATGGCTGCAGCTGAGAGAGCTTACAAGGCAGCTAAAGCAAATCCGGCAATATTCTATCCATACCAAGTAGACATAGGCACATATACATATGGTGACAACAATGTAGAAGATGATTTCTACTGGGCAGCATGTGAAATGTATGTTACAACTGGGGAAAAAGAATACCTAACAGATCTTAAAGGTTATAAGGAAAGCCAAAAGATGCCGATTACACTTACAGGTGAATTTGAAGGTATGGGTGGATGCTTCGACAGATGTGCGACAGGAGGCTTGGGTACTCTGACGCTTGTTCTTCATAAGGATAAGGAGTTCCCACAAGCGGTTGAAAGCATAAAAGAGGCAGCAGATAACTGTATTGAGATTCAGAAGGAAGAGGGTTATGGAATACCTTTAGCTGAAGCCGAGTATATCGATAATTTTGCAGGTGCAAATGAGAATATAACCGGATATCCATGGGATTCTAATGCATATGTTGTTAATAAGGCAATTGTATTGGCATATGCATTTGATTTAAGTGGTACAAGTAAATATTTTTATGGAATGACCGAGGCTATGGATTATTTAATGGGGCGTAATCCATTGATTCAGTGCTATATATCAGGATACGGAGAAAATCCGTTGAAATACCCTCACCACAGGTTCTTCTGTCCTCAGGTGGACTCTTCATTTCCGTCAGTGCCCCCAGGGTTCCTCACAGGAGGACCAAACTCAGGTTGTCAGGACCCATATGTTTCAGCATTTGGGTTGAAGATTAACCATGCTCCGGCACAGAAATGCTATATAGATAATGAAGATTCCTGGTCAACCAACGAAGTAAAAATAAACTTAAATGCTGCATTGTCTTGGGTTACATATTATGTTGATGTGATAGAAACAATTCATCAATTGGAAATTATTGAACCAACGATAGCTCCAACTCAATTGTATATTATTGAAGATATCAACAAGGATGGTTCTGTAAATATGGCGGATGTAGTTCTGATAGCCAAAGCCTTTGGATTAACAAAGGATGATGCTGGATTTGATAAAAAATGTGACTTAAACAATGACGGTATAATAAATATGTCTGATATAGTAAAGCTTGCACTAAAATTTGGGTATACTTTATAAGTAAATCCATATGAAAAGTACTAATGTATAATGCTAAGCAATTTTAATCAAAAATGAATGTACTGTGAATCAGAGCAGAGGCTTGAAGGGTCATACTTTCAGGCCTTTGTTGTGTTTTGAAAAGATAATGTTTAAGATCAGCTTAACTTGTGAACATATCATCAGAATCGGAAGTGTTTCATTTATTCGTTAACATATAGTATAATTTTTATAGGTATAAACAAATTGTTGGGAGTGACTTTAATGGCAGAAGCTGTAAAAAAAAGACTTGAAGAGTCTAGGGTTGAGCTCTTGGACTTAAGCCTCAAAAATCCTTTTTTAAATTATCGCCCGCTTAAATCAAAAGGGGTAGAAATTATTAATGAGCTGTCGGGAGAAATATATAGAATTCTTGTCAAAGAAGAAAAGTCTTTGCTGTTTGATCCGGTAAAAGAGAAACTTGATATACTGCTTGACAAGAATAAAGTAGATGAGAACAAAGTAGATGGGAACAAAGTAGATGAAAATAAAGTAGTTGAGAATAAAGTTGATGAGAACATAGTTGATGGGAATAAAGAGTCGGACCAGAGTGAACAAAAAGAAACAATCCAGGCCACTAAGGAAGAAACGGTAAAGGACAACAGGCTTCAAACACCATACACTGAAAAGGACCTGCAAACAAGGCTGCTAAATACATTTTATGCCGCCAGAACTTTTATAGAAGAGCAGGGTGTTAATAACCTTTTCCTCACTTTTGGTATGCTTAGATATATAGAAGACAATAGTACTGGTAAGGAACTTTGTGCACCTTGTATTCTTGTACCGGTTGAACTGGTAAGAACAAATGGAAGAGAGCTTTTCAGGCTGAGATATACAGGCGAAGAAATTCAAGAGAACCTGTCCCTTATAAAAAAGCTTTCAACTGAACACAAAATTTCAATTCCAGCATTTGAGGATTCGGAAGATCAGGACATTATAGAGTATATGAACCAGATGGGTCAGGCGGTACAAAGGTATTCGGATTGGAAGATAGAGCCTGATTTTATGTGTGTAGGATTCTTTTCTTTCGGTAAATACCTGATGTATAAGGATCTTGATTTGGATATATGGCCCGAAGATTTAAAACCTGATACCAACAGCATTTTGGATGCCTTGCTTGGAACAGGCTTTAAAGATAATGGCAGCAGGATTTCAGAAAATGAACAAATTGATAAGTTTCTAACACCTGAAAAAATAAACCATGTGGTAGATGCCGACAGTACCCAGATATTGGCGTTATCAGATGTTCAGGCAGGCCATAACCTGGTTATACAGGGACCTCCCGGAACAGGAAAGTCCCAGACCATCACTAACATAATTGCTGATGCAATTGATGCAGGTAAAAAAGTGTTGTTTGTGTCTGAAAAGATGGCTGCACTGGAAGTTGTAAAAAGGAGATTGGATAAAATAGGCTTAGGAGATGCCTGTTTGGAGCTCCACAGCCAGAAATCAAATAAAAAGGCACTTTTAGCAGAGCTAAAGCGGGTCTATGAGCTGGGAGAACCAAAATTAAAGGATATCAGTTCGGAAATGAACCTTCTTTTAGAGAGCAGAGACAAACTGAATGACTACTGCGAAGCATTGAATACACCTGTCGAAGAAAGCTATATGACGCCTATACAGCTTTTTGGTGCCTTAATGCGTCTAAAGAGGAATTATCCCGATTTCCTATTTCCCAAAGTTTCTTTTAAGGATATGGAGACATGGAAAAAAGATGATTTTATTAGGAAAGAATCAATTGTCAAGGATTATGATGCTCATCTTAAGGCAATGGGAATGCCTGTAAAACATCCATTTTGGGGAAGTATGAGAAAAGTTTACCTTCCCACTGAAGAACCACGGCTTAATGAGCTTATAAATGATGCAGAGAAGAATCTTGATGCTCTAGCGGCTGAGGCGGAGAGGACAGCAGGAGCATTAAACCTGGAAGTGCCTCATAACATTGATGCGGCAAAAAAACTGGCAACAGCAATTGCATGTTTGTCCAAAGCACCTGACGTATCAGGAATAGAAATAAATAATGAGCGTTGGGAAATAAATAAAACGGAAATAAGTAAAGCCATTACTGCCGGACTAACTATACAAAAGCTAAAAGGGGAGTATGGAAATATTATAATCCCTCATGCATGGAACCAGGATGTCATAGAGGTACGCCAGATGTTGAATGTGTATAGAGGCAAGTGGTGGAGGTTTTTATCAGGGAAATACAGAAAAGCAAAGTCAGCTTTTACCGGACTTTGTCAAAATGGACCTCCTCAAAATTACAATGAATGGATTTCTATTTGTGATGCAATTATAGAGCATCAAACAAATTTAAGGAATATAGATGTGGAAAAGGAAAACCTTAAGGCTGTTTTTGGCAACCTTTTTAAGGGTGAGGAGTCAAGCTGGGAGGATATAAGGGTAAAGGCCGAATGGATAATGTCCTTATACCAGGATATTCAGGATGGTAAGGTTCCCTCCGATTTAATTATAAATCAGAATTATTGGTCGGCCATTAAGGATTTAGTGGCGGATAAATTGGACAGCTTATTAAAGAAGTATACCGATTCCATGGATGCTCTCGTAAGGTTTCTAGAGTTAGACCCGGCAAAAGCCTTTCAACCTGCAGGTGACTGGAAGGGACTGGAGCTTAACTGCCAAAAAGACCGCATTGCTTTATGGAAGGAAAATTCGTCAAAGCTGCAGGATATGGTTGTGTTTAACCATATGTACGATGCTTTAATAAAGGAGTCTTTGGAAGGTCTTGTAACCTATTCTCTTGATGTTGATCCTAAGAAAATGAACCTTGATATAATTCTTCAGCATAATTGGTATGAGTGCCTCTTAAATATTGCATTTGATGGGAGGCCTGCTATTGCAGGGTTTGCAAAGGATAAGCACGAGAGCATCGTAAAAAGGTTTCAGGATTATGACAGGTTTCTTATTAATCATAACCAGATTAGGCTGGCGAAAAAACATTGGGACAATGTACCCAAGGGTAATAACGATTCGGGACAATTGGGAGTACTTTTATGGGAATTTCAGAAAAAATCCAGGCATCTTCCAATTCGTCAGCTTATGTTAAAAGCGGGAAATGCTATTCAGGCAATAAAGCCTGTATTCATGATGAGCCCCATTTCAATTGCCAATTTTCTTCCTCCGGAAGGACTTAAGTTTGATTTGGTCGTATTTGACGAAGCCAGTCAGGTTAGGCCGGTAGAGGCATTTGGTGCGTTAATGAGAGGAAAACAGGCGGTTGTTGTTGGGGACAGCAAGCAGATGCCTCCAACAAGCTTCTTTGAACAGACAGTGACCCCTGAGGGTGAAGAGGATGATTATTCAACAGCAGATGTTGAAAGCATACTGGCCTTGTTCGAAGCACAAAAGGCACCTCAGAGGATGTTGAGATGGCACTATAGGAGCCGCCATGAGTCTCTTATTGCAGTTTCCAACTATGAGTTTTATGACAGCAAGCTTGTAGTTTTCCCAAGCCCCCAGAATACAAGCAAAAAAATGGGCCTTGTATATAACTATGTAAAGGATGGGGCTTATGACAGAAGCAGCACAAGAGTTAACTTACCTGAGGCTAGGCTTGTGGCCGAGAGGGTTATTGAGCATTTCAGAAACAGCCCTGAGCTGACATTAGGGGTTGCTGCCTTCAGCATGTCACAGATGCAGGCTATTATAGACGAGATAGAATTATTAAGGAGGAAGGATACGTCATTAGAGACCTACTTCAATATGCATCCCCATGAACCCTTCTTTGTTAAGAATCTGGAAAATGTACAGGGGGATGAGAGGGATGTAATATTTATCAGCGTTGGTTACGGTAAAACTAAGGAAGGTTATTTGGCCATGAGTTTTGGCCCCTTAAACAATGAGGGAGGGGAACGAAGGTTAAATGTTCTTATAAGCAGGGCAAGGCTTAAGTGTGAAGTGTTTACCAACCTTGCACCGGAGGATATAGATCTTTCAAGGACCAATGCGAGAGGTGTCAAAGCATTGAAGACGTTTCTTACTTATGCAAGAGACGGTAATTTAAATATACCTGTCGAAACCGGTGGGGAATGTGATTCACCCTTTGAAGAAGAAGTGTATGTGAGTTTAACGAATTTAGGCTATTCTGTAAGGAAGCAGGTTGGGTGTGCAGGTTTTTATATTGACCTTGCTGTGGTTGATCCAAAAGATAACAACAGATACATTCTTGGAATAGAATGTGACGGAGCCTCGTACCACAGTGCCAGATCGGCAAGGGACAGGGATAGACTAAGACAATCTATTTTGGAAGATAAGGGCTGGAACATTCTTAGGATTTGGAGTACGGATTGGTTCAGGAACCCAAAGGACGAGTTGAAAAGGGTTGCAGAAGCAATTGAGAAAGCCAAAGTAATAGCAACATCCAAAGCAACAGGTTCTAATAATAAAACCGGTACTATTGATGCAGTTGTTATTGAAAGAATTGATAGCAGTTGTGATACTAATAATGAGGATATTGAAAACAAATATAAATCACACAAATATAAATCAAACAAATATATAGCAGCAGAGCTGCCGTTTATAGAGGAGGAAGAAATCTACCGTCCAGCAAGACTTGTGCCGTATATAGAGAAAATAGTTGAAGCTGAAAGTCCCGTTCATATTCTGGAAGTAACCAAAAGGATCATTAATAATTCCAAATTGACTAGGACAGGAAGCTCTATTCAGAAGTGCATAAGTGATGCTTGCCAGTTATTAATAAAGGACGGCCGGATAGTAATGAAAGATGAGTTTCTGTGGTTATCTTCAATGAAAGTACCCATAGTAAGGGATAGAAGTGATTTGCCTTCTAACAGCAGAAAGCTGGAGCTTATCTCAAAGGAAGAAATTGCTGAGGCTATTTTAAGTTCTGTAAAAGAATCATTTGGTCTGGAAAGATCTCATGTGGCAGCGGTTTCGTGCGAGAAACTAGGGTTTCTAAGGGTCAACGAGGATATAAAGGATTTTATAGATAAAATGGTTGATGAGATGCTGAATGATGGCAGATTGAAGCAAAATGGGAATTATATAAGTATATAAAGCAAATTTATATAATTTGAGGGGCTGCTACAAATGAATTTTGGCCACTTTCATATTGTGCTTAATATTTTATAGTCTGTACAATATGATATTATCATATTGTTTTGCAATAAGCCCCTCTTTCTCACAACAAAAATAGGGTTATGTCTAGGAAGTACGGTGTATTCTACGCCGCGATTTCTCATGACAACAATAAGGCTACGAAATCACTTAGTGACTTCTTTCATGGTGCATTTGCCGTTGAAAACTCCTCCTTCATCTGCTATGAGGTTTTGAACAGTTATATCACCGTTTATTTTAGATGTAGGTAAGAGTCTTAATGTTCCGTTGGCCTGTATGTTCCCGTCGACGGTGCCTGCGTTGTGGATATTGTTTGCACTTATATTTCCTTTTACACTGGCGTTGGTGCTTATGTACACATCGCCATTTACAGTAAGATCCCCTATAACTTTTCCATCAATTCGTATTGTACCTTCGGATTTTATGTTTCCTTCAAAAACTGAGCCTGCCCCGATTAATGTGTCAAACTTGTCAACTCCGTCAAACTCCTTTTTTCCAAACATTTTGTCCTCCTTTAGAATATGTATTGTGTTATATTATAAATGTAAAAGATTAATCACTTTTAATATATGTATTATTTCGTTATTTTTTATCCAGATATTTTAAGGGATCAACAGGAGTATCATTGATCCTGACTTCAAAGTGGAGATGAGGTCCTGTACTTCTGCCTGTACTTCCAACCCTTGCTATCAACTGACCCTTCTTTACTTTTTGGCCCTCTTTGGCGACTGTTGAAGATATATGACCGTATAGGGTGCTAAGGCCATGACCGTGGGAAACAATTACTGCTTTACCATAGCCGGGTAGAGCACCTGCAGTTATTACGATACCTTCTGCTGCAGCATTTATATCTGAACCATAATCAGCAGCAATATCGATACCCGCGTGGAAACGTTCCGAAAAGTTAAAGGGGTCCTCACGTTCTCCAAATTTGGAACTGAGCCTTCCTGAAGCCGGCCATAAGGTAGGTAGGGTAGAGATATATTTCTTGAGTTTTTCATCTATTTGTGATAATCCAGTGATGTCCTCATTCTGATGACTGCTTTCATCTATCAATTCTTCCAGGCTACCTTTCAAAATGGAAATATCATCAACAAAGGTTCTCTCTGTCCTGTCCGCGGATCTGCTGGTCTTGCTCCCTGATCCACCAGATAAATACTTTTCTGCCATGTCTTTATATTGCTCGGTAAACTGGTTTATTTTAGCATTAATTGCCTCTTCTCTTTCCTCCAGGTTTTTAATTGTATTTGCCTTATCATTAATCATATTTTTTTGCTCTATATTAAGTCTGGAAATATCTTCAATGTTAGATTCCAATGATTTTTTCTGGTCGGATAGTTTGATGTTTAGTACGATAAGTCCTGAAATGAAAATGAGCAGTGTGACAAGTAACAGCGAAACTTTAAGGTAAAAGGATGAAATCTTTAGAACCTTAACTCTATCCTGTGAATGGGGTATAAGCATTATGGAAAGATATTCTTTATGCTTTTTTGTTTTAGCCTTTTTCATTTCCGACTTCATAAAAAAACTCCAATATTCAAACACTTAATCTCACAATAATATTATAATACTTTGTGATTTTTTTATTATATACTAAAATTCGATAAAATAATACATTGGAAAATCGATTTTGTGTAGCTTCTGTTATATATTAAAAGTGTTAATAATCTTACATTTGGCGGAGCAAATAACGGACGGTTCAACGGGATTTGCGACAGACAAATGTAATAGATTTATCACTTTTAATATAGATTATATAAAAAGAATGAAAAATTTGCAAATAAACTTCACATTTTGGGTGATGAAGTGAATATGCGGGAATATACGATGAAGGAAATGAAACAGTTAAATAGCTTAAAAGTATTTTATCAGGCTTTAATGTATAAACTTGTAAAAACTCTGGTATAATTTTACTATGGATAACTGATTCTATAATTTTAATAGTCTGATTTTTATTTAGGTCCCTTATGGGACTTTTCTTTTTGTGGGTAAAATTTTGTTGTATAATATTTATTAATTGAAAGGTACATATATAAGATACTTCAAAATCAACTGAGTTACCCATTGGAGTAACTCGGTTGATTTTGGTATAACGGTTGAAAATGCAATTTGAATCTCAGGTGATACAGAGCATTTAGTATTTACAGCTCTTCTGTACTTATTTTAGTATCCAGTCTTCATTGAGAAACTTTAATATATTTTTTGCAAGCACCTTTTGACCGGCAGCAGAAGGGTGAATTCCATCACTTTGGAGAAGGCTACTATCATGTGATGTTTCTTCCAACAATGATGGCATTACGGGTATCTTCAGTTCCTTGCCTACATCATCATAAATACTGGCGAATTTTTCTAAATAACTCTTGCTTAAACCTGGTATACCGCTAGGGATTTCCATGGCCATTAGTGCAACTTTTATATTTTTTCTCTGAATGCTTTTTATTATCTGCTTCAGTTTCCTTTTGATCTCTCCTACATCAGAAAGTGTGAAAGCATCATTTGCTCCTATTTCTAGAAAAACAAAGCATGCATCTTCCGTTAGAGCATTGTCCAAACGGTTAATGATATCGTCTGTTGTATTGCCGGATATTCCTTCATTAACCGCACGAAATGGAATATTATTGTTATCCCAGTAATTTTGAATTAATGAAGGATAAGCTTCACCTTTTGAAAGGCCATAACCTTCAGTAATCGAATCGCCAAGAAATACTACAGCATTTTTTGTATTTGGAACACCTTGCACAGGAATCAAATTCCCACCTTCTTGCTTACATGATGCAAGTATCGCGATAATAATTATACTAATAAAAACTATCTTAAATACATTTTTCATATCTTGACTCCTCTACAATACATTATAGAATAAATAAGACTTTTAAAATGAGGTTTCGAATACGAACATTTTACTATTTATCGTATTATTATACCATAAAGTATTGTAAAGAATACAAAACAATCAAGTTAACGACAATCTGGAAGGTTGCTACCAGCAGTATTAATCTAATTCAATGGACTTAAGGAAGCATAAAAGATTTTTACAAATACAAGTGTGTATGTTAACGCAAAAATAAGTATGGTATAATCTTTACAAAAGTATCCATACATAATAATAGAGCTCAGTGCTCTTTCATATTGACAGAAAAACAATATCTTTATCTATTGTGGATTGCATGCCCATTTCAGAAGGCCAAGTTATATTAATACAATCTAAATGAAAAGTGAATAATCTTTTACATTTCTCTATCGCAAATCTCGTAAAAGCGTTCGTTATTTACTCTGACAAATGTAAGATTATTAACACTTTTCATATAAATAAGGTGGATTAAATTATGACTAATGATTCAATTTTAGGTTCACTATTGGGATGTATGGTGGGTGACTCTATGGGGTTGCTGTATGAGGGACTATCACCAAAACGGCAAAGAAAATTATATAAATAAATAGTCAAAAGTTTGTATTCGGTAATGGATTAATCTCAGATGATACAGAGCATTCAATATTTATAGCCCATGCAATTTGCAGGTCAGGTGGCAACGAAGATTTATTTTCTCAGTCTTTGGCATCATCCCTAAAAAAATGGCTGCTAAGCCTCCCTTATGGTATAGGTTTTGCTACTCTAAGATCATGTTTTCGGCTACTGATAGGCTTTCCGGCATCTAAAAGCGGAGTGTTTTCTGCAGGAAATGGACCTGCTATGAGAAGTGCTTTATTAGGTATATGTTACGGGAATGATTTTAGAAAGCTAAGGAAAATGGTGGAACTTTCCACAAGGATTACACATACTGATATTAAAGCTGAGAATGGTGCTCTTGCAATTGCTTTGGCTGCATATATGTCAAGTACGGAGCATATAACAAGCCCTGAAAGTTATTTTAAAAAACTAAATGAACTTCTCCCCGGTACTGATTGCTTAAGCTTTCTGAAAACTATGGAATCTGTTATTGAAAGCGTAAATAAAGATGAATCTACATTCGATTCTTGTGATAATATCGGTTTGAGCAAAGGAATTAGCGGTTATGTATACCATACGGTACCTGCGGTTATTCATTGCTGGCTCAGGAACCAAGATGATTTTAAGTCTGGAATGCACCAAATCATGGGATGCGGCGGTGATACAGATACAACTGCAGCAATATTAGGAAGCATTATAGGGGCAAAAGTTCATAGGACAGGCATACCGGAGGATTGGAGTTCTAAAGTAATATTGTGGCCATATAGTATGAAGTTTATTGATAATATTTGCAATGCAGTGTATGAAAGTCTTGTGTGTAGGAAACCTATCAAAGTAAAACAACCCAATGTACTTTTGGTGCTGGTTAGAAATATATTATGCTACCCCATAATTATATATCATGTTCTTAGAAGAATGATTCCACCATATTAAAAGCTACAGATAAAAGCAAATTTGACTTATATTAAAAGTGTTATCTTACATTTGGCGGAGCAAATAACAAACGGTTCAACGGGATTTGCGACAGACAAATGTAATAGATTTATCACTTTTAATATAGAAAAAATTTGAAGGAATGTTGATAAATATTCAAAGCAAGCGAATATAAGGTGTATTATACGGTCATTAATCTCACATCCTACTACTATATGAATAAATACCTCGATTGTACCCAAAAATAGAAATGATTAATATGGTTGTAATTGGGCACATAATATAAAATATAGAAAGTATTGGAAGAGAAAGGATTTAAATATGACCGATCTACAAAATGTTTTTATGATGCCGGATGATCAGGTAGAAAAATCACTTAACACCAGCAAGGAAAAAGGTTTAACAGATGAGGAAGCTGCTGCAAGGATTAATAAATATGGAACTAATGAGCTTGCAAGAGCTAAAAGGGACAGCCTGCTGATTCTATTTTTGAGACAGTTTCACCAGCCGTTAATATATATTTTACTTTTGGTAGCTATAGTCACTCTAGTAATGAAAGAGCACGTCGATTCATTGGTAATATTTGCTGTTATTATTCTAAACGGAGTAATTGGTTTTGCTCAGGAGGCAAAAGCCTTAAGAGCCCTTGAATCCCTTGCGGGCACCATTGAGACGGAAGCATCTGTCATTAGAAGCGGGAGGAAAATTAAAATTTCCAGCAAACAATTGGTACCTGGGGATATTGTTTTTGTACAATCTGGAGATAAGGTGCCTGCAGATTTGAGGCTTTTTCAGACAAATCAGCTAAAAATTCAAGAGTCTGCTTTGACGGGTGAGTCGGTTCCTATTGAGAAAAGCAGTAAAATCATTGCTGAAAACGTTATATTAGGTGACAGGGTTAACATGGCCTTTGCATCAACCTTTGTCACATTTGGGCAAGGCTATGGAATAGTTGTATTTACAGGAACAAACACCGAAGTGGGTAAGATTTCTGATCTTCTTAAGGAAACAGTCAGGATGGAAACACCCCTCATTAAGAAAATTGCAGGATTCAGTAAACTGCTGATGTACATAATTGGCATCCTGGCGGTGGTGACGTTTGCTGTAGGTGTTTTCAGGGGTGAAGGTTGGCTTGAAATGTTTAAAGCAGCAATAGCCCTGGCTGTAGGTGCGATTCCTGAAGGACTTCCTGCAGCATTGGCAGCTACATTGGCTATAGGCGTTTCAAGAATGGCAAAGAAAAATTCCATTATAAGAAAGCTTCCTGTGGTTGAAACCCTTGGTAGCACTACTGTTATTTGTTCGGATAAAACAGGTACTCTCACTGAAAACCGCATGACGGTTAAAAAAATATGGACTAAAAAGGGGTATTACGATGTTTCCGGACAGGGTTATGACAAGGATGGAGGTATTTTATCAAATGGAAATGCTGTCAAACCTGATGATGACCCAGATTTACTGGAATCCTTAAGATGTGGGGTTTTTTGTAATGACAGTTCAATTAACTTCAGGGACGGGGAAAGCGAAATACAGGGGGACCCTACTGAGATAAGCCTGCTCGTCTGTGCAGCTAAAGCTGGAATTGATAATGATCTTCTTATAAAAAACAATCCTAGGCTGGAGGTTCTGCCATTTGAATCGGAAAGGCAGTACATGGCCGTACTTATTAAGATGGAAAATGGTGAAAACCGTATTTATATGAAAGGCTCACTTGAAAAACTAGCGAATATAAGTGACTCAAGTGCTGATGTAACAAAGGCTTATGATAGCATAGCGTCAGATGGACTAAGAGTGCTTGCTTTTGCCTATAAGATTACATCAAACAGCAAAATAGTTGAGGATGATTTAAAGGGAGGTTTTACATTTTTAGGTCTGCAGGGTATGATAGACCCTCCAAGGGAAGAAGCTATCGCTGCCATCAAAAAATGCCATGATGCAGGTATAATTGTAAAAATGATTACAGGAGATCATGCAGTTACCGCATTGGCAATTGCAAAGCAGCTTGGAATTGCTCCTAAAGGTAAGGAAAGCAAGGTCTATACAGGCCTTGAGCTTGAAAAGTTAAACAGCGAGCAATTAAAAGATGTTGCCTCTTCGAACAATGTTTTTGCAAGGGTTACCCCAGAGCAAAAACTGAGGCTTGTTGAAGCACTGCAAGCACTTGGCCATGTTGTTGCGATGACCGGTGACGGTGTAAATGATGCACCAGCGTTAAAAAAAGCGGATATAGGTATTGCAATGGGCATTACCGGAACAGAGGTTGCCAAGGATTCGGCTGATATGATACTCATGGATGACAATTTTGCCACAATAGAAAACGCCGTTGAGGAAGGCAGAGGTGTATTTGACAACCTAACAAAGTTTATTACATGGACCCTTCCAACCAATTTGGGTGAAGGACTGGTCATACTTCTGGCCATATTCCTTGGTGTGACTTTGCCCATAACCCCCACACAAATCTTATGGATCAACATGACAACTGCAGTTTTCCTTGGCCTGATGCTTGCTTTCGAGCCAAAGGAACCTGGTATTATGCAGAAGAAGCCAAGAAACCCGGCTCAACCCCTATTAACCAAAGGGCTTATAGTAAAAATAATTATTGTAAGTATAATTCTCCTTGCGGCATCGTTCTTAATGTTTGAATTTGAATTAAGAAACGGCAGAAGCATAGAAACAGCCAGAACGACAGCAGTAACAGTTTTCATTGTTATAGAAGCGGCATATCTCATAAATAGCCGTTCATTACATGTCGGTCTTTTGAAAATAGGATTTTTCTCGAACAAGTTCATATTCATAGGTATTCTCACTATGGCAGTTTTGCAATGGGCCTTCATATACCTGCCGTTTATGAACAGTGCATTTAAAACGACTCCTCTTTCGGGCGACATATGGATCAAGATAATTGCAATAGGAATTGGAACCTTTATTGTTATGGAAATTGAGAAAAAATTATCCAAGGTTTTAAAGCTGGTCTAGCGATATCCAGCTTAGGCATGATTGAAATATTACTTACCGTTTTGAGCGTGTGTTAACGAGTTAAGTTAACACGTAAGCGAAATTATACGGTAAGTTATATTTTCAACATGCCCTAATGTGATAATGCGGTTTCGTTTTTTATAGTGGGTGGGTTTTCTTGCCGTCTGTTTGCCAGGATGGAAATACCCGCTTTTTATTTGCATCTGGGGAATTACTAAAGGTGATAAGGATGAATCTAATAGAATGTCTTATGAAAACAGGATTAACAAGGCATGAGTCGGAATTGTATGTTGCTCTTTCCCGAGAAGGCGAGCTTACCGGGTATGAAGCGGCAAAGGTTACGGGGATACCAAGGGCTAATGCTTATCAAGCATTGGCAGCTCTTGTTGAAAAGGGTGGTGCCTATCTGGTGGAGGGAAGTGTCCCGCGTTATACCTCTGTGGCCGTGGATGAATATTGTAAAAATGTATTAAGGCATATGGAAGAAGTTGTTGAAGTTATCAAAAAGGAATGTCCTCAAGGTTGTAATCCTTATGAACCATATATAACAATAACCGGATTTAAGCATATACTGGACAAAATGAAAAACATCATTGATGAGGCACGGGAAAGAGTATATATATCAATGAGTGGCACTGAGTTTGCTTATATTGCAGCTGAGATTCAAAATGCCTTAAAAAGAGGTGTTAAGGTGGTGGCGATAGCATCAGGGAAACTTGATATTAATGGAGTAATAATCCATTATACAGCTAAAGCTCCTGGGCAAATAAGGATTATTGCAGATTCCTCCAATGTCTTGACAGGAAGCATAACTGAAAGTGAACAGGACACTTGCCTTTATTCTAAAAATAAGCCGTTGGTTGAACTCATAAAGGATTCTTTAAAAAATGAAATTAAGCTCGCAGAGCTGGAAGGAGGCAAGAAAAATGAGTGATAATTGCGTTGATAATGACTGCGTTAATAATGAGGTGTTTGATTATGATTTTTACAACAGGGTTGATGTGCAAAAGCTGATTTGCCAATATGGCAGTCCTTTATACATATACGATGAAAGGATTCTGAGGAAATGCTGCAGGGAAATGAAAAACCTCTTGCAGTATCCATGGTTTGTGGCTAACTATTCAATCAAGGCTAATTCCAATATGGAGCTTTTGAAGATTATAAGGGAGGAGGGCCTTAATGCTGATGCTATGTCTCTGGGTGAAATACATGTACTGCTAAAAGCGGGATTTGAGCCTTCTCAAATATTCTATGTGGGAAACAATGTGTCGATGGATGAAATGAAATATGCCATTGATAATGGAGTTCTTGTAAGTGTGGACTCATTGTCACAGCTTGAAACCTTTGGAAAAATAAATAAGGGAGGCAGGGTTTCATTAAGGTTTAATCCCGGAGTAGGTGCAGGTCACCATGAAAAGGTGATTACAGCAGGAAATAACACAAAGTTTGGAATTGACAGTTCTTTTATTGAAGAAGTAAAACAAATAGCAGAAAAATACTCACTGAAGGTTGCAGGAGTTAACCAGCACATAGGATCGTTGTTCTTAGACGGAAAGCCTTATATAGAAGGGGTAAAATCCCTTTTAACTATTGCTGCCAAGTTCCCGGGTCTTGAGTTTATGGATATGGGCGGAGGCTTTGGTATACCTTATAAAAAGCAAAGCCAGGAAAGGCTTGACCTCTCTTTGGTGTCACAAGAGTTGGAAAATATAATTATTGAGTGGATGAAGGCATACGGTAGGGAAGTGCAGATAAAAATAGAGCCGGGAAGGTATATTGTCGCTGAGTGCGGTGTTTTGCTGGGAACGGTGCACAGCATTAAAACAAACTATGGCAAAAGTTACGTAGGAACGGATATAGGCTTCAATGTGCTCATGAGGCCGGTAATGTATGATTCATACCATGAAATAAAATTTTTCAGGAATGGAAAATTGATAAATGATGGTAAGAGGGGCATTTCAACAGTTGTAGGAAATATATGTGAGACAGGGGACATACTTGCAAAAGACAGGGAAATTCCTGACGACCTTATGGAAGGCGACATAATGGCAGTTTTGGATGCAGGAGCATATGGCTACTCCATGTGTTCAAACTATAACCTAAGGCTTAAACCTGCGGAAGTTCTTATTTGCGAGGATGGATCAGTGAGGCTCATAAGGAGAAGAGATACTTTGGATGATTTGATAGCAGGGTATAGGTAGGAGGAGGGATTAAACCCAATCCTTCCAAATATCCGGTTTATATCCAACGGTGGCTTGCTTTCCGTTTCTTACTATTGGCGACCTGTAGAGCTTGGGATTCTTAAAAAGTACTTCTTCTGCTACTTTGCCTGTCCCAAGCCGCTGCATGTTTAAATTGACATATTCCTTACACTTGTCATTAATAAGCTCGGCAAGTCCTACAGCTTTTTTCACGCTTTCAAATTCACCCTTGCTAAGGCCATATTTGGCAAGATCTATTAATTGGTAGCTGATTTTTCTTTCCTTAAAATATCGTTCAGCTTTTTGTGTATCGAAGCACTTCTTTAAAGCATATATCTGTATGTTCATAACTTACCTTTCCTGTATGAAAAGTGAATACATTTTTTATATAATTATACCAGCTTTGTAAAAGGTATTGTCAAGGATTAATTGCTGCCCATTGCTAATAATATCACCTTGTGTAGAAGAATATGAAGAATTTGCGACTATATAATAACGGAAGAGATGCCTAAGTCTCTTCCGTTAAATTAATTTGCATGATTAAAGTTCTATGTAACACGTTTATTTATTATTGTAAAACATATTTGTTTCCCGTCCATTGCTGAAGTGTGCATACACTCTGCAGTTATCAAATAGTGTAGTGCGGGGGATAATTAATGCACCGAAAGCACTTGTGGTTCCCTGAATGGAATTCCATTTAGGAGCGGATATTGTGTCATCTATTGAGCTGTAATAAACTGTAATAGGCTCATATGCAAATGCGGATGTAACAACTAGATCCATGTTTGCATTAAATGTAATCTTGCTTGTATCTACAAATTGTGTTGATAAAATATTCGAAAATGAATCGCCAGCTTTAATCTGAACCTGGTAATTTACATAGTCTCCGGAAAGTTTTATTTTTGCAAATCCGAAAACATCTGTTGAACCTGATGATTGAATATTTATTGATTTGCGTTCAGTAGGCCCAACGACTATTTCACCCCCAACGCCTTCATAATATATTGTGGTTATTGGTGTGCCTGGCAAATCTGCAAACAAAAAGATTTCAAATGGGTCATTGGGGTTTTTGACAATTTCAATAGAATTGCTGACGATGGAAACAGAATTTGATCTAACCTTATCGATTGCTGCTTCAATGGTAACATTTTTTGAATATTTGAGAGTAGTAATCTCAAGGGAACCATTGACATCGGTATAACCTGCAAGGCTTTGCTCAAGCATTGTTGGAGTGCTTGGTCCTGGAACGGGTTTGTTTGTATTGCCGCCGTAGTAAGTCAAGTAAACGGCTTTATTTGGTAAATTAGATGTTATTGTAAGTACAGAACTATCCTTTTTTTCCATCTTAAGATATGGAGCTGGCGTTGGAGTTGGAGTAGCTGTAGGTATAGGTGCCTGAGTAGGTGTGTATGCAGCAGAGTTTGTTGGTGTTGCAGTAGCAATTATCCCTACTTTGGCATCTGGATAATCTTTGGTTGATGAGTTGAAGTGCTTGGAAATAATTACTATATCACTCATGTTCACAACATTATCCATATTCAAATCGCATTTTTCATCATAGCCATCGTAGCCGATATTTAGGTTAAAGGATTTTGCCATATTTATTATATCCAACATATTAATGGATCCGTCCTGAACTCCATTTTTCATTATATCACCGGTCCAAAGAACCAAAGGGTCATCCTTGCTGCCTAGTTGTATTGATGACTCTAAACTGTTAAGCTTAATTTGTCTTGTAAGGTAGCTATCCTTTGAGATTTCTATTGTTAAGGAGGACTGACTTTTTTTAATGTTTTTCAGTTCAAAATATCCATTGATATCTGTTGTGCAAATGGAGCTGCCGTCTGATGTTTTTACTATGAAACCCCATTTAATTGCATTATTCGGAGAATAAAAATCAGTACCTATAAAACCTAGTATTTTAACCTCCTTATCTACTTCTGTTACTGCGTTGACCATAATTGGAAATGATGCCGAAATTAGTATTAGTAAGATAGCTGCTAAATATGTTTTTCTGAATCTTTTTATAATCATAATATCCTCCTTTGAATTTGTTATAATTTTGGTGTATTTACAATTATAATATTATTTGTGATTTACTTGTTATATAAGGTATTTGTATAATGTGTGTATAATTAGTATTCCGGTAATGGGCTCATATACTTATTTACAGGTCATAGTTCATACTGATAGAATATATATTAAAAGCAAGATTAAAGGAGGCCAAGAAATGGCAAGGGAACTTCAATTTAAACTGGGAGATACGGTATATTCCTTTCCTCCTGATAAGGTAGATAGAAAGAAGATATATGGATGGACAGATACTGTAGCTTTGGATGATGAGGGAAATGAATGCAAGCTGGTTAGCGTGGATGAATCGGGCACAGCTATAATCCCTAAAGGTTGCATAGGCTTAGGGATATTAAGCCAGACAAATGAATGGGTAGACAGATCTTCACTCGTTGCGGTAGATGCTGATGGTAATCCGGCAACTCTTTTGCCATCAAGCTTTTCAGGTGAAATTGAGCTTACGGAAACAGTGACCATAGAAGAATTTCTTGACTATCAGATTACTACAGTTTATGAGCTTTATGGAGCTGATGAAAATCCCGACTTTCTAAAAGAAATATCCGATAAAATCTATACATTTACATTCAATTACCGTGACGGGTATGAGGGCAGCCAGGCGTTCATACTCCAAAACGAAGGGAAAGCCTTTGTTTTGGTGGGAGCACCCTGTGAATTTGCCTTTGTAGGCCTTGAACAGGCGGGTTACCTGGAGGAGGCGGAAGAGGACGAAGAATTCTCCGACGAGCTGGGTATTGACTTTAGTATGATGTGAGGAGGACTTAATTAATGAGGTCATTAAATATATCGAATGAGAAAAAGAGGGATGCTGTGGTTGGCATGGACAGCACTCCTAAAAAAAGCAAAATAAATTATGTGTTAAGCGATGGGTCTCAGAAGAAAACCGTTAAGATATTAAAAGGCCTTCTGGAAATAAGTGAGGATTACCTGGTAAGCCGATATGGAGATCTTACAAAGCTTGGAGAAGAGATAATAAAAGGTGATCCTGAAATAGACATGGAAAAGACAGGCAGGTTTGTGAGCAGGACAAAGAAACTGTACATAGGTAAGGATAATAAAATTGTATACAGGGTTAATCTTGTTGAGGTTGTTAAGAATCCTGACGGCACTGAGAAAATGAGAAGAGACCTTTCAAAATCGGAAGCCAATATATTGGGAGAAATACCGCTTCAATGGACTGGTAAGAAATTCCCTAAAGATCAGGCGATAAAGAAATTCGTTTTTACAAGAAAATATCAGATAAAGCATGTTAACGGCCTTACCTACGACTACCTGTATGATATGGCAAAGAGCCTTCATGAGTCTAATTCCCTCATGTTTGTGGGGGGAGGCAAAAAAGGTATTGATCCTGTTGTCCTGACAACTGGAGGGGTACCATACAGAGGATTTTTAGAAGGTCGAGTTGATGGAGACAAGTACTGCCTTATACTCCATCTTACAAACCTGGAACTTAAGGGGGTATAGGGATGATACTGGATAAATCCAAGCTAAATAAAAGCAAGGGCTATTTAGAAGGCACAATAAGTGCTGTTGATGAGGTAACTGCTAAGGTTGCTGCAGATTACAAGAAAAATGTATGTAAAAACTTTATAGCAATAAATCCTGAGCAGATTGATTCGAGGATTGCGGGAGAGGAATTTTTTATTACCAGAAAGTATGACGGTGAAATGGGTGTTATATTTTATAACGGCACAGACACATTTATCGTTAATACCGGAGGGACACTAAGGCAAGGGCTTCCATGCACAGAGGAAGCTGGAAAGCTTTTAAAAAGTGCAGGCATAGGCTCTGCAATAATTCCTGCTGAGCTCTATCTTTGTGAGGACAACGGCAGAACAAGGGTTTTTGATGTGCTGTCGGCACTGTCGAAGGAAACAGAAATAGGAAAGCTTAAGCTGGCACCTTTTGATATTATTGAGATAGATGGTTCTTACCCTAAGGTTAAAGGCTACAGCGAAATACATGAGAAGCTTTCGGAGATATTCAAGGATGGAATCAATGCGAAACCTGTGGCATATAAGAAGGCAGGTTCCAAAGCTGAACTTAAAGATGTATATAAAAAGTGGGTTGAGGAGGATTGTTCCGAAGGCCTTGTTTTAAGGACAGACCTCCCACTGGTATATAAGATTAAACCAAAGCATAATATTGATACTGTTATAGTAGGGTATACCGAAGGTACCGGTGACAGTAAAGGCCAGATCAGGACGTTGCTTCTTGCACTTATGACGGGGGATAATGAATATCAGATTGTAGGAAAGACCGGAAACGGCTTTAACGAAGAACAGAAAAAGGATTTGCTCACAAAGCTGTCAGGCATGGTGATTGATTCCGATTATATAGAAACAGATTCAAACCATGTTGCATTCAGGATGATAAAGCCTGAAACAGTGATTGAAATAAGCTACAACGATGTTTTATTCGAATCAGGAAGTACAATAATAACAAACCCAATGCTGGAAATTGGAGATGGAAAATATAAGCTCAAATCATTCAATAAAGGCATCAGCTTTATTTATCCCATATTTGTAAGGTTAAGACCTGATAAAACTGCCGATCAGCATAATCTCAGACTTTCACAATTATCAGAGGTCACTTATATACCTGAATTAGGAAAGGAAGATAGCGGAGCAGATCTGCCAAAAAGTGAGGTCCAGTTCAGGGAAGTCTATAAAAAAGAGAGCAAGGGCAAGCTGATGGTGCAAAAGTTTATTGTCTGGAAAACAAACAAGGAAGAGATTGACGACAGGTACCCGGCATATGTCATGCATTATACCAATTTCAGCTCCGACAGGAAAGATCCTCTCCAAAGGGAAATGAGGGTGTCTAACAGCAGGGAGCAGATATTTGAAATACTGAATGCTTATATGACTGATAATATCAAAAAGGGTTGGGTTAAGGCATGATTTATATTAAAAGTGTTAACTTTTAATTTAGAAATTACCAATATTCCTTGTAAAGGAAGGTTAATATGATCAATATTACTGAAGAATTTATAAACCAGCTGGCCCCGAATCAAAGTGCCGTATCAAACGGATGGGGATTGGCCAAGAAAAACAAATTTGTTAAGCTTAACATCTCAGAAGACGGGACTATCATATTTGGAGAATGTTCCGGAAGCGGAAGCAGTAATTATAATACATCTGCGGATTTTAACAAGCCGGAAAGCCCTGTTTTCAGATGTTCATGTCCTAGCAGGCAGTTTCCGTGCAAGCATGCATTAGGGCTTATGTATGCATATATTAGCGGTAAAAACTTTGATAAAGCAGAAATTCCGGCAGATATACTGGAAAAGCGTGAAAAGATTGATAAGAAGGAGCAGAAGAAAAAGGAAAAAGAACAGGAGCAGCCCGAGCCTAAGAAGGTAAACATTTCAGCACTTAAGAAAAAAATAAAAACTCAGATTGATGGACTTGAGGTTTTGGAAAAGCTTGTTTACAGCATTGTGCAAAACGGTTTTGGAACCATAAATAAGAAAACCATCGATCTTCTTGAGGAACAGGCAAAGCAGCTTGGGAATTATTATCTTTCGGGTCCTCAAGCCGCTTTGCGGGAGTTTATATATTTGTTTAAGGAAAATGAAAACCATGAGAAGATCTATACCGATGCCTCTGATTTATTGAGCCGGTTATATGCATTATGCAAAAAGGGAAGGGAACATCTTTTAAAGAGGCTCCAATCGGATGAGTTGGCTCCCGATACCACTTCTTCCATAGAGGATTCCCTTGGCTATACATGGCAGCTTAATGAATTAAAAAATCAGGGGCTACTACGAAATGACACAGAGTTAATTCAGCTTGCGTTTACATCATTTTCAAGTATCTCAAGAGGTGAATATGTGGATAACGGAATATGGTTTAATCTTACTTCCGGTGAGATACACAACACATATAACTTCCGTCCATTTAAAGCCGTTAAATATATTCGTGAAGATGACTCCATTTCAAATGTATTGATGATAAAAGAGCTTTATACTTACCCAGGTACAGATCTCAATTGCAGGGTGCGTTGGGAAAATAACGATATGAGGGATGCAGGTGCGGAGGATTTTTTAAGAATAAAATCCTTTGCAAAAGAATCTTTCTCTGAAGCTGTCAAACTAGTTAAAAATCAAATAAAGAATCCATTAAGCGATAAAGCACCTGTCATGCTTTTGAAGTTCTTGAAATTTGGAGCTGTTGATAATGAATTTGTTATAGAAGATCAGGCAGGGCAAAGATTGGTTCTGGAAAAGCCGGAAAATGAATTTTTGCCTGAAGGTATTAATATATTAAAGCTTCTAAAACCGGAAATGTTAAAGGATCAGGTAATGCTTTTAAGGTTTTGGAATGATATGGATAGGAGGAGATTGACTGCAGCTCCGCTTAGTCTGATAACGGATAATAGAATTGTTCGGCTGGGATTTTAAAGTGACTTGCTGTAACGACAAATTAATTCCATAAATACGTGTAAATGGAGTGAGAATATGAGTATTGCATTACTATATGATTTGCAGGGCGAGGTCAGAAGGCTTATGATAGCAGGTTCGGAGCTTGCGATAGGCGATTTCAGGCTTAAAAAGCTTTTGCCCCAATTTATGAAGGCTGGCGAGAGTGTACCAGTCTTTGCAAGGATTTCCGGTATACTGGAAAAGCTTATAGAACCTCAGGATGGGAAAGCATCCGACAAGCTGTTGGAGCTGGCAGGACTTATAAATGCTGTGCTGTATACTCAGGGCGAAACCGGAATTAAGGGAGAGCTTCTGGAATTTGAACCGGAATGCCTTGATGTAACTACAGATATTTCATTTAGAAAGCTCAAGCCTGTGGCTAATGCCCTTCTCAATAAAGGACAGGGAAGAGTAGAAATAATTCGTGAAGCTCATAAGGAAGGAGTATTTAATGATTTAAGACTTCTATACCCATTGATTAGTGCCTTAAATGAGCAGTATTATGAAGTAGCTGAGCTGGCATTTGAAATATTGAAGGGATATGGACAGGATATTACCAAAGTATTGAAAAACAGCTTTTCCTTTGAAGGTGGAAAAGGTGATGCCAGAATACTTGAGTTGATTTGGGAACTATCAGGGAAAGCGGAAAAAGAACTGTTCCACCTGGCAAACGAAAAGGGAAGTACGGCTGTAAGAGTCAGTGCCATAAAAATACTAAAGAATTTTCCTGAATTTGATGATATGTTTATAGAATTTACAAAGGATAAAAAGAAGGAAATCAGGGAAGCTGCCTTAGAGGCAGCTGAAATCCTTGATACGCCTAAAATAACAAACAGGCTTATTGAAATATTTGAGGGAAAAGATAAAGAAACAGCACTAAAAACAATGAGGATAAATCCTTCCAAGCTTATAGTAAATTATCTTCTTGAAGAAGCGGAAATTGGGTTAAACAAAATTTTTGACCGTTTAACATCCGGCAATTCGATTTCTCCAAAAGATGAACCTGTTTATAAGCAGGAAGTTGAGCACTTTTATAATATACTTTCATGTATGGATGGAAGAAAAGACGAGTGTATTTTCCTGTTCTTAAAAAAGTGTATGGAGCATACAAAGGAGTTAAGTCAAATAAAACTGCGGGATGTAGCTTTTGGACAATATGCAACTTTAGCTCAGATGGCTGCAGGCCTCCTTTTAAGTATGGGGACTCAGAATGCATATGAACTGCTTGCTGAATCAGGAAATGAGTACAATGGCCTTTACCTCAATTATGCATTTGAAGCCGCTATATATGTAAATTCTCCGGCACAGGTGTTTGAAGCCTATTCAGGGTTTTTCACCATTGAAAAGCCCTCAGCCAAACCTAAAACTGAAGCAAAAACTATTATCAAGGTTTTAAGAGGCCTTTGCTATTCTCGTGAGTTAAAGGTTATAGAAGTTGATAGTCCAGCTGCAAAAGCTAAACCTGACAGCATAAATAAAGAGTCTATAATGATGGATACAAGGTGGGCACCTCTATTGGCCAAAGCGGGAGAAACCGACCTTGCGGCTTTACTGACCAGCAAGGGTGATGAAGTGACGATAAATCACCTTCTCCAATGTCTCGAAAGTGATAAGGGTCGTGACTTATATAACGCAATGTCTAAGGTTAAAGGGCTTATACAGGCCGGCTATCCTAAAACCGCAGATGTTATAATCGATTTGCTTGACTATAATATCAAAAGCAAAAAGTACTATTTGGGTTACTATATTGATCAGCTTGCAGAATTGGTAATGCTTTTGCCGCCTGAAAATGCTGATGTTATTATAGAATATGCAAAAAAATGTGATCATGAAGGTGCCTTAAAGCTCATCGAAGCGGGTGAGTATTTGAAGAAGTTATTACTATATGAAAGTGAATAGTCTTTTACATTTGTCTATCGCAAATTCCGTAAAAACCGTTCGTTATTTGCTCTGACAAATGTAAGATCATTAACACTTTTCATATATGACAATAAATTAAAAAATGAAGGAGCATAATGTATGGCAAATAATAATGGGGTTTTAAGATTACCTGCTGAAATGCAGTATGAAAAGGAAATAGAGGCCTTAATTTCAGCAGAAGAGAACAGAATACCGGCTGGCTGGAAAATGTCTCCCCAGTCTGTACTCACATACATTACCGGCGGTAAGGTCAAGGGCGTTGATATTACACCCAAATATATAGGTAACAAGAGGCTTGTGGAAATTGCAATATCCACTCTTGTTACTGACAGGGCACTGTTGCTCATAGGCGATCCGGGAACAGCAAAGTCCTGGTTGTCGGAACATCTTGCAGCAGCTATAAACGGAGATTCAACCCAGGTGGTGCAGGGAACTGCTGGAACAACTGAAGAACACATAAGGTATTCATGGAATTATGCAATGCTTCTTGCCAATGGTCCATCCATGGAGGCCCTTGTCAAGAGCCCTGTTTTAAAGTGCATGGAAGAAGGTGGAATTGTACGATTTGAGGAAATATCCAGGTGTGCATCGGAGGTTCAGGATGCACTGATATCAATATTGTCTGAAAAAAGAATTTCTGTGCCGGAGCTTGGGCTTGAAATACCTGCCGTCAGGGGATTTTCTCTTATTGCGACTGCCAATACCCGGGATCGCGGCGTGAATGACATGTCTGCAGCACTAAAAAGGCGTTTTAACATCATTGTCTTGCCAACACCGGGAGATATAGACACCGAAATCGAAATAGTAAGGAAAAGAGTGGGAGAGCTGGCTGAAAATCTTGAGCTTCAAGCTGCACTTCCTGCTGAGGATTCTGTTGCCAAGGTTGTTACTATTTTTAGAGAATTAAGAAGCGGAAACACACTGGATAACAAAGAAAAAGTTAAGTCACCAAGCGGAGTTATGTCAACAGCTGAAGCCATTTCTCTCCTTGCAAACAGCATGGCACTTGCCGCTAGCTTTGGAGACGGCAGCATAACCAGCCATGACTTGGCTGCAGGACTGCAGGGGGCAGTTGTTAAGGATGAGGAAAAGGATAAGCTTGTGTGGCGTGAATATATAGATAATGTTTTAAAAAGGCGGGGAGCCGAGTGGCGGGATCTTTATAATGCATGTAGGGAGTTGAATGTGTAGAATGCAAAAATACACACCTCATTTTTTCGGTATAAGGCATTTGTCTCCGTGCGGGGCCTATCACCTTCTGAAGTTCCTTGATGAAGTGAAGCCTACGGCAGTATTGATTGAGGGCCTTTCGGATGCAAATTCCCAAATAGAATATTTTACGGCACCGGGTACCAAGCCTCCCTTTGCTGTTCTTGCATACACTGAAGAACTCCCCATCAAGACCCTTTTATATCCTATGGCTGAATACTCACCTGAATACCAGGCTTTGGTATGGGCAAACAGTCATAATGTCCATGCAGAGTTTATTGATTTACCCTCCGATGTATTTTTGACACTTGAATACCGTCAAATACAGGGTACGGATGAAAGTGAAGCACAGCCTAAAGGTACAAATATTTATGAAAAATGGGCAGAAACTGCAGGGGAAGAAGATCATGAATCATACTGGGAGAGAAGCTTTGAGCATAACCTTTTAAAAGATTCATACAGGCTGGGAGTTTATGAGTTTGGAAAGGGCTTAAGGGAGCTGTCCCATGATACACCATCCCATATGGCTCAGAATCTTGTCAGGGAAGCCTATATGAGGAAAAAAATCAGGGAGGTTATAGATAAAGGCCATTCAGCCCAAAAGGTAGTTGTTGTGACAGGTGCATACCATTCCTCAGTGCTCGGACCGGAAATGCCTCCAATGACTGAGGAAGAGTTTGAAAGCCTTCCCAGGGTAAAAACAAAGCTAACGCTTATGCCGTACTCATATTACAAGCTTTCTTCCAGGTCAGGCTATGGTGCGGGTAATGGTGCACCCCAGTATTTTGAATACATGTGGGATTGCATGAAGAAAAATGATATTGAGCGGCTTCCGGCACTTTATTTATCAGGAATTGTAAGGTTCATGCGGGAAAGCGGAACTCACCGTTCGTCAGCGGAGGTTATTGAGGGAGTGAGGCTTGCCAATGCGATGTCAGCCATGCGAGGTGGAAATGCACCTGTATTGAAGGATTTAAGGGACGCTGCTGTTGTTTGCCTTGGTTATGGGGAATTATCCGCTGTTTCGGAAGCTGTTGCCCGCACGGAGATTGGGACTGGAATAGGTTCTCTGCCTGAAGGGGTAAGCAGGACATCAATACAGGATGATTTTTACAGGGAGCTTAAAAGGCTTAAATTGGATAAATACAGGTCTGCTGTTGCAATGGATATTGAGCTGGATCTAAGGGAAAACAGAAGAGTTCAATCCAAGGATGCTGCATACCTTGATTTAAATAGATCATTCTTTCTGCATAGATTAAGGGTTTTAGAAGTGAGCTTCCAGAAGTTTAAGCCCCGTGCCCAACAGTCGGCTACATGGGCGGAAGCCTGGACATTAAGGTGGACACCTGAGGCTGAAATTGAACTGGTTGAGTCTACACTAAAGGGAGAGACCATAGAGCTTGCTTCGGCCTATGCACTAAAAGACATGCTGGAAAAGTGCGGGAGGGTTGAAGAAGTCTCCTTAGTTATCAGAGAGGCATGCTTTTGCGGACTCACAGATGCAATGGAAATGGCAAGGAAGGAGCTCCAAAGGCTTGCGGTGGATTCAGGAGCTTTTGCTGAAATTGCAGTTGCAGCTAAAGACATGGCAACTGTTATAAGTTACGGGGACATCAGAAAATTTGACACAAGCCATTTTATTCCGTTATTAAGTCAGCTGTTTTTGCGTGGGGCTTTGCTGCTGGTTGATGCCGCAAGATGTGATAACGAGGCCGCAAAGAATATAATTGACGCAATAAACAGTTTAAACTCCATTTCTTTAGAACACTATAGCCTGGTGGATGAAGGGGTTTGGCTGGAGGAACTTAATAAACTTGCAGGTCTTGATGATAGAAACCCCAAGCTCTCAGGTTATGCATGTTCAATACTTCTTGAAAGAAATCTTATGGACAATGACCGTCTTTCATCCGAGGTCACGAGGAGGCTTTCACCTGGTATTGAAGCCGATATTGGAGCAGGATGGTTTGAGGGGTTGTCTTTAAGGAATAAGTATGCACTTCTTGCAAGAACAGCCTTATGGGAGCAAATATCTCTTTATGTTGAATCTTTGGAGGATGATGGGTTTAAGCGTGCACTTGTTTTTTTAAGAAGAGCCTTCAGCAGCTTTGGGCCTTCCGAAAAGAGAAGCGTCTGTGAGATTTTAGGCGAGATATGGGGCATTGGAAGCGAAGAAGTAAGTGATATTTTAAACAGGGAGCTTGAGGAAGAGGAACAAAAAAGCCTTGATGATATTAACGAATTTGATTTTGGAGATATATAATGATGGATACAAAGCTTATTAAAAGATGGAGACTGATTTTAGGTGAAAAAGGCAGTGAAATGCTGGATACATATTCGAAGGAAGGCATTTGTCTGGATCAGGATGAGCTAATTATGGATGAAGCTTTAGCCTCAATCTATGATGAAACCTCGGGGGATGGGAGTGACTCTGCAAATCAGGGTTCTAAAGGCACACGTTCAGCGGGTAAAGGTTCATCTTCTCCCAAATTGGCAAAATGGCTTAGCGATATCAGATCTTGTTTTCCTGAGGATATTGTTTCAGTTATTCAGACCGATGCTATTGAAAGAAAAGGCTTGAAACAGCTGCTTTTTGAACCTGAGGTGCTTAAGAATGTAAAGCCTGATATAGAAATGGTAGCTACCCTTATGGCACTTAAAGGCAAAATCCCTGAAAAGACAAAGGAAACTGCCAGGCAGTTGGTAAGGGCAGTTGTTGAGGATATAAACAAGCGGCTGGAAAATGACATCAGGAAAGCTGTGACAGGTGCACTAAATAAACGTAACCATTCACCCATTCCAAGTGCTTCAAGTATTGACTGGAAATACACAATAAACCGGAACCTGAAAAACTATAACAAGGAATATAAAAAGATTATTCCTGAAAGAATTTATTTCTTTGACCGTGCGAAGCGTTCAAACCAATGGAATGTCATACTGGATATTGACCAGAGCGGCTCCATGGCTGAGTCGGTAATTTATGCATCAATAGCCGGTTCAATATTTTCCAGCATGTCGGCACTTAACACAAGGATTGTAGCCTTTGATACAGAAATAGTGGATCTGACAGAACAATGCAGCAATGATCCTGTTGATATGCTTTTTGGAATCCAGCTAGGTGGAGGGACTGATATAAACAAGTCGGTGGCATATTGCAGCCAGTTTATAACAGATCCTAAAAAGACCCTTTTTATACTGATCTCTGACCTTTATGAAGGAGGAAATCAGGCTTCCCTTGTAAGAAGGATGACTGAAATGTACGAATCAGGGGTTAAGGTAATATGCCTTTTAGCTCTATCGGATAAAGGAATACCTTCTTATGATGAAGGACTTTCAAGAAGATTAGCTCAGATTGGAATACCTTGTTTTGCCTGCACTCCAATGCTTCTGCCGCAGCTTTTGGAAGGTGCTTTAAAGGGAAATGACTTAAATGAATTAGCACAGAAGTTAAAGAGTGATAAGAAATTCTAAAGAAATTATAAGGAAATTATAAGGAAATTATAAGGAAATTTTGAAATTGAGATGGGGCTTAAAAAACTGATTTTAGTTTCTTAAGCCCCATCTTCACCCTATATCCCGCATCTTACTCTTTAGTTGTACTGACTTCTTCAAGAGTTTGGAAATCCTTGGACTGAGTAGCCTTATCATTTTTTGCTTGTATATTTTTTGGGGCATCCCTCTTTAATAAATCCATAACATTCATACCTGTCAGAGCCTCAACCGTTTCCGGAAGCTGTGCCATTATATCGGTTATATAACCAGTGACCTTGGACGCTCCTTTTCCATTACCATCGCCACTGCCGTTATCAACAATTACAATCTTTTCAGTCTTTGACAAAGGACTTGCAATTGCTTGAGCGATTTCAGGCAATTTTTCAATTATCATCTGAGTGACAGCCGCATCGTTGTACATTTTAAATGCTTCCGCTTTTTTCGCCATAGCCAAAGCTTCCGCTTCACCTTTGGCTTTAATGATTTCAACTTCAGCCATACCTTCAGCCCTTTTTGCCTTAGCTTTTGCTTCACCTTCTATTTCGATTGCACGGGCCCTTGCTTCAGCTTCTGCAACTTCCTTATATCTGTTTGCATCGGCATTTTTTGTAGCTCTATAGTTTTCTGCATCGGCCTGCTTCTTAACAGTAGCTTCAAGTTCTTTTTCTTTTCTCATAGCTTCTTGTTCAGCAAGTTCTATTTCTTTTTGTTTTCTGACAATTTCAACTTGCATTTCAGTTTCAGCTACTTCTTTTTTAACTACGTTTGCTTTTATATCGTAAGCCAAGTCTGCTTCCGCTTTAGCAGTCTGTTGGTCCTTATTATAGGATTGAACCTTCAGTTCTTTATCCCTGTTAGCCTCTGCGATTTGGGTCTCAGCTTGGATTCTTGCAGCCTCACCCTCTCTATTTGCTTCAGCTGTTTTAATTTTGGTTTCCTTTGTTGCATTAGCCTCTGCGATTTGAGCATCTCTTTTAACTTCTGCAATTCTTGGTTTACCAAGGGCTTCCAAATAACCGTTTTTATCAGCTATATCCTTGATAGTCAAAACTTTTAATTCAAGTCCTAGGTTTTGCAGCTCAGTTGCAGCGACTCCCTGTACATGTGAAGCAAAAGTTTCTCTGTCTTTATAAATCTCTTCAACAGTCATTTTAGAAACAATTTCTCGAAGTTTACCCTCAAGAACCTGTTGGGTTGTTTTGGATATAACAGCCAGCATGTGGTCCATACCTTTTGAAGTGTTGAACTGCTCGGCAGCTGAAAGTATTGATTCCTTATCTGATTTGATTTTGACTACGGCAACACCATCAGCTATAATACCAACACCTTGGGATGTTAACGCACCATCAATACGAATATCGATCTGCATATTTTCAAGTGACATAATATCTGTTCTTTCCAATAAAGGTACAACAATTCCACCGCCACCGGTGATTACCCTTCTGCCTCTAAATCCTGTGACTACCAATGCTTTGTCCTGTGGTACTTTTCGATACATTGAAAAAAGACTGAATATTAAAATGAAGACTACAGCTACTATTAAAAAGGGTACTACTGAAACTAATGAAAAATCTGTCATATGATCCTCTCCTTTACATAAATGAATTGTTTAGTGCAACTTCTAAATCTCTTCAATTTCAGAAACATAAAAAACACTATTATCTAATTTGCAAATCACTACTCGCTTTCCCTGTTCCACCGGTTTACCTTCAATGTGCTTAGCCGGTGCCGTATGTCTTATGTCATTTACTACATACCTTATTTTTCCAAAACCGCCTTCAAGTATTGGAGAAACAACTTCAGCTGGCGTACTTACCAAATCTTCTCTTGATACATCACTTGAATTTTCGGATCTGTACAAGGGAATAGCTATATATCTATATAGTAAGAATGAAACAATTAATCCTGAAACTAATGAAACCAAAAATACCAATATAGCCATCCATTTGAAATACTCAGTACCTAATATACCAATTCCACCAAATACAGTTAAAAACGATACTGCAACGAGTGGGTTAATTAATATGGAAAACCAGGAAAGAAAAGAATGTTGTATACTTGACTGGTGTCCGGAGTGTGCATGGCCATTAACGTCTCCTGAATGCCCAACGGCATCTCCAGCGACATGGTTGTGTGCTGCGACATGACTGTGTCCTCCGACATGACTATGCCCTCCAACATGGCTATGGCCGCCAATATCCCCATGTCCTCCAACATGGCTATGTCCTCCTAATCCCCCCAAATCTCCGTCTATATGTCCTATATGATGTCCAATATGCAATGCCCCGGATATTCCGTTAATTATAACTGATACAAAAGTGTAAAGTATTCCAACGATAAAAATTATCCTGTAAAAAATATCCATATTAAACACTTCCCTCCTCTCATAATCCCTGCTTTCTAAATAATGTATAAATACGGGTTGATAAAGGAATGCTTTTATCAAACTTAGCTATCTTAATTATATCAATAATAATATATTAAGCATATTAGTTATTTATTAATATATCGGTATTATCATGGAACATGTTACAAAAAAGCAAATTAAGAAACAAGTATGACATTGTTTAAAGAAGTGCCTCGATAAAAATCAATTAATCTTTACATTTGTCTATCGCAAATTTCATTGAAGCGTTTGCTATTTGCTCCGCCATATGTAAGATTAATCATGTTTTTATCTAGATAGCACTAGCACTTTGCGCTCGAAGTGTTTAAACAGTGTTAAATCTTTAACATTATTATATTCCTAATTATAGTGGAAGTTAAGCTTTAATTTCCTTCAAAAGTATATTCGGGGAGTTAATGGGGAACGATTTTGGAAATCTAAATATTCCGGTCTTATCGGGGCTATTGTTATCTTCAATTATCACATGCTTTTGAAAAAGTAAAATAATTAATTAATTGAATAATTATTTTATAAGTTGTATAATTATGGTGTTAATAAAGTTGATTTACACTTCAATATGTTTTTTCAGATAGATAATTTAGAGATAACTTATACAATTAGGGGAAAATTTTATGAGTCAAGTCGGAAATGCACTTAGAATGCTTGTTGTTTTAAAAAGTAAAGGCATGATAAAGATAAAGGAACTTGCCGAAATACTTGAGGTTGATGAAAGAACAATAAGAAGATACAAGGATGACTTGCTGCAAGCAGGTATATACATCAACTCAAAAGCAGGCAAATACGGCGGATACTATCTTGAAAATGATGATTATTTATTGTCGCTTAATATTACTCCAGAGGAATATATTTCAGTTCTAATTGCACAAAAGCAGCTTACCGATACCAATCACCCTGTCTCAAATGACTACAATACATTTCTGGAAAAGCTTAACCTTGTTTATACCAAAACTTCTGATGAATCCAATTATATTGATAATTATATGGTTAAAAGCTCAAAGGGAAATGGAAAGTTCATAGATGAGCGAAAAAAGCTTATTGAAATCCATGCTGCAATCATATCAAGGAATAAGATGGCTATGGAATACATTTCATTAAATTCAGGATTGTCCAAGAGAGTTGTAAGACCTTATGCCATATATCAATATAAAGGAGATATGTATTTTGCTGCCTATTGTGAACAAAGGGGTAAAATACTTGATTTCAAACTTAGTAGAATTAGGAGTTATGCCGTTATTGATGAGAGATTTGAAGCGGATAGCAGCTTCAAGCTAAGCAGTTTTATGAAGAATTGTATAGGTATTTATAAGGATGAAGAGATCAAAGTAAAGTTAAAGATCAGTTTTCCAATGTCTCAGATTATAAAGGAGAAAATCTGGGTTGAAGATCAGAAAATAACCGAATTTGAAGATAGATCGATTATTTTTGAAGCGAAGATGAAGGGATTTACGGAGATAAAGAGCTGGGTTCTAAGTATGGGAAGTCAGGTTGTTGTAATGGAACCGGGAGAGTTGGGGAAGGAATTGCTGGATGAAATAGATAAAGTAAGAAATAATTATAAAAGTTTTTAACCTGCGGATATATGACCGCGTTAGTATGTATAATTTAGATTGTAAGGGAAATGAAAAGGAGGAAACACTTTAATGACGTTATATAAAGATTGTTAGGTATAATAAACATCTGATTGGAGGTGAAATAATGATTAATAAGAATTATTATGTTGAATTTGAGGTTCAGGGTAAAGCCGCAATGTTTACTAGACCTGATACTGGTTCAGCCCCTGTATCTTATCCAGTCCCAACATTCTCGGCAGCAAAGGGTATGTTCGAGTCTATAGCTAGATTGAAATCTGCATTTATAAGACCGATAAAAGTAGAGATTTGTTCACCTATAGTTTATCAAAGGTATTTTAATAACTATAGAGGCCCACTAAAAAAGTCGGGAACTCCTAATTTTCAGTTAGCAGCTACAGTGTTGTCTGACGTGTGTTATAAAATTTATGGTGTTGTTGAAGAGTTGGAAAGAGCTCCAAGTAGGAATAACCATCTTCATGCATTGCAAGATATGTTCATTAGAAGACTAAATCAAGGAAGATTCTTTACTACACCATGTCTGGGATGGAAAGAGTTTGTTCCATGTTATTTTGGGAAATTGAGGGATTCAACAAAGGTTGATGAATCAATAAATATTGAGATTCCTTCGATGCTATTTACAATGTTTGATAGGGAAGAATATGGAGAAGTGAATCCTGTTTTCAAGCAAAATGTGAAAATTGTGAAAGGAGTCTTAATTTATGCTTAATGAATTGTATAACATGGCAAGAATAGTTAAACAAAAAGGTATACTCCAAGAAGCAACACATCAAGATATTAAAGAACCTGGCAGTTTTGCAGGAGTGTATGTAGAGGTTAATAAAAATAAGCAACCATGTAATATTGAATATATGGCAAAAGAAGAACTTGCAAAAACATGGAAGCATGCAAAGGGTGGACATAATAGTTTTCCAATTATACGTATTCAAAAGCCGTTTTTGTTGCATGATTTTTCAGAAGAATTTGATGAAAGATGGAAAAAAGCTAATAGTAAAGAACAAAAATTAAAATTGTTAGATATGCAAAAATTGAATACATATAAATACAATTTTGAAAGTAAGGATATTTTAGTAAAAAAGTGGACAATAGATAAGCTAATGCCTATCTGTGAAGGTGTTAGAGAATTAAAGGCTTTATATGATCTTATTGATGTATTCCCAAAGAATAGTGAAGATCAAGTCATATTCTATTCGCGTTTAGTGTCAATTATTAAAGAAAGTATTAACTCATTTGATAGTTCAATGCTGGATTTAATTAAAGATATTTTAGTTGGAAGCTATGATAGAAAGAAAAAACAGTTTTATTCAAAAACCTTAATTGTTTTTGATGTATATAATACACAAAACTATATCTATAAGGTTAAAGACAAGAGATTAAGAAAAGTGCTTATTAGCGAATTGATAAAAAAGGAAATGACTGATAGTTGTGATTTGAATAAAGAAATTTGTCAACTTACAGGTGAGAGAAGAATAATTGAGAAAGATAAGTATCCAAATCCTAATCTAAGAGTTGTTGGCACCACATATTTATATTCAAGCAACAAAGATATATTATGTCTGAAAAGATACGGCTTAAAAGGACTGGAAACATTTAAGGCTGGTGTAGATATTAAAAATGATATGAACGATGCACTGATTTTTCTTACTCATGAAGATAGACATTACAAAACATGGGTTCAAGTCCCTGGAAAAACGGCTAAAGAATTCAATTTATTAATAGCTTATGTTGAACATGAACCTGAATCAGATGATGAAATAGCCAAAATGCTAGGTGATTCACCAAATTATGAGCAAGATGTAATTAAATTTGAAACACTTACAGAAAAAATATGTTCTAGTTTAATAAAAAAGACAGAAATAAATACAAATGTCACAATAAACTCTTTTGTAATAAATAAAGTTGATGATGGAAGAAAACAAATTATGTTTTCAAGGGTTTATACATCAAATGATATTATATCAAATACAAGAAAGTGGGTTGAGGCATTTAAAAATAGCCCTAAAATAGAATTTACACTTAAAGAACAATCAGGTGCAAAAACTATCAAGCTTCATTGTCCATATCCTGGTGAAATTATTACATTTGCTAGAAAATTGTGGAGAGTGGAAGTGAATGGTGGTAAAAAGAATTTAATTTATGAATCAGCTACAGGAATTACATTAAAAGATGTCTATGAAGTATTTATACCTATTGAATATGAAGAAATTTCTGTAAAGAATATGCTTGCAAAAATTATAGTTCAGTCTAAATATTTACTAATAAATATTGGACATCACAATTATAGAAATGAACTTTTGGAAGTATCTAAATATTTGCATGATGCTTGTCTTGCACTTTCTTTAATGTCAATTTTATTATATAAACAAGGATGCAGAAAGGAGGATTTTATGAATAGTGTAGCTTTTAATATTGGAAGATTGATGATGCTGTCAGATGTACTACATAGAGAGTATTGTAAAAATGTAAGAAGGGACGTACCACCTCAGTTGATTGGGAATTCAATAATGCATACAGCCGTTGAATTTCCAATTAGAGCACTGAATTTACTAGAAGAAAGAATTATGATATATAAAGCATGGGCAGATACAAACATGGAAACGGATGTAAAATACGCCAAATGGGCAATTAATCAAATGGGCATAGTCACAAAGGCAATAAGTGAACAAGAAATTCCTAATAGTTTTAATGATGTCGAACGTGCACAGGTTTTGCTTGGTTATTTAGCTAAAATAGATAAGAAAGAGGAGGACTAATGTATATGTTAGAGAATATTAATCGAGGAACAGGTTTATTAATAATTGAAGTAATTAACTCAAATCCTAATGGTGACCCTGACCGTGAAAGTGATCCTAGACAAAGACATGATGGTAGGGGTGAAATATCGCCAGTATCATTTAAAAGAAAAGTGAGAGATTTGGTTATGTTTAAAGAAGGACCAGTATGGATGCAAGTAAGTCAAAGTTTGAATATAGAAGCAGATGAATATAATAGATATGATTTATTAGAAAAAAGAGACATAAATAGACAGAGTGTTATAGAAGAGCTGAAAAATAACAAGTTTTTAGATAAATATTGGGATGCACGTGTATTTGGAAATACATTCTTAGAGGAAGATATGGCAAATAAAATTCAGACGGGCGTTGCTCAATTCTCTTTAGCGGTATCAATATCACCTATTAGAATTGAAAGGTTAACAACTACTAAAGTAGCACCTGTTCAAGATAAAAAGAGCAGGGGTATGGCACCATTAGGTTACCGTATAGTTCAGCATGGAATATACTGTATGCCATTTTTTATAAATGCAACTGCAGCAGGTAAAACACAATGTAGCAAAAAAGACATTGATATTTTGCTTAAAACGATTCCTTATGCTTATAGTCAAACATCATCATATATTAGATCTCAAGTTAATATTAGGCATGCATTTTATGTGGAGCATAATTCTCCAGTTGGAAGGTATAATGATTTTGAAATTATTGAGGCATTAACACCAAAGAAAATAGGAGATACAGAAAAACCATCAGATTCATGGAAAGATTACAACTTAGAAGATTTAAACAAGCAGATTTCTATTTTGAATAATAAGTTAAACGGAAAAACTGGACATGTTAGAGATTTGATGCAGGAGATATAGTATAATGAAACCTTTGGCACATAGTGCAAATGATAAAAAAGGAATTCAAGCACAATTATATAAAGACCATATTTTAGGAGTGTTGAGTAGGGCTAAAGACAATGTTGTAGATATGATCAAATACTGTTCCCTAGAAAATAAGAGCAATTTGATTGATATTGTAGTATGGGCTGCATATTATCATGATCTTGGTAAGCTTGATGATGAAAACCAAGAAGTTTTAAATGGAATAAAAAAGGCTAGACATTTACCTATTAATCATGTAGATGCTGGTGTAGCTTACCTAAAGGAAATAGAAAAAAAGATAGAATCAGCTTTGCTAGTTTTATCACATCATAGAGGATTGCCTTCAATTATTGAGGAGCTTTCTAGGGAACATAAATTTAGAGATGTTGAAATAATGGATAAAACTAATAATAATTTGAATTATTATTTAGAAATTCACAGAATGGAAGCTAATGCTTCGTTAAGTGATTATAAACAAACTGCAACTCCAGATGGTTTATTGCGAAGATTATGTCTTTCATGCTTAGTAGATGGAGATTATGGAGATACAGGGTGTTATAATAAACCAGCCTATGAAATGAAGTGGAATGAAAGATTAGTTAAGCTTGATGAATATATTAAAACAGTATCTAAAGGAAATGAGAAAAAGCACCGTAATCAATTGAGAGACAAAATCTATTTTGCATGTAGAAATGGAGAATTTCATAATCCAGTTTATTTTTGTGATAGCCCTGTTGGTACAGGTAAAACTACTGCAATAATGGCACATATGCTTAAAGTTGCAATAGAAAGAGGGCTGAGGCATATCATTGTAGTACTACCATTTACTAACATAATTACTCAATCTGTAAAAACATATAGGCAAGCATTGGTTCTAGAAGGCGAAGACCCAGAAAAAATTGTTGCTGAGCATGATCATCAAGCTGATTTTTCAACTGTGGAAGCAAGAGAACTTTCAACTCTGTGGAATGCTCCAATTATAGTTACGACTGCGGTGCAATTCTTTGAAACCCTTGGGAGTAACAGACCATCAACTATAAGAAAATTACATGAATTACCAGGAACAGGTATATTTGTTGATGAAAGTCATGCAGCGATTCCAACATGGCTATGGCCGCAAGCTTGGTTGTGGCTTGAGAAGTTAATTTTAAATTGGAATTGTCATTTAGTGTTAGGATCCGGTACAAGCGTGAAATTTTGGGAAGTAGATAAGTTTATAGATAATAAACTTCCTATACCAGAATTAATTCCTCAAGAATTACGACAAGAAGCAGAAATTTATGAGAAAAATAGAGTTGAATTAAAAGTACCAATTGATATGAATAAAATAGAGGTTTATCAGTGTTTGGATGAATTTTTGGAATTTGTAATAAGCAAGAAAGGACCTAGAATTATTATTATGAATACAGTTCATTCAGCTGCTTATTTAGCCAAAAGTATGAGAGATAAAGGGTACGATGTTTTACATTTATCAACAGCATTAACGCCAAAAGATAGAGCACCAATAATTGAAGAAATTTACAGTAGATTAGAAAGAAATAAAGAAACTAATGAACTTAAATATCAACAAAATTGGACTCTTGTAGCAACAAGTTGTGCAGAAGCTGGATTGAACTTTTCGTTTAGAAATGGCTTTGCCGAATTACGTTCCATTCAGAGTTTTTTGCAGATTAGTGGAAGAGTAAATCGTGAAGGAGAATATAGTGATTCAGAAATGTGGTGTTTTATTTTGGAAGATCCTAAGATTAAGCTGCATCCAAGATTTAAAACATCACAAAAAGTATTTAGACAAATAATCGAAGAGGGGTTGATAAATAAACTTTCTATAACCGAATTAGTAACAGAAACTATTAGGCGAGAATTAAAAGAGAAATATGATGATAAAATTGATAAGATACAGATGTATGAGAAAGCTCACGATTATCCTAAAGTAGCGGATAACTGTAAAATAATTGATAGTGATACGAGACTTGTTGTAATGAATCAAGAAATAATTGAAATGCTTGAGAATGGGAAAAAGATTAATTCTAGAGAACTGGTTAAAAATAGTGTGCAGATTTGGTCAGATAAAATATCAAAGTTAGAATTAAAGCTTATAAATGAACAAAGGGAAATTTATCGTTGGTTTGATGGAGGCTATGATGCAAAGTTCTTAGGATATATGAAATATATTTTGGAAATTGAAGAAATAAAGGAACTAGATGTATTAATTATTTAAGTATATATTATTAATAGAAAGAGAATATGTTATGAGAAATTACCCTGATGAAGAAATACTCATGCTATCAGGTATACAGCACTTTGCTTTCTGCAGACGCCAATGGGCATTGATACATATAGAGCAGCTTTGGGCTGAAAATGTCAGAACTATTGAAGGACAATTTATACATAAGCGTTCCGATGATCCTTTTTTGGATGAAACAAGAAAAGGACTGCGGATTGTAAGGGCAATGCCTCTTGTATCCTATTCACTGGGATTAAGAGGCATAGCTGACGTTGTAGAATTTACAAGAGTTGAAACGGAATCGCAATATTCAACGACCCTAAAAGGCCGACGGGGTTTTTGGATTGTCGCACCAATTGAATTTAAAAGGGGAAAACCCAAGAAGGATGACAGGGATGCGGTGCAACTCTGTGCCCAAGCCATATGCCTGGAAGAAATGATGAATGTGAAAATAGATTACGGTGAACTTTACTACGATCAAATTAAGCATAGGCAAAGGATTGACTTAAACGAACAAATAAGAACCAGGGTATATTACCTTGCAGATAATATGCACAAAATGTTTAAGGAAGGAAAAACTCCTCCTGCCGAAGTTGGAAAACATTGTTCAATTTGTTCTTTGGTAGAGTTGTGTAATCCAAGGCTGACAAAAAAATATCGTTCAGTCAGCAACTATATTAATGCTGCTTTTAATGAAAGTGAGGAGTTGGAATGAGAAGACTTTTGAATACACTTTATGTAACCACTCCTGATGCCTATTTGGCCTGCCAAGGTGAAAATGTGCTTGTAAAAGCTGACGACCAAATTAAATTTAGAATTCCAATTCACAACCTTGAAGGAATTATTACTTTTGGATACGCTGGAGCAAGTCCTGCACTTATGAGACTTTGTTGTGAACGTGGGGTAGCTTTTTCATTTTTGAGTTCAAGCGGGTATTTCCTGGGGAGAGTAACAGGCAAAGCTCATGGAAATGTATTATTAAGGAGACAACAGTACAGGTGGGCTGATAATGATGAAACAACACTTCGGTTATCTAAGCGATTTATTGTATCAAAAATTCTCAATTCCCGGGTATGCATTCAAAGAGCATTAAGGGATCATGGCGAAAAAATAGAAAGCAATGAATTGGTGTCAGCAGTGAATATGTTGAAAAGATTGGCTGAGGAGATCCATAATGTTAATAACATTGATTTACTCCGAGGTATTGAAGGAGAAGCGGCTAGAATTTACTTTGGATGCCTTGATGACATGATACTTACTCAAAAAGATGAATTTTTCTTTCATGAAAGAATTAAAAGACCTCCAACAGATAATGTGAATGCATTGTTATCTTTTCTATACACAATTTTATCCCATGATGTCGAAGCAGCATTAGAATCAGTTGGTTTAGACCCTCAAGTAGGATATCTTCACAGAGACAGGCCAGGAAGAAGCAGTTTAGCACTTGATATGATGGAAGAGTTCAGATCATATTTAGTTGATAGAATGGTTTTATCATTGATTAATAGAAGGCAAATCAGTGCAAAAGGGTTCATAAGAAAGGAATCTGAAGCAGTTATTATGTCAGATGATACAAAGAAACTTGTATTAACTGAATGGCAAAAAAGGAAAAAGGAGGAAATTACCCACCCTTATCTTGATGAAAAAATACCAATAGGCCTTTTGCCATATGCTCAAGCACTATTGATGGCAAGGCATATTAGAGGAGATTTGGATGATTACCCTCCATTTTTCTGGAAGTAGGTGATATAATTATGATGGTACTTATAACTTACGATGTAAATACTACAACTGTTGCTGGAGAGAAACGGTTGAGAAAGATTGCTAAGTTATGTAGAGATTATGGCCAAAGGGTTCAACATTCAGTTTTTGAATGTTTGGCTGACCCACATCAGATAGCATTATTGAAAAACAAGCTAATAGATGTTATGGATAAGGATAAAGACAGCTTGAGGTTCTATTATTTAGGAAGTAATTGGAAACCTAAAATTGAACACGTTGGTGCAAAAGAAGGATATGATCCAGAAGGAATTATTATAACATGATTCGCGATTGGTATGCTTACATTGATTTTACTATAGGTTCGCGATGAGGGAATAATCAAGCTTTTGTTGTATTTATCTATTTATTTGTATAATGATTTTTGGCTATTTATTGGCTTTCGCGGATTTGTAGTCTGAAGTTATAGTGGAATAAGGATTTTTTTTGTGAACTGTCACGCCTCATGCAGGCGTGTGGATTGAAACAATTTTGCACGATATTTGCGAAAATTCCGCATAGGTCACGCCTCATGCAGGCGTGTGGATTGAAACTTTTTTAGTCTGGTCTCCAATAACACCACCTGATATGTCACGCCTCATGCAGGCGTGTGGATTGAAACATACTCAAAAATACCATAATTGATATCGTGGGAGTGTCACGCCTCATGCAGGCGTGTGGATTGAAACTTTTGAGGTAATTTCTTATGTGACCAAGAATCAAAGTCACGCCTCATGCAGGCGTGTGGATTGAAACCACACTAGCTGCTGATCGGTCACCTGTATTGGTAGTCACGCCTCATGCAGGCGTGTGGATTGAAACATTGATCTTAATGATAAAATCAAAATCATTCATGGTCACGCCTCATGCAGGCGTGTGGATTGAAACACGGAAGTATGCAACCGGATCTGTGTGGTCGGTGGTCACGCCTCATGCAGGCGTGTGGATTGAAACATTAACACCGTTTTCCCGTGAAGTGTACGAAAAGGTCACGCCTCATGCAGGCGTGTGGATTGAAACATCTGCTGTATATCCATTAACTGCAAGACTTAGCGTCACGCCTCATGCAGGCGTGTGGATTGAAACTTTTATTGTCGGCCATGCTGTCTGGAAGGCTGAGTCACGCCTCATGCAGGCGTGTGGATTGAAACTAATTGCCTTAAATATACAGTTGATATTCCGATTGTCACGCCTCATGCAGGCGTGTGGATTGAAACATGTATAAATGGAGTTTGGAAATTTGCATGCTATGGTCACGCCTCATGCAGGCGTGTGGATTGAAACTTTCCCCCCATCTCCGACTGTTTTTAATGCGTTGTCACGCCTCATGCAGGCGTGTGGATTGAAACTGGCTATCAATTTTCAATCCATTCTTTTGACAGAGTCACGCCTCATGCAGGCGTGTGGATTGAAACAAGAATATTTAGCAAAATTGAAAAAGGAAAGACAGTCACGCCTCATGCAGGCGTGTGGATTGAAACTTTGTAAAGAGTAATTGAATATTCTGAAACTATGGTCACGCCTCATGCAGGCGTGTGGATTGAAACCCTCATAAGTGACTGAACAGATCCAACAACAACCCGTCACGCCTCATGCAGGCGTGTGGATTGAAACTTTTGATTCGCCCCAATCAAGATTTCTTACAAACGGTCACGCCTCATGCAGGCGTGTGGATTGAAACTAGCTTTAATTCCCACCTATCATAAGCACCCATTGTCACGCCTCATGCAGGCGTGTGGATTGAAACTGGATGTATAACTGTTGCATTGATGAAAATGGCTAGTCACGCCTCATGCAGGCGTGTGGATTGAAACCCAAGACCTTTATTTTCAGATGTTGAAGGTTCAAGTCACGCCTCATGCAGGCGTGTGGATTGAAACAATGATTTCTGAGGCCACTATTGCATCATCAGTCCGTCACGCCTCATGCAGGCGTGTGGATTGAAACGCTTAATCTATCCTCATGACCTTCGATCAGCATAGTCACGCCTCATGCAGGCGTGTGGATTGAAACGCCATATGTACCATTCAATCCCCATATCCTCAGGTCACGCCTCATGCAGGCGTGTGGATTGAAACTCTTAGGAGGTTTTGGTGCTATGAATAAGTTGGTCACGCCTCATGCAGGCGTGTGGATTGAAACTAGGTAAATACGTACACACAAACTCAATTGCATTTGGTCACGCCTCATGCAGGCGTGTGGATTGAAACATTTCACTGGCCAATGTGTTTACATCATCAAGTCACGCCTCATGCAGGCGTGTGGATTGAAACCAGGAGATATGGAAGGTTTGACAACTCTAACACTTGTCACGCCTCATGCAGGCGTGTGGATTGAAACCCTTGATCTGTCGTTACTGCTCACATTAACACTTCCGTCACGCCTCATGCAGGCGTGTGGATTGAAACATTACTTAATGCCACAAGCAAATAATCAATCACCGTCACGCCTCATGCAGGCGTGTGGATTGAAACTTTTTTCCGTTGGTGTAACCCTTACATGAATTACTGTCACGCCTCATGCAGGCGTGTGGATTGAAACCTGTAAAGCATAACGGTCAACTGCAATTTGCATTTGTCACGCCTCATGCAGGCGTGTGGATTGAAACAGCAATCAAGTGAGCTGGATGACAAAGTTCATGCTGTCACGCCTCATGCAGGCGTGTGGATTGAAACATTATCAGCCTCTTTGATCCTTATGCCCTTCTGCCGTCACGCCTCATGCAGGCGTGTGGATTGAAACAACCTCTCCACCTTCATCATCACCGTTTTTACTACGTCACGCCTCATGCAGGCGTGTGGATTGAAACTTTCTTGCTGTCCCAGTAACACTCATTGACTACCGTCACGCCTCATGCAGGCGTGTGGATTGAAACTTTTAGATTCGAATTCGGGATTTGACTGCCGTGAGTCACGCCTCATGCAGGCGTGTGGATTGAAACAACGTACTCCGTATTATTTTTAAAGAGTACTGCAGTCACGCCTCATGCAGGCGTGTGGATTGAAACCCATAATCTTTTATTCCTCCTAAAATATTTTCAAGTCACGCCTCATGCAGGCGTGTGGATTGAAACTGAAACTATGTAGAAGTATTTTACTTCCCCTGCATGTCACGCCTCATGCAGGCGTGTGGATTGAAACTTTGGGATAGCAGTTACATGCTACTTAATAGGTACGTCACGCCTCATGCAGGCGTGTGGATTGAAACATAAATAACATTCACTGTAACTGAATTTCCTGCTTGTCACGCCTCATGCAGGCGTGTGGATTGAAACAGAACCATATATGCAGAGCCGAGAGATATAGTTTGTCACGCCTCATGCAGGCGTGTGGATTGAAACAGCACAACCAACGAATGCTCTCGAAGCATTGCAGCGTCACGCCTCATGCAGGCGTGTGGATTGAAACCCTTTTATTCCTGGTGAGTTTAAGTACAGAGTTATGGTCACGCCTCATGCAGGCGTGTGGATTGAAACTGAAACTAGAGCTAGGATAATAGATAACGTCCTTAGTCACGCCTCATGCAGGCGTGTGGATTGAAACTTTTGGCTTTAATAATATTGCCCTTTCCATACTCAGTCACGCCTCATGCAGGCGTGTGGATTGAAACTGTAAAGCTTATATGCGTTGACAAATTCGAACACGTCACGCCTCATGCAGGCGTGTGGATTGAAACCAGACCTCTTCTATCTTTTGGTTTGTGCGTTCGTCGTCACGCCTCATGCAGGCGTGTGGATTGAAACATAATCTTTAATTTCTAAAGGGTACCTCTGCATGAGTCACGCCTCATGCAGGCGTGTGGATTGAAACTCTTATTTGTTGATCAACGAATTTTAAATCGTTGTGTCACGCCTCATGCAGGCGTGTGGATTGAAACAATGTTGTTGTAATCTTCAGGAGGGTTATCAGATTGTCACGCCTCATGCAGGCGTGTGGATTGAAACACAAAGAGGAATTGAGCAGGAAAGAGAAAGAACAGCGTCACGCCTCATGCAGGCGTGTGGATTGAAACCCATGCTGCTATTTCATCTTGGGCAGAAAGCTTGCGTCACGCCTCATGCAGGCGTGTGGATTGAAACAACATCCTTATTAACCTCTTTAGCGTACTTAAGTCACGCCTCATGCAGGCGTGTGGATTGAAACACCTGTATTGGTAGCTGCTGATTGGTAACCTGTAGTCACGCCTCATGCAGGCGTGTGGATTGAAACATCAGCTGTCTTATTAACCTTGCCGCTAAGTTCTTGTCACGCCTCATGCAGGCGTGTGGATTGAAACCTTGCGAAGTTCTGAAATTAGTTCCTGCGACTTTGTCACGCCTCATGCAGGCGTGTGGATTGAAACTAATTTTTAATCTCCTCTCAATTAATTTGTTTTAGTCACGCCTCATGCAGGCGTGTGGATTGAAACCCTATAATTATTACAGATTCTATTATACGCCAGAAGTCACGCCTCATGCAGGCGTGTGGATTGAAACACCCCAGGTAACGATAACATCGCCAAAATCGTCAGGGTCACGCCTCATGCAGGCGTGTGGATTGAAACGTAAATAGTCGGAAAGGCTGGCAAGTTCGCAGGAGTCACGCCTCATGCAGGCGTGTGGATTGAAACTTAAATCTGATAACCCTCCTGAAGATTACAACAAGTCACGCCTCATGCAGGCGTGTGGATTGAAACAAGCCGTAGAGTGCATCATAAAGGGCATCCGGGGTGTCACGCCTCATGCAGGCGTGTGGATTGAAACCTGGTGGAGGAGTCCGGACTACACAATGAATTGCGTCACGCCTCATGCAGGCGTGTGGATTGAAACTTGAAAAGCAAAGTACTTTTGATGAAAACGTAGTGTCACGCCTCATGCAGGCGTGTGGATTGAAACTTTAAAGTATACAAATGTCTTCCTCTGCAGGTCTGTCACGCCTCATGCAGGCGTGTGGATTGAAACAAGACCAGCTTCATCAATTAAAATCAAAGCGTTAGGTCACGCCTCATGCAGGCGTGTGGATTGAAACTTTAACCATGTCTAAAGTAACAGAGCCAGATGGGTCACGCCTCATGCAGGCGTGTGGATTGAAACAGAATATTTTCAAGACCCTTCTTAATCTTTTCGTCACGCCTCATGCAGGCGTGTGGATTGAAACCTTTTTATATTAATATCAAATCGAAGCATTTTGTCACGCCTCATGCAGGCGTGTGGATTGAAACTAAGCTCTGCCTCATGGTTTGCTACTGTGTCATTGTCACGCCTCATGCAGGCGTGTGGATTGAAACTCATAAATCTTTGAAGTAGCTCCGTTCCACTTATGTCACGCCTCATGCAGGCGTGTGGATTGAAACAGATCCAATTGTGTTGATTTTACAGCAAATTGTAGTCACGCCTCATGCAGGCGTGTGGATTGAAACACAATACTCTGCACCATAGTTGTAGTTACACTTTGTCACGCCTCATGCAGGCGTGTGGATTGAAACAATATCCTTGGGACATGTTGCCTCAATTTCAAACGTCACGCCTCATGCAGGCGTGTGGATTGAAACACTTTCTCCAGAGAAGTTAAACTTAATAAAAGCTCCGGTCACGCCTCATGCAGGCGTGTGGATTGAAACCTTAAAGTTTTAGTTGAACTTGAAAAAAATGATCTCAGTCACGCCTCATGCAGGCGTGTGGATTGAAACTGTATTTGTAACATCATAAGCCATCTAAATCACCAGTCACGCCTCATGCAGGCGTGTGGATTGAAACCACACCAGGGAGGAGTGGGAGCAGAGCAGGGCAAGTCACGCCTCATGCAGGCGTGTGGATTGAAACTCATATTCAATAATTATGTCATCCCAATTAACTAAGTCACGCCTCATGCAGGCGTGTGGATTGAAACTACATTTATATCCAAAATCCTTTAATTAGAAATCCGTCACGCCTCATGCAGGCGTGTGGATTGAAACTTGGAATGACCGTTATAAAACTGTATGAAGTCACCGTCACGCCTCATGCAGGCGTGTGGATTGAAACCTTACCAGTTGTATTATCTTTTGCAACTATTATCGTCACGCCTCATGTAGGCGTGTGGATTGAAACTCTATCTCTATTTTTTTATATTCTTCTGGTGTTCTGTCACGCCTCATGCAGGCGTGTGGATTGAAACTTTATCAGTTTTCACATGTACACCTCCCTTCAACGTCACGCCTCATGCAGGCGTGTGGATTGAAACCTCTATCCGCAAGCTGGACTATGTTGGATTTATTGTCACGCCTCATGCAGGCGTGTGGATTGAAACCTGAAACTGCTATTCCACACACAAATACACCACGGTCACGCCTCATGCAGGCGTGTGGATTGAAACATATTTTTCAACGCCTGTTATGTATTCGTTCCACCAGTCACGCCTCATGCAGGCGTGTGGATTGAAACTTTTTTAAGCTGGGCAATGTTATCGTCCCAGTTACGTCACGCCTCATGCAGGCGTGTGGATTGAAACACCTAATCCATGTCCGGCATGGGTAGCATTTAAGTCACGCCTCATGCAGGCGTGTGGATTGAAACAGAGAGTTGCAAACTTAAACATTAAAGATTTAGTCACGCCTCATGCAGGCGTGTGGATTGAAACTTTTGTTGCTACTGCCAATGCTGCTATTGCAAAGGTCACGCCTCATGCAGGCGTGTGGATTGAAACTCCAACCGCAACGGTAAGAAGTGCTTTTAATTTAGGTCACGCCTCATGCAGGCGTGTGGATTGAAACATTGAAAATTAAAAACAGCCTGATTAGACTCAGGCGTCACGCCTCATGCAGGCGTGTGGATTGAAACATAACAGCCCCTTCAATGGCAGATGATAAATCGTGTCACGCCTCATGCAGGCGTGTGGATTGAAACATAAACATGTTAACAATCAGATATCCTGAATCGTCGTCACGCCTCATGCAGGCGTGTGGATTGAAACAACTTTAACAGAACCGCCTTTATAATAAGATGTTTGTCACGCCTCATGCAGGCGTGTGGATTGAAACATATTTCACTAAGTGTTACTATGGAAGCAATTAAGGTCACGCCTCATGCAGGCGTGTGGATTGAAACTTTTCCTAAACTTTTTGAGTTTTCCAAACATATAAGTCACGCCTCATGCAGGCGTGTGGATTGAAACCTGATCTTATCCCCAATAGTTAAAGCTTCGTTTTGTCACGCCTCATGCAGGCGTGTGGATTGAAACTTATCGACTTGCTTATTGTGAGTTGGAACCCAGGTCACGCCTCATGCAGGCGTGTGGATTGAAACATTTCACGGCACTTCAACACCTGTAACAGCTGGGTCACGCCTCATGCAGGCGTGTGGATTGAAACATTCCGGAGGTAAAAGCCTTCATGCCATTGTCAGGTCACGCCTCATGCAGGCGTGTGGATTGAAACAAAAAATTATCTAAAAGCGGGAGGTGAATCAAGGTCACGCCTCATGCAGGCGTGTGGATTGAAACTTGGAAAGGACGTGTACACTTCTGACAACGTGGAGTCACGCCTCATGCAGGCGTGTGGATTGAAACATTTGTAATTTCTCGCCATGCTTGCGTTGTCCTAGTCACGCCTCATGCAGGCGTGTGGATTGAAACACCTTTGAAAAACGCATAGCAGTTGAGAGAAAAGGTCACGCCTCATGCAGGCGTGTGGATTGAAACACAATTTGTACTACATTGGCCTGTGCAGCCGTATGTCACGCCTCATGCAGGCGTGTGGATTGAAACACTGTTATGTCGATAGTGGTTACACTACCAGCGGGTCACGCCTCATGCAGGCGTGTGGATTGAAACTATGTGTATGCATGCTTTATCCGGAGAAAAGGAAAGTCACGCCTCATGCAGGCGTGTGGATTGAAACATCAAATAAACTCATAATTCTACCTGGAAGCCTGGTCACGCCTCATGCAGGCGTGTGGATTGAAACCTCAATCAAGAAATACTCTGGATCTGACATTCCAAGTCACGCCTCATGCAGGCGTGTGGATTGAAACAAATCCTTGCATGTCTACTACAGAACTGTTTACAGCGTCACGCCTCATGCAGGCGTGTGGATTGAAACTTCTCCGTTTACTAATATTTTCATGGTGTACCACGTCACGCCTCATGCAGGCGTGTGGATTGAAACTGGGGATTCAGGAGGGGACTATGAACAAACAAGCGAGTCACGCCTCATGCAGGCGTGTGGATTGAAACTTTGTCTCCATTGATACTTTCCGTTAGGTAACTGCGTCACGCCTCATGCAGGCGTGTGGATTGAAACTTTAATCGAAGCAAAAAATAATAACCCTTCAACGTCACGCCTCATGCAGGCGTGTGGATTGAAACACCAATTTTTATGTCGGAGGTTTCTGACGCTGCTTGTCACGCCTCATGCAGGCGTGTGGATTGAAACTCTGTTTGGGTGCAATGTTGATAAAAGTCAATTAGGTCACGCCTCATGCAGGCGTGTGGATTGAAACAATTTATTAAAAATAATCAGTATGTAAAATTATTGTCACGCCTCATGCAGGCGTGTGGATTGAAACTTCGATCCATGTTTAGTATCTCTGACATGTTTTAGTCACGCCTCATGCAGGCGTGTGGATTGAAACGAGGCTTCCAGCTTTAATATATTGGGTTTTATCTAGTCACGCCTCATGCAGGCGTGTGGATTGAAACTTTTAACTTAAGCTGTCGTTTTGAATGAGTATCAAGTCACGCCTCATGCAGGCGTGTGGATTGAAACATTTGCTGTGACCATTGGGAGATATCTGCTACGTCACGCCTCATGCAGGCGTGTGGATTGAAACGCAACTAAGGCCGCAACAAACGAACTACAACGCTGTCACGCCTCATGCAGGCGTGTGGATTGAAACTGTTGTATTGCTATTTGTTTGTTCAACTTTCCTGGTCACGCCTCATGCAGGCGTGTGGATTGAAACTTTGGGATGCTACGCAAAGCGGACTGTATTGTCATGGTCACGCCTCATGCAGGCGTGTGGATTGAAACCAAAACAACAATCCTAATAGGAGAACTTGCAAAAGTCACGCCTCATGCAGGCGTGTGGATTGAAACGCTACAGCTGCAGAAGCATCAACGGAAGCCCTTGTCACGCCTCATGCAGGCGTGTGGATTGAAACATAAGCAATATCACCAAACCGTTTCCAAGGTGAATGTCACGCCTCATGCAGGCGTGTGGATTGAAACTCCTGTCGTTGTGTAGCTTTTAATAATCTCTTTCGTCACGCCTCATGCAGGCGTGTGGATTGAAACGATTTCATTGTCTGGATCTAATATGCTACTTACGTCACGCCTCATGCAGGCGTGTGGATTGAAACTGTGTACTTAAAAACATTTGCGGTTGTAGGTACTGTCACGCCTCATGCAGGCGTGTGGATTGAAACTTAATGAATCTGGAGAAATAGACAACGGTAAACAGGTCACGCCTCATGCAGGCGTGTGGATTGAAACCAAAAAGAATGTTATATATAAATAAAAATTTTAGTCACGCCTCATGCAGGCGTGTGGATTGAAACACGCAGTTACAAGAAAACCCGTTCCAATCCTATGCAGTCACGCCTCATGCAGGCGTGTGGATTGAAACCGATCGGTTTAGGTATTTGGATATTGCCTACAGCAGTCACGCCTCATGCAGGCGTGTGGATTGAAACATTCTATTCATACGTAGTTTAATAGGGTTTTCAAGTCACGCCTCATGCAGGCGTGTGGATTGAAACTTGTATAAATTGGACTACTTGCAAATATAGCAAGCGTCACGCCTCATGCAGGCGTGTGGATTGAAACTTTTAATTGAATTTGTTCACACATAAAACTTGTAGTCACGCCTCATGCAGGCGTGTGGATTGAAACAATAACTATAGTTACAAATGTTTCTATATAATATTTGTCACGCCTCATGCAGGCGTGTGGATTGAAACAATCATTTTAATCATCCTTTCGTTTATTTTTTACGTCACGCCTCATGCAGGCGTGTGGATTGAAACATTATTCTTATTTAAAGAAAACGCATAAGCTTTAGTCACGCCTCATGCAGGCGTGTGGATTGAAACTGTCAGAACCTTTCTTAGACTTAATACCTATTTGGTCACGCCTCATGCAGGCGTGTGGATTGAAACTCAAAGCGTTGTAGATGCTGTATATAGCTACAGTCACGCCTCATGCAGGCGTGTGGATTGAAACAAAGGATTCACCGAAGTTATTTTTGTAAATTTCGTCACGCCTCATGCAGGCGTGTGGATTGAAACTACAAGGTTTATAGAGGGATTACAAAACATCAATGGTCACGCCTCATGCAGGCGTGTGGATTGAAACAGATATTAAGAAGCTCTTTTCAAGACAAAACACTGTCACGCCTCATGCAGGCGTGTGGATTGAAACATAGTAACCTGTTTTAGTGTAAGGAATTTGATCGTCACGCCTCATGCAGGCGTGTGGATTGAAACTAACAGCATTGTATATGATTCGGGTGCTACTCCGTCACGCCTCATGCAGGCGTGTGGATTGAAACCAGTTATCATCGTTTCTTTTCGATATCTTGCCGGTCACGCCTCATGCAGGCGTGTGGATTGAAACAAGAGTTAATGGCACTAAAGGGATTAATGAGAGAGTCACGCCTCATGCAGGCGTGTGGATTGAAACGTCTGTAAGATCAACGTTGTGTTTACTGCGTTTTGGTCACGCCTCATGCAGGCGTGTGGATTGAAACTTCAATTATTTGTAAATCAGTATCCATAGCTAAAGTCACGCCTCATGCAGGCGTGTGGATTGAAACCTTGTCAGGTACTACGCCATCAAATAGCCCTGAATTGTCACGCCTCATGCAGGCGTGTGGATTGAAACACTGTCCCAAGCGAAATGAATCATTTTGACCTTAAGTCACGCCTCATGCAGGCGTGTGGATTGAAACAATATAGGAATGGCTGTATCACGTGCATTTGTGTCACGCCTCATGCAGGCGTGTGGATTGAAACTTTGTATAGACTTAAGGAATTAAAAACATCACGTCACGCCTCATGCAGGCGTGTGGATTGAAACTCTATAGCCTCCCCATTTATTATTGTGTGGAACGTCACGCCTCATGCAGGCGTGTGGATTGAAACAAAAAAATCATATCCACACAATAAATCGTTTAGGTCACGCCTCATGCAGGCGTGTGGATTGAAACATATCCTGGTGGTGGTATTCCCATTAATTGCCTTAGTCACGCCTCATGCAGGCGTGTGGATTGAAACCCTAGTTTGCAAACAAAACTTGCCGTCAACATAGCGTCACGCCTCATGCAGGCGTGTGGATTGAAACAAAAAGATTTGGTTGTTATGGGATGCAAAAAGGAGTCACGCCTCATGCAGGCGTGTGGATTGAAACTGGATTATCTGATGTCGATGGTAGATTTGGATTTGTCACGCCTCATGCAGGCGTGTGGATTGAAACATCAAAAGGAAAGAAATTAAAATCAGAATATTCATGTCACGCCTCATGCAGGCGTGTGGATTGAAACTAGACATATCCAAAGCAAGCAATGTTGTAAAACAGTCACGCCTCATGCAGGCGTGTGGATTGAAACCTAATTGTCTATATATGCCCGCGTTCGAACTTTCGTCACGCCTCATGCAGGCGTGTGGATTGAAACCCTGTAAGACTGAATAACGGGCCGCTCGAATCACGGTCACGCCTCATGCAGGCGTGTGGATTGAAACACGAATGACTATATCTAATCTGTCCCAGTACTGAGTCACGCCTCATGCAGGCGTGTGGATTGAAACAGGTGGGTTAATGAATCCTATGGGAGCTATAGGCGTCACGCCTCATGCAGGCGTGTGGATTGAAACAGCAAATAGACAAAAAAAAGCTTGAAGAGGGAAAGGTCACGCCTCATGCAGGCGTGTGGATTGAAACAACTATGAGTACATATATAGCAACAAAAAGCTGCTGTCACGCCTCATGCAGGCGTGTGGATTGAAACATTGTAATGGTCTAACCTCATTTGTAATGTCTCCGTCACGCCTCATGCAGGCGTGTGGATTGAAACTATATACCTGCGACCCTCAATGTCTTTTGCTAAGGTCACGCCTCATGCAGGCGTGTGGATTGAAACTATAGAAACATTAACATTGATGATGCAAACCAAACGTCACGCCTCATGCAGGCGTGTGGATTGAAACTTGAAATTAGGGGGTGAGCAGCCAGATTGTCGTCACGCCTCATGCAGGCGTGTGGATTGAAACTCACGCATACTTTTAATTTGTGCATAAACCATTTTGTCACGCCTCATGCAGGCGTGTGGATTGAAACAACAAAGCACCTTCAGGGAAAACTGGATGGTCCGGGTCACGCCTCATGCAGGCGTGTGGATTGAAACAGCAAAAATAATTGATTGGCAAAATGCTTTGGGGGTCACGCCTAATGCAGGCGTGTGGATTGAAACTTAAAAGAAAATTTCCATTTTGTATACCTTTTGATGTCACGCCTCATGCAGGCGTGTGGATTGAAACAAGGGGCAAAAGCTGGTAAATTAAAAGGCTGGAGGTCACGCCTCATGCAGGTGTGTGGATTGAAACTATGTACCCCTGCAGCTCTTCTTTGGTAAATGCAAGTCACGCCTCATGCAGGCGTGTGGATTGAGACAGAAAAGATAGCAGCTTAACTACACCAACTTAAAAAAGCAGGAAGCGTAGATTACGCCTCCTGCCGTGAAATGCATTTTATTAATAATTTGCAGATGTTGAATTAAAATGTCTTGCCATAATAATTATATCGCTCATGTTTATTGCTCCATCAAAGTTAAAATCAACGTTTTCATTAAAGTTGGCATCAACAATTGTAGCATTAAAGCATTTGCCTATTTCAATTATGTCGGACATATTTATTTTGCCATCCTGAGTGCCGTTTATTTCCACATCCCCAGCCCACATGGATAGAGGAGAAGCTTCAGAGGATATAAGTGTATCATTATTAATGCTGATGTTATCCATAGTTCTGGACAGATAATTTGCCTTGTTTATTTTAATGGAATAGACGCCTGCCGGGATACCTTTAATCTCGAAGTAGCCGTTAATATCCGTAGTTGCACCGAAGGATGTACCTACTACTTCAATTTTGAAATCCGACTTGTGCAAGGATGCTGTTTTAATAGAAAAATTAAAGTCCGGAATAACATAGCCTTTGAGTGAATAGCCCTTAATAGAAGATGGCTGGGTTGGAGGAGGTGTAACATTTCCGGTTAGTATACTAAGTTCTTCTACCTCAGAAATCTCAAGTGAGTTGGTGCCCATACCTCCAAATAAATAAGCTTTTCCATTAGATGAAGAGATGCCGAAAGTTGAGCGTTTGACCTTCATGCCTCCTTTGTTGGTCCAAATATCGTTTGTGGTATCATATTCTTCAAGGTCTCCTAATGTTTCTACAGAAAGGGTGGAGCTATTGAAGCCTACTCCCCCTGCAGCATAAATTTTACCGTTTATTACAGCGGCTCCAAGATCGGCTCTGGGATTTTTTAGACTAGCTTTGGTTGACCAGGTATTAAGGGTGGTGTCGTATACCTCTGTATTGCCGAGTATAACATCCGATTGATCCTTATAACCGTAACCGCCTATTGTGTATATTTTTCCATCCACCACAGCAGAAGCTATACCGCTTCTGGGAGTGGGCATTTTGGCTGACATGCTAATCCATTGGTTGGTTGCAGGGTTGTATTGTTCTACTGTGTTTATATATTGGCCTGTTTGATCATTAAAACCGCCTAAAACATAAATTAAATTTCCTACAACTGCTATCCCGAAATTGCTTCTGGGATTGGACATGGGGTTTCTTGATTTCCAAATACCTGTTGAAGGATCAAACTCCTCAACAACAGCAAGGCAAGTGCCATTATCGTCAGTACCGCCTATGGCATATAATTTGTTGTTTACAGCTGCAAGTCCAAGGGCATATCTTTTGGTAGGCATTTCCTGGGATACTGACGTCCAGGTGTCAGTCAGGACATCATATACATCCAAAGAGCCCAAACACTCTCCTGTACTTTGCTTATACCCTCCTGCAAGATATATTTTATTTCCTATAGCTGCTGTACCAAAGCTGCTTTTGGAATTAGTCATGGCTGTTTTGAAGCTCCAAAAGGCAGTTGTTTTTATAGGCGTAAAGGAAGGTGTGGTAGGGGTAGGCGTGTTTGACGGCTTGGTTGGAGTATTTGTAGGTGTAGGTGTTGATGCTGCCGGCTGGTAACTTATATTTATATTGGTGAAGTAGGTCTGGTTGGCTGGTGACATATTAACAGAGGTTGTACCTTTGTTAAATTCGAAATACGTATACTGACCCACTGAGTTTGTTTCGGAAAACTCAACATATATCCTATAAGTGCCGTCATTAACCACAGCTCCGCTTGTGTCTGTACAATTCCATGTAACTGTATGGATCTGGTGAGTAGAAATTGTTGCACTTGTAATTGCATCTACCTTATTGCTTCCCGAAGAAGTACGCCAGGTTGAAAGACTGCTTATATGAGCATTGGCCCAAACCTTAAGGCTTTTGACAAACTTTCCTGATGAATCCTGTATCCATATGGCACCAACGTTTTTAGGGGAATATCTTCCGCTGTAGGTTACAGTCTGAACTTTAAAGGTAAGTGTTCCGCTTGTGGCAGCAGCATTGACCGTTAGATTAGCAGGTAAAAGGCCAATGAGCAAAAATATTGTCAATAATACTGATATACGCCAGTTGAACTTACGAGTCATTACGATTCCTCCTTAATAAAATTCATGTTAGAAATTATCAAATAATATTATTTCTAAATTGGATTTACTATAAATTTACTCATGTCCTGGCCCTCAGGAGATATAACGTGGACAGCACAGGCAAGGCAGGGGTCAAAGGAATGAACTATTCTTAAAAGCTCAACAGGTGCTTCAGGATTTTCTACATATGTACCTATCAAAGCTTTTTCAATGGGCCCGTACTTGTCCGCATCATCTTTGGGAGAAGCATTCCAACAGGTTGGAGTGATAATCTGGTACCTGGATATCTTGGAATTGTCCGCACTGAGCCAGTGTCCCAAAGCACCCCTTGATGCCTCGGTAAGGCCATATCCTGCTCCAACAATGGGATCACCTACATCAGTATAACCGCTGACACCAACAGAAATCTGTTCTATCCAATCTTTCATACTCTTAATTATCTTTGCGGTTTCGGTATATCTTGCAATATGCCTGTCAATTACCGAAATACCTCTCTTGTAATCACCGCTCATTGCCATTCTAGCCAATGGGCCTGCTTCATATGGAAGTGAATTATACCTTGGCGACTTGAGCCATGAGTAGGCATCGGGCTTATTTGCTTCCGGCACTGTGGAGCCTTTGGAAGGTGGCTTGGCTGAAACTGATGAGTACCATGAGTATCGTACATCTTCCCTTATTTTTGACAGGTTCAATTGTGCTTTGCTTTTGCCGGTTATTATTCCTGAAGGGAATAGCATATTTCCTGAATTATCATTGTCGAAAGCACCAAAACAAATCAAATTTCCATAACCTTTGCCTATATAATAATAATCCTTATAAGTTTTTGCCAGCAGGTAAACATCATTTTTATACTGCGTGTTAACAAATACCTCAACGTCTGAAAGAAGGCTTTTGAAATTACTGATATCATCCGAGGTAGGTTTTGCAGTGATTCCACCTGGAACAATATTGGCTGCATGGGGAAGCTTGCCGCAGAAAATTGATCCCATTTCATGAGTTTTTCTTCTAACAGTAAGTGCGGTTATGTAATTATTTATAAGTAGCTGTGTGTCGGAATCAGAAAACCTTAAGTCCTGTGTAAGGCCGGGTGCCCAGGGGCTTAGCTGTGGTCCTCTGATATAGTCCATAACGGAAAGATGGTAAAAGTGTAAAATGTCGCTCTGAATAAAATCGGCTCCCTGGACCAGATTTCGAAGCAGAAGTCCTTGAAGTGTGGGTTTGAATTTTAAAACTGATTCAGCTGCCTTTACAGAAGCCAGTGCGTGGGAAACCGGACAAACGCCGCAGATTCTCTGAGTTATAAATGAGGCATCTTTCAAAGGCCTGTTAACCAATATCTGTTCAAAGCCTCTGAACATATTGCCTGTAGATTTTGCATCTGTTACTATTTTGCTGGAATTTAACGTGACTGAAACCTTCATGTGACCCTCAAGCCTGGTGACTGGGTCTAAATTTATAGTACTCATTTGATCAATCCTTTCGTAAAATATACAATTAGGAATTGCTTAAGTATGCCTTTCGCCAAAGTGTAGAGTAACCCGTAAACTTATTCACTGGAAAGCAAAGGGTTAGTGGGGAATGTGGGAGATGAACACCCTATGCATGGATAGTTTACATCTACACACCAACTACGGCCATTATTCCACTTTAATGAGGGGCAAGCATTATCGGTAAGTGGCCCCATACAACCCTGAGGCTGGAAACAGCCTGATTGTCCTACTTGTGTAGCTGAAGGACCGCCGTTTCTTGGACAGTTATCATGAACGGTGATGCTATAATACTTAGTCGGTCTGTTATATGAGTCTAGTGCCGGGGCATTGCTTAAAATAACGTCCAAAAGTGTTTGAATTATCATTGTGGGGTTAACCGGACACCCGGGAAGGTTAATAATTGGATTTCTCGTTTTACCTTTTAAGAGTGACAAAACTGAGGCAGAATTAGAAGGATTAGGTGCTGATGCGGTAACTCCTCCGAAGGAAGCACAGGTACCTGCACTCACAACCCATTTTGCCATAGTTCCAAATTTCAATATGGCATCCTCCATTGTCATCTTGTTGCCTGAATGCTCTCCCACAATACAAAAGCTGCTTTTATCCCCAGTTGGTACAGCACCGTCCACAACAAGTATAAACTGATCTTTATAATTATTGGCGGCGGTTTCAAGGGATGTCATGGCTTGCTCACCTGATGATGACATTACTGTACTGTTAAACTTAAGGCTGATCTTATTCATTAATACATTGTCAATTGTTGCGGGGTTTGTTACGTTCAGGGTGGAGATGAAGCAACCTGCACATCCCGCACCCTGAAGCCAAATAACGGGGGGATCAGATTCCTCAGCCATAACCGTATTTATCCCTTCAACATCAAGGTTGAGTTTTAGTGCTGCCGTAGCAGCAATTGTCCATTTTAAGAATTCTCTTCTACTTATCTTCATAAACTTATCCTTTCATTTGACATTAACCGTTTTTTCTTTTTTTCCATAAAGTGAATAACCCAAATACTTAGCTCATAAAAAGCCATAATAGGTAGTCCAATATATAAGAATACAAAGAGGTCGTCTGTTGGAATGATTAAGCCTTCTATTGCAATTATTGAAATAATGACATATTTTCTTATTTTCCTTAAAAATCCAGAGCTTAAAAGTCCAAGTTTCCCAAGAAAAATAAATACAACAGGCAATGCAAAAGTCATTCCCATAATCAGGCAGAACACTGCAATAAAACTTATATATTTATCTCCTAAAAGGGCTGGAATCATATAGCTTTTACCGTAAGTTAAAAGGAAAGTAAGTAGGTGCGGTAAAAGTAAAAAATAACCGAATGCAATTCCTAAAATAAAGGTAATTGAAAGGGAAACAAGCCCTTTAAATAATACTTGCCGTTCTTTTTTTGTAAGTCCGGGACCGACAAACATTATGGCCTGGTACATAATCCATGGCGAAAGCACAAAAACTGCAGAAAAGAATGACAATTTTAACCTTGTTACAAAGGCGTCGGTTATTCCGGTAAACATAAGGCCTAATTTAAATCCCGAAACAGGTGCCAATAAAAATTTTACAATCCATGGACAAATGTAGTAGAAGTATACTGTTAAAACTATTGCAGGCACTATTACCAGTAGAATTCTTGTCCTCAATTCGCGAAGATGCTCTACAACCGACATATCCTTATCCTGCATGGTATACACCCTTTTTCAACTTCCTGAGGCTGATTTTTTCCAATATGTATATCCACCAGATGCTGATCTCGTATAATAATAAAACCGGAAGTGAAACTGCAAAGAGTGTAAAGGCATCAGGTGTAGGAGTCAGGATTGCCAATACTATTAGAGTTATTAATATTGCTACTTTCCGCTTCTTCATGAGATAGTGGGATTTAACAATATTTATTCTGGATAAGGCGACAAGAATAAGGGGAAGCTCAAAAACCATAGCTATTGCAAGCATGAAGAATGCTATAAATGAAACATAATTGCTTCCTGAAATCATAGGATCCATAATGCCTTTTCCACTGTTTATAAGAAATTTTATCGTATTGGGCAATATAAAATTGTACCCGAATACAAGCCCTCCAGCTAAGGAAACGGTTGAAAATGGGATAATAATAAAGTATATTTTTCTCATTGTCCCTTTCTTAAGCAAGGAAGAAAAAATTGATGCGATAAATATTTCAATAACAGGGAAGGATGCAATAAGCCCACCGAAAAACGATACCTTGATTTTTGCCATAACGCCTTCTACAGGTGTCATAAAATAAAGCTTTTCACCGTTTAATGGGGAAGAGATGTTTTTTAATAGAATATCAGAAGCAAAATAAATTGTAGCAGCGAAAAATACAGGAGTCAGAAATAATATTATTATTCTCATTCTGTATTTATCAATCCATTTGACAGCTTTTACAATGTTTTCACTCTCAATCATAAGCGTAACCCCAAGCTTTCAAAACTAAGATCAGATAACGATTTTATTTTGATGTGTTGTTTGTTTCAGAGGTAGTACCTGTATCATCTTTTGTCAAGTCCCTGGATGCTTTTTTAAATTCACTGACTGCTTTACCGATAGCACCTCCAACGGAAGGCAACTTCCCAGGCCCAAATAATATAAGGGCGATGACAAGAATTACAATTAATTCTGGAAATCCGATATGTGGCATAAAAATCTCTCCTTTGATAATATTATTTTGAAATTTCTATTTTAACCTGGTTAATTAACTCAGGTATAATTTTTTTTATTTCATCGCTTAATTCCAGCCCATAATCCATAGACAATGGCTCGACGCCTATAATCGTAACCTCAGGATAGTATCCCATTAGGTTGGCGATTTTTACAACGTCAAGTATTTGTACATCATGGATTGATAAGTTTTCTTTTCTGTAGCTCATTATGTCATTAGGGGTGATTTTATAAATTGTGCCGGGTAAGTATCCTGCTTTTAAAGAGTCAATAACAACAACTTTCTTATAATCGGTAAAATAGCACAACATATCTAGCGTGGATGTTCCGCCGTCAATTAATTCTATATTAGATGAAATGGAATTGCTCTTAAGTAAAGAAATAATATGAACACCAATCCCGTCATCTTGCATAAGGATATTTCCAATTCCTATAACAACCGTATTATTCATATATGTTTCACCGCTTACCAAGTTATACAAAAAAATAATATTTTTTACATATTGTAATTATAATTATAATAGAGTTATTTATATATTACAATAAATAAATCCAAGTTATGTCGTAGCTGTATATTAAGGCGAAAAAAGTAATAGATTTATCACTTTTAATATAGAAAGCGAAACGCATCATTATATAATATCCGCTGATTCAATAGCTTTTATAGTAAAGCTGCTGCATAATCCCACAAATAATCCCATAAATAAGCCGGATATCAGCAATATAGGTAAATATCCCGTAACGGCAATATCTTTTGTAATAATTATAGCAATGACTATTTGTCCAAGGTTATGGCATACAGAACCGGCAATGCTGATTCCTGTTATACTGAAAAGCTTTGGTGCTTTTTTGTGAAGGATGTACATGACGATGGTGCTTAGAACCCCTCCTGCAAGGCTGAACAAAAATGGGATAAAACCGCCGCCGAATAAAGAAGCTAGGAGGCATCTGGAAAGCACTACAAGTAATGTATCTTTGAGACCAAAATAAAAAATTACTACAATAGTTACAATATTGGCAAGGCCAAGCTTAACCCCGGGAAAGACAAAGGGGAGAGGAATCCAAGACTCTACTATTGAAAGTACCAATGCCAAGGTAACAAGCATTGACAAAATTGTAAGCTTTTTTGTTCTGTTCATTTGGCCCTCTTTCGTTTTATGGTGTTTAAATAATCTTTATTTTCTATTTATTATCTATTTATTAGTATGTCACAATATCGACATCGTTTTTTTCGCCTATTATTTTAATAATTACATAGTTGGGAAGGCAAACAGCCATATCGCCAGGTTTTGTAAGCCACCCGCTTTTGACGCAAACCTTATCATTACAGTTTGCTGACTCAAAACGGGCTCTGCCTTTTTCTAAAAGGATTGTATTGTTATTATTTCCTTTTAGTTCAATCCTCTCAGCTTTACTTAAAAGATCAAGATCAACAGACCTTATTATTTTATCCTTCTGTTTTATAATAAGGGTTTTGTGTTGGCTTTCGGGGTTTTTACCCAAATAATTCATTCCAATGTAAAGTGCTGAAGCTGTTGCCAATATTAAAGAAAAAAGAATCACATCACCTTTTTTCAACATACTCATATTCCTTACTTTCGTCGGTTAATTTAAAATTGCCCTTTAAACCTTTTGTTGTATAAATTTTCTTGTCGTTTGTTATAAATATTGCCTCGACACCTTTAAGGCTCTCAATAAGTTCAATTCCCTTCTGGAGGCCAAGAACAAAGGTGGCTGTAGATAGAGCATCTGCATCTATGGAAGAATCAGCTATAATTGTAGCACTCATTAGCCCTGAGTTGGCCGGGTAACCCGTATATGGGTCAAGGATATGGTGGTAACGTATCCCGTCCTTTTCAAAGAATCTCTCATAATCACCGGATGATACTACTGCCTTGTTACTTACCTCAACAATTCCCAAATAATTATCCCTGGTGGCCCTTGGGTCTTGAATACCCACTTTCCAAGGGGTTTTATCCGGTTTGCTTCCAAGAACAACCACATTGCCGCCTATATTTATGAAGGCTGATTTAATGCCGTGCTCTTTATATATCTTAACAGCCTCATCACCAGCGTAGCCTTTGGCTATTCCGCCAAGGTCTACAATCTGGCCTTTCTTAAGAAGCTGTGCTGTGTTTGATTTTTCATCAATTGTGATGCTTTTATAATCAACCAGTTTTAAAAGCTGCTCTATTTCAGCTTTATCCGGTACCTTTGCATCTGTTGTTCCAATCGCCCAGGACTTCACCAGGGGTCCGACGGTTACATCAAAAGCCCCATTGGATAATTGTGAGAAATATTTTGCTCTATTAAGTACGAAAATAGATTCCGGGCTCAAGTTTACTTTATCAATGCCAGCAGATGAATTCAATAAAACAATTTCACTATTAGGAGAATTAATTGTCATAATTTTTTCAAGCTGCTGTATCCTATCCATAACCTTTTTTGCAGCAGTTTCTGCATTGCTGCCGTAAACCTTTTCAGTAATAACCGTGCCCATGAAGAAACCTTGCTCTTCAACAGGCACTGAATTGTCCTTAGCACTGCAAGACGTTATCATTATTGCCGTAATGGCCAGTATCAATAGAAGGGACTTGTATTTAAGCATTTTATACCACCTTTTTAAAAACTGATCAAATTTTTCATGTATCTGTCCCCGATGAATTTTTTATGTATAGGGAAGTATTATCTTTTTTTGCTTTTACTTCACAGCTATATTGTACCCTAATAAAAGATGCCGGAACAGATAAATTTAAAAATTGCTTTCAAACAAAACGTATGTTTGGTATAATGGATATGATAAAATTGGAAAAGGGGTGTTAAAATGGCAAAAAATATTGCGTGTTGCGGTCTGGATTGTGATGAGTGTCCGGCTTATAAAGCTACTGTAAGTAACAGTGACGAATTGAGAAAGCAAACGGCGGATCAATGGAGTAAAATGTATAATGCTAACATTGAACCTGAGACTATTAATTGCTTGGGATGTAAGTCTGAAGTGCTTTTTAGCCACTGTAATGTTTGTGAAATAAGGAAGTGTTCCTTGGATAAGGGACATGATAATTGTGGTAAGTGCAGCCAATTCAGCTGTGAAACAGTTGAGGGTGTGCTGCAGCATGTTCCTGAAGCAAGGGTTAATCTGGAAGGGATTAAAAATTTACAATAATTAAATTTGAGTCATGCCTAATTGACAGGAAGAAAATACGATGAAGCGATAATCGTATTTTCTTCCTGAAAATATCAATACCCCATTGTCTTATACCGGCTTGAAATATATAATATTCCTATATGAAAAAGGGATACACTTGAAAGGGATGAAGTACATGAACAAATTTAAATTTCAATCCGGTACTAAAGTATTTTGTGGTTCAAATTCATTGTTTGACAATAAAAATGAAATTATTAAGCTGGGTAAAAAAGCTTTTATAGTGACAGGCAAGACATCCGGTCATAAAAGCGGTGCCCTCTCGGATATAATAAACATCCTTAACGAAGCAGAAATAAAATATGAAATATTTGATAGTATTGAGAACAATCCTTCACTGCAGAATGTAAAGGATGGAGGCACAGCATGCAGAATGTCAGGTGCTGATTTTATAATAGGTATTGGTGGCGGATCGCCTTTAGATGCGGCAAAGGCAATTGCAATATTGGCTGTAAATGATATAGAGCCCATACAGCTGTTAAAAAATGAATTTACCAAAAAGCCTTTACCAATTGCTGCAATACCTACCACTGCAGGAACAGGGAGCGAAGTTACAGCGGCTTCAATACTCACGATTCCGGAGTATGAGACAAAGATGAGCTTTGTTCATGAAGATGTTTTTCCCAAGGTTGCATTCCTCGATGCAAAATATACTGAAAGCATGACAAGGGATATTGCGGTAAATACGGCTATAGACGCAATGTCCCACGCTATAGAAGGTTATCTTAATAGAACTGCAAGTCCAATGAGCGATATTTTTGCTCTGGAATCGTTGAATATCTTCGGTACATGCATGGAAAACCTGTGTGAAGAGAGGTTTGACTATGATACAAGAGAAAAGCTTTTATATGCGTCAATGCTTGCAGGTCTTACAATTGCTCAGACTGGTACAACTATAGCCCATGGTATGGGTTATTCATTGACATATTTTAAAGATATTCCCCATGGAAAAGCTAATGGATTATTGCTGTCGGAATATCTAAGATATAATTACGAAGTGGCAAAGGACCGGGTAGAATCTATTTTAAAGGCACTAAAATTAATAAGCATTGATGATTTTGAAAAGACTATGAGAAGGCTTATCGGCAATGATATTAACTTTACACATGAAGAATTGAAAAACTATTCCTCCCTGGCTATGAAGCAGAAGAGTACATTAAAGAATCTACGCACTGTCACTGAAGAAGATATGTATAAAATACTTGATAAAAGTTTAAGAAGTTAGGGGCAGGGAATAAATGAACAAGACGGAAGTATTTATTTGCAGGGATAAAAGCCTTGCCATTGGCAAGAAAACATATATAATGGGCATACTTAACATAACACCGGATTCTTTTTCCGATGGAGGCAAGTATTATTCGGTAGATGATGCCATAAATAAAGCAAGGGAAATGATAGAGAACGGCGCAGATATTATAGATGTTGGAGGAGAATCTACCAGGCCGGGTTTCCAGGCCGTTGAACCCATTGAAGAGATCAGGCGGGTAGTGCCCATAATTGAGAGACTTAGCAGCGAGTTTGATATACCAATATCAATAGATACATCCAAATCAATAGTTGCAAAGGAAGCATTAAGAGCAGGTGCACATATTGTGAACGATATATGGGGACTTCAGGCAGATGAAAATATGGCGTCTGTTGTTGCGGAGTATGGTGCAGGCGTGGTGATGATGCATAACAGGGAAAACAAAGAATATACTAATCTTATGGCGGAAATTATAGAATTTCTGAAAAGAAGCATAAGGATTGGACAGAAGGCCGGCATTAAAACCGATTCAATGGCAATAGATCCGGGCATAGGTTTCGGCAAGACCTTCGAGCATAACCTTCAGGTTATTAAGGAGTTAGAGCAGCTAGGAGCCTTACAGTTGCCAGTCCTTCTTGGAACTTCGAGGAAGGGTTTTATTGGAAATATCTTGGATTTACCTGTGGATGACAGAGTTGAGGGTACAGGTGCAACTGTTTCAGTAGGAATTGCCTATGGGACGGATATTGTGAGAGTGCATGATGTGAAGGAAATGGCAAGAACAGCCAGGATGGCGGATGCAATTATTAGGAGGTAATCTTTTTTACAATGGATAAAATTATAATGAAAAACCTTAGATTTTATGGATATCACGGTGTTCTGCCCGAGGAGCAGGAAGACGGGCAAAACTTTATAATAGATTTGGAAATGTTTTTGGGCCTACATAAAGCCGGAAATTCAGACGATATAAAAGATACTGTGGATTATGGGAAAGTATATGATATTATTAAAGAAATAACAGAATCAAACAAATTTCGACTGGTTGAAAAATTAGCTGAGCATATTTCCAGGGAAATAATGTCGACATTTAAGGAAATAGAAAAGGTATCTATCACTGTTAAAAAACCTGAAGCACCTATTGACGGCGAGTTTGATTGGGTTGGAGTACAGATCGCAAGGAGTAGGAATGAATAATACTGTATATGTTGCTTTAGGTTCAAACTTAGGAGACAGGGAAAAAAACATAGAAAATGCTGTGGAGAAAATCGGTAAGCTGGAAGGAACTGGTGTGATAAAGTGTTCATCACTATATGAGACCGAGCCTGTAGGTTATTTGGATCAGGGTAGGTTCTTAAATGCTGCTGCAATGGTTATGACAATGTTGTCGCCGCTTCAGCTTTTAGCAAAGCTTCAGGAAATAGAGAAGGAGCTTGGAAGGACCAGAGATATTCACTGGGGCCCTCGGACTGTCGATATTGATATACTTTTATATGAAGATTTGAAAATGGATTTACCTGAGCTAATAATCCCTCATCCCAGGATGACTCAAAGGGGATTTGTGCTTATACCCCTTGAGGAAATATATGAGGCTAGGGTTCTTATGGGTAAGGATATAATTAAGTTAATAGAAAGCTGTGACGATAAAAATGGTGTAAAACTGTATAGAGGTAAGGTGAGTGAATAATGGAGGTTTATTTTTACATTAAGTCTGAGTTGGCTGAAAGTGCTGTGGATTGCGGGCTGAAGCTGTCTGAACACTATGAAAAGGTTGTTATGATTAATGGTGAAGAGAAAAAATGTATATCAACCTTGTTAAATCCAAAGGATGATTTGAATAAATACAGGTCTTCAGAGTATAAGTGCCTTAAGTTTGATCTGCCTTCAAAATTGTGTTATGTGGCAGATAAATACATGTATATTGTAGGGGCTGGTTCAAAAGAAGCCATGGAGATTTACAATAATTCTATTATATCGCTCAAAGACTATATATTCGGGTCTTTCAGGCTGCCTGAATGTCTGGTTTCATGTACTGTGATGCCTGAACAGATTAGTATTCTGGATAAGAGACTTGATTCTCCCATATTATATGATAATTCTGAAGAGATTTATGTTAACAATATTATTGAGTCATATAAGGAAGAGCATGGTGATTTCCAGGATGTACTCCTTTACAGCTTCTATTCAAAGCTGGCAGAGCAAAAGAATTTTGAAATGATTGTTGATGATGATAATAAGATTGCAATTATAGTGGATAAGGATAATGGTAAAAGCATTTCTATCAAAATACCAGATTTGACAAAATATTAAAAGAGGTCAGTGAATGTTGGAACACAAGGTTCTTGAAATTTTAAAGCGGAATAGTGAAAGCTATGTATCAGGGGAAAGTTTGAGTGAACATCTTGGAGTAACAAGGACTTCCATATGGAAGTACATAAATTCCCTGAAGGAAGCCGGTTATAACATTGATTCGGTTACAAGGAAAGGCTATAGACTAATAGATTCATGCGACATATTAAATGAATTTGAAGTGGCTAACGGCTTGAAGACCGACTTGATTGGGAACAAAATAGTTTATATGAAAGAGGTTGATTCAACCAATCTTTATGCAAGGAAAATTGCATTGGAAGGTGCCGAAGGTGGAACTGTTGTAATTGCCGATGCCCAAACTGCAGGCAGGGGAAGGCTGGGAAGAAGCTGGTCGTCAATGTCTGGGAAAGGCATATGGATGTCTGTAGTGCTGAGACCTCAAATCAGTCCTGAAGATGTCCAGATAATTACTCTAGGTGCTTCAGTTGCTGCTATAAAGGCTATCCATGAAGTAACAGGCGTTAGGGCTGGAATTAAATGGCCAAACGATATCATATGTGAAGGTAAAAAAGTATGCGGCATTTTGACTGAAATGAACTCAGAGGTCGAAATGGTAAACTTTCTAATCCTTGGTATAGGTATCAATGTGAATCATACTATTCTTGACTTTCCGGATGAAATTAAAGACATTGCAACATCTTTAGCCGTTTTTTCTGGAATGGGCGATAAAAAAAATGTGAAATTATTCAGAAGAAGTGATATAATTAAAAAATTGTTATATGAATTGGAGCAAATTTATAATAAAATAAAAAAAGGTGCTATTAAAGACATAATTGACGAATGGAAATTGTATTCCGTCACATTAGGCAAGCAGGTCAGAGTCATGTATAAAAATGATACTTACACTGGAACTGCATTGGATATTAGAGAAGACGGACGACTAGTAGTGAAATGTGATGATGGGTGTACACGTGATGTGTTTTCTGGTGAGGTCTCGGTCAGAGGCATTCTTGGATACCTTTAGAAATACGGAGTTTATATATGATTGTAGATTTTCATGTGCATTGTTTCACTGATGAACTTGCTAAAAAGGCTGTAAATATACTATCCCAGCGTGCCGGCATACCTCCTAGGGTTGATGGCACGGTCCAAGAAGTAAGGGATTCAATGAAAAAGGCAGGTGTCGACTATTCGGTTTTACTGCCTATTGCAACCAAGCCTTCTCAGACTGAGGTTATCAATAATTGGGCTGCATCTGTAAGTGGTGACGGTATTGTTGCATTTGGCAGTGTGCATCCTGACTATACTGAATGGAAGAAAGAGTTAAAGCGAATAAAGGATTTAGGTCTTAAAGGAATTAAGCTTCATCCTGATTATCAGCTTTTTTATATAGATGATAAAAGAATGTATCCAATCTATGAATATATGTTTTCATTAGGGCTTATACTAGTATTTCATGCAGGACGGGATATAGGACTTCCCGAGCCTTATCATTGTACTCCGGATAGGCTCTATAAGCTGGTTTGTGAATTTAATGGAGCAAAAATTATCGCAGCCCATATGGGAAGTTTTTCATATTGGGATGATGTAGAAAAATATTTGGTTGGTACCGAAATCTATTTTGATACGTCTTTTAGTTTAGGATGTATAAGTGATGAGCAGGCAAAAAGGATTATACTTAATCATGGATATGAAAAGGTACTTTTTGCCACAGATTCTCCCTGGACCGATCAAAGGGAAGAAATTGAAAAACTTAAAAATCTGAAATTGGGTACAGAGGCTGAAAGTGCCATTTTAGGTGTAAATGCATGTAAGCTACTTGGCCTTAAGGAATGATTAAAATACACAAATATAAACTAATATAAACTAATATAAACTAATGTCTAGGAGGCAATTTTAAATGGTTAAGAAGCAGGATTTTCAACAAAAGGGAAATAATAATGGTGGAAATCAGCAGCAGGGAAACAGGGGACAAAGAGAGCAGCGTGACAACAGGGAGAATAAGGACTTCAAGGATCAGAAAGAGACAAGGGAAATGCGTGATAACAGGGAACAGCGTGACAATAGAGAACAACGTGATAACAGAGAGCAACGTGATAATAGAGAACATCGTGACAACAGGGAGCAGCGTGACAATAGAGAACAACGCGATAACAGAGAACATCGTGAGCAGAGAGAACCTAGGGAACCAAGAGAACCAAGGGAACAAAAAGAGCACGGTGTACATAAGGAGAATAACTATAACAGGGGTTATCATAAGGATAATTCCCAAAGACATAATTACCAGAACAGGAATAACAACAGTTACGGTAATTCTTATTCCTCAAATCAAAATTCAAGTAACCATGGAGGCTATTCCTCCAGTACTTCTAATTTTGCATCCAAGATAAGATTAGAAGAAACAGCTGAAGATATAAAGGCAGATATTGCCAGAATAGAAAAGGAAATCGAGCTGGAGATTAAGGAAATTAGAAGCCTTAGGCTGGGAATATAGAATAAGGATTACAGGTATAAGTTAGGGGATGTCGTAATTGATTTTAGTTATGGATGTTGGTAATACAAATATAGTATTAGGGGCGTATGATGGAAAGAAACTTTTAAACCATTGGAGGATGGGAACCAATAGAGAAAAGACGGCAGATGAATATGGTATGTTTATGATGAGCCTTTTCAGCAATGACAAAATTGATACCAGTTATATTGAAGCTGTTATTATTGCCTCCGTAGTACCCCCAATAATGTACACATTAGAACATGCAATAAGAAAATATCTCAAAAAGGATCCAATTTTGGTGGGGCCTGGGATAAAGACTGGGATTAACATTAAGTATGAGAATCCGCGAGAGGTTGGGGCAGACAGGATAGTCAATGCAGTTGCTGCCATTGAGACATATGGGGGGCCGGTAATTGTTGTTGATTTTGGTACTGCTACTACTTTTTGTGCAATAAACTCAAAAGCTGATTATCTTGGGGGAGTTATATGCCCTGGTATAAAGGTATCCTTGGAAGCACTTTTCCAAAAAGCTGCGAAACTTCCCAGGATTGATCTGGTAAAGCCTGAAAGTGTAATTGGAAGGACTACCATCGGTAATATGCAATCAGGTATTATATACGGATATATAGGCCAGGTTGACTACATAGTAAAAAGAATGAAGAAGGAAATGAAAGAAGATAATGTCAAGGTGATTGCAACAGGAGGCTTGGCAAGGCTTATAGCCAGTGAATCGGAAACAATTGATGATGTAAACGGCCATCTCACCCTTGAAGGTCTTAGAATTATTTATGATAAAAATAAATCAGGAATATAAAATTTTATTTTGCAATATTTTTAAATTTAAATGCAATTATTAAAAACACTTTAGATCATGGGGTCTAAAGTGTTTTTAATGTCTAGAAATTTATGGTGTATCCTATGGAACTTTTTCATTAACCGTGGCGTCTTACTAAATTAAAAGTGTTAATAATCTTACATTTTTCACTTTTAGTATTACATGAAGAATAAACCTGGAGGGATGATTAAATGAGGAAGAGTATTAAATTGGCCTTGATATCTTTGGCAGCAATTGCAGTAATAGCCCCAATCACAATAATTAAGTCTGGAAATGAAAAAACAGATAGTTCGGCACAAAAGGTCCTCGCTGCCAGCAGCAATAATGCTTCAGGCAGTCCTGCATCGGTAAAAAAACATAATACAAAAGGTGCAGTAGTTCTTTATGTAGGGAGCACACAGGCACTTGTAGACAATGTGGAAAAACAGGTAGACAAGGAAAGTGAAGAAGTTAAGCCCTTTGTAAAAGATGGAAGAACCCTTGTACCGGTCAGGTTTATTGCAGAAAGCTTTGGTGCAAAAGTTGACTGGAATGAGAAAACTTCAACAATAAATTTATCAATAGGTGGAAGAAATGTAATTATGGAAGTTGGAAAAGCCACTATGAACATTGGCGGTAAAGCAGTTTCCATAGATGTTCCGCCTGAAATAACAGAGGGCAGAACCTACATACCATTAAGGAAGCTGGCTGAGGCTTTTGGAAAGGAAGTTTTTTACGATAGAGGACTTATCATTATAGGCAGCAAGGATAATATGTACAATACTGCTGAGGAAAAGAGTGAAATAGACAGCATCATAGCCAAGGTCAATAACCTTCCTGTTGTTGGTTCCTTCGAAAAACTAAAAAGTATTTTAAAGACTGATGTAAATAACAATATTATTAAAAGGAAAAGAGCTGCTATTGAGATAACATCAGATTCAGCTGAAAAGAGTATGAATGTACCTGCATCGGTCCAGGCTGTTAATGAAAATGCCAAGGCTGAAGCAAAGAACGATTATTCTACTACCAATGTACAGGTTCAGGGTGTGGACGAAGCAGATATTGTAAAAACAGACGGTGAATACATATACCAAGTTAATAAAGGCAGAATAGTGGTTGTTAAAGCTTATCCCGAAGAGGATATGGAAGTCATGAGTTCTATAAGCTTTACTGGTGAGAAGGCATATCCCATTGAGCTTTATGTAGATAAAAAGTATATGACAGTTGTTGCATCAGCATCAAATTCCGGATATGAAGCTGATGATTTGAACAATTACAAGGACGTTTCTTCGAGCGGTACAAAAGTAATTGTGTATGACATTTCAGACAAGAGGAATATAAAAAAGGTTCGTGAATTTGAAATTGATGGAAGCTATGTTTCATCACGCAAAATCGGAGCATCGGTATATCTGGTTACAAATAAATATATTTATGTATATAACGATTCCAAGGATGAAAAAATTACTCCATGTTATAGTGATACTGCTTTAAAGGGTAAAGAAGTTAGTGTTCAATACTCCGACATACGTTATTTTCCAAACTCCAGCGGGAATAATTTTATGGTTATAAGCGGCATTAACCTGGATAAAATGGATGAACCGGCCAAAGTTGGCACATACCTTGGTGCAGGGCAAAATATATATTCCTCTTTAGATAACTTGTATGTTTCTATCACGGAAAATTCGGCCTATAGAGTTAAGATGAACGACACAAATAACCTCAGGGTATCTCCTGCAGTTGTACCGGACGGTCCAACGGGAGAAACAACAAAAGTGTATAAATTTTCTTTAAATAACAGCCAAATAACTTATTTGAAAGAAGGAACTGTACCTGGAAGAATACTTAACCAATTTTCCATGGATGAAAACGGTGGGTACTTCCGAATAGCTACCACTATAGGAAGTGAGTTTGGCGGCTCGTCAAGAAACAATGTTTATATTCTTGACGACATACTGAATTTGAAGGGTAAGATTGAGAACATAGCACCTGGAGAAAGAATTTATTCCACTAGGTTTATGGGAGACAGATGCTATATGGTAACCTTTAAAAAGGTAGACCCGTTTTTCGTAATTGATTTGAAGGACCCAGCTTCGCCAAAGATTCTCGGTGCTTTAAAGATACCAGGGTATAGTGATTATTTGCATCCTTATGACGAAAACCATATTATAGGTTTTGGAAAAGATACTGAGGTTTATGGAAGCAATGCATATTATCAGGGAATGAAAATCGCACTTTTTGATGTAACTGATGTAAGCAATCCTGTTCAGAAGTTCCAGGAAATAATTGGCGACAGGGGGACAGATTCAGAGCTTCTTAGAAACCATAAGGCACTGCTTTTCTCCAAAGAAAAGAACCTGATTGCATTTCCTGTAAATGAAATGAAGATTCAGAATAAAAATACAAATACAAATATGAATAAGGTTGTACAATATGGATCAGCATATTTCCAGGGAGCCTATGTTTATAATATCGATCTTGCAAAGGGCTTTACCCTTAAAGGGAAGATTACCCATATGAGTGATGAGGATATGTTAAAGTCAGCTCAGTATGACTTTAATTATGAAAAATCAGTTCAGAGAATTTTGTATATAGGTGACACGCTTTATACTCTTTCAAACAGTATGATTAAGGCAAATGACCTTAAGGGTTTGACCGAGAAAAAGTCTGTTTTGATTAATAAGTAAATATAGACTTTGTTAATATATAGACTTTGTTAAAAAGATAACCCTCGACTATGTTGTTAAGCTATGGTAAAATATAATCAGAAACAAATTTTATCAATAATTTAATATTGCAAATCTAAATATTCAAAAGCATAACTATAAAATATCTTAGTTATGCTTTTATAGCCAACAAATTCTTTTTTGCGTTGTTAATCTACATAATAAGAACTTCCTTGAAGTACTATTCTGAGACAAAAGGCAAATATGTAAAAATTTAATATGTACATATATTCTTTGAAAAGTGAATAATCTTTTACATTTGTCTATCGCAAATCCCGTAAAAGCGTTCGTTATTTACTCTGACAAATGTAAGATTATTAACACTTTTCATATAGTTACCATACTGTAAAGCTATAGTTTTTCACGACAGCTTTTATACTACTTGTATCCCTTGAAATTACAGTGCGTGTATCTATAATGACCGATTGAAAGAATGGGAGGGAGATGATACTTATGAGTCAAGTATCAGAAAAAAGAAAGTATCAAAGGTGCGGCAACGCTGTATGCAAAATTATGATGAGTGATGACAAGAAAAGCTGGCAGGAAATTGATGTTTGTGACATCTCGGCAGGCGGTTTAAAGTTCACTTCTACCAATGATCTAGCAAGTGAAAACAGCTATTACTTCGATATTGTAGTATACAACATGCTTTCAAAGTTTGACATGAAGTTTGAGGGACAACTTGTAAGAAAAGAAGAAAACTGTAATGAAAACACCTATGCTGCGAAATTTATAAACGTAAACAAATATAATCAAATCCAATTGGATGAAGTTATAGAATCCCGAATAACGGTATCAAAGCAGACTCAGCCAGCACCTAGCAATGAAGAAGGAGTTTATACTTTCTTTTTAATTCCTCGTATGAGATCAAGAAGAATTAAGCTGTATTAAGCTGTATTAAAAGATTAAAAGAGTTAAAAACCTTACATTTACTGAGTAAAATATTAGGTATTAGTATATAATTAACTGGTCAATGGCCCTTAATGAATGACAAAAAATGTACCTTAAAGACCGTAAATGTTACTAATAGGAAAATTTGGCTCTTATTGAGATAATTCAATAGGAGCTTTTTATTATTGTTTCAAAAAATGAAAACATCAAAAAATGAAAATATCAAAAAATGAAAATATCAAAAAATTAGTTTATTCTTAAGTTTCTATGGTAAAATATCTGTCGGGAGGTATTTATGGAATTTGCTAATATAAAACTTGAGAATAAAGTGTTTTTAGCACCAATGGCCGGCGTAACCGATATGCCGTTTAGAGTGCTTTGCAGAGAGCAGGGCTGTGGTCTTGTATATACTGAAATGGTTAGTGCAAAAGGTATGCACTATAATGATATAAAGAGTAAGGCTCTTACCTTGATAGCGGAGGAGGAGAAACCGGCAGCAGTACAGATATTCGGTTCAGATCCTGATATTCTGGCAGGTATAGCAAAACAATTGAATAATTCCGATGCATGTTTAATAGATATCAATATGGGCTGTCCGGCACCTAAAATAACTAAAAATGGTGAAGGAAGTGCTCTGATGAAGAGGCCTGATCTGGTAGGACAGATTGTTAAGTCGGTATCTTCTGCATCAAGTAAGCCTGTCACTGTGAAAATAAGGAAGGGTTGGGATGATAGCTCTATTAATGCAGTTGAAATTGCAAGGATAGCTGAAGAAAACGGCGCAAAAGCAATTACCGTTCATGGTAGGACAAGAGAACAGTACTACAGCGGCAAAGCTGATTGGGAAATAATTAAAAGGGTAAAGGAAGCTGTTAGCATACCTGTTATTGGAAATGGCGACATAGTAACTCCCCAGGATGCTGAGCGGATGTTAAGTGAAACCAACTGTGATGCTATTATGGTTGGAAGAGGAGCCCAGGGCAACCCATGGATTTTTAAGAAGATACTTCATTATTTTGAAACGGGTAATATTCTTCCTGATCCTACTCCTGATGAGAAGATAAAAATGATAATAAGACATATGGAAATGCTTGTTGAGCTTAAAGGAATGCATATTGGGATATGTGAGATGAGAAAACATATAGCATGGTATATTAAAGGTTTAAAAAATGCTACCTATGTAAAAGAAAAGGTTTTCAGGCTTACATCAAAGGATGAAATTATTGATTTGCTCATGCAGTATATGGCATCTTTCACATAAAAATGAAGTCAATACAAACATATATTCAACCAATATATGGTAAGGATAAAGAATAATATTTTGAAGTATTGATTTTAAATTTATCGAGTGGTAATATAATCTAAGTAGTGTTAATAGTATGACTATATATGATTCTGAGGAGTAGATGAAATGTTTAAGCTGCCCTTCTTTAAAAACAGCTTGGTTAGTATAGACATAGGTTTTAGAAATATAAAGGTTGTTGAGGTAATAATTGAAAAAAATAAGGAAATTTTTATAAAGAATTATGGTATTGCTTCTACTCCAAGAGATTGTATTAAGAACGGAGCTATCAAAGACGTTTATAAGGTAACAAACGAGATAAAAAGGGTTATCAATGAGAACGGCATTAAGTCCAAAAATGCCAAGATTGTCATGTCCGGTACGAACATTATATCTCGTGTTTTTATGATAGATAAAGCTCCAGGTCAAGATATCGACGGAATAGTTCGCGAAGCTGTAAAAGTTAATATGCCTATAAATACGGATGAGCATCAGATTGATTATAAAGTACTGCAGCAGTTGAAAGAGAATGATATAACAAAAGTAAAAGTATTTGTAACAGCTGTATCAAAAAGTATTATAAAGAGCTATATAGATATATTGCTGGAGTTGGGGCTAAAGCCTATTTCAGTAGATATTCCTGCTAACAGTACTGCAAAGTTCTTTAACAGGGAAATAAGAGTTATTGAAAGTGAATCATGGTATAAGAAGCAGAAGCTTAATAAGACAAGTCAGGATACCTTTGCAGTGCTAGACTTTGGTTCTGAAACTACCATAGTAAACATACTTAAGGACAGGGTTTTGGAATTTAACAAAGTAATTTTATCAGGAAGCAGTAACCTTGAAGGAGTAGTTTCCGGCAGTTTGGATCTCAGACTGGAAGAAGCAGAAAGATTGAAAAAGATGTATGGGATAGTAAAGCCTGATATAAATGCCGGTGAAATGCAGGTTAAAATCCAGCATATCATGAAGGATAACATCGATAAGGTGGTAAGGCAGATTCACCAATGTTTTGATTTCTATGAAAAAAGATGTTATGGAACCAAAATAGGTAAGATTTATATCATTGGTGGTGGTTCATTATTAAAAGGATTGAGGGAATACTTGGAGGATACCTTGGATGTCCCAGTATATCCTGTTGGACTATTAAGCATCGACGGTGTTAAAATAAATCGTGGATTGGATGGAGACAGATTAAACTTTCTCATTAATTCAGTGGGTATAACATTATAAAGTTTTAAGTAAGGAAGTTATTTCTTTAATAAATGTTGGTAATAAGAGATAGTGATGACTCGATTATTACTTAACACCTTTATGGATTAATAATAAATTAGTCTTATAAAGGTGTTTTTTAATATTAGGAAATTATATATATCTATAAAAGTGAATTCAGAAAGGAATATTTGACTATGGCCGACAATTCTAACAACAGGATGAATGGTAAAACTCCAAATGCTTCTAAGATTGAAATGACAGAACTGGTGCTTCCTAATGACACTAACCTATTAGGAAATCTGCTTGGAGGCAGGTTGATGCACTGGATGGATATTGCAGGTGCTTTAGTAGCTTCAAGGCATTCAAACAAGACTGTAGCCACTGTTGCACTTGACAGTTTGGACTTCAGGCACCCTGTAAGGATGGGTGAACTGGTTATCCTTAAGGCTAAAATGACATGGGCAGGAAAGACCTCCATGGAGGTAGCCATAAATGTATACGCGGAAAACTTGAAAACTGGGGAGGAAATTCTGACCAATAAGGCATATTTGACATTTGTAGCGTTAGGTGATGATTGCAAGCCATCGCTGGTGCCCCCGCTCATACCTGAAACCGATGATGAAAAAAAAGAGTACATTGAAGCTGAGAAAAGAAGAGAAGAGAGGTTAAAGAAAAGAAGCAAAGAATAATCTATTGTGCATAAGTTCCGAATAATTTTAATATCTATATTTATGATTATTAAATTCGGAGCTTTAAATGTCAAAGAAATCTTTTATCAGTGGTGCAATCATATTGATGCTTGCCGGTTTTATTGTAAAAATCTTTGGGTTTGTTTACCGGATATATTTATCAAATTTAATCGGCTCTGAGGGGATGGGGCTATTTCAGCTGATATCTCCAGTGTATTCGCTGATAATTCTGACTCTAACATCAGGTGTATCCATAGCTGTATCCAAAATGGTTGCAGAGGAACTCGCCAGAAACAATTTGATAAACCTTAGAAGAATTACTTATTGTGCCCTTGTAATTTCCGTGGGTGGAGGATTATTTATTTCTGGCGGCATATTTTTCTTTATGGATTTCTTTTCTCGTGAGGTCCTAAAAGATCCGAGAACCCATCTGTCACTTCTGATATTGGTGCCGTGCATACCTGTTATAGCTGCTTCATCAGCTCTAAAGGGTTATTATTACGGCATCCAGCAGGTGGTACCGACTGCAGTATCCCAGATTTTTGAGCAGATAGTAAAAATATCTGTTGTAATGCTTTTAGCTTCCCGATTTATAAGCAGAGGTCTGGAGTATGCCTGTGCTATGGCGACATTAGGTATGGCACTTGGTGAGATAGCAAACCTTTCACTGCTGGTCTTTATTTATAGGTTTAGGAAGCAAACCTCTCTCAAAAATTTATCACGAAAAGGGATAATGAGAAAAAGGAAAATAATTAAGGAAATTGTTAGAACTGCGTTCCCTGTATCTGTGAATAGGTTTGTAACTTCAATAATGGCTGCTTTTGAATTTATCCTTATTCCAAGAAGGCTGCTGGAGGGAGGGCTTAACTACTCTGCTAGCATGATGGAGTATGGAAAGCTTACAGGCATGGCAATGCCCCTTATTTTCTTTCCGTCTCTTGTAACCTCATCCCTTGCCATAACCTTGGTTCCGGCAATATCTGAGGCGTTATCCACCAAACAATTTAGATCTGTTAACTATAGGATATCAAAATCTATTCAGTTTACATTTATTCTAGGATTTATATTTACTTCAATTTTTCTTGCTTTTCCTCATGAGATAGGGGGTATCGTTTATAGAAGAGAAAAGGTAGGGGATTTACTTTTCCTACTGGCGTTTACCTGTATTTTCGCATATTTGCAGCAAACCCTGTTAGGCGTTCTAAATGGTATGGATAAACAGGCAGTATCCTTAAGAAATTCAATAATAGGCAGCATTATAAGAATAGGTTTTGTGTATTTCGCAATACCGTCCTATGGAATAAAGGGCTATGTTGTTGGAATAATTATAAGCTCCGGTTTAGTTTGTATTTTAAATCTTGCTACAGTTGTAAATACAACAGGTATGGCCATTGATTTCCGTAATTGGCTTATAAAGCCGGGGATGGTTTGTATAATTATGCTTTTTATAAGCAAATATGTATATAGCTTCTTCACTATATTTATACGGAGTATCACATTAAACACTATTTTTGCCGTGGCTGCTAATGTTTGTATTGGCCTTATCTTGATGACAATAGTAGGGGTGTTGAAAAAGGATGAAATGAAAAGGCTTTACAAAGGGATGCCTAAAAGAAAATAAGTCACAAAGCAAATAATAACTAAAATGATACCTAAAACAATGATTAAATAATGAACAAATAGATTGATGTGCAAAATGAATTAATGACATATTAGCTGAAAAGCCGTGATTTGTTGAGATAATTTAAGATAATCTGGATTTTTCTTTACGTATAGTCAAAGAAAGTCAAAATCAAGTTTTGAACATAAAGCATATAATGTGGTATAAAATATATATAAGGTCAAAGAAAGTCAAAAACAAAAATAATTAAAAATAAACAAAAATGATGGAGGTGCGATTTATGTTTGGATTAACACCAAATTTTAGAAAGCAAAATGAAATTACAACAAGAGGTAATAACATATGGGATCTTAATAGTGTATTCGAGGAGTTTTTCAGGGAACCATTCTTCAATGGAAGTTTTATGGGAGGAAATCCTATAAAGGCTGATATACGTGAAAACGACAAAGAATATATAGTTGATGCTGAAATTCCTGGAGTAAACAAGGAAGACATTAAGCTTGAGCTTATGAATGAAACATTGACAATATCGGTAGAACATAAGGCTGAAACAGAGGAAAAATCTGAGAATTACTTAAGGCGTGAAAGAAGGGTAGGATCCTTTTCAAGAAGCTTCTGCGTTCCAAATGTAAAAAATGATATGGTAACTGCAAAGTACAACAACGGTATATTGTCTATAAGCCTTCCGAAGGAAGAGGGGAAAGGCAAATCCAACAGAATTGATATACAGTAGGGGAAGACTTACGCATCAATTTTACAATTTTTCATTAATACCTTACAATATGGGTAAATTTCTGTAGGATTCGTTCTTTTGATCCATAAGCTCTATGGTTTTACACAGTATGCCAACGCCACGTTCAATATGTTCAACATAAACTGATGCAAAGCTTAGCCTTATGTTATTCAATTTCTGTGAAGAATTGCTGCTGTAAAATATTTTACCCGGGGCAAAAACGATATCTTTTAACGCACATAGAGAAGCAAGCTTATTTACATGAAAGCCGGGAGGGAGGGTAAGCCAAAGGTTTAAGCCTCCTCCGGGCTTTTTGTAGATTACATTTTGCGGCAAATTATTATCAAGGGCATCGATTGTTTTTATGTATCTTTCCTTATATACATCATACATAAATTGGGAATGCTTGTCCCAGAAGCCTTTTCGTATATATAAATCAAAAGCCCTTTGTATAAGACCGGATGTGGAAATATCGGTAGCATGCTTTGCTTCTATTACATTTCCCAGAATACCTGGAGGTACTATCATAAACCCAAGGCGTAATCCAGGCATGAATATTTTGGAGTAACTCTTGATAAAAATTACTCTGCTGTTTTTATCCATGGATTTTAAAGTGGTGTATTTTCTGCCTTCAAAGTCCAGATCACTTACATAATCGTCTTCTATGATATATAGATCATATTTATCGGCCAACTTAAGAATCTGCTCTCGCTTATGATTTGAGCATGAATAGCCAGTTGGGTTCTGGAAGGATGGTATTGTATAAAGAAGCCTGGGCTTGTATTTCTTAATGGTATACTCCAATACGTTAAGGCTCATTCCATCCTCACAAAGCTCTATATCAGCAATTTGTGCTCCCCTGGACTTAAAAACGGCTATAGCCCCGGCATAAGTTGGGCTTTCGGTTATTATGTAGTCGCCTTGTCTTAATAAGGCCTTTGATATTATATCAATACCCTGCTGAGCACCTGAAATTATTTGAATATCATCAGGATTACATGATATCATTGCTTCTCCAAGTACTCTGCATATGGATTCTCTTAAAGGGTAATAGCCCTGGCTGTCCTGATAGCCAAAGGCATTACCCTTATCTCTTTCAAGAACTTCATTTAGAGCAACCTTGAAATCATCAACAGGAAAAAGATCCGGAGTTGGCGTAGCACTGGCAAAGTTAATACTGTTTTCGGTAAGGCTTACTTGTCCGTTGTTAATCAATGATGCGTATTCCTGTGTATAAACTTCATCCAATACAAGGCTGCTTTGCAAGTGCATGCTTTTGTTGGATACCATAAAGTTGTTGGATACAAAGGTGCCGCTGCCGGGTTTTGTGTAAACATAACCGTCCTTTTCAAGCTCCCTGATAGCTGTAACTACTGTTACCCCGTTAATACCAAGCTCTTTAGACAGCTGTCTAATGGATGGAAGCCTGATATCACACACAAGAGTTCCATCTGTGATTAAGGCTTTGAGTTTTTCAAAAAGCTGAATATATAATGGCAGTGTGCTATCCTTATTAAACTTTATCAATTCGATGATCTCAATCATATTACCCGCCTATTTAATAAAAGAAATTATAACAGCGATGATACATATAAAAAACAAAATAATCATAAGCCTTTGCTGACTCCTGACCTTGCTTATGAGAGTTGTATTTTCTTTAAACATCGATGAGAGCTTGCGTTCCAGATCTTCCTTTTCCTGGGTCAGGGTTATAAATAAATTGCTGTTGTGTTCATTAGGGATTATTTCCTGATCATTATTCTTAAATTTGCTCTCCTTATAAGCATATAGGAGCATTCTGGCAGCTGTCAAGGGCCCGTCTTCAACCAAATCTGCCACTTCATCGGCAAGGCTGTGTCCCATTGCCGTTATCACAGGTGATTCCATCTGGGATATTGCTTCCAATACATTTAATTCATCAAAAAGCTTTCTTTCCAAAGAGTCAACACCTGTTATCATAATCGCATCATAATAATGGTTTTTGCCCATTGACTGGAGAAGCTCAACAATATCGTCTGACTTATATGTATCGATATAATGCATGGATACTTCAAAAATTCCGGCACTTTTAAGGTAATTTGCAATTTCAGTTGATGCAGTGTTGTTTTTTGAAGATATTATCATTAATTTAAAGAAATCTACATTATCAAATACCAAGTTCTTTTTTGGTTTGTCCAAAAAACCTTTCTCGTTTAATAAGGACAGAATTGATTCCTTCTTACTTTCACTGACAGCTGATTCAATAACTCTTGATGCTTTAAACTCAATAAAGTTAAACTGGTTTTCAATGTTGTTATCATAAATGTTGAACATACCGTATAGATTGATTTTGTTCCCTGGCTCTAACCCGGAACGATCCCCCGCTTTTTTTGGTATGAATACATTCATGACACTTCCTTCGTCACTCTGAAGTTTGAAGCTTGCACCATACTTATGCCTTTCAACATCTGAGCATATGGTACCCTCCAGATAATAGTTTTTCCTAATGGCATCATTTCTAAAGAATGAGCCTTTCAGGTTCTGCATGAATAGACTCCGGAACTCCTCAATCGATATTTTTTCTGCCTCAGTAATACTATTAATCGGTTCTCTTACTGCCATCTACATACCCCCGTTTGAAATATTAATATTTTATAAACTATAAATAAACATTTTATAAACGTTATATTCATTCTACCACATATGGAAATCAATTAGAACTCTTTTTGTTACACTAAATTTAATATAGTATTATAAATTTATTAGTGGTATAATTAATTTTCGTAAAAAGGTAAGTGATAGCGGAAGTTATTTTTTGATCATCACTTAGCAATGCCATTGCTAAACAGGTAAAAAGGGGTGTAGCAAATGAATGAACCAACAAATGGACAAGCTGATTATAAGATTGACAAAAAAGCATTTAACAGAACCATCCCTGAAATAATTAAAGAGGTTATTAAGCTGGTAAGAGGCTTTTTTCTGAAAATAAAACTGACAGAGTGCGGACCTTTACTTAGGGCAAGCAGCGGTATAACTATAATAAGAAAGAATGCTGCCATAAAGATAGGAAAGAAGGTCCAGCTTTATAAAGGCGTCAAGTTAAGTGCATTTGGAAATGAGAATTTTTCAGAGATAATAATAGGAAATAATACATCAATAGGAGACAGGACAGAAATACATTCAGGAAACAAAGTTGAAATCGGAAATGGGTGCAATATATCCTGGGATGTTTGTATAATGGACAGGGATTACCATAAATTCAACAGTCCTACTGAGGAAATAAAGCCCATTAAGATAGGCAATGATGTTTGGATTGGTTGTAATGTATTGATATTAAAGGGCGTAACAATAGGGGATGGTGCAGTTATAGCAGCAGGAAGCGTTGTTACAAAGGATGTTGCACCAAAGACGCTGGTAGGTGGAAATCCTGCTAAGGTAATTAAGGAAAATATTTACTGGATACCATAAGAAATGGCTAAAATGCTACTTCCGATTTCTACGCGAGTGTTGACGAGTTAAGTCAACACATGAGCGAAATTTATAGTGGAAGTTATATTTTAGTCATTACCAAACATGATTAATATATAGAATTTACATCGAAAGGTTTCAAAATGAAAAGTGTAGCAAAATCTATCGGTATAGTTACTATACTAATGCTGTTTTCAAGAGTTTTGTCATTAATTAGCAGCAGCTTTTATGCAGCAAAGTTTGGAAGAACCATAGAAATGGAGATATATTCATATTCGCTGCAGGTTCCGCTCATAATATTTACCAGCCTGGGTACAGCTTTAGCAACGGTTGTAATCCCAATATTTTCAGGCCATATCACAACCGGTGAAAAAGAAAGAGCATACAGGTTTGCAGACAAGATAATTACATTAACTGTAGTGCTTACACTGGCTTTTTCTGCATTATGTATATTGGCAACACCGCTTATAACCCATTTGACACCTAAGTTCAGGACTCAGAACTATGAATTGACGGTATTTGCATTAAGGGTAATGTTCCCTATAATGATATTTTATGGACTTAACTATGTCTTCCAGGGGATTTTGCAGTCTTTTGGAAAGTTTAATATGCCTGCGTTAGTGAGCATACCAAGCAGCCTTATTGTAATAATATATTCGCTGTTATTAAGCCACCGTTTTGGAGTAAAGGGGCTCATCGTAGCTACATTTATTGGATTAACAACACAGGCACTTATCCTGATTCCACCCATTTTTAAAACAGAATACAGATATTCACCATCCCTTATCATAAAAGATCAGGATTTAATAACAGCTGCAAAGCTAGTCCCGCCAGTGCTCATAGGTACATCCGCATATTCAGTGAATATGCTTTTCAATAACATTTTTTGTAGCAGGTTTGAAGCCAATACCGTTTTTATGATGAACTGGGTACAGAATTTAGTACTATATGCTGTTCTTGCATTTGTATATTCTGTTACTGCCGTAATATTCCCAAGGCTTTCCATGTATGCTGCCAAAAATGATATGACAGAGTTTAAATCAAGCCTTGTAAAGATTTTAAGTTCCGTAACCTTTATACTTATCCCCTGTACTGCAGGCTTTATAGCTGTTAGATACCAACTTATTGAACTATTAATAAAATGGGGGAAAATAAACCAGGATGATGTCAATTTTGCCGCAGTCCTTATGGCACTTTATTGTATAGGAATTGTGGGATTTGGGGTAAAAGAGGTTTTGGACAGGGCGTTTTACGCATTGAAGGATACTAAAAGGCCTGCTATAAACGGTGTTATAATGATGATAATAAATATTTCGCTAAGCCTCATTTTAGCACGTTTTATAGGTGTATTCGGAATACCTTTGGCCTATTCCATATCATCGCTGTCCGGCTCACTGATACTTGTTTTCCTTGTAAGAAGAAAGATCGGAGATTTGGAATTAAAGAGTTTTGGTATAAATATAATCAAGGTTATGGGGGCAAGTATTGTAATGTTCCTGCTGGTTGTGGGTTTAAGCACGCTCCTTGATAATGTCTCTTTCGGCTTGTTTTTGATTGATAGAAGTATAAAGCTGTTTATTCCGGTTTTATTGGGAGCGGCAAGCTATTTTTTAATGACTTATTTTATGAAGGTTGAAGAGGCTAAGGATATGCTGGGGAGGGTAATGTTAAAGCTCCCTATAAAAAGGAAGTCCCTATAAAAAGGAAGTCCCTATAATAGAGAAAGATATGTTGATTTATGAAAAATAAAAGTCATGTAAATCTATTGTTACAGTAAATAAATGTTACATTAGGAGGTAGTGGATGAAAAAAATAAGCTATTATATTTGTCTAATACTTTACTATGCTATTGGAAGGCATTTGCCGGGATCTGACTTGCCATACGGCTTTGGTACAAAGAAAATCCGAAGGTTTTTGTGCAAAAGAATTTTTCTTAAGGCCGGGAAAAATATAAATGTAGAGCATGGGGCATTTTTCGGTTCAGGCAGGGATATTGAAGTTGGAGATCGTACAGGAATAGGATTAAACTGCAGGATTGCAGGACCATTAAAAATAGGCAATGATGTAATGATGGGGCCTGATGTTATGATATTTACCCAGAACCATGAAAACAACCGTATTGATATACCCATGAACCTTCAAACAGCACCGAAAAAGCCAGTTGTAATAGAGGATGATGTTTGGATAGCAGCCAGGGTTATAATACTGCCGGGAATTACCGTACACAAAGGGGCTATTTTGGGTGCGGGTGCCGTGGTGACAAAGGATGTGCCCGAGTATGCAGTTGTTGGCGGTAACCCAGCAAGGATAATCAAATTTAGAAGTGGTAATCAAATTCAAAATGAAAATACAGGTGATAAAAAATGATTAAGGTTTTATACTTGATAAACCATGCCGGAAAAGCTGGTACAGAAAGGTATGTCCAATCCCTTGTTGAGAGGCTTAATGGTAAAGAAGTAGAAGCCTATCTTGGATATAATGAGGAAGGACTTTTGGTTGAAAAACTCTCAGAGCTTGGGGTTACGTCCCATAGGATTTCCATGAAAAATCCTTTTGATTTAAGAGCAGCATACAATTTAAGCAAGGTGTGCAGGAAACTTAAAATTGACCTCATTCATACCCAGTATCTAAGGGAAAATTATATAGCCATGTGGTCCCGGTTGTTCAATCCTAAGACCAAGGTTATGTACACAAACCACTTCATACTTGAGAACAATGCACTATTAAGGTTTTTTAACAGGGTGTTAACTCCCCTTGAAGCAAATATTGCGGCCGTATGTAACAAAGGTAAAGAAATGATGATAAGTAACGGCGTTAATGGCAAGAAAATAAAGGTTATATTTAACGGTGTAGACCCTAAAGAATGGGGAGGACCTGTAGAGTCTACAATGAGGCAGGAACTTAAAATTGATGATGATACCTTTGTAATGCTCTGTGCATCAAGGTTTGCCTATGATAAAGGCCATGAATTCCTCATTAATTCCATTGCTGAGCTTAAAAAATTAACCAATAAAAAGTTTGTTTTAGTCCTTGCAAATGATGGGCCTTTTTTTGAAGAAAGAAAAAAGCAGGCATTGAATTTAGGACTGGAAAAGGATATTATATTTACAGGATTTAGAAAAGATATTAAAAACCTTATTTATGGAAGTGATCTCTATATAAATTCATCAGCCCATGAGGCCTTGAGCTTTGCCATCTTGGAGGTTTTAGCCTGCGGATTGCCTATAATTGCAACAGATATGGGAGGTAATGGAGACATAATAAACAGTGAGACAAACTGCGGGATTCTTGTAAAATATGATGATGCCAAGGGGCTTGCCCAGGCAATAACAAGAATTATGAACGATGAAAAACTGCAAAAGACTTTGAGGGAAAATGCATTAAAAACTATTAGGGAAAAATTTAATCTTGATAAGATGGTTATGGAAACATATAATTTATACAGGGAAAGCTTGAAAAAATAAGAAGACTGGATTAAAAGTGATAAATCTATTACATTTGTCTGTCGCAAATCCCGTTGAACCATTCGTTATTTGCTACGCCAAACGTAAGATTATTAGCACTTTTAATCTAAATCAAAGAAAAAAGTTTTATGGAGGAAGTGTTGAAATGATATTGGATAGTAAGGGAAAGCTTTTTGGTAAAATTAGTATTGTGGATGTTTTGATTGTTTTGGTGGTTTTAGGGGCAATAGCAGGTGTAGGCTACAAGCTTACCAAATCAAATATAGGCATTGGTACTGCGGTTGCAAAACAGGATAATATTGAGATAAGTTTTTACGCGGATGAAGTCCCAGAGTATGCTGCGAAGGCTGTAAGCAAAGGGGATATAGCAAAGGATTTTGAGAGAAATGTTGAATTTGGTAAGGTTACAAATGTAGAAATTGGCAATTCTGTCAGCTGGGCTTCAAATGAAAAGGGTGAGATTGTAACATCAAGCAAAAAGGGTTTTTCCTCTATTAAGGTAACTGTTGAGGGCCCTGGAGTGTACAGGGATGGTAAATCTTCATCAGGCGTAAGCTTTGGAAGTGCCGATTTTTATACAGGAAGGAATACCATCCTGCTTGTAGGAAATGCAACTTTCCAATGCAGGATATATGACATTAAGAAAAAGGGGTAATGCTTCGTGATTAATATATTAAAAAGCAGCTTAATAGTAGGCTTTATTATTACCCTTGTGAAAAAGCTCCAGGTTGCATATAAGGAAAGCCTTATAGCAAGAATAGCAGCTTATTTGTCTTCGAAATTCAAAGAATTGACTGATAATAGTAGAATTATAAGTTTTGTAAAGAGAAGGGATTACTATTCGAAAGTATTGGAGCACAGCTTTTTTGTAGGCTTATTGGATAAAGCCATTAACTTGGTTCCCAGATTCTTAAATACTTTCTATACAAAGTATGGTGAGATATTTGCTGAGAGCCTTATAATAAAGCTTGCTATAAATATACTTCGTAGAATGGAGATTGTTCTGGCATTAAGCATTGCATTTATACTTGTAGTACCTCATAATAATTGGAACAATGGGTATTCAACAATTATTGTACTGGCACTTACAGCAATGTTTTTTCTTAAAGTTATATTTCACAGGTTTGAAAGCTTTAATGTTAAAGCTCTTGATTTTGCACTGATTCTTTTTATGCTTTGCGTTTTGCTGGCAACAGGAAATTCATTCTTTCCAAAGGACAGCATAAGATTCCTGGTGTTTTTTGCTACATGCTTTTTACTTGTGATTGTGATTGTGAGCTCATTAAATACTGAAAGATCGCTAAACAACTTTATTGAAATATTACTGATAGGAGTCACATTTACAGGCCTCTATGGTATATATCAGGCCAAGATACTTGGTATACCTGTAGACCCGTCATATACGGATATTATTACAAACTCTAATGCTAAAGGACGTGTATTTTCTACCGTTGGAAATCCAAACAACTATGCAGAACTGCTTCTTATGACGATTCCATTTTACTTTGCTGTAGTTTTGAATTCAAAGAGTTTTATTAAGAAGGCAGTCTATTCATTGTTGGCTGTACCCCCATTAATATCACTTGTGTGGACGGGTTCACGTTCTGCATGGCTTTGTTTTGCAGGTTCACTGCTAATATTTGTGTACTTTAAAAACAAAAAACTACTGCCGTTATTTATACTTGCAGGAATAGCATTTATACCCTTTATGCCTCAAAGCATATACAGAAGGCTGATGTCCTTGACTCAAGCGGATACATCCGCCCAGTACCGGGTTAAGATTTATCAGACGGTTATACCAATGTTTTTGGAATACTGGAAGGCTGGAATAGGACTTGGAACAGATGTATTTATGGGTATCTGTAGAAACTATTATCAATACACATCGAAGGTTCCACCCCATTCACACAATCTGTTTTTGCAAATTTGGATCGAAATGGGATTAATGGGAATAGTGTCTTTTATATGGTTTATTGGAAGGCTTATTAAAAAGTGCATATTAAATTTATCCAATAAGGCAGATGCAAACATAAACAACATATTAATCGCAGGTATATGTTCCGTAATAGGTGTTCTGGTTATGGGATTTGCCGAATATATATGGTACTATCCAAGGGTTATGTTGATCTTCTGGGTAGCTGTGGCAATAGTTTTGGCAGCATTAAGTATTTCAATGAGAAAAAGAGAAGGAATAAGCAGTAAAGCATAGAGTAATTTTTATAATTTGATAAGATTATTAACACTTTGAATATAATAAAGTTTTATAAGGAATAGTTAAAATATTGATAAGTAAAATATTACTTCCCCTGATTATGATATAATTATTGGGAGGTAATATTTTACTTATTTAATATACGGAGTATTATGCTGTACTAGGGAGGTTTTTATATGAAGGTTGCAACACCGGAGCAGATTGGCAAAATGGATACAGAAGCTATAACAAAGATTGGGATACCGGGAATTGTACTTATGGAAAATGCCGCACTTAAGGTGGTCGAAGAGATAGTAAAAAGCGTGGGCAATGTAAATGGAAAAAAGGCAGTTGTTTTGGCAGGAAAGGGAAACAATGGAGGAGATGCTTATGCTGTTGCAAGGCATCTGCATAATATTGGCACTAAAGTTTTAGTGTTCATTACATCAAAAAAAACCGAAATAAAAAATGATGCAGAAATAAACTTGAAAATAATCGAAAAAATTAATATAGAGACTGTTGAGATTATCGGTAAAGATGAAGTTTTAAAATTAAAAGAGGAATTAGAGGCCTGTGATGTTGTAGTAGATGGAATTTTTGGAACAGGTTTTAAAGGCCAAATAAGCGGCATCATTGATGAGGTAGTATCACTTGTAAATAACTCTTTAAAATATGCTATTGCCATCGATATTCCCTCCGGAGTAAACGGTGAAACCGGAAAAGTTTTGGGTAGATGTATCAAGGCTCATAAAACTGTAACTTTCTCTTATCCAAAGACCGGCCTTTTAATTAACCCTGGCTGTGAATATACAGGTGAACTTGTGATTGCCGATATAGGCATACCCAAAATAATCAGTGATGCTATAAATATGGAAACGACTCTGATAGATGAAAGCCATGTATCAGGTATAATTCCCAAAAGATACAGGGAAAGCAGCAAGGGTAATTATGGAAGGGTTTTAATTATAAGCGGTTCAACGGGTATGACAGGCTCAGGCTGCCTTTGTGCAAAAGCTGCATTAAGATCGGGAGCAGGACTTGTATATCTTGGGGTTCCTTCAGCACTACGTGATATCTATAGCACTCAATTGGTGGAACCTATCGTTATTCCACTTGAAGATAGGGGCAATGGTTATCTTTCTAAAGAAAGTATGCATGAAATAATAAAGGAAATGGAAAGAATGGATGTAGCGGCAATTGGGCCTGGTATTTCAAGTAGGCAGGATGTTTCAGAGATTATGGGTGAGCTTCTAATAAACGCCAGGATACCGTTAGTACTTGATGCAGATGCATTGAATGCCGTTTCAGGAGATGTTGGCATATTAAAAAAGTCAAAGGTACCGGTCATAGTTACACCACACCCGGGTGAAATGTCAAGGCTTATAGGAGTAAGTATTCCAGATATTCAGAAGGACAGGATAAAATATGCCAGGGATTTTTCAAGTGAGTATAATGTAATAACGGTTTTAAAGGGAGCAAAAACAATAATTGCAACTCCTGATGGGAGAATTTATATTAATCCAACGGGAAACCCTGGGATGTCTACTGCCGGTACAGGTGATGTGCTGACAGGTATTATTACAGGCTTTTGGGGACAGGGTTTTGCACCTGAAGATGCAGCAGTGGCTGGAGTTTTTCTCCATGGCCTGGCAGGCGACATTGCAGCTGCAAATAGAGGTGAATATGGACTTATAGCAGGGGATTTGATTGAGGAACTTCCATATGCAATAAATAAGATTTTACAGAAGAAGGGATAATAATGGGGCAGAAGTTTAACAGGGCTTGGGCTGAAGTTGATCTTGATGCTATAGCTCATAATTTAAGAGAAATAAGAAGAATAACTAATAAAAAATCGGAAATAATGGGAGTAGTAAAGGCAGATGCATACGGACACGGTGTTATGGAAGTGGTTAGAACCATATTGGAAAATGGTGCTACATGTCTGGCTGTGTCAATGCTTGATGAGGCTATACAGCTTAGAAAAAACAATATTGATGTGCCGATATTAATTTTAAGCTATACAGATCCCATAAGAGTTGCCGATATAATAAAATATGATGTTACTCAGGCAGTCTTCAGCCATGACCTTGCAAGGGCATTGTCGGAAGAGGCTGTTAGGCAAAAGAAGAATGTAAAAATTCATATAAAAATAGACACTGGTATGACCAGGGTAGGCTTTATGCCGGGGTACAGTGCGGTTAAAAACGTATTGGAAATAAGTAAACTGCCAAGAATTATTATTGAGGGTTTGTTTACCCATTTTGCATCAGCGGATGAGCTGGACAAAAGCTATACAGATATGCAGTTTGAAAGGTTTATGGGGATTTGCAGCGAGCTCAACAGGATCGGTGTTTATATACCTGTTAAGCATGTTGCAAACAGTGCAGCCATAATAGAATTTCCCAATATGCACTTAAATCTTGTGAGACCGGGGATTATTCAATACGGCATGTATCCATCCAACGAGGTTGATGCAAAAAAAATTAATTTAAAATCTGCAATGACTTTGAAAGCAAATGTAATACTTGTGAAGGAAGTTGAGAATAATACATGTATAAGTTATGGCAGGACATTTAAAACTTCCAGGGTAAGTAAGATTGCAACAATACCTATTGGATATGCGGATGGGTATACCAGACTTATGAGTAATAAAGGAAAGGTTTTGATAAATGGAGAGTTTGCACCTGTGGTTGGAAGGATTTGCATGGATCAGTGTCTTGTGGATGTGACGGATCTTGGGAGCGAAGTAACAGTTGGTGATGAAGTTGTTTTATTTGGCAAGCAGGGGAATAACGAGATCACTGTAGAAGAAATCGCTGCAATAATGGGGACTATCAATTATGAAGTTGTATGCATTATAGGTAAAAGAATACCAAGAGTTTATTTGAAGGGAGGTAATATACAAAAGGTGCTCAATTATCTTATTTAGGAATATAATAATATAAAAAATATATAATAAAAGAAAAAATAGTTCGATTTTATGGGGGTATCTTCCTTAAAGCTTAATTACCAATATTTACAGGTTTCTTAAGACAGGAGTAATATTATTTTAATTTGACCCATGAATATTAGGGAATATATAATGATATATATAATATGAATATTAAAAAGTAAATTTAAAAATTCATATTATAAGTCTTTGAAATTATGGGCTCGTTATTTCGTTAGTGATATCCTTTCTATTTATGGCTTTTAACAGTACATACCACTGCATAGCAGCATATAGCTTTACCAGCAGTAAGTCCCGTAAGTCATTTTAAGATAGGAAACCCGAAAATAAGAATGGGGGGTTATTTTTGTCTGATTTAAAAAAAATATTGGTGAGTCTTCCTGATAATCTTTTAAAAGAAGTTGATCAAATTATTGCTGTTGAGAAAATAAACAGGAGTGAATTTGTCAGGAAAGCAATGAAGCTTTATATAAGAGAGAAAAGAAGAATCGAAATGAGGGATAAAATGAAAAAAGGCTACCAGGAAATGGCTGAGATTAATGCTAAACTGGCAGAGATGTGTTTTGATGCGGACAATGAGCAGCAGCAAAAATATGAAGAAAGTCTCGGGGAGTTGGAAATATAGTGGTAATAAAGCGCGGAGATATTTTTTATGCCGATTTAAGTCCCGTAATCGGGTCTGAGCAAGGCGGTGTAAGACCTGTTTTGATTGTCCAGAACGATATTGGTAATAAGTATAGTCCTACTGTAATAGCAGCAGCCATAACATCCCAAATTAACAAGGCGAAGCTTCCTACCCATATAGAAATAGGTGCTATGGAATATGGCCTTGCCAAGGATTCGGTTATACTTTTAGAGCAGATTAGGACAATTGATAAGATGCGAATTAGAGAAAAAATAGGTCGTTTGGATGAAGAGTTGATGGATAGGGTAAACGATGCCATCAGTGTTAGTTTTGGTTTGACAGATACATGATTTACAGGGGGTACAAAGGATGAAGAGATCAAAAATATTTAAATATAAATATGCTATATTGTTGGTTATTATAATGACAAGTTTTTTTACTGTACATATTGTAAGGGCAGTGACTGCTGTTTCGCCTGAACCGGGTTCAGATGGTGATCCTGTTGTTTCTCAAAGTTATGTGGATCAAAAGATCAGTGAAATAGGTGCGAAGCTGGAAACTGCAAATTCAACAATAAGTGATTTGACAAAGAAACTTGCTGAAGCCAGTGAGAAAATTAACAAGCTTACTACGGCAGATGACACTATAAACAAGCAGCTTAAGGAGATTCAGCCTGATTCCTTCAAGTTCCAACCGTTAGAGCTTAAGGCAGGACAAAAGCTTTTGGCAGGGGCAAGTACGGAAATAGTTCTAAGGTCCGGCAGTGCAAAGGCTATATCGGGCACATATGGAGGACTTTCAGACATAACGGCCGCACAAAGTGCAGACTTGACTACAGGTGCTCCAATCGCCCTCAACCATTTGCTGCTTGCTTCAAGAGATGATGGAAGAGGAATAACTGCGGTAAAAGGATGCTGGTTAATTGTTAAGGGAACTTATAAGATAGCCGACAAATAGTATATTGATACCTGCTGGATTTGGAGGGAGCAATATGAGAGATAAGATTATAAGAATCAGCATATTTCTTGTTTGTATGCTGTCTATATATCAGTTTGCCATAAAACCTCTTATGAAAGAGAAGGATATTAAGACGTCAAACAGCGATGCAGGCTGGGCAAAGAACGACATTATAAGGGAAAAGGACAAGTATGATGTAATAATTTACGGAGAAGAGCCTGAGGGCTTGGTCGCTGCCTTAGTAGCGGCAAGGTCGGGTGTTAAAACATTGCTTGTGGCTTCAGGCAGTGATATAGGGGGACTGCCTTGCAGTTCCCTTGATTTTAATTTTGAGCCTTCAAAGGGCATAAATGGTGAAGCACTGGTTAGTAAGGTATATAATGAAATAGTTACTAAGTTAGGGACTGACATATCACCACAAAAATATAAAGATGTAATGAAGACGCTTCTTGATTCTGAGAAGGACCTTTCTATAGTTTATGGTGCAGCTTTGGTATCAATCGCTGTCAATAATACTACTCTGTACGGAATTAACCTTAATGTAAATAAAAAAGAGACAAGCTATTTTGGGAAAAGGTTTATCGATGCATCAAAGAATGGTGATTTGCTTATAAAGTGCGATGTTCCGTTCACAAAAGGTGCAGATGACCTGAATTTAAAAGATACATACAGGCCAATTGGCATAAATTTTGAAATTTCCAATGTAAAATGGACAGATATAGAAGCATTGACCAGCCAAAGCAGGATAGCAAGCCTTAAGGATATCTTATCAGAGTATCAGCCCTTAAACCCAAGGTTTAAATTGGGTAAAGTAAAATTCCATAATGAAGGAGAGAAAAAGATTATAGTCCAGGGTATAGAAGCCTTTGATGTTGATGTTTCAAATGAGAAGGCACTAGCCGATACCCACGTTCTGGCAGCAGCAGAAGCGAAAAACTTTGCAGCTTTCTTAAAGGACAGGCTCATTCCTTTCCAAAACTCAATATATGAAAGAACTGCAGACAAGTTTATTATAAATGACTACAGGCATTTTAAAGGCGAGCATACTTTGAGTATTAACGAAGCCTTGGAGAATACTGATTTTATAGACAAGGTTGCAGTTGCTTCAAATCCTCTGGTGGCTTATTCTTCAGGGGAATCCAAAGAAAAGTATGTAGTAGGCAAACCGGCTCTCTTTTCCATACCATTAGGATGCTTGATACCGTTAGACATTGATAATTTATATATGGTAGGGGAGAAGATATCGTACTCTTCAATCGTTTCAAGCAGTACGGCGGGCTACAGTACCAGCATGCAAGTAGGAGAATCGGCAGGAGTGGTTGCTGTTTACTCAATTATGAAAAACCAAAGACCGAGGGATTTTTTGAACAAAGGATCAAAAGTTAATGCTGTTAGTGAGCTAAATGGACTGATGACAAAGCTGGGTATAAATCTTCCCAATATAGAAGTTAAGAATCCTAATGTGGAAAACTGGGCTTATCCATCAATAAGACAACTAAATACATTAGGCATTATATCTGCAGGAAATTATAATGACTATAAGCTTGATAAGGAAGCAACTCAAAAAGATTTTGTAGTGCTGCTCCTAAATGGTATAGCAAGGCTTTCACCGGAAAAATATTCACTCGAGCTTGATGGGCGATTGAGGCCATACCTGACTGACAATGGACTGACTGTCGATAAGGCATCGGAAATACTTCTTGCTATGAATGGAGAAGCATCAAATACCCTTGAAGCATATAACAAAGCATGTACAAAAGGGTTTATAAATAGTTCTATGGCACTAAGGATGAGGGATAAAAAAATTTTAACAATGAATTATATATACGAACTAAGTGCAGATAATATATCACTATATGCCGGCAAAAGTATTCCTGAAAATTAGTAAAATTATATTCACAAAAACAAAAACCTGTGGTAAAATATAAATTAATAAAGGTAAATTTTATATTGTTTTTGTTGGTTTTACATTGTTTTATAAGTTATATTGAAGTAAGTAATAAGTAGTAAGTAGTAAGTAGTAGTTGAATCCTTTCTTAATGCAGTTTTTCAGGTAGTTTCTGATTTCCTTATTTCAATTTTTTCACAATTAAAAGTATTATTATTTATTTTAATTAAAAATGTTTGAATAGTTAGTTGCAGTAATAATTAACTGTATTCATATCTATTCAATTCATATAAATTTTCTTGGAATTAGAAATATTTTATTTTACATTTTTGGCTTGTAGACATTAATGCAGAATGTGTATAAATCAAATAAATGTGGAATAATTATTACTAACTCCTTATTCGGGCCTGTATTAAGCTTATTCTCCAGTTTGGAGGTGAATCATGAGAAAATGCTTTATGCAGGGAGTGATAAAAAAATATATAGTTAATTAATTGTAAATTTGATATTATTTGGAGTGAGTAGTTATCTAGATAAAAAGAGTGTTATTAAACACATAAAGAAGTAATGAGAATAGGGGAGTCATAATATGGGAAATGAAGAATTAAATTTGATGCTTGAAAAGCTTACTAAGCTTAGGGATCAGTTAGTTAAATTGAACGAAAAAACCGGTGCTCTTGATAGAGCTAAGGGCATGAGAGAAGAAATATTAAAAGTGGGTTGGAAGGGTATCATGGAAAAATATCACCCAGATGTAAATACCGAAGACCCAGCAGCAAATGAATTATTTAAAATGTATAAATTTGTTTATGAAGACATGAAGAAAAAAATGATGGATATGTAAGCGTGTGGATATCGTTATCAATATTTCCGAGGTCAAAAAAACAGTTGCTTAAATTTTTAAGTTTAAGCGACTGTTTTTTTTATTGTCAGTGTATTCTTTAACATAGATATGTTCAGGAGATTATTACGTTCGATCATGCCTTAAATAGGCGTACCTTTGTTACTTTAATAATAAACCTGGGCAAATCCATCATTCTCTTATATCGCCATGGTTCCTTACATAGTCTGTAAAACCATTCCAAGTGGTGCTTCTGAAAGAATTCAGGTGCCCTTTTCGCGTTTCCCGAAAGTATGTCAAAGCTGCCTCCCACACCTATGCAAACCTTTACATTAAGAAGGTGCTTATGTTCATGAATCCATAATTCCTGTCTTGGTGCACCAAGAGCTACTAAAAGAATGTCTGCCTTGGATGAATTAATTTCTTCAATAATTTCTTTTTCATCGGAGCTGCTGAAGTAACCGTTTCTTACGCCCACCACTTCTATATTTTTATAGCTCTTTAATAAATTATTCTTTGCTTGTTCAGCAATATCGGGTTTACCTCCAAATAGGAAGAACTTCATAGGGATATTATCTGTTTCGGCAAACAGATTTTTTATAAGATCAAAGCCTGCAACTCTTTCAGGAAGTCCAAGACCTAATATTTTTGATGCCATTACTACGCCGGCTCCATCTGCAACAAGTAAATCGGACTGGCAGAGTATATCTTTAAGGTATGGATTTCTTTGGGCCTCCATCATGATTTCTGCATTTGGTGTATATACAGCATGAAGTTTGTCCCTGGATAAAAATGCAGTTACAGTGTTGACAGCCTCTCTCATATTAAGTTTGTCAACGGGAACACCTAATATTTCAACAGTATTTCTCATAAAAAAATCTTACTCCTATATATAAATTCATTCTTTAACCATTACTTATAGTAGATCTATTGCAATTTTGGCATTTTCTCTTGCCTTTTGCTTAAGGGACTCAGAAGCATCAATCAGCTGCTTGCTGATGTTTGACTTGTTTTTAAGTACATTTTCTATTATTCCCTTAAGGTTTTCAAAGTCAAGATCCTTAACATGTCCTGCAGAAGGTTGATTTATTGACTTCAGAAAGCCTTCCACCTTCGGTTCGTATACAAGGCCTACTATAGGTATACCCTGGCAGGCGGCAAATATAAGCGCATGAAGTCGCATTCCGACAAGAATATCCATCCTGCTGATTATCCCTATTGTTTCCGGAACCGAGTATTTATTTCTAATAATATTAGCATCACCACTCATCTTAGAGACAATTCTTTCGCATACAGCAAGGTCTGAAGGGTAATGCATGGGTATAAAAACAGGCTTTAAGCCATGTGTTTTTGCTATATAATCTGCGGTATCCGCTACAACACGTTCATATTTGCTCAGGCCATGCCATTTTCTGATGGAAAAGCCTATATATGGGCCTTCTGATTCAATTCCTTCATTAAGAAGGATTTTATCGATATGTTCTGAGGTTGAAGGTTGTATAGTGGTAGCAGGATCAGCTGTTATTATAACTTTTGGTGTGGTAATAAGCAAATTATCGATTTCCTGCTTTGAAGGAGAATTTTCTCTTAATGTTATCACATCTGTTTTATTTAAAACATATCTTGTTATTCTTCTGTTTATTCTCCTATTTATCGGGCCAATACCGTTTGCATACAGCATAACCTTCATATGTCTTTTCTTTGCCATCCAGATCATAAATAAATAATACATAAGGGATCTGGTACTGGTGTTATCCTGAATAAGATTACCCCCGCCATTTATAAACAATTTCCCTGGTTTCATTGACCTGAGTATCCTTAAGAGATTGAAACGGAACATTGAGTCAACATTATATAAACCTGTTGTCTCGTTCGGCTCTCTGGACAGTACCATGATTTTAGCGTCTTCTTTTTGTTGGAGCAAATTTTGTGTAATGGCCATAAGCATGGCATCATCACCTATGTTTTTAAAACCATAGTACCCGGAAATTATTATGTCAGGATAGGAATGACTTGATTCCTTTTTGGCTTTAAGCACCGATTCATAAATATCCAGCTGAGTCTTACACATATTCTTAAGTGAAAATTTTTCACTTGCCTTTAAATAAATTCTGTTTCCCATATCGTTCCTGAGGTTTTTATCATTGACAAGCTTTAGCAAATATTCCGCTAACTTGATGTGATCTCCGGGATTAAAAAGGAATCCGTTTACGCCATGATCAATAAGGTCAGGCAGACCCCCAACATTGCTGCTTACAGTGGCTCTTTTTATCCTGGTTCCTTCAAGGATTGAGTATGGGAAGCTTTCACTTATGGACGTCAAGACATTAATATCAATACTGCTCATAAACTCGTACGAGTTATTGACAAAGCCTAAAAAAAGTACATTGTCGGATAATCCCAGTGAGTTTACTCTTGATTCAAGAGATTTCCGCTCTTCACCTTCACCGCCAATTAGGAATTTAACGTTAGGATTCTTTTTTACAACTTCCTTTGCAGCATTTATGAACACATTAAGCCCTTTTACAGGAGTTAATCTTACCAAAATACCTATTAGAATATCACTTTCATTGATACTGATATTGTATTTTCTTGCAAATTCATTTCTATCGTAAGTACCTATATTATCATCAAAATTTATTCCATTATAAACAGTAAATATCTTATTAGCTAAAAATTTCCTGTTTACAAGCATGTCCTTAAAGTTCCTGGAAACAGCCACATAGTAATCTATAAACCTCAGTGCTATTGTGTTTATTATACCGAATGTAACCCTTTTTACGAAGCTCTGAAGGTAATCAAGCCTGTAATCACTGTGAACTGTTGTAACTGTGGGAACTTTTGTATAGCGACTTACAAGCACAGCTATCATGTTTGCTTTTGCTCCATGGGAGTGGGTCATTATAAAATTCTCATCCCGTACAATTGAGATGACTCTTCTTATATCCTTTAGTACATTGCCGGATTGAATAACTTCTACATCTATACCCATAGATTTGGCGTCTTCAGCAAATTCACCTTTTCTAAAGCTTATCAGCTTGACATCTATGTGTTTGCTCAATTCCTTTACAAGTGAGAGAACATGGGTTTTTGCACCGCCAACATCCCCACCGCCTATTAAATGAAGAACTTTCATATTTTATCTCTCCGTTCATTGAGTTAAAACCCGTGTATATTATAGCATACCATATTAAAATAGCAACAGCTCTTTGGTGGCAAAGGTGGCAAAAAGCATTATTAGTGTATCATTTTTTGGCATCCGGAAAATAATAAGATTGAATTAAGGAATACAAAACATATACTGCAATATATATAACAAAATCATGAAATGATTTTGTCAAGCTAGACTTTGTTGTGAGAAATTGTGATGTATATTAAAAGTGATAAATCTATTAACACTTTTAATATACATCGTAATTTCACGGACATAAAAAGCGTAAAAATTAATAAATATGTATAAGTATTATAAATATGTATATGTGGAACATGGGTGCTTAATATGAAAAAACTTTTATCAAAAGTGAAAAACAATGATTTTTGGAGAAACAGCTTTTTAATTGTAGTAGGATCGTTCATTACTGCAGCTTCAATAAACGTATTTATGGTGCCCTATAAGATTGCTCCCGGAGGAGTTAGTGGTATAGCCACAGTCATATATTATTTAAGCTATCAGAAGCTACCGGTGGGAACCATTATGCTTATTTTAAATATCCCGCTATTTATTTTAGGGATTAAATTTATAGGCAGAAAGTTCATTTTAAGGACGCTTTTCAGCACGATACTTTTGTCTGTTTTCATTGATTTTCTCGAACCTTATACAAAGTATTTCGTTGAGAATTACCTGGTTAAACTTGAGCCTACGCCGTCTGTTCCAGACCTGTTTTTATACAGTATATTTGGTGGTTTTCTGATGGGACTCGGTTTAGGGATGGTTTTCAAGGCAGGTGCAACCACAGGAGGAAGTGACCTGGCGGCAAGAATAGTAAACCATTTTATATCCAACCTGACTATGGGGCAGCTTATAATGATTATCGATACAGCTATAATCATATTCGCTACCATTGCATTTAACAGCTTTCATCTGGGAATGTACGCAATAATAACACTTTATATATCATCCAAGGTAATTGATGCGGTTCTGGAAGGGGTTAATTTTGCAAAATCAGTTCTAATTATATCCGATAAATCTGATGAAATTGCGTCAAACATAATGGATATCATGGATAGGGGAGTAACAGCACTTAAGGGTATCGGGATGTATACAGGGAAGGAAAAGAACGTCCTATTGTGTGTTTTACATAGAGGCCAGCTTCAACAATTAAAGGAAATGGTCATGGAAATAGACGGCAATTCATTTATAATTCTTACTGATATCAGAGAGGTTTTAGGTGAAGGATTTAAGACCTACGAAGGCAAATAATAATAGGTAATTTTTAGTTATTAACCATTATTACTCTGGACTAATTACTTTTGCTATAGTATACTTTTTAATGATGATTTATATATAAGCTTATTTGAGATTTTTATTCTAATATAAGGAGTTGTAGTGATGGATAGCAAGAAGATTAAAGAATTAAAGCGTAACGCTACAATAATCCGCAAGGATATTATTGAGCAGGTTCACAGTGCATCCTCAGGACATCCTGGAGGATCAATGTCTTGTGCTGATATTATGTCAGTACTTTATTTTAATGAAATGAGGGTTGATCCCAAGAATCCTCAATGGGAGGACAGGGACCGTTTTGTTTTGTCAAAGGGCCATTGTTCACCGGCATTATATGGTGCTCTGGCACAAAAGGGATTTTTCCCTAGAGAAGATTTACATACCTTTAGAAAAGTTGACAGTTATCTTGAGGGACATCCCAGTATGAAATCTGTGCCTGGAGTTGATATGTCAACCGGTTCATTAGGCCAGGGAATATCAGCTGCAGTTGGGATGGCTTTAGCAGGCAAACTTGATGGAAAAGACTATAGGGTTTATTCAATTTTAGGAGATGGTGAGATTCAAGAAGGTCAAGTATGGGAAGCACTTATGTGTGCAGCACATTACAAGCTGGATAATCTTACTGTTTTCCTTGATCACAATGGTCTCCAAATAGATGGCAAAATTACCGATGTTCTTTCACCTGAGCCGGTGAAGGATAAGTTTGAAGCTTTTGGTTTCAAAGTGATTGCCATTAATGGTCATGATTATGAACAGATAATCCAGGCAATTGATGAAGCTAAAAAGACAAAAGGTCAACCGATTATGGTGGTTGCTGAAACAGTAAAAGGTAAAGGCGTATCCTTTATGGAAAATAAAGCAGGATGGCATGGCACAGCTCCAAATAAAGAACAAAGAGATGCAGCAATAACAGAGCTGGATGAGTTTTTGGCTAAATTGGAGGTGGAATAACCATGGAGAATAAGAAGATAGCTACAAGGGAAGCATATGGAAGTGCATTGTTGGAATTCGGCGGTGATTCCAAAATAGTAGTTTTGGATGCGGATTTATCAAAATCAACTAAAACTGATTTGTTTAAAAATGAATATCCTGAAAGATTTATAAATATGGGTATTGCAGAAGGAAATATGATGGCTACAGCAGCAGGTATAGCTACCTGCAATAAAACTGTTTTTGCCAGCACTTTTGCAATGTTTGCTTCAGGTAGAGCCTTTGAGCAGGTTAGAAACTCAATATGTTACCCTGCACTCAATGTTAAAATAGGTGCTACACATGCAGGTATTACAGTAGGTGAAGACGGAGCATCACATCAGACTATAGAGGATATTGCTCTTATGAGGGCTCTGCCAAACATGACTGTTATAAGTCCGGCAGATGCTGTTGAGACAAGAGCTGCAGTAAAAGCAGCAATAGAAACAAAAGGTCCTTTTTATCTGAGGCTGGGAAGGCTTGCTTGTCCAGTAATATTCAATGAGAACGATTATAAGTTTGAATTGGGCAAGGGTATTGAAATAGCCGGCGGCAGTGACTTGACAATAATAAGCACCGGATATATGGTTCATATTGCCTTAGAGGCAAGTAAACTTTTAGAAAATGAAGGAATAAAGGCAAGAGTTATAAACATTCATACCATAAAACCAATTGATAAGGACATAATTGTAAAGGCTGCAAAGGAAACAGGGGCAATACTTACTGTTGAAGAGCACAGCATTATAGGTGGTCTTGGCAGTGCTGTTGCTGAGGTTGTGGTAGAAAACTATCCGGTAGCTATGAAGAGGATAGGAGTCAACGACAAGTTCGGTAAATCCGGTAAACCTGATGCATTGCTTGAGAAATATGGTCTTACAAAAGAGGCTATAGTTGCAGGTGCAAAAGAACTGCTTGGTTCTAAAAAGAAATAATCTTGGTACATTACCATTCAAGTATAAATTAATAACGATACTGAACAAAATGTTTTACATAAGTTCAGTATCGTTTTATTTATGTCTAATTATTAATCATTTCTTAACTAATATGTAACTTATTGTTCCTCCAGATCAATTATAATAGAAAAGAGACAATTAATTTTATCATTTGTCTATCACAAAGTAACGTTAAAAACGTTAGTTAATTACTCTGCCAAATATAAGATTATTAGCACCTTTAATATAGATGCTTGGAGATGGTTAATATGAGGTCTATATGTACGGAGCCTAAAAGAAGGCTGAAGCTTAGGATTTATCTGGGTAAGAGGTATTATACATTTCTAAGATACTGCCAATGGTATTTAGGCGGAAATAAGTTTGCAGATTCCTTTTTGCAAAGTAGCTTGCCGTATAAGGCCTTCGGACATAAAACACCTCTTATAAGAAAGCTTCATGGAGTTGATATAAGATTGCAATACAATAAGGTTAATAATCTTAATATAGCTTTAAAAAGAATTGATGGATTAATTTTAAAAAAGGGTCAGATATTTTCTTTCTGGAAACTCATAGGAAAGCCGTCTGCCAGAAAGGGCTATTTGAAAGGCCTTACGTTAAATCCTGATGGAAGCTTTGGGGAAGGTATCGGTGGAGGACTCTGCCAGCTATCCAACATTATATATTGGATAACCTTGCATACTCCTCTTACTGTAATTCAGAGATACAGACACAGTCATGATATTTTTCCCGATACAGGCAGAACGCAGCCATTTGGCAGCGGTGCAACCTGCGTATACAATTATATAGATCTTCAGATTCTTAATGAAACAGATACTGAATACCAGATCAAATTAAATATAGATGATGAGTACCTCCACGCAGAGTGGAGGACTGAAAAACCGCAAAACCTTTCTTATGAGGTATATGAGAGGGACAATAGTATAAAAAGTACTTATTGGGGCGGATATATAAGGCACAACACCATATATAGAAGAATTTATAATGAAAGTGGGATTTTGACGGATGATGAGTACGTTACTGAAAACAATGCGATAATGATGTATTCACCGTTGATTCCGGATAAAACCCAGGCTTTTTGAATGTACGGGAAATTATGGATGGAAAATGATTAATGCAATACATATAGTGTGCAGAATGGAGGAATTATTATGCTGATACAATGGAGAAGTAGTTTACCCAAGTATATTTTGACAGTTACTCTATCCCTCTCTTTACTGACATCATGCGGTAAAATAGAGGAGGAGCCATATAATAAACCATTAGTTGAGACGAATTCCTTATCTAAGGACAGTACTTCCTCCAAGGCTAATCCTTCTAAGGAGCTGCTTTATAACACATTTGAAGAACTGGCAGCCACCAATGAAGAACATCCATTGGATATACGGAAAAAAGGCCATGACAAAGCCTATAGGGCATCAGACATATTAAGATATACAATTCTGGATATGCTGCAAAAATCTGAGAAGCTGGATACTAAAGCTATCGATAGCTCAGGCTTTGACTCAAATAAATATGACTATAGCCTGGAGTTTGAAGGGGCAAAACCGATTTTGCTGTCCGTTGAGGATAATACTTTTCATATGAAAGAAGACGCTAATATCTATAAACTTTGGGGTGACAGCAGTTCCTTTTGGAAAAGTTTATCTAATAATGAGGTACAATATACTATTGATTTGCCGGATCAAATTCAGGACAGCATGAGGAAGGACTACAGGCATGATGCTGACGGTGACGGTACGGCAGATGATGTAATGCTTTCATTTTACAAAGCACGGACAAAAGATTCAAATGGACAGCTTAAGCTAAAAGTCGGTTTAAGTGAAGTAAATGTTGAAGATGAGATTGGGTGGGTAAGTGAACCTTTCCATATCATGTATGATGCACCGACTGTGGAGTTTATACCTGTAAATAAGGGTTCAATAATTGCTGTATCATACTCATGGATGACAAATGGTGTAGGAATGACTGGAGAGATAAAGGCCTATGAATATAGGGATAATAAACTTAGGGAGCTTAAGGTGGATTTACCTGATATGGACTTCAGCTGTGAAAAAGATGGAAAAGTTAAAGTTCACTTTCCACAGATTAACAAAGAGTTGACAGCTATTCCTTCAAAGGAGGATTTAGAGGATATAGAGAAAGATAGTGGAATTGTGATAGAAAAAGTTCTGAAAGATAAAGAAGGATTTTATCCTCATATTTACAGATATATTAACAAGGACTTTGACGGTGATGGAAAATCAGAGTTATGCTCGCAAAGCCTCATAAGATTTCAGGCACCTACAACTATGAGCTTGGGTTATCTATATACTATTTACAAATATGATAACGGAAGGATAATACCTAAAAGTGTAACCCTTTTGCCACCGTATAATGAAAAAGATAAAATGAGAATGATAAAAAATGACGTACTCGAAAATTTATTTAGTGCAGGATTTCTGGATTTTGCAAAAGCAGAGGATAAGGAACTGTGGAGCAATTTGGAAAGTCAATATGGAAAATCGGATTTCGAAGGGGCCATAACCGAGCTCTTTGAAGAAGGATATATAAAGAAAAATAACGATAAGATATTTATAAATGTATAGGAAATAGGAAAGTATCTTATAACAAAATAGACTTTGATGTGTAAAAAAATGTAAGGCGTTATTGGCATTAGATTGCTGTGGATGGTATAATTTAGCACCGGATCTCGTTGATTTTATTGTTTACAAAAAATATTTTTGAGCAAACTAAATGGTAATGTATTGAAAAAATTAGTCAAATTATGCTCTTTATATAGTAAACAATAACAAAGGAGAAAGGGAGTATTTCCCGTATATGTAATATGAGTGCTATAAATATAAGGAACAAGAAGATATTGGTTATAGTGCCTGCATTTAATGAAGAGAAAAGCATTTCAAAAGTCATAAGCAATCTAAATGAATCAGGCCATGATGTTGATTTGGTGGTTGTTGATGACGGTTCCTGTGATAACACCTCCAAAATCGCTGAGGAAAGTGGTGTGAAAGTTTTAAAGCTTCCCTATAACCTTGGCATAGGGGGTGCAGTGCAAACGGGTTATCTTTATGCAAAGGTGAATAATTATGATATCGCAATTCAATTAGATGGGGATGGTCAGCATGATCCGGCCTATATAGGTGATCTTATAACTCCGATTGTAGAAGGCAGTGCTGATATGGTGATAGGGTCCAGATATGTAAAGAAAACCAGCTATAACTCAAAATTATCAAGACGTGTAGGTATGGTGTTTTTTTCAGGCCTTGTTACTCTTCTAACTGGAAATCCTATAAAGGACACTACGTCAGGATTTAGGGCGGTTAATCGGAAAATATTGGAGTATTTTGCTGACAATTACCCCTCTGACTACCCTGAGGTAGATGTATTGGTCAGGCTCCATAAAAAGAAATTCAGAGTCATAGAGATTCCTGTAGAAATGAAGGAACGGCAAGGAGGAGCATCTTCCATAACTCCGCTTAAATCTGCATATTATATGATTAAGGTAAGTATAGTTCTCTTAATTAATTCTATCAGGTCAGGTGCTTTATCATGATAATAAATATTTACTTGCTGTGTATTATTTTTAGTGTTATGTTTTTAATTATTGTTGTTGAACTTGTGAGAAAAAATAAGTTGTCGGACAAATATTCCTTGCTTTGGATTTTATTTGGACTTACAATTTTGCTGATATCAACATCACCTGTGTTTATAGAGAAGATATCAGCCCTTATAAATATAAAATATGCTCCCTCAGTACTGTTTGTATTTGGGCTGCTTTTTTTAATTGCATACTCACTTCAAATTACTATAGTGTTATCAAACCAATCGAAAAAAATAATTCGACTGACTCAGGAAATAACACTGATGAAAGAAAAGCTGGAGGTGGAAGACAAGATCCGAACTTCACAAAATAAACTTGCATCAAGTGATGGACAGGCAGACAACGAGGCGGTATAACATAATGAATTACATAAAGAGAATCATTGATAAAGCAAAGAATATATACATAAAGAGAACCAGGCTAATTATTGTGTCATGCCTGCTTGGTATATTTTTTGCTGCACTTTTTTTAAGGTTTTATTATGTTTTGACTGTAAACCATCCACCCCTGAAAAATGACGCATACAACTATGATGTTATGGCTAGAAACTTTCTTGATAACGGATATCTTGGCTATACAGACAGTTACTCCTTACATCGTGCGGCATTGATACCAAATGCGACAATAACTCCAGGATATCCACTGTTTCTAAGTGCTGTATATTATATTTGCGGGTATAAAAGTGGAAGTCCACTTGATGCAGTACGAATAATTCAAGCCATCCTTGGTGCATTGACATGCGTGCTCATGTACCTTTTAGGTAAGTGCTTAAAGAACAGGGCTGTTGGGCTTATTTCAGCAACACTTTATGCTGTATATCCCAGCTTTATTTGGGCTACATCACTGATTTTAACTGAAACCCTGTATAATTTTTTATTTATACTTTACTTATACATACAGCTCGTACTGCTTGAAAATATTAATTCAAAGAAGAACTCAGTATTATGCGGATTGATTTTTTCTGCGGCTGTGATGGTAAGGCCTACTGCATTGCCGTTAATTGTGGTGCCGTTTATATATAAATATTTTATGGATAGGAAAACAAATGTATTAAAACCACTGCTTTTTACGTGTGCAGGGATGCTTGTTCTTATGATACCATGGTGGATAAGAAATGCTATTAGTCTTCAAAGGTTTGTGTTTCTGGCTACACAGACCGGTAATCCTCTTATCGCTGGAACATTTCCATATTTTCATAATATAGACTTATCAAAATATAATGTAGACAATCAGCTTAAGGCAGGCTTGGGTTACATAATAGAAGGATTTAGAACTGAGCCTCTGCTTTATCTAAAGTGGTTTACCATAGGTAAATTTACATTCATATTCAAAAACCAATGGCTCTATCTCCCTGAGGGAGTTTCCATGTTTAACGATCTGAAATTGGTGCATAGTTTTATCGTATCTTTTGGATGGTTTGGAGTGATATTTTCATTTATAAAAAGAAGATATATGTTGATATCCATATTTGTTATTATGCTGACGGCTTTACAGCTCCTCTTTGTTCCTGAGGCAAGATATGCACATTCAATAATGCCTTTATTGATTATACTGACAGCTGGCATTATAGACTATATAGCCAGACATGTTCCTGATATGAAAATAAGCCTATCTAAGTAATATTTTGGTAATGGCTGAGGCGTGAATAAATAAAATTCCTGCACAATTGTAATAAAGACTCACCTTATCACATATTGAATAATGAGGTGAGATATCTATGGTCATTGTTAAAGTGAAAACAAGGCATATAGCGATTATTTTTGCTTTTATAGCCGTGTGCTTTATTGGAATTAGCCTATATAAGGGAAAAGAAGGTATTGATGCGGATAACAAATTTAAGTCTATAAGCATTAATGTTGGTGAACCGAGCAGAGATAATATGGTATCCTTTTTGGCATCCTCGGACTCTTCTAATATAAATAATAATATTGAGATATTTGATATTGCCAAAGGAGAGGTAATAAGGGAGGTTGAAGCAAATCCGGTAATCCAGAAGGAAGCTAAGAATTATCTGAAAAATATCACAGGAATGTATAGCAAAGTCAAGGCTTTCCCTGAAAAAGGATATATAATAAGAATACCCTTTGAGCCCTCTGCAGAAGTAAATAATAAATGGCTGAGTTTCTATGATATAAATTCAGTGGACCAAGTGTTTATAATATTTCCGGATCAGGGGAATCCATATTTGTTGGTTTTAGATGAAAAGTACAGACCATTATTTTATAATACCGAAAGTGATGTGAATAATTTATTGGAATTGACTTAGGCGATTTTAAAAATTTCCTTGGTCTATTTTAATGGTGAAAAGTACTAAATTCAATATTTTTTAAATCAACAGTTGACCAGTTATTTTTTAGGAATCACCTTATACAATAAGGTAGTGTTGTCTATTGACTAACCATTTATTTATGGTATTATTTAAATGTAAACAAAATCTTAATATATTAAATGTTTTATAGGGTTCCGCAGTTTTGAATTTTTCTACTGGTCTGGTCCAAGATAAAACGCACAGTTTCTGTGTTCACGGAAGGATAAAAGCCTGGGAGATATTATATAATATCAACTAAGGCTTTTTTAATCTCAAGAAATTATGGTGTATTCTGCACAATTTCTTATGACAACAACCAAGGTTGAAAAATCGCGAGCGAATTTATTTTTATAATGTGGTGAAAGGGGAACAAAACTTATGAAATGGTTACTATTGATTATTGCGGGTCTCTTTGAAGTGGGATGGGCGGTAGGATTAAAGTATTCTCAGGGATTTACAAAAATTATACCAAGTATATTTACAATAGTGGGAATGATTGCGAGTTTCTATTTTTTGGCAGCAGCATTAAAGAATATTCCATTGGGTACAGCGTATGCTATTTGGACGGGAATTGGTACGGTTGGGACTGTAATTTTAGGAATAGTACTATTTAAAGAGCCAGTTGATTTAATAAGGCTAATTTGTATTGGACTTATAATAATTGGGATAGTAGGGTTGAAACTTGTATCTCCACATTAATTATTTTTTACTGTTGAGCGTTAAAAGTACACAATTAAATATTTTCTATTGGCCTTGACCTTTTATAGAATCATGTCTAACAAAAATAGGAAATTGTTTAGGAAACATCATAACACCTAAACTTTGAGTGATGCTGTTTTTATCTTTATATTTTACAAAACAATCTCCGAAGCCATATGCGTATTCTGCACTATCAAATTCGAAACTCTTTGTGGGGTAATTTATGGCTATGTATACTGAGGAAGACGCTCTTGCAACAATATAAGGTAATGTTCCTGTAGATTCCAGAGCTCCTAGACACACTATAATTACAGCGGCTATAATCAGTTTTTTATGTTTGATTTTTCTCAATATACCCCCACTTTCTTATAAATCTGTAAAATATCCTTTCCCCTATTATATGGTAAGTATATAATTATTTCAAATATTTTTAATAGTTATACAAAATTTGCTGCAAGGATTTGAATTTTTTAGTGCATTGAAATGTAATACTCAAATTATAGTACTGAAATAGTCGAAGGAACTTTTTTGTTGGATTTAAGTCTAATTAATGTGGAATCTTTTATTTGGAGGGATACAATGTGAAAAGAAATATTGTACTCATGATGTCATTGTTAACTGTATTTGTTTTATTTATAGGCTGCAAAAGTACGGATATTGCAACTGTTGCAGAACAAGATAAAATCATCCAAGATATGGGAAGGCAAGAAAAAAACGATCTGGATAACGACAAACTGTTTGACCTTAGGTTATATTCTGACAAGGAGACATATAGAACAACTGATAAGATTAAGATTTGGGCTACTCTTAAATACATGGGCAAAAATAGTCAAATTAAAATATGGCATAGTAACCCATATGTCAGTTTTTCAATTTCTGATGGTAAGAAATTTAATACTGGAAATCTATTCGATGATATCCTAACCTCAACAATATTGGAAAAGGACCAACTTTATACATTTGATTATACTAAAAGTGGAGGTTATTCTGAAGATGATCCAGATGCAGGTTTTTGGAAGAAGTTCTACTCAGAAAAAGATTTATATTTACCAGAAGGTGAGTATACAGTAACGGTTGGTGGTGCATTCTCATTAACTGAAGATATTGCAAATAGTAAAAGTAACTTGTCTAAGAAAATAAAAATTAAGATAGTAAAGTAACTTTGAATTTTGATTTTATATAGCATCCTTTTTAATGCATCAAGTAAAGTAAAACTGTATAAATTTTTGATTACTTAAATCAAATAAACTTGGTAAGTCAACTTTACATTCTTCAAAGCCATAAAGCTCAATGCTAAAAAAGAACAAGAAAAAATCCCTCATCAGTCTCTTATATCAAGACTTATGAGGGATTTTAATCCTATTAGTATTCCTTTACAAGCAGGGCACGTACATAGCCGCGGTCACACGAAGTAGACTCAATGTAAAAGCCTCTTCCATAGTAAAACCTGATCAAATCCTTGTATTTGGAGGCAGTGTGAAGCGTAACTCTTTTGATGCCTTTGCTTTCTACCAACTTGTCGATGAGGTTGATGAGTGATTTACCTATACCTATATTATGATATTCGGTATTGACTCCAAACCTGCTTATGTAACCGGTGTTATCAGGGTTTATTTTTAGTCTTATTGTTCCTACCGGAACATCATCGATGAAGGCCACGAAAACTTCTTTTGACCTTATATCCTCGATGATGTCTTCGATAGTTTCTTCAAGAGCATCCATTGTGCCCAACCCTGTGTTTTCCATATATTTCTTAAAGGCTATTCTTGTAATTGTTTGAATAGCCTCTGCATCATCAATAGTTGCTTTTCTAATGATAAATGAATAATTCATAACATAAAAACCTTCCTGATTGTTATTCCATAAGTTTTACCATAATAGCTTTTTGCACATGAAGCCTGTTTTCTGCTTCATCAAAAACAAGGGATTGCGAACCGTCAATAATATCGGAGGTTACTTCATAATCCCTGTACGCAGGCAGGCAGTGTAGGAAAACAGCATCTTCCTTAGCTTTTGAAAACAGGTCATTGTTTACCTGATAAGGCATGAAAATTTTGATACGTTCTGCCTTTTCAGCTTCTTGTCCCATGCTTACCCAGGTATCTGTATATATAACATCTGCATCCTTAACAGCAACATAAGGATCTTCTGTAAGAACAATTTTAGAGCCTGAAACTGCAGCATCCTTTTGTGCTTCAGCTACGATGTCTTTATCACACTCATATCCTTTTGGCGAAGCTACAGATATATCCATACCTACTTTAGCACAGCCATGAAGCAGTGAGTTTGCTATGTTGTTTCCATCACCTACATATGCCAGTTTAAGACCTTTAAGATCTCCTTTGTGTTCATATACTGTAAAAAGGTCGGTTAATATCTGACATGGATGCATAAGGTCTGTCAGACCGTTAATAATTGGAATGTCACCATATTTAGCAAGGTCTTCCACGTCACTGTGGGCAAAGGTACGTATCATTATACCGTCCAAATACCTGGAAAGCACCTGGGCTGTATCATAAATAGTTTCGCCCCTTCCCAATTGGATGTCGTTGGAGCTTAGAAAAAGAGGGTATCCGCCCAACTGGTACATGCCAACTTCAAATGAAACCCTGGTCCTTGTAGAGGATTTTGTAAATATCATACCAAGGGTTTTGTTTTTTAATATTTTATGTTCCACACCTTCTTTAAGCTGCCTTTTTAACTTTTCTGCAGTACTGAAAATTTCGTTGATATCTTCTAATGTCAAGTCATAAACACTGATTAAGTGCTTCATAGTATATCCCTCCTAAAAAAATTTATTTTGTTCATATCTCTGAGTATTCATCCAATGCATAAATCTCGGTATCTTTTTTGTTGATTATATGCTCAAGAACTTCCAATGCAGCATTAGCTGTGTCAATTGAAGTAATGCAGGGAATGTTGTACTCCATTGCCGTTCTCCTTAGCTGAAAACCTAGCCTGGTAGGTATTCTGCCCCTCGTAGGGGTATTTATAACCAGGGAAACATTGTCGTTTTTCAATAGATCCAGTATTTCTTCATTGGAAACTGATTCAACCTCTATTCCTGCCCTGGAAAGATATAAATAAGTATCTTCACTGGCTATGAGTCTAAATCCAATGTCCCAAAGCTTCTGGGCTATGTCCTTGCACTCCTCCTTATTCCTGTCGGCAACGGAAATAAGTGCAGTGCCGCTTGGCGGGAGTTTTAATCCTGAGGCCACAAAGGCTTTATAAAGTGCAGTATGGTAATCTTTATCAACCCCCATAACTTCACCCGTAGACTTCATTTCCGGTCCAAGGAAAGTATCCACCGTGGTAAGTTTTGAGAAAGAGAATACAGGTGCTTTAACAGAGTAGAACTTTGTCTCTTTAAAAAGCCCGGGTGCGTAGCCCAAATCCTTTAAACTCTTACCCAATATAAGCTTTGTCGCCACATTGACCATGGGAATCCCAGTTATCTTGCTCATGTAGGGTACTGTTCTGCTGGCCCTGGGGTTTACTTCGATTACATAAACCTTGCAGTCACTGTCTGATACAAATTGTATGTTAAAAAGACCTAAAACATTCAATGCCTTTGACAGTCTTATTGTGTAATCTACAACGGTTTCCTTTATTTCCTGCGGCAGAGATCTGGAAGGATAAACAGAGATGCTGTCTCCCGAATGAACACCTGCTCTTTCGATATGTTCCATGATTCCGGGAATAAGTACGTCGGTACCGTCGCAGATCCCATCTACCTCAATTTCCTTGCCTTCGATATATTTATCAATGAGGATGGGGTGCTTTGAGGACAAATCAACTGCCCTGCTCATATATTCATCCAGCATTTGATCGTTATATACTATTTCCATGGCTCTTCCTCCAAGTACATAGGAGGGCCTTACTAAAACAGGGTAACCGATATTTTCGGCTATAATCTTTGCCTGTTCAACCGAGAATGCAGTGCTTCCCGGTGGTATGGGGATGTCCAGCGATTCCAATAGCTTTAGGAATTTATCCCTGTCTTCTGCTACATCAATGTCTGTTACAGATGTACCGAGAATTTTAACCCCGTCATTATTAAGAGGTGCTGCAAGGTTTATTGCTGTTTGGCCCCCAAACTGGACTATTACACCAACAGGTTTTTCTTTTTCTATAATGTCGAGGACGCATTCCTTTGTAAGAGGCTCAAAGTATAGCTTATCGGCTGTATCAAAATCAGTACTGACTGTTTCGGGATTGTTGTTTATTATTATGGACTCATAGCCCATTTCTTTAAGTGCTTTGATGGAATGCACACTGCAGTAGTCAAATTCTATTCCTTGACCTATTCTTATGGGCCCTGAACCGATAACCAGCACTTTTTTGTTTTCAGATACTGCCACATCATCCTTCTCCTCATAAGTGGAATAGTAATATGGCGTAACAGCTTCAAATTCCCCGGCACAGGTATCAACTATCTTATAAACCGGGCTTATGGGATATTTGTGCCTTAGGCAGCTGATTTTATCCACTGATACGCAAGCCAGGTTTGCTATGTATGAGTCACCAAAGCCAATTTTCTTTGCTCTTGTGTAAAGATCATAATCTAAAAATGCGATTCCTGCGTTTTTAATATCTTCTGCAACATTAACAATCTTTTCAAGTTTCTTGAGGAAAAACATATCTATCTTTGTTATATTTGATATTTCCTCACAGGTTACGTTTTTTTGCAATGCTTTGCATATGGCAAAAATTCTTTCATCATGGGGCTGCTTGATAAATTCTATCAGCTCTTCAACAGTCATACTTTCAAAAAGGCTGAGTCCAAGCTGGTAATTTATTTTAATATCAAGTGAGTCTATAGCTTTTAACAGTGATTCCTCAAATGTACGGCCTATAGCCATAACCTCACCTGTTGCTTTCATTTGAGTTCCCAAGCTTCTGTCCGCCGTAATGAATTTATCAAATGGCCATCTTGGCACTTTAGTTACGATATAGTCCAAAGACGGCTCGAAACAGGCATATGTATTTTGCGTAACTGAATTTTTGATTTCATCAAGGTTTAAGCCAATGGCAATTTTTGCTGCCACCCTGGCAATGGGATATCCTGTAGCTTTGGATGCCAGTGCACTGGAACGGCTCACCCTTGGGTTTACTTCAATAACCACATATTCAAAGCTGTAAGGGTTTAACGCAAACTGTATATTACAGCCGCCTTTTATATTAAGAGCACGTATTATTTTTATTGAAGCAGACCTGAGCATTTGGTACTCAATATCGGATAAGGTCTGGCTTGGAGCGACAACAATACTGTCACCTGTGTGTACACCGACAGGATCAAAGTTCTCCATATTACATACAATGATACAGTTGTCGGCACCATCACGGATAACCTCGTACTCAATTTCCTTCCATCCAGCCACACTTTGCTCTAAGAGTACCTGATTTATCATACTGAGCTTAAGTCCCTTGCCGCATATATATTCAAACTCATCTATATTCTGTGCAATACCGCCGCCTGTGCCGCCTAAAGTATAAGCCGGCCTTATTATGATAGGAAATTTATTATTGGCAGCAAACTCAAGTGCATCTGACATGTTGGTCACAATAGCACTCTTAGGTACCTTTTCATTTATTGTGTTCATTGTTTGCTTGAATAGATCCCTATCCTCTGCAAGCTTTATAGATTCAAGAGATGTTCCGAGGAGTTCTATTCCAAGCTCAGCAAGTAGACCATCCTCAGAAAGCTCAACGGCCATATTTAGACCTGTTTGCCCGCCTAAGGAAGCCAATATTCCATCTGGTTTCTCTTTTATGATGATCTTCTTTAGAAATTCCAATGTTATAGGCTCAATGTATACATGGTCTGCAATTTCCCTATCGGTCATAATTGTGGCAGGATTGCTGTTAACAAGAACTACTTCAATGCCCTCTTCACGCAAGGATTTGCAGGCTTGTGCGCCGGAGTAGTCAAATTCTGCTGCCTGACCAATTATTATAGGGCCCGAGCCAATAACAAGCACTTTTTTGATGTTTTCCCTTTTTGGCATTTTGACCTCCTATAACCTATAATAGCTTCAGAAACTCGTCAAAAATATAGGCAGAGTCCTGAGGACCGGGAGAAGCTTCCGGATGGTACTGTACACTCAAAATCGGCATGTATTTGTGCCTGAAGCCTTCCGTTGTGTCATCGTTTATATTTACATGTGTAATTGTTATATCATCGGAAAAATTCTTTTCCAGGGCATAGTTATGATTCTGGGAGGTTATGTAGCAGCGGCCTGTTGTAAAGTCTTTTACCGGATGGTTACCACCATGATGACCAAACTTAAGCTTATATGTGGTTCCACCCAATGCTATTCCAAGGAGCTGGTGACCCAGACAAATTCCTAAAATAGGCTTTAATCCAATCAAACTTTGGACTGTATTTTTTACTGATAGTAGCTCCATAGGGTCGCCAGGTCCATTAGATAAAAGGATGCCGTCAGGCTCATGCTTCATAATCTCCTCCAAAGTAGAGAACGCAGGCAGAAGGCATATATAACAATCCCTGTCCTGTAATGCTTTGACTATATTGTTTTTTACACCAAAGTCCAGTATGGCGATTCTTTTTCCCGGACCTGGCTTATATACAGGAATTTTTGTTGTCACTTCCATAACAAGATTGCGTTTGCGTTCCTTGTCGGCCTTAAGTTTTTCCATGAGAATATCTATATTCCCGCATTCACTGGATATCATTCCATACATACTCCCAAACTTCCGGATATATTGGGTAAGTGCTCTGGTGTCAATTCCTTTGATCCCGGTAATATTGTTGGTTTGAAAGTACTTGTCGGCACTCATGCCGCACCTCCAGTTACTTGGATAGTCGCAAAGCTCACTGACTATAAATCCTTGTATATGGGGTTTGTAAGACTCGTTATCCAAATGGTTAAAACCATAATTTCCTATCAAGGGATATGTCATAGCAACTATCTGCCCGTTATAGGAAGGATCGGTTGTTATTTCCTGATATCCGGTCATGCAGGTGTTAAATACTATTTCTCCGAAGGCTTCACCCTTGTGTCCGAAGCCTTCGCCTGTAAAATACGTGCCGTCTTCAAGAACTAAAACAGATTTCATGGAATCTCTCCTTAAGATTACTATTTCAAATGTCCATGGACCATGCCTAATTGGCAAATTTGGTCAATATACTGTCAAATGATTTTATGAAACCATCTACATCTTCCTTTGTTACAATAAGAGGAGGAAGAACCCTCATGACACCGGGGCCAACATTTCCAACAAGGTAGCCGTTTTCAAAGCAAGCTGTAACAAGCTCTTTAGCCTTACCGTTGTTAACTTCTATGCCTATCATAAGACCTTTACCCCTGATTTCAGAGATAAAACTGTATTTTTCCTTTAGCTTATTCAGTTGTTCTATGAAATAGTCTCCAATTTTAGCTGAATTTTCTACCAGCTTTTCATTTATCATGGTATCCATTACTGCAAGGCCTACTGCACATGCAAGGGGATTTCCTCCGAAAGTTGAACCGTGATCACCAGGCTCAAATGCTGCAGCAACATGGTCTTTAGCACACATGGCTCCTATTGGGAATCCGCCTCCTAATGCTTTTGCTAGTGTGAAAATATCAGGCTCTATATCAAAATGCTGATATGCAAAGAGTTTTCCTGTTCTTCCAAGCCCAGACTGAACTTCATCAAGAATGAGGAAAATGCCTTCCTTATCGCACAATTCCCTGACACCTTTCATATACTCAGGCGATATGAGGTTTATACCACCTTCTCCCTGAATAGGTTCCAGCATAACGGCACAGGTGTTGCTGTTTATGGCCTTTTTCAATGCTTCCAGGTCATTTGCTGGAACACTTGTAAATGATGGTGTAAGAGGGCAATATGGCTTTTGATATTTATCCTGGCCTGTTGCAGCGATTGTGGCTAAAGTACGGCCATGGAAGGATTTTTCAAGGGTTATAATTTCATATTTTTCAGGCATCCCCTTTTTCTTGAAGAAAATGCGTGCCAGCTTAATAGCTGCTTCATTTGCTTCTGCTCCGCTGTTTGAAAAGAAAACCTTATCTGCACATGAGTTTTCAACAAGGGCCTTTGCAAGCTTTGCCTGGGGTTCTACATAGTAAAGGTTTGAGCAGTGGATGAACTTTTCAGCCTGTGTTTTAATAGCTTCCACAAGTTTTGGGTGAGAATGGCCTAATGCACTAACCGCGATTCCGGCAAAAAGATCTGTATATTTCTTACCGTCAGTGCTCCAAAGATTTATACCCTTACCGTATTCAAAGCATACAGGGGTCCTGTTTCCAAATGTATTTACAAAGTATTTTTTGTCAAGCTCTATAATTTCATTTAATTCCATTATTTAAACCTCCGTTCAGAATAAATATTGAGTTTTACCACTATTATAAATTCTATTGACTTTTACCTAGAGTTTCTCATTGTTGTGATATAGTACCTTATCCTTCATTATCATAGTACCGATACCTTTATAGGTGAATATCTCCAACAGAATGCAGTGAGGTATTCTTCCGTCTATTATATGGGTTCTGCCTACGCCTTTTTCAAGTGCATCTATACAACCAAGCACTTTGGGTATCATACCGCCCTGAATAATCTTGTCTTCGATTAAGTTATGAACTTCTTCAATAGTGAGTGCTGAAAGTATTTCCTTGCTGTCCTTTGAAGTCTTTACACCTTCAACATCTGTTAAAAGCATGAGCTTTTCAGCCTTAAGATATGCAGCGATTTCACCTGCTACCGTATCTGCATTGATATTATAGCTTCGGCCATCCTTACCCACACCAATAGGTGCTACTACAGGGATATATTCATCCTTGGCGATTATATCCAAAACTTTTGAGTTGATGTTGGTGATTTTACCAACATAGCCCAAATCTGCTTCTTTTCCATCAACCATTGTGGTATATTGCTCGCACTCGATAAGATTCCCGTCAATACCGCAAAGGCCAATGGCTTTTCCTCCTTTTTGATTTAGGAGGGATACTATTTCTTTGTTGGTTTTACCCACGAGTACCATTTGTGCTACTTCCATTGTAGCTGAATCGGTTACCCGCAGGCCGTTTATAAATTCGCTTTTTATATTAAAATTATTAAGTGCCTTGTTTATATCAGGTCCGCCTCCATGAACCACTACAGGGTTAACACCTATATATTTTAACAATGTGATGTCTTCCATGACTGAATTTTTCAGTTCGTCATTTATCATTGCATTACCGCCGTATTTTATTACAACGGTTTTTCCGGTAAGCTTTTGAATATATGGAAGAGCTTCAATAAGAATCTCCGCTTTTTTAATTATTGTTTCCATAGATTTATACATTAATGTAATCCTCCAATTTCACTAAGGAATTATAAAATAATAAACTGGTAAATGCCCAAAAAGATATTATAGGTATAAGCCAGGTGACTCAAGACCGGTTTTTTCATCATATCCACACATGATATTAAGGTCTTGTACTGCTTGAGCAGAAGCTCCTTTTCCAAGATTATCCACGCAGGAAAGAACTACTACCCTGTTAAGCCTCTTATCTACAACAACGCTGATATCTATGAAATTTGAGCCCGCTGTATACTTTGTCTCGGGAAGCTTACCTTCAGCAAGAACTCTTACAAAGTATTCATTTTTATAGAACTCTTTATAGAGATTAATCAATTCACTAGTTGATGTATCGGTTTTCAAATTGCCGTAAATTGTAGCAAGCATTCCTCTTTTCATAGGTACAAGGTGTGGAGTAAATGAAACAAGGATATCTTCATTTGCCAGGAAGCTGAGTTCCTGTTCTATTTCTGATGTATGCCTGTGGTTTGAAACCTTGTATGCCTTATAATTTTCAGTACACTCGCAGAACTGATATGGAAGATCGGTACTGCGGCCGGCACCTGTAACGCCTGAAGCGGCATCTATAATAATATTTTTAGTCTCAATTATGTTGTTTTTCAAAAGCGGTGCTATACCGAGTATTGAACATGTGGGATAGCAGCCGGGATTTCCAACAATTTTGGCATCCTTGATTTTGTCGCGATATAACTCGGGCAACCCATAGACGGACATTTCAAGAAGCTCTGGCATTTGGTGTGTGATGCCGTACCATTTTTCATAAACCTCTACATTTTTATATCTGAAATCTCCACTGTGATCTATTACCCTTTTATCTAAAGCTATAAGCTTGGGAATTACTTCTTTTGATACACCATGGGGCAGTGCTGTTACAAAGATATCTGCTTTTTTAGATATGCTTTCTATATCAAGTGCATCACATTCCATATCAAAAACATTTCTTAATGTTGGATATATATCTGAAACCTTTTGTCCCACAAAGTTTTGTGATACTATAGAAGTAACCTTTACGCCGGGATGCTTCTGAAGAAGCCTTAAGATTTCAATTCCAACATATCCTGTTGCACCTATAATTCCTACATTAATCATAAATTACCTCCTGTAAAGCAGTAAGCTCAATTACCGTCGTTCTATTTTTTACTATTACATAATTATACATCCTCATGCATAAAAATTCAATATGTTATTTAAAGAATGAATAAAAATGCATTTTTCAAGTATTTATGCACAAAGCACTTCCTTAATATATACAACATTTGACAAGGCATTTATGCAAAGTGACCAAGTTGATGCTATAAAATTTGTTAAGAACTATGTCTGTTAAAATTCTTTTATAAATGTTATAGTATTATTGTGAACATGCAAATTATTAAAAGCGTATTTAAACCTATAGGAGGAGAAAAAATGGCTAGTGTTAAGCTGAAAAATGTATACAAAAGATATCCCGGTGGTGTTACGGCTGTTAACGATTTCAATATGGATATAGAAGATAAGGAATTCATAATATTGGTTGGACCTTCAGGTTGCGGAAAAACTACTACACTCAGAATGATTGCAGGCTTGGAAGATATATCAGAAGGCGAGCTGTACATAGGCGACAAGCTTGTTAATGATGTAGACCCTAAAAACAGAGATATTGCGATGGTTTTCCAGAACTACGCTTTGTATCCTCACATGACAGTTTTTGAAAACATGTCTTTTGGTTTGAGACTCAGAAGAATACCAAAAGATGAAATAAAAAGAAGAGTACATGAAGCAGCAAAAATCCTTGATATAGAGCATTTGCTTGACAGAAGACCAAAGGCTTTATCAGGTGGTCAGAGACAGAGGGTTGCGTTGGGTCGTGCTATAGTTCGTGAACCTAAAGTATTCTTAATGGATGAGCCTCTCTCAAACCTTGATGCTAAGTTGAGGGTTCAGATGAGAACTGAAATCAACAAGCTCCATCAGAAACTTCAGACAACTTTCATATATGTTACACATGACCAGACAGAAGCTTTGACAATGGGTACAAGAATAGTTGTTATGAAAGATGGATATGTTCAACAGATAGATACTCCACAAGCACTTTATGAAAGACCATGCAATATGTTCGTTGCAGGCTTCATCGGAAGTCCTCAAATGAACTTCATAAATGCAAAGGTTGACAAAAGAGGCGATGGAATATACCTTACTTTTGGTAAGGATACAATCAAATTGCCTGAAGGAAAGGCAAAGAAGCTTGAAGGAACAGATTATGTAGGCAAGGAAGTTATATTAGGTATCAGACCTGAATGTATGCATGATGAGCCTGCTTTCCTTGAGCAGATGGCAGACAGCGTTGTTGAAGCAAGAATTGAATTGACTGAAAACCTTGGTTCAGAAACTTACCTTTATATGGTAGTTGATGATGTTGACTTTACTGCAAGGGTTAACCCAAGAACAAAAGCAAGATCTGGAGATATTATAAAGATTGCTTTTGATACTAACAGAATACACCTTTTTGATAAGGAAACAGAAAAAACAATAATGAACTAAGGTATGATTGAAATATTACTTCCCGTTTTGAGCGTGTGTTAACGAGTTAAGTTAACACGAAAGCGAAATTATACGGGAAGTTATGTTTTCAACATACCTAAGGTATGATTTAAATATTGAATAAACATTATTAAGAGGAAGATTAAATTAGTCTTTCTCTTTTGTTTGTGCGTAAAAAGATTAGAAGGGTACAAAACCGTTTGCGGTTTTTAATAATTAGTGTATAATTATAAAAAAGGACGAGGTACAGTTAAGACACCATTTATTCATAGTATTATACAAAATATATTATTGCCGGGGTGGATAGTTATGCAGTCTAAAATATATCAGAACATTGTCTGCCAGATTAGGGAAACAATAGATGCTGAGTTTGGCGTATTGGATGACAGTGGTACCATAATTGCGTGTTCAGATGAAGCCAGAATAGGTGAGATGGATGATAATGCGGTGGAAATAATTGGGTCCGGCGAAAAGATAGAAAGTGCAGCCGGATATTCATATTATAAGATTATGAACCGCAATAATCTTGAGAATATAGTCTTTTTAGCCATGGATGGAGAATTGGGGATTAAGTTTCTTTCATTAATTACGATAAATATAATAAATGCTAATTTAACTCATGAGGAGAAGCTCGATAAAACTACCTTTATTAAGAATATAATTCATGATAATATATTGCCCAGTGATGTGCTGCAAAAATCCAGAGAGCTTCATCTTTCAAACAATGTTTCAAGGGTTGTTATACTTATACGCACCGGGAGCACCAAGGACGTTTCGGTATGTGAAATGGTTTTTGACGTGGTGTCGAAACTTTTTCCAAACAAGGCAAAGGATTTTGTTGTTGCTATAGATGAAGAAAATATTGTGCTTATTAAAGAATTAAAAAATAGAGACGATGCAAAAGAAATCGATTCTATATCCAAGACAATTTTTGATACTCTAAGTGCCGAAGTAATGATAAATGTAAGCATAGGAATAGGCTCTATTGCCGAAAATATAAGAGACATAAAAAACTCTTATAAAGATGCTCAGTCAGCCATATCAATCGGTGGAATTTTTGAGAGTGATAAAAGCATTACCAATTATAATAATTTAGGGATAGGCAGGTTGATTTACCAGCTTCCACCTACCCTGTGCAGGCTTTTTCTAAATGAAGTGTTTTCAGGCGAAATGAAATCAATTGAAAGTCTGGAAAATAAGCATGATACGAAGAGTGAGTCAAAGGAAAAGCTTGATAACGATACTATATTAACTGTGCTCAAATTCTTTGAGAATAATCAGAATGTATCGGAGACTGCAAGAGCTATGTATTTACACAGAAATTCAGTAGTATATAGATTGGATAAGGTTCAGAGATTGACGGGCCTTGATATTAGAGTATTTAATGAAGCGGTTATTTTTAAGATAGCTTTGATGGTTAAGAAGTACTTGGACTATAGCGAAGAACAGACAAAGCATAATAGAAATTGAAAGGTCATGCATAAGGGAGAATTACAGTGATTAATTTTGAAAACGTTACGAAGATATATCAAAATGGCACTTTGGCTCTTACGAATATAAATCTGAAGATAAACAAGGGCGATTTTGCATTTTTCATAGGTCAAAGTGGATCGGGTAAATCTACTATGATAAAGCTGATATTGAGGGAAGAAGAGGTAACAGAAGGGATTGTTAGTGTTAATGGCTTTAATGTCAGCACAATGGGAAGAAAGGAAATTCCTTTTTTCAGAAGGAGTATAGGTGTAGTTTTCCAGGACTTCAGGCTGCTCCCAGGGAAAACAGTATATGAGAATGTTGCATTTGCAATGCAGATAGTGGAAGCATTACCAAAGGAGATAAGAAGACGTGTTCCTACAGTATTGGGCCTTGTAGGGCTTAGTAACAAAGCTAAAGCTTATCCAAATCAGCTTTCAGGTGGAGAACAGCAAAGGGTTGCCTTAGCAAGGGCTTTGGTAAATAATCCTGTGCTGCTTGTTGCAGATGAGCCGACGGGAAATCTTGACCCGGAGACTTCATGGGGTATAATGAATCTTTTGTCTGAAGTTAATCAAATGGGTACCACTGTGGTTGTTGCAACCCATGAGAAAAATATAGTGGACACGATGAAGAAGAGGGTAATTGCCCTGTCAAAAGGAGAAATAATAAGGGATCAGGAGAAAGGTCAATACGAAGATGAAGATACGAACCACCAAATATATAATTAAAGACGGTATAATAAATGCATACAGAAACAAATTAATGTCTCTTGCATCTATAATTATAGTAACTGCATCACTGTTGGTTTTCGGTATATTTTTAATATTGAGCATGAATCTGCAACACAAAATAAATGATTTGATGGTAAAACAGCTTCAAATTGAAGTGTATTGTGATGCCAATCTCGATGAAACACAGGTTAAGGATATTGAAGCCCAAATAAAAATGAATAGTTTTGTTTCAGATACCAGAAGGGTTACAAAGGAAGAAGCCCTTCAAAGATGTAAAGAACTATTAGAAGAAGATGGCCGAATACTTGAAGGATATGACGGAAGTTTTCTGCCCGAATCCTTTATTATTAAGATAAAAGATGAAGAGCATATAAAAAGTGTAGTTGAAACTTTTAAAAATATAAAAGGAGTAGAAAGCATCGGCTTTCTTGAGGAAAACGTAGAAGATTTGTCCAATATATCATATTGGGCTAGAATAATAAGCATTTTACTGCTTGTAATACTGTTATCAGTATCGGTATTTATTATATCAAACACAATAAAACTTACAGTATTTGCCAGAAGAAGAGAAATTAATATTATGAAATATATAGGTGCAACTGACTGGTTTATCCGCTTGCCATTTATTGTAGAAGGTATTATAATAGGCTTTGTGGGGGCTATATTGTCATTTATAGTAACCTACTATTGTTATAGTACTATTGAAGGCCAGCTAAGCAACGGTATTTTAGGTGAAAACATTGATTTTGTCAGCATTAATTCAATAGTGCTTTATGTTATAGGGTCTTACAGCATTATAGGAACTGTTGTTGGCGGAATTGGAAGTAGTATTTCCATAAGGAAATACCTTCATGTATAAATATAAATTTTACTGATGATAAGACAAATTAAAAATCGGCAAATCATACACGTATTGTAAAAGATTATTCACTGTTCATATAGTTACTTATAATACATGTGTGATTTATATGATTTTAATATGTTAAGGAGGCTGTTATGAAAAAACAGATTTCTATTGTTTTAATACTGGTTATGATATTAACGACAGCATTGTCTACAACTGCTGATAAGCTTAGTGATACAAAAAAACAGAGGGAAAAGATAGACAGTAAAATAAACAGTATAAGCAGTCAGAAAAAGAAGGAGCAGACAAAGCTGAAGTCTGCAATAGATGAAAAGAAGTACATAACCGAGGTACAGAATGCTAAAAGCACTGAATACCAAAAACTCGTAGCCGAAAGGGAAAAGTTAGAAAAAGAAATTGTGGAAATCCAGGAATCCATTGATGAGACTTTGGAAAATTATAAAAAGCAGGAAGAGTTATTCAAGGTCAGGTTAAGGGTGATGTACGAAAATGCCAGTTATGGCAAGACTAATACTATTCTTAAGTCGAAAAACATAACCGACTTTTTTGCAAAACTTAAGTACATGCAAGCTATATCCAAAAAGGATAAGGAACTTATTGAAGATATTAAAACAGCAAAAGCCGACATTGAATATAAAAAAAGTCTAAAGGAAAAAATGAAGCTTGATAAGGAAAATATGATTGGTACCAAGAAGAAGCAGATTGAAAATCTTAAAGCTTCAAGGGCTGATTTAGATGAAGATATAAGAGAGATTAATGACAAGCTGAAAAAGCTTGACGAGCAGGAAGACGAGCTGGTCAAGAAGTCCCAGGAACTGGCAAGTCAAATCAAATCTCTTCAAAGGAATGTTAAATATATTGGCGGTAACATGGTATGGCCTGCACCAAGCTCGCATAATATAACTTCCTATTATGGCAGAAGGTTTCATCCTGTACTTAAAAAGTATAAAACGCACACCGGTATTGATATTGGAGCCTCATCGGGTTCTTCCATTGTCGCTGCAAATAAGGGTGTTGTTATTGTTGCAGGATGGCAGAGCGGATATGGTAATACTGTAATAATTGACCATGGAGGCGGTATCGCAACATTATATGGTCACTGCAGCAGACTTTTAGTAAATGTGGGACAAAGTGTGGATGCATCACAGGTAATAGCAAAGGTTGGCAGCACCGGCTTATCTACAGGGCCGCATCTGCATTTCGAAGTAATAAAGAATGGGGCAACAGTTGACCCGTTAAGTTATGCTAAGTAATAAGAAATGACTGAAAAATTACTTCCGCTTTCTTCGTGGATATTATTTTTTAATCATGACTAAATGGCTAAAACACTGTATATTGTTGTCACAAAATATAAACCCGGATAAGTCTGGGTTTATAAGCGTTTTTTGATGCATATTATTATATTAATAAACTACCCTAAGGAGTGTTTTGTTTTGAATAATGATAAAAGTATAGTTGCCGGTATGGTATCTTTAGTCTTTGTGACAGCAGTGATTTCCTTTATATTGGCATTTTTTCTGTTTAACGGGTTTGATTTAGGGGGAAGCAATAGTTATGTTTCTTTTAATAAAGATGAGGTTAGTAAAGGTAGTGTAGAAAAGTTTAATCAGATAAAAGGAATACTTAAAAATACCTATTATGACAAAGTTGATGAGAATAAGCTGCTTGAGGGAGCCATTTCAGGTATGACTGATTCTTTGAGGGACCCTTATACAGTTTATTTTACAAAGGAACAAATGGATAGCTTTTCAGAACGTACAGAAGGTGAATATGTAGGTATTGGAATGCATGTAATCATGGATAATGATGGTCTCCTTACCATCGTAGAAGCTTTTGAGGGTTCGCCGGCTAAGAAGGCAGGGCTTACAAGAGATGATAAAATAATCAAGGTTGATGGGAAAGATGTAACTTCCATCAAAGACGAAAACCTTATTATAAATATGATTAAGGGAAAAGAGAATACCCATGTAAAAATCACGATTTACAGACCGTCTGAGGAAAAATCTATAGACCTTGACATTGTAAGAAAAAAGATAAAGGTATCAAATATTAAGTGGGAAATGCTTGATGGTAATATTGGTTATATAAGAATTCTCATGTTTGATAATGATGCATATTCATATTTTAATAAGGCTTTGGAAGAGCTGCTTGGGAAGGGATTGAAAGGGCTAATTATAGATGTGCGTGATGACCCTGGCGGAGATTATGAGCAGGTGGTAGAGATAGCTGACAGGCTGCTGCCGAAAGGGCTTATTGTATATACGGAAGATAAAAACAAAAAAAGAGATGAACAATTGTCTGATGACAGACAGCTCGAATATCCTTTAGCAGTGCTTGTAAATGGAAATAGTGCAAGTGCCAGTGAAGTATTATCCGGTGCAATAAAGGATCATGACAAAGGAAAGCTGATTGGCACAAAGACATTTGGTAAAGGTTTGGTTCAACAGGTTTATGGTTTTAAGGATGGATCGGGTTTAAAACTGACAGTTTCGAGATATTTTACACCATCAGGCAAGTGCATTCAGGGTATTGGCATAGAACCTGATATTAAAGTGGAGCCTCTCGAAGAGTTCAAGGATTACCCTGTATCAAGTATACCAAGAGAAAAGGATGTACAGTTTAAAAGGGCGTACGATTATATAAAAGGGGAAATTAAGTAATTGTATAGAAAATTGTATAAAATCAGTACATTTTCACATAATAAAGAAAAGTGTTATATATATTAAAAGTGCTAATAAAATCTTACATTTACCACTTTTAGTTAAAAATTATTCACTTTTCATACCTATGTGGAGGTGACTATTTGGAAAATATTGAAGAAATAATAAAAAATCAGGTTGTAGCTGAGTTAGGCCTGAGCGAAAAGGTTAAGAAGTTAGGGTGGAAGAGTCTTACTGCAAAGGAGACAGGAAGGATTGGAGGTATAGTCTCAAAAAGAAAGAAGTTATATTATTCAGGAAAAAGTCAGCAAGCATGATTTGCTGACTTTTTAAGTATAAGGGGGGGAATATTATTTATAATAATTTTGCATATATATATGACAAGCTGATGTATGATGTGGATTACAATAAATGGTCGGATTATTTAGAGGACATTTTCAAAAAATATAATTGTAAGCCTTCTTTAATGGTTGATTTAGGGTGCGGCACCGGAAGCGTGTGCATTAATCTTGCGAAGCGAGGCTATGAAATGATCGGTTTGGACATGTCTTGTGAGATGCTTTCGTGTGCAGCTGAAAAAAGTAAGGAAAAGAGCCTGGATATCTTATACCTTAACCAGGATATAACCGAGTTTGAACTGTATGGAACTGTAGATGTGGCCTTATGCTTAATGGATACAGTCAATTACATAACTGATAAGAAAAAACTTAAGACTTTTCTCAAACTTGTAGCAAACTATCTGAATCCGGGCGGATTATTTATATTTGATATAAATTCAGAATATAAACTGGAAAACACCCTGGGAAATAATGTATTATATGAAGTAGGTAAAGAAATCACGTACATATGGGCAAATAATTATAATAAGAAAAATAGAATATGTGAATTTGATTTAACATTTTTTGTAGAAGACCAGGGAAGGTATGACAGGTTTGATGAGTTGCATTATGAAAGGGCCTATTCTATAATTGAATTGGAAAAGATGATATCAGATACTAAAGGTCTGGAGATCTTGGGAATATATGATCAATTTTCATTCAGAAAACCCAAAGAAGAAAGTGAAAGAATCTTCTTTGTATGCAGGAAATCATACTGAGGAGGATTGGGATATATGGGCTTTTTTGAGCGTGTTTATGAAATAGTTAGAAAAATTCCAAAAGGAAAAGTAGCAACTTACGGTCAAATTGCTAGAATGGCAGGTGAACCCAGGAAAGCAAAAATTGTTGGATGGGCACTGCACCAGAATCCATATCAGGGAGATGTACCCTGTCACAGAGTTGTAAACAGATATGGGGAACTTGCCGGAAGCTTTGCATTTGGTGGGAGTGAAGTTCAAAAAGATCTGCTAATTAAGGAAGGTATAATATTTGATGCGAATGAAAAAATAAATTTAGGCATATATTTGTGGAGAATTAATGAGGAAGATATTAACTCTTGACTTTATGTTCTTTATTATTCTTGACAAGCTGTTGATTAGTGTGATAAAATGTTGTAGAATTGATGGGGCATGTAATATGTCTACAAAACTAGTATTTATTTCAGGAGGAGTTTTAGATGGAAAGAGGAAGAGTAAAGTGGTTTAATGCTGAAAAAGGATTTGGATTCATCGAAAGAGATGGCGGAAATGACGTATTTGTTCATTTTTCGGCAATAAACATGGACGGCTTTAAGACACTCGAGGAAGGTGCAGAAGTTGAATTTGAAGTAGTTGAAGGAGCTAAGGGTCCTCAGGCTGCTAAAGTTCAGAGAGCTAACTAATATTAGTTCTACACCGATACTAAAACGGTAATGAGCCATAATACCCCGGTATAATTTATATCGGGGTTTTCAATTTTTATATAAAGAAAATTGTTAATAAATATGCAGTTGGCTAAACCATAGAATAATACTAATTTGAAAGGATTATGTAATAGCATGCAGGATTATATCATAAGCGGCACAGCAGCTGAGGGTAAATTGAGGATATTTTTTGCTAATACTACCGAAATGGTAAGGGAAGCTAGCATAGTTCATAATTTATCTGCAATTGCGTCGGTAGCATTAGGCAGGGCGTTGACAGCAGCAGCATTAATGTCCAAGACACTTAAGGGTGAAAAAGATATTATAACCATACAAATCAAAGGCAGCGGTCCTATTGAGGGCATGATAGTTGTAACAGATTCAAAATCCAATGTCAGGGGATATGCATACAACCCGCAGGTAGATAATATTTTCACAGAAGATGGTAAACTAGATGTTGGATCAGTTGTAGGTAAACCCGGATATCTTAACATAATTAAGGATTTAGGGCTAAAGGAGCCTTATGTTGGTTATGTCAATCTGGTATCAGGTGAAATAGCTGAAGACTTGTCCTGTTATTTCTATTATTCAGAACAGATTCCTACCATTGTATCATTAGGTGTAGAGGTTGATTCTGATGAGAGTGTAAAGAGTTCTGGAGGCTTTTTTGTCCAGGTGATGCCGGACGCTGATGAGAGTATTATTGATGATCTGGAAAAAAGAATTAAAACCATCCCGGCGGTATCGGAACTTTTAAAAAATGAAAATCCTGAGGATATACTGAATGTTATATTGGAAGGGTTAGATCCAAAAGTTACTGATAAGGGACAATGCAAGTACCAGTGCAATTGCTCTAGAGAACGTATGGAAGCAGGCCTTATAAGCTTAGGTAAGGACGAGATAGATGCTATAATAAACGAACAGCATCATGCAGAACTAGTTTGTCATTTCTGCAATAACAAGTACCAATTTTCAGAGCAGGAACTTAATGAAATTGTTGAAAGATTAAAATAAAGAATATTTAGAATTTGTGAGTATTAATAAGAAATATTAAATAATAGATAGAAATTGCGACTTATTTGCGAATAATAACTAAATTACGTATTGACATTATTGATTTATTTGAGTATACTATCAATTGTCGCTTGTGACTGATGCGAAGTAAAGACAAGAAATACAACATGGTTACAGGTTAGATGATTAAATTTGGCCCGGTAGTTCAGTTGGTTAGAATGCCAGCCTGTCACGCTGGAGGTCGAGGGTTCGAGCCCCTTCCGGGTCGCCAATTAAATGCCCAGATAGCTCAGTCGGTAGAGCAGTGGACTGAAAATCCACGTGTCGCTGGTTCGATTCCGGCTCTGGGCACCATTTGCGGGTTTAACTCAGCGGTAGAGTGTCACCTTGCCAAGGTGAAAGTCGCGAGTTCAAATCTCGTAACCCGCTCTTAAATACAGAGACTAGAGACTAGAATTTAGAACCCAGGAGGGTACAGGTTCTAGCATCTAGTGTCTAGTCTCTGTAATATGGCGCCATAGCCAAGTGGTAAGGCAGAGGTCTGCAAAACCTTTATCCCCCAGTTCAAATCTGGGTGGCGCCTCTAAATAGGAAATCCTCAAAAGGCTTTATAATAAGACTTTTGAGGATTTTTATTTGCTTGAAGAAGGCCATTAGATAAATTAACAACCCCTTCTAACTAAATAGAAAGGGTTGAAGCTTACATATAAAGAATATTCTAGATCAATCCTGCTGCAATTTTAATATTTTCCTGATGCTTATCATCAATTTCGCCGTCTTTATGCCTTGTGCTGTTTGCAAAATGGACATCAAATACACCATCAATGCCATTACCTTTTATCCAATCCAGGTTGTAGCCCGGTGGGTAGTCGTCGCTTCTCCAGGTAGTATAAACACCGCCTGCAGCATTGTCATTTCCTGCATGGGGTAGACTGGAAGCACTGGCAGCGATTTTACGTCCATTAATTTTAATTATAACAGGGCGTCTTGTCCAACTGAAACTGCCGCCCCAAATTTCCTTCATTTTTTGGGAATCCATAAGCGTCAATGTTTCAACATCTGCGTGGTTAGCACCTGTTGTACGTTTTGCAAAGAAGGACTTTCCGGTGTAGAAATCAACGATTTCGATAATACCCTGGGTAGGTACGACATACTGGGCTTCTGTCCACCAGTCCAAGTATTCACCATATTTTTCGCCAGGTGTTGATTTAACAGGTATATTATGAACGGGTATTTTTAATACATCTCCAATATTCAATATTGCTGACTCCCTCATGTTATTGGCTGTCAATACTTCCGATAAGGGGATGCCAAATCTGTCTGCAATGCTCCACAAATTATCTCCTGATTTTATTGTATAACTTGAGTATGTTATATAGGGCTTTGTAGATGTAGGACTAGGTGTGGGGCTTGGTGTGGGACTTGGTGTGGGACTTGATGTAGGGCTTGATATAGGCTTAGGACTTGGTGTGGGAGTTGGTAATGAAGATGATGCTGCACTCTGGGGGATTTGCAGCTTTTGGCCTATATAAAGTACTGTATTTTCACTTGCACTGTTTATCTTCATAAGTTCGGTTAAATTTATATTATATTTTTGGCTTAATGTATAGAAGGTATCCCCAGCTTGGATTATATGAACTCTTGTTTGTGGGGGTCGTGGTGCAGATGATGTAGCTGGTGATATAGTTGGTGACGGTGTTGGTGATGGAGCTGATGATGCAGCTGGGATAATGACTTTATCACCTATATTCAGCATTGATTTATCAGTTGCGTTATTCGAGGATAATAGCTTGTGAAAATCCACGTTGTATTTTTTACTGATAGTCCAGTATGTTTCACCTGATATGACGGTATGGATAGTCTGATTGCCCAAAGGTATTGTAATTGTTTTACCAGGATACAAGATTGTACTTGCCGTAGCATTATTATATTTAATAAGTTTGTCCATGGATATTCCATACCTTTGACTGATTAAAAAGAAAGTATCTCCGGGTTGTACCTTATAACTGATGTCTTGGGCAGTAGCAAGATTTGTACTTCCAGCAAGAATGCCTATACTCAAAACACTTGATATCAAAATTTTCTTAAAAGGCATTGTTCACTTCCTCCTTAACGACGTATAATGCCATTGACCAGTTAATTATTTGTTGATACATTATTTATTTCGGCATAAATCATTAAAAACCTTTATGTAATTTGTGGGGATAGCAATATGTCTTTAGTTTCATTTCTATAATAATGCACTAAATAATTCATATTACCCCTCCTACATTTTAAAAGTTATACTTGTTATATATGTTATCATATGCTGTATAAAAATGTATAGAGGGTGTATAGACTAATAAATATTTTTGTTCAAAGTATAAATAAATTTTTTTTGAACAAAAATATGAATTTTATTAAGAATTTGATAGTGAAAAGAATATTCTAAAAAGGAGGCTATTATTCCATAGCCTCTTCCTTGTTTATATCATATAGATTATAGGTAATACATTTTGAAGCTCTTCTTACACGTGGGGGTTTTTTCTCTTTAGTAGATGCATCTGAAGTGGCAGCTTTACTTCGTGAAGACTGTTTGGGTGTAGAAGGCTTTGACGTGGTTCTAAAAGTACAGTTCTTATTTGTACAATTGCCCGAAAGCATCAATGAACCGCATTTACAAAATTCTGACAATTAAATCACTCCTTTATATTAATATACCATAAAATCGTAAATATAATAATAGATTAGTGCAAATTTTTTAAATTTTATTTAAGTTTAAGAAATTACAGCGTAATTTATTAAAAATGTTAAAAAAAGTGCTTTTATCATGCGATTCAATAATATATAATATATATGTATATATATTTCATTTAAAATAAAATGGTCAGGTTGTGTTCTTGACAAATTGTTTCAATAGATTTCAGGTTTATAGTCTTAAAGTTTAGCAGATCAATAATAATATAAGGTTTGATATTTCATTATTGCCTAAGCATTTATTAGAGTTGAATCGATTATCTTAAACAGGAAAAATAATTGTTGTTCATGCAAGGTGATTTGATTAAATAAGGAGACTATATGTTCAAAAAGAAAATTCTTATTGTAGATGACACTGAGTTAATAGTAAGAATAATAACTGATATTTTAGTACCGGCGGGTTATGATGTTATATCGGCAAATAGCGGCGAAGAGTGTTTAGAGATGGTGGGGAAGGAAAAACCAGATCTTGTACTCCTTGACATTATTATGTATGGTATGGATGGCTTGGAGGTTTGTAAGGCTTTAAGAGCTGATGAGAGTAATAACTTAATGCCTATTATAATACTGACGGCTGAGGATGATGAAGAGCAAAAGCTGCAGGGACTTGAGCTGGGCGCGGATGATTACATAAAGAAGCCGTTTAACCCAAGGGAGCTTATTGCAAGAGTAAGAAATACTCTTATTAGAATAGACAGAAACAGATGGGCCAACCCTCTGACAGGTCTTAGGGGGAACCTAGAAATCCAATCAGAAATTACCAGAAGAATTTTCAACAGGGATTTATTTACAGTCATTTATGCAGATCTTGATAATTTCAAGGCTTATAACGATGTTTATGGATTTGCCAGTGGTGATAGGGCAATAAAACTCACTGCAGATATACTTTTGGATTGTATTCATGAATTTGGAGCAACAACGGATTTTGTTGGGCATGTTGGCGGTGATGATTTCATACTGATTGTTTACCCCAAAAATGCAGATATGATAAGTGAAAACATTATAAAGAGTTTTGATAAAAAAATTGTCGAGCTCTACAGTTTGGAAGACCGGAAAAAGGGGTTTATATCCACTGCAAACAGGCAAGGACAGATGATACAATATCCAATAATATCTATATCCCTTGCAGCTGTTTCCAACGAAAACCGAAACCTTATCAGCCATTTACAGGTTGCTGAAATAGCGGCTGAATTAAAAAAACGGGCAAAATCAATTGCAGGAAGTGCATATGTCAAAGATTTGAGAAGAGTTCAATAAACCTTCGTATAATTAATATGATCTATTACTAAGGAGTATTTAAAAGATATTATAAGGAGGAATGAATTAAAAGAACACAATGATCATTAAGGATGGTTTCTTATGTATAAAAACCTTGATTTATATAGACTGCTTCAGGTTCAAGAAAATGCAGAGCCTGAGGTTATAGCTGGTGCATACAAAAGGCTTTCTAAAAAATACCACCCTGATCTGAATAAAGATAAGGGTGCGGAAGAAAAAATGATGCAAATCAATTATGCTTTTAGTATTTTATCAGATACTAAAAAAAGAAAGCATTATGATCAACATCTAAGAACAAAGCATATGGAGAATAGTTCCCTATCTTATCTCATGGATTATCCAAAGGAACAACGAAGAGAAATTTTTAAAGCCCTAAAGACTGTAAAGGGCTATTTTGCGTGCCTATCTATGGGTAATTTTTATGATGCCTTTGATAAAATCAGTTTTTATGATAAAAATAGAATAACGCTTTTCGATTTTGTGAATTGGCAGAACAAAGTCTCTCAATACTTTGAGATCATAGAAGTTCAAGTATCCTACAATGATTACTACGATAAAAAGAAGGTTTTTGGACAGGAAATATGTAAAGTATTTGAATTTTCTGTTATAATACATGAAAAAGAAATTTTAAAAGATAGCATTAACATAGTGAATATAAATAAACTGGTGGCATTAAACAGGGATAAATATGAGATTATATTAGGTTATGAGGATTTAAAAAAAGAAACACAGAAGCTTTTAATGAACATGGAAGACAATGAAGGCGAATACCAAGCTTTAGGCATTTATACTGCTAGTTTGGACAAGTTCTTTAAAGAGTATGTTGATCTGGAGTTTCAAAAGAGCGAAAGCTATAACAGACCTTTTTCCATTATTTCTATTAACTTTGTTAATGATATTTGTATAAATAGTTTGGAGGAAGTTTTTTGTTTAATTACAGGTGTGTTGAGAGGGTCTGACAAAATCATGCCCGTAAGCGAGGACTGTGCTGTTATACTTTTGCCCGAGACCGGACCATTAGGTGCTGAGAAGGCTACTTATAAGATTGCTGATGTTTTAAATGGATATGCTGAGAGTAAGGGCTGGAATTCTGGCTGGTTTAATATAAAGACTATAAGATCCGCTAATTGAGGAATATTGATAACGATATTCGTTATCCGAAAATTAAATGACTAATAGGGGCATTTGCCCTTATCGCAAAAGGACAATAAGATGGAATATATCAGTGGAATTGTTGAGAGAGTTACTTTTTTTAATGAGGAAAACGGATTTTGTGTCATTAAGGTTAAATCCAAGGGTTACCCAGATCTGATAACTGTTGTCGGTAACCTGGCAGCGGTAAACGTAGGTGCTGTTTTAAGGATTAAAGGTGAATGGAAATTTGACAGCAAATATGGTAAACAATTCAGTGCGATAGACTACAGAGAATCGGTTCCTGCTACTCTAGCAGGGATGGAGAAATATCTGGGGAGCGGTCTTATCAAAGGTATAGGACCGGTTTTTGCACGTAGGATCATAAATCATTTCAAGGAAGAAACTCTTAAAGTAATCGAAGAGTCACCGGATTATCTTATAAATGTTGATGGAATAGGGCAAAAGCGGGTTGATACCATTAAGAAGGCCTGGAAAGAGCAAAAGGAAATTAAAAACGTGATGCTCTTTTTACAGAGTAACGGGGTATCAACGGCGTATGCAGTTAAGATATATAAAACCTACGGCAATGAAAGCATTAGTGTGGTCAAGTCAAACCCATACAGGCTTGCAGATGACATTTGGGGGATTGGCTTTAAAACAGCGGATAAAATTGCACAGAATATGGGAATTGAAAAGGACTCTTATGAGAGATGCCGCTCAGGCATAGTATATTCCTTGAATGAGTTGGCAAATGACGGTCATTGCTTTGCAAAAAAGGAACAGCTTATACTTAAGGCTTCTGAAATTCTGGAAGTGGATGAAAGCCTAATTGGTAATGCCATAAGTACCATGTTGATGGATAAAACGGTTATTGGTGATGAAGCTGATGCTATTTTCCTGCCGCCCTTTTATTACAGTGAGGTGGGAGTTGCAAAGAGAATAAGGGATATTACAGCTGTAAAAAGCAGTCTTGCAGGCAACAATATTGAAAAGGTTATAGATGATATACAATTGGAATACGGCATTACTTATGACCAGGTTCAGATAGATGCTATAAAGGAAGCTGTTACTTCAAAGTTTATGGTATTGACCGGAGGCCCCGGCACAGGAAAAACAACTACCACATTGGCAATAATTAAGGCATTTCAAAGGATGGGAGCCGGGTGCTTGTTGGCAGCACCAACCGGGAGGGCTTCAAAAAGGCTGTCTGAGGCCACAGGCATGGAGGCCAAGACTATTCACAGACTGTTGGAATATAAGCCGCCGGAGGGTTATAAAAAGAATGCTGAAAGCCCTTTGGAGTGCGATGTGCTTATAATAGACGAGTCTTCTATGGTGGACATAATATTGATGTACAATCTTTTAAAGGCTGTTAAGAACGAGACGGTAGTTATATTGGTAGGAGATGTAAATCAACTTCCGTCAGTTGGTGCTGGAAATGTGCTTAGGGACATTATAGATTCAGGCACTGTGAATGTAATATGCCTCACGAGAATATTCAGACAGGCACAGGGCAGTGCCATAATAACAAATGCCCACCGCATTAATAAGGGCGAGATGCCTAATTTAAGAGGGGGAAAGAATAGTGATTTTTTCTACATTGAAGAGGATGAAACCCTTAAGGTTACAGAGGTTATAAAAAACCTGTGCTTAAAAAGGCTTCCCCAGTATTACAAAATTGACCCTGTAAACGATATACAGGTGTTATGCCCCATGCAGAGGGGTGAAGCCGGAGCCCACAACCTAAATTCCATATTGCAGCAGGCTTTAAATCCCTCAGAAGTTTCCATAAAGCATGGGGGGACAACATTCCGTTTAAATGATAAGGTTATGCAGATAAAAAACAATTATGACAAGAATGTGTTTAATGGAGACCTAGGGACAATAACAAAAATTGATCTGGAGGACAAGGTCTTACTGATTAGTTTTGACGGAATTGATGTGGATTATGATGTTACAGAACTGGACGAGGTTGTTCTGGCATATGCTACAACTGTCCATAAAAGCCAGGGAAGTGAATACAAGATAGTGGTGGCACCGTTTACAATGCAGCACTACATGATGCTGCAGAGAAACCTTTTATATACATGTATAACACGTGCAAAGAAGGTTTTTGTGCTGGTTGGATCAAAAAAAGCTATAGGTATTGCGGTATCCAATAATAAGATCCAGCAAAGGAATACTCTGCTGGCTAAAAGACTCCAAGGATGATTTTATATTAAGAAGCATTGAAATATGAACTTACATAGTTTGGAACTAATATCTAATTAGTCATGATACATAGGGCACTGTAATATAAAAAACGGTTCCCGTATCCCCATCGCTTTCAAACCAAATATCCCCGCCAAACCTGCCCTTTATCGTTGAATATGACATATAAAGGCCTATTCCGGTGCCGTTTTTACCTTTGGTTGTAATCATCTCCTTGAAAAGTTTATTCTTTACCTCAACGGGAATTCCTTTTCCACTATCCTTTATAATAAACTTTATATTTTTATCATCCTTCTGAACAATAAAGTCTACTGAGCCGCAGTCATCCTGGTAGGACTCGCAAGCATTTTGCAGCAGGTTATCCAAGACCTGAATAAGGCTGTTTATATCACCTTGTATTTCAAGATTTTTGTCTACCTGAATTTGCGGTATTATGAGAGCGTTTTCCGGCATATTGTGATTAAGTTTTATATTAAGAGTTTTCATGAGTTCATCTACGGTGAAGCTATCTGTGGATGACTCGTTTAACTTCACTGCCTGAAGTTTTACATTGCTGATTATTTTTGACATATATGAACATTGGGGAGAAATCTTATTTATACAATCAAGTATTTCATTAGCAATCTCAGTGTGATCTTCATTTGTTACATCCCTGTCACCAATAGAATTCTTATACTCATTTGCAAGGTTGTTTAATGAGTCAATAAGGCATGCTATGGACATGATGGGGGAATTAAGGTTATGTGCTATACCTCCAATCATTTGTCCAAGTGATGCCAGCCTTTCTTTCTCTAATATCATTTCCTGCTGCTCATTAATGGATTTAATGTTGGCCTTGGTAAGCTCCTGGATTTTATTAAATGCTACAATAAGCTCGCCTATTTCATCGTTTGAGGCAATTGGAATTTTTTTATCAAGGTTAACTTTATCACCCTCGGCTATCTTGGAAAGATTGGCAGCAACAACTGATATGTCGCTGGTAATTGATTTGGAAAAGTAGTAAAGTACAATTATACATAGCAGTAATAATGCCAAAAAGCAGCCTATGAAATAATTAACTGTTTTGGGAGAAGCCACTGTAAATTTTATGCCAACTATAATATTATTATCGCCTACAGGTATCTTTTTGAATACACCCTGGGTTTCACATGTTACATCGTAAAACCTTCCTTCCAAATTAGGTGTATTCTTATTTATATAATAAAAATTAATTTTACTGAGACCTTCCTGGTTAGATGTAATTACTTTATTGTCAGTGGTTATCAGGAAGGTGGAAAAATTACTTTCACTGTAATCTATCTCCGAAAGTTTTTTCTTGATGGTATCATAACTCATATTATTGTTAATGTCATTAAAAGAATGATTGAGTTTACTTATGAATAGTTGCGAATAAATATTTCCTTTTTCTTCAATAAGTCTGGAATAGCCTACCATAGATGTGAGTAATACTGTTGAAACGAAAATCGGAACTATCTGAAAAAATATTTTGCTCTTAAGGCCAAACCTTATGCCTTGAAGGTCATGATTGTCAAATGTTTCAACAAGTACCTGCTTGAATATTTTGCTTGATAGTAAATAGGTAAATACTGAAAACAAAGAAATAAGAGAAAAGACCAGAAATAGTATTCTGAAGTAAATGGTACTTTTGTTAGTTAATGTGAATACAAATGACATAATAAACAAAACTACTGCAGGAATAAAAATTTGAATACTGTATATTCTATATGGTGCACTTAAGCATTTTTCACGTATTAATTTTATTTTTTCATAATTAGCACTACTTACAGCATCCTTCCAGTTGTACAATACCTTCAAAACTTTCATAAGAATGATATTTACCAATAAAGAACCAGTTGCTACAGACAAAAATTGCCTTAGAAAGATTGAAGAAGCTAGAACTTTACTTGCTTCACGATATTCGGGAGGATAATTCAGTATAACAGGCAATAAACGCGTCAATATAAGTAATGTTAAAAAACAAAAAAGATTATATATAAGAATTATCCATAACCGGCTGTAATTCATTATGTGATCACTCAAATTGAAGCCTTTAAAGCCTTGTCTCACATTTAGCTTTTTTCTGCCTTTGTCCATAATAATCTCCTATTTATATGAAAAGTAAATAATCTTTTACATTTGTCTATCGCAAATCCCGTAAAAGCGTTCGTTATTTGCTCTGACAAATGTAAGATTATTAACACTTTTCATATAGATCAAATGTAAAGATTAGATTAATTACATTTATTTATATCGGCAGAAAAAAATAATTCTTTTAGTGATATGCTTACATAATTTATTCTTTGTTGAAATTAATATTAATTTCAACAAGCTCAGCACTGTTAAGAAACCTTATAGGCGGCCCCCAGGAACCCAATCCTGAAGAAACTATAAGCTGAAAATCACTCTTTTTGAGATAGCCCCAATCATTTTCAAAAATAGCATTTGTAATGAAATTGAAGGGGAAAAACTGTCCTCTGTGTGTATGGCCGGAAAGCTGCAAATCTATGCCCTCGTCAATAGGCTGTTTTAGATTTGAAGGTTGGTGATCCAAAAGGATTAGAGGTTTGGATTTATCCAGACTTGAAATGAGGCTGGAAAGATTTTTACGGGGCTTTTTAAGGTGTGACTTGGATCCCATATCCTCTCTTCCAATGATATATATGGAGTTTTCAATACTTACAAAATCATCTTTAAGTAATTTAATACCTGAGTCCCTAAAAATCTCGGCAATCTCTTCACTGCCCCCGCCGTAATACTCGTGGTTTCCAAGACAGTAGTAAACTCCGTATTTTGTCTTTATTTGCTGTAAGTTCTCCAGCATGTTTTGATCCTTAAAAGGTTTTATATCGTCATCTATTAAATCTCCTGCAATAAAAACAATATCGGGTTTTTTTTCATTTACCAGGCGAACCATCTTGTCAAGTTGGCCTTTCCTTACCAGCGTGCCGAGGTGGATATCTGAGATTAATACAGCATGAAGGTTCTTTATTTTGCCGCCATCTTTATTGATGGATATGTCATACTTTACTGTTACTGGATTTCTAGCCTGCCAGGTGCCAATCACAAGAATAATCAAAACCAAGGCGGTGACAATTAATGTCACATAGTTTGAAATCTGGCTTGTTTTCAAATGGGATGGTATAAACGTCAACCATCTGTCAAACAGTAAAACCAATTTAATCATCAGTATAAAAATAATAAAGTAAACCATTGCAGCAATCCAGTATGAGCCAACTAAAGTGATGATATGGGATGCTGCCTCAGGCAATATTTTTGAAACAAACCTGGCAATTATATACGAGAAGGCTATAAGTAAGAAAATCGGCCAGAAAACCTTAGGTGCTATAAATGGAAATATGCTGTTAATAAGCTGTAATCCCTTTAGACCTATATAATAATTAATGCCGCTGTAAATTCCTAATACCAATATGATTGCAATAATGAAAACCAAATTCATCATATAATTGATACCTTCCTTAGTGTGAAGTAAATTAGGGCATGAATGAAAAATTACTTACGCTTATGGTAAATTTATAGCGGAAGTTATTTTTTGAACATGACTAATTACATTCTATATCCAAAGTAGTTTGTATTCAAGTCAGTAATTAGTGATATATAAATAGTAATTAATCTTATTATATTAAAAGTGTTAATAATCTTACATTTGGTGGAGCAAATAACGAACGGTTCAACGTTATTTTGTGATAGACAAAAAGCAAGATTAACTGATTTTAATAGATTTGCTTAAGACAAATGTAATAGATTTATCACTTTTAATATAGCACTTTTAATTTAGCTAAAATATGACACTACTAAAAATCAGATATTTATTAAGTTTGTTTCTGATTTAACCGATATAAAAAATGAGCAACTAGTTTTAAGCATGTTAAAAAATTTATCGCGTTCAATAAAGGTTAAGGAGATAGCTTATGATTCGAGGACTTTATACTTCTGGATGGAGTCTCATGGCCAATAGCAAGAAAATGGATGTTATATCGAATAATCTGGCTAATGCCGATACTAACGGCTACAAAGAGGATATTGCCATTTTTGAGACCTTTCCTGAAAAGTTGGCAAAAAGAATTGATGATACCAAAAGTGCATCAAACCCTTCTGCAAAGGTAGGTAATATGCGGCTTGGAAGTGATATCAGCGAAGTTTTCACCAACTATGAGCAGGGTAAAATAGCTAAGACTGGAAACAATTTGGATTTTGCCATCCGGAATTCCAACTCAGCTTTTTTTACTATAGGAAAACCTGATGGAGATGGGAATATTCAGGAATATTACAGCAGAGACGGTGCTTTTGTTATCAATTCATTAAACCAGCTGGTTACTAAGGATGGTTTTAATGTAATGGGACAGAATGGGCCTGTTACATTGGATGGTGATAATTTCACTGTAAACAGTGACGGTTCAATTGTGCAGGATGGGGTTGTTGTGGACAAGCTTAAGATAAGTGAGTTTACAGATACCAGGTCTTTGAAAAAGATAGGCAGCAATTTGATTCAAAAAGATGAATCTACTGAGGAAAAACCTTTTAGCGGGACAATTTCCCAGGGTTTTCTGGAGGGGTCAAACATAAATGTAGTGAAGGAAATGGTAGATATGATTTCGGTTATGAGGTCATATGAAGCAAATCAACGCTTACTTCAAGCTCAGGACAGTACTTTGGAAAAGGTGGTCAATCAGGTTGGAAGTTTAAGATAGAGGAGGAATAGCATATGATGAGAGCGTTATGGACAGCTGGTGGAGGAATGCAGGCACAACAGTTTAATGTGGATGTTATTTCCAATAACCTTGCTAATGTAAATACAACAGGGTATAAAAAGGAAAGGGCTGAATTTAAGGATCTATTGTATGAAACAGTCAACAGGGCTTATATACTGGAGGGAACAGGTAAGCCTGTAAACCTTCAGGTTGGGCATGGTGCTGTTCCAGTTGCAACAGTAAAGAACTTTAGCTCCGGCAATCTCGAAAAGACTGATAATCCTCTGGATTTTGCAATTAACGGGGATGCATTTTTTACAATTAGGTCAGCTTCAGGGGAAGTAGAATATACAAGGGATGGGAGTTTCAAATTAAGCGTATCTGATGAAGGAAATATTTTGACCACATCCGACGGTCTTCAGGTGTTGGATGATGCCGGCAACCAGATTATTGTAAATGTTGAAGCATCAAAGATTAATGTCACATTGAGTGGAGAATTGACTTATATTGACGAAAATGGATCTACCGCATCATTAGGGCAGAAAATTGCATTGGTTAAGTTTCCTAATAATCAAGGTTTGGAGGCTTTAGGAAATAATCTGTTCAAGCAGAATTCTGCTTCAGGGGCTCCGGTTTTAAATGATGAACTTCCTGATAGAAGCACAATTCAACAGGGATACCTTGAATCATCAAATGTTCAGGTTGTTGAAGAAATGGTAAAGCTTATTGTTGCTCAAAGGGCATATGAAATAAATTCCAAAGCCATTCAGTCAGCAGATGAAATGCTTGGTCTTGCAAATAATTTAAGAAAATAATATTTTTAGGGATATATTAGGAGATGCTGTATGAATATTAATGGAACAGGTAGCATAAATGATTTTTCAACTTACAACAATAATACTCGACTCAATAAAGATAATATAACTGATGGAAGCTTTGAAAAAAAGCTGGAGAGTATATTGGAAAAAAAGGATGATAAGGAATTAAAGAAGGTTTGCAAGGATTTTGAGGGAGTGCTTTTGCAGATGATGTATAAGGAAATGCGAGCAACAGTTCATAAATCCGGGCTTATTGAGGAAGATTATGGCAAGAAAGTTTATGAGGAAATGCTGGATGAGAAGCTTGTTAATTCAGCTGTGAATAGCGGGGGTATAGGACTTGCTGATGCACTGTACAAACTTCTGAAGGCAAAAACATAAGGCTATTTGGGCACCTGTACTCTTGCAGCTACTTTAAAGCAAAAAAATCATTATCACTTTTAGTCATTTCTGGAAGTGATAATGATTTTTTCTTTTCTAATTGGAAACATTATGATATAATGTTAAAGGTTTTTTGATGTCTAGGAAATTAGTTATAGAAGAGGTGCGAAAATGCTTTCAAGTGTTGATATTCAAAAGATAATACCACACAGGTATCCATTTTTACTGGTTGACAGAATAATTGAAGTTGATCCTGGTAAAAGTGCTGTAGGAATTAAGAACGTTACAGTTAATGAACCATTCTTTCAAGGACATTTCCCAGGGCAACCTGTAATGCCAGGTGTGCTTATAGTTGAAGCTCTTGCTCAAACTGCTTGCGTAGCGGGCCTTTTAGATGAGAAGAATAAAGGTAAGTTGGGAATGTTTACAGGTTTTGAGTCAATAAAGTTCAGAAGACCTGTTGTTCCTGGGGACCAATTAAAGCTTGAGGTTGAGTTATCTGCATTTAAGCTTGGAATGGGAAAAGCAAAGGTTCTTGCAACAGTAGAAGGTGAGGTAGCGGCTCAAGGTGAAATCAAGTTTGCAATGGTTGACCCTGAAAAGCTCAATAAGTAATGGCTAAGTGATACTTTAACCATTATAAAATTATATGGGAAGTTATATTTGGGGCATGCCTTAATAACTTTATAAAGGTAATAAAATCCAGCTATATGAAAAGATTATTCGCTTTTCATATAGCTGGATTTTATACATAAAACGCTTTTAAGCATTTGACTGCATATCAAGGAAAATCTCGCCTACTCTATATATATCTCCAGCACCCATAGTAATTATCAGGTCCCCGGAAGACGCCTTTTCGTGAAGGTAATTTGCAATATCCTCAAAGCCCTTTATATATTTGGCTTTTGGAGAAACTTCATTAATCTTATCACTTAAAATTAAGGAGTTTATCTCCCCGTTATCAGGTTCACGAGCCGCATAGATATCTGATACAATAACATAGTCAGCATCATTAAAGGATTTGGAAAAATCACTCAATAAAGCTTTGGTTCTTGTATATGTGTGAGGCTGGAAAACGCACCAGAGCTTATTATGTGGAACATTTCTTGCCGCATTTAGCGTAGCTACTATCTCTGATGGGTGGTGTGCATAATCATCTATGACTTTTATATCGTTTGAAAGTCCTTTTAATTCAAATCTCCTATGCGTTCCGGAGAATTTTGAAAGACCACTCTTTATAGACTCAATGCTGCAGCCAATAGTGTAACAGGCAGCTGCCGCTGCAAGAGAATTGCTGATATTATGCTTACCTGTAACGCCAAGGTTGATTTTAGCTATTTCTTTGTTAGACTTATAAAGGGTATAAGATCCAAGACCGGCATCATCAAATTGAATATTCTTAGCTTGCCACAATGCATCTTCTGAGTTTATGCCATAGGTTATTATGTTGCAGTCTATCTTACTTAGAATATCCTTGGTATTGCTGTCATCTATACATGCAACAAGGTATCCTTCCTTAGGAATCAAGCGAGCGAACTTTATAAAAGACTCTTTAATGTGGCCAATTCCTTTGAAGTAATCCAGGTGATCTGCTTCAATATTTAATATTATACCCATGAAGGGATAAAATTGCAGGAAGCTTTCTACATATTCGCATGCTTCGGCCACAAAGTACTTGTTTCCCCCAATTTTTGTATTACCACCGATGGCATTGAGTTGACCCCCTATATGTACAGTGGGATCAAGGCCTGCCTCCATCATTATCATAGTTACCATAGATGTTGTAGTTGTTTTTCCATGAGTTCCTGAAACATTTACGCTATAGGGATATTGCTTCATGATCTGACCTAATAGAACAGATCTCTCAATTGTCTTTATTCCAAGCTCTTGTGCTTTTATAAGTTCAGGATTATCTTTTTTTACTGCTGCAGTATATATTACCAAATCAGGATTTTCTATATTATCACTGTTATGCCCTTGGTAAAATTTAACTCCTATGTTTATAAGTCTATCGGTTATGCTTGAGGCTTTCATATCTGATCCTGTAATTTCATATCCTTGGTTAAGAAGGATTTCTGCCAATCCGCTCATACTTATACCGCCAATACCGACAAAATGTATCTTCTTAATAAGCTTTGGATCAAGTAAATTTTTTTCAGTCAATGCTAACACTCCTTTAAATTGACAAGTTGATTATTTGTTAATACCTAATGTGAAAAAACTTGCATATTCTTCTAAAGAATGACTAAAATATTACTTCCGATTTTGAGCGAGTTAAGTCAACACAAGAGCGAAATTTATAGCGGAAGTTATATTTTAGTTATTTTTAAGTATGGTTTTATTATATGCAAAAAGTAACAATTTTATTATTTTATGTATAGACTGCAAAACCACTTATATGTTTTTCAATATATATAGTGATTTTTGTTGAAATCCGAATAATTATTTTAAAAAGTATTAAAATATTCGCTATAATATTATATAATAAAAACCAATACTGTTAAAACAAAATGTTTTGTAAAACGAGAGGGAAAATGGATAAACTTCAAAGAAACGAACGTATTGGAATTTTGATGAAGCTATTGACGGATTCGCCAGGGAAGATATTTACACTTGGAAATTTCACGGAAATTATAGGATCGGCAAAGTCTACAATTAGCGAAGATATTGATATAATTCAGGATATATTGGATAAGTTTGATCTGGGCATGATAGTATCTATACCTGGTGCTTCCGGAGGCATAAAGTTTATTCCTTCAATAAGCAGCGAAAAATCGGATTTAATAACTCAAAACCTTTGTGAAGAACTTTCTCAAAAAGAAAGGATTCTTCCAGGCGGATTTGTTTATATGCTTGATATAATTTATAATCCGGTAAAAATAGAAAATATTGCACGTATTTTTACCAGGCAGTTTTATAAAAAAGATGTTAATTATGTTATAACCGTTGAAACAAAAGGTATACCGTTAGCTTTTGCAACTGCAAGGTTTCTCAATGTACCTTTGATTATCGTAAGGCACTATAATGAAGCTACAGATGGTGCTTCAGTGAATATTAACTATGTATCGGGGTCTAAGAAAAAGCTCCAAACCATGGTCTTGTCATTAAAATCGCTAAAAAGGAACTCAAAACTCTTATTTATAGATGATTTTATGAAGGGTGGAGGTACGGCCAAAGGTATTATGGAGCTTGCAAAGGAGTTTGAGTGTGAGGTTTCGGGTATTGGTGTGCTTATAAAGACCGCAGAGCCTGATAGAAAACTGGTAGATGATTATTTTTCAATACTGACTCTTGATACAGTGGATGAGGAGAATGGTATAATTAATATTCGATCAAGTAGATAAATTTTACAGAAATACAAATAGCATATCTTTGTGGATTACATTACCATAAAGCATCTTGTTCCACATTAGTCTTAGCATAAAATATCTTAATTATTCCGTATTAATATTAAGTTGACTGAGCAAAATAACGAAAAATGATCAAAAAAATTTTAAAAAGGCGAAGGAATTTATTAAAAACAAGAAGGAAAAAATAAATTTATATCGAATATTAAAATAATAAGCTAATAAGCAGATGTAAACAATTTATAATTCCATAATATTAACGGAAGGTGGTAAGCATAAATGGAGATTACAGATGTTCGCATTAGGAAAATTGATGCTGAAGGCAAGATGAAGGCAGTTGTTTCTGTGACCTTTGATAATGAGTTTGTTGTACATGATATAAAAATTATTGAAAGTCAGAATGGTATGTTTATCGCAATGCCTAGCAGGAAGACACCGGACGGTGAATTCAGAGATATTGCACATCCGGTAAATGCTATAACTAGGGAAAAGATTCAGACAGCTATTTTGGAAAAATATGAAACCACAACAGTAAATGAGTAATAAATAAAAGACACTTTTACGAGTGTCTTTTTTCATGAATGGGAAATTGTGGTGGTTTAAATGAAATCGCGAGGTTAGTCAATCCTGGCGGTTTTATTTTATTTCTAAATTAAAAGTGATAATCTATTACATTTGTCTTAAGCAAATCCCCTTGAACCGTTCGTTATTTGCTCCGCCAAATGTAAGATTATTAGCACTTTTAATATAATTACCGTTGAAAAATATAAAGAAAAGTGAGAAAATATATTTGGTTTTATAAACCTTTAACATTGTGAAATAATTTTATATATAATATATTATTTTTGATGGCTGTAATGGAAGGGGTTAATTAAATGGATTATATAATGGCGGTTTTATTGGCTGCAGGTGAAGGAAAAAGGATGAAATCCAAAAATTCCAAGGTAGTACATAAGATATGCGGAAAAACTCTTATAGAATGGGTTGTAGATGCAGCAGTCAGCTGCGGGATAAAAGAAAGTGTTATTGTTGTAGGCCATAGACAGGATCAGGTAAGGGATTGCCTCAAGGATCGCGTTTCTTATGCGGTTCAGGAAAAGCAGCTTGGTACAGGTCATGCTGTTATGCAAGCTGGGGAATATCTTGAGGGCAAAGATGGGCATGTAATAATACTTTGTGGTGATACACCTCTCATTACGGGTGATACTATTGACAAGACCATTAAATTTCATATTGAAAATAAATGTAGTGCTACAGTAATAACAGCGGACTTTGAAGATCCATCAGGGTATGGTAGGATAGTCCGTGATGAAAAAGGCAATGTTTTGAAAATTGTTGAGGATAAGGATGCAAGTATTAAGGAAAAAAGTATAAAAGAAATAAATTCCGGTATATATTGTTTTAAAATTAAGGAACTTCTTAATAGCCTTAAGGAATTAAGCAATGACAATGTACAAGGTGAGTATTACTTGACAGATACCCTTGAAATAATTTTAGGAAAAGGCGGAAAGGTCGGTGCAGTAAAGATATCCGATCCTGACGAAATACTGGGAATAAATGATAGGGTACAACTTGCAAAAGCTGGTGAAATAATTAGAAAAAGGATTTTGGAAATGCATATGAAGGCTGGAGTTACGCTTATTGATCCAAAATCCACCTTTATAGACCACAGTGTTAAAATAGGAATGGATACAGTGATTTATCCAGGATCATATATTGAAGCAGGCAGTGAAATTGGAGAGGACTCTATAATAGGACCCAACAGCAGAATTGTTTGTTCAACCATAGGCAATGGTACAGAAATTAACAATTCTGTAATAATTGAAAGTACTGTTGGGGACAACACTCATATAGGTCCTTTTGCTTATTTGAGGCCTGGAAGCAAGATTGGAAATAACGTAAAAATAGGAGATTTTGTTGAGGTTAAGAAATCAATCATAGGTGATGACACAAAGGTTTCGCACCTCACCTATATTGGAGATGCAGAGGTTGGAAGCAATGTAAATCTAGGTTGTGGTGTGGTTGTTGTAAATTACGACGGCAAAAATAAGAATAAGACTAAAATAGGGGATAATGCATTTGTAGGATGTAATGTAAATCTCATTTCGCCTGTTACAGTAAGAGATAATGCTTATGTAGCCGCCGGTTCAACTATTACGGAAGAGGTGCCCGAAAATTCCCTGGCAATTGCCAGAAGCAGGCAGGTAAACAAAGAGGATTGGGTAACAAAAAAAGGTATGCAAAGGGTTAAGAAAAAATAGACACTTTATTTAGTCATGATTAAAGAATAACTTACGCTATTTAGCGAAGCTAAACGATCAGCCGCTACGATAAGCGTAAGTAATTTTTCATTCATGCCTTATTAAGTGTTTTATATAAATTTATTTATAATTTTAGATTTTTGATAATTTATGTGTTGTTTGAAAGGGGAAAAGTAATGAATCTGCATGGAAAGGATATAAAAATATTCACTGGGAGTTCCAATTATGAGCTCGCTAAGGAAATAGCAGAGAGGATAGGGTTACCATTAGGTGCAGCTCATGTAGGAAAGTTCAGCGATGGTGAAACTGCCATAAATATTGATGAGGTTGTAAGAGGTTCGGATGTATTTATAGTACAATCCACATGTCATCCTGTTAATGACAATTTGATAGAGCTGCTTGTTATGATAGATGCGTTAAAAAGGGCTTCGGCTGGTAGAATAACCGCAGTTATGCCTTATTTCGGATATGCAAGACAGGATAGAAAAGCTAAAGCAAGGGATCCAATTTCTGCAAAGCTTATGGCCAACCTTATGACAGTTGCCGGAGCAGACAGGGTATTGACCATGGATCTCCATGCACCGCAGCTTCAAGGCTTCTTTGATATTCCAGTTGACCACTTGCTTGGAGTGCCTTTAATAGCTGAATATTTCAGAGAGAAATTTGCTGGAAGAGATGATGTAGTTGTTGTTTCTCCTGACGTGGGAAGTGTTGGCAGATCAAGAAAGTTCGCAGAGAGAATTGATGCACCAATTGCTATAGTTGACAAAAGAAGGCCTAAGGCAAATGTATGCGAAATTATGAATGTCATAGGTGACGTTAAAGGAAAGACACTTGTTTTAGTGGACGACCTTATTGATACTGCCGGAACTATGGTAAACGGTATACAGGCACTTTTGGATATGGGTGCAAAGGAAGTATATGCATGCTGTACTCATGCTGTTTTATCGGGACCTGCAATTGAAAGGATCGAAAAATCTCCAATTAAGGAGCTGGTTATTTTAAACACCATACCTCTTCCGCCTGAAAAGAGATTGGACAAGATTAAGGTAATCTCGGTAGCTGAGATTTTTGCTGAAGCTATTGAAAGAATTTATGGAGATATTTCCATAAGTACTTTATTCACACAGCAATAATACTTGCGGAATGATTAAAGAATTACTTCCCTCTTGTGAGCTATAGAATGAGCCAAGTGCACGAAAGCAAGCATTTAGGGGAAGTGTTCTTTAACAGTCCTAATCGTATGAAAAGAACACCGTTAAGGGTTGATGCCTTTATCGGTTTTTTTTAATCTAGGACATTGCGGTGTATCCTACATCACAATATCTTACGGCAACCATCAAGATTGATAAAATCATTTCATGATTTTGTTCATGTCTAAGAAATTATAGTGTATACTAATATACAAAAAAGCAATAAACTGAGGTGTAAAATGGGTACGACATATATAATAGCAGGACTTGGCAATCCAGGAAATAAATATATTAATACCAGGCACAATGTGGGGTTTGATGCCATCGATCTAATGGCCTGCATAAACAACATAAGCATAACGAAAGTCAAGTTTAAGGCATTGATAGGTGAAGGAAGTATAGATGGCCAGAGGGTTATATTAGTAAAGCCACAGACATTTATGAATTTAAGCGGAGAAAGCATAAGGGAAATAATAGAATGGTATAAAATTCCTGTAAGTAATATAATAATAATGTTTGATGATATAGATCTAGAGTTGGGCAAAATAAGGGTGAGGCCTAAGGGAAGCTCAGGGACTCATAATGGTATGAGAAATATTTTATACCAGATTCAATCGGATGAGTTTCCAAGGGTAAGAATTGGCATAGGCAGACCACCGGAGGGATGGAATCTGGCGGATTACGTATTAAGTAAATTCACCCCTGATGAAAGAACAACTATTAATGACAGTGTAAAAAATGCAGTAGAAGCTGCTTCAACAATATTGAAGTCAGGTGTTGATGCAGCCATGAATAAATTTAACAAGTAAAGAAGGCGGAAAAATATTCATGAATTTTTTAGTTAACCCACTTTTTGAGCTGAGTGAATATAACGGAATAATTGATTCAGTAAGTAAAAATCGGTCTGTAGTCATAACAGGATTGGCAAATTCTCAGAAAGCTCATGTAACATACTCCATTTGTAAGCATACAGGCAAAAAGGGTATTTATATCGCATTTGACGAGTTTGAAGCTAGAAAGATATATGAAGATTTTTATCTGTTTTCCGGAGAGGACGTATTATATTTTCCGTTTAAGGAAATTACCTTGCATGACGTTGAAGCTAAAAGCAGAGATAATGTTTTTAAAAGGCTTGAGATCCTAAAACGCATTATTGAAGGTGATTACAGCCTTATTGTGGTTTCAATAGATACCTTATTGCATAAGCTTATTTCTCCTCGCTTATTTACTGAAAGCATATTGGAATTTGAGGTGGGAAAGAGGATAGATCTTTTATCGATACAGAAGAAACTTGTTGCTATGGGGTACGAGAGGGTTGCCGTAGTAGAGAACAAGGGTCAGTTTGCCGTGAGGGGCGGAATAATTGACATTTTCTCCGTGGATTACAACCTGGCAGTGCGTATTGAGCTTTTTGACGATGAAATTGATTCCATTAGAGAATTTGACTCTGATTCACAACGTTCTGTAGAACAATTAAAGTGCATTAAAATAATTCCTGCAAGAGAGGTAATTTATAATGAAGACAATAGGGAAGCCATTGTAAGCAGCATTGAGAACGATATGAACGAGGTTTTGAAGAAGGCAGGCAAAGAATACAAAACCTTAATCCGTGAAAATATTACCAATGATATTTGCAAGCTTCGAGATAGTTATTATTTTGAGGGTATTGACAGATATATAAGCTATATTATTGATGAGCCGTCAACTCTAGTGGATTACACCGACAATTGCCTGGTGTTTGCCGATGAAAGTGGAAAACTGAAGAATAGGGTGGAGAATATTAATTTCGAATGGCAGGAATCCTGCAATGGGTTGATGGAAAAAGGAAGGCTCCTGCCGGGAAGTTTTAATGCAAAGTTTGATTATGAAGACTTTGCAAGGATTTTATATAAAAGCAATACAGTTTATATGAATACTTTTTTAACGGACAGTATCAATACTTATAATGCTGAAAGGTTTGAGATAGCTTCTAAGGCCACAGGATCCTATCTAAATCGTATGGATTTTCTTATAAGCGACTTAAGGAACTGGAAGGAGCGTAAGTACAGGATACTGGTATTTACTGGTACCAGAGTGAAGGGTGAAAAACTTAAAGATACTTTGGAGGCGGAAGGTGTTGCGGCGGTATTTATGGAATCCCATCCTGATGAAATATTGCCGGGACAGGTAGTGCTGACTCCAGGAAGCCTTAATAACGGCTTTGAATATCCAAAATTAGGCTTTGTTGTAGTGAGTGACAAGGAAGTGTTTGGGAAGGACAGGAAGCATAGGAAGGCTTCTGGAAAAAATAAGGGCAGCAAGATCAATATATTTACCGAATTAAATGTAGGTGATTTTGTTGTGCACCAGAGCCACGGTATTGGACAGTATGTGGGCATTCAACAGCTTAATGTGGATAATGTCAGAAGGGATTATCTAAAAATAAGGTATCATGATGGCGACTTTTTGTATATTCCTACAAATCAGCTTGATTTGATACAAAAGTACATAGGGTCCGAGGGAAAGGAACCAAAGCTTCATAAGCTTAATGGAACCGATTGGGCTAAAACGAAGAGCCGGGTTAAGGAATCATTAAAAGAGATTGCGGAAGAGCTCGTTAAGTTATATGCTAAAAGGCAGGCTACCAAGGGATACGGGTTTTCTAAAGATACAGTATGGCAAAAACAGTTTGAAGACTCCTTTCCCTATGATGAGACTGACGACCAGTTAAAATGTATTGATGAAGTAAAGCAGGATATGGAAGCAGAAAAGCCTATGGATAGGCTTTTGTGCGGTGATGTAGGATATGGAAAGACAGAGGTTGCTATAAGGGCTATATTCAAGGCGGTTATGGATGGAAAACAGGTTGCCTATCTTGTTCCTACTACTATTCTTGCTCAGCAGCACTATAATAATTTTGCAGACAGAATGAAGGATTTTCCTGTAACCGTTGATGTTATAAGCCGTTTTAGAAAACAGGCAGATCAAAAAATGATATTAAAAAATGTGAAAGATGGGACCATTGATGTGCTTGTTGGAACCCACAGGCTTTTGCAGAAGGATTTGCATTTTAAGAATTTGGGATTGCTTGTTATAGATGAAGAGCAGCGATTTGGAGTGGCACATAAGGAGAAAATAAAGAACATTACACCTAATATTGATGTGTTGACATTGACTGCAACACCTATACCAAGGACACTTAACATGTCGCTCGTTGGAATAAGGGATATCAGTGTAATTGAAGACCCACCGGAAGAAAGACAGCCGGTAGAAACCTTTGTAATGGAATACAACCCGGAAATAATAAGGGATGCCATCAGACGTGAAATATCAAGGTCAGGACAGATATTTTATCTATATAACAGAGTGGATTCAATTCTAAAAAAGGCTGCAGAGCTGCAGGTGTTGGTGCCCGATGCCAGAATAGCTGTTGGGCATGGCCAGATGGATGAGAAGGAACTTGAGGATATTATATATGATTTTATAAATGGAAATTATGATATGCTTGTTTGTACCACAATAATTGAATCGGGTCTTGATATGCCTAATGTCAATACGATAATTATCGAAGATGCCGATAGAATGGGCCTTGCTCAGCTATATCAGTTAAGGGGAAGGGTTGGAAGATCAAGCAGGCTTGCATATGCGTATATCACATACAAGAAAGACAAGACGTTATCGGAAATTGCTGAAAAGAGACTTCGTGCTATAAGGGAGTTTACCGACCTAGGGTCAGGGTTTAAGATTGCGATGAGAGACCTTGAATTAAGGGGTGCAGGAAACCTTTTAGGGGCTCAGCAAAGCGGTCAAATGGAATCTGTAGGTTATGACATGTATTGCAGACTTTTGGATGAGGCTGTAATGGAGCTGAAAGGTGAGAGCCCTGACATCAGCAATCAGGAGATAACGATCGACATTAATATCAGTGCATACATCGACAATGATTATATTGGTATAGAAAATCAGAAAATTGACATGTACAAAAAAATTGCATCCATATCAAGCCAGGAGGATATAACTGAAATTGAAGATGAGCTAATAGACAGGTATGGAAATATACCAAAGTATGTAAGCAATCTTCTGAAAATTGCACATATAAAATTCCTTGCCAGAGCATGTGGATTCGCTTCGATTACACAAAAAAATGAATCTGTAATTTTCCAGTATATCAATGATACATATATGGACTTATCAATCATTAACAAGCTCATGGATAATTTCAGAAGGAAGATTATGTTTAATGCAAGCAGCAAGCCCTACCTGACGCTTTTGACTAAAGGATTAAAGGGAGAGGAAATATTGGAGAATATAAAAAACCTTTTAATGAACATTAAAGATTTGCAGGACGGGAAATAATCTATTATAATATTTATATTGTATTAAAAGTGTTAATAATCTTACATTTGGCGGAGCAAATAACGAACGGTTCAACGGGATTTGTGACAGACAAATGTAATAGATTTATCACTTTTAATATAGGTAAGTAATGACTTATATGAAAAGTGTTAATAATCTTACATTTGTCAGAGCAAATAACGAACGCTTTTACGGGATTTGCAATAGACAAATGTAAAAGATTTACCACTTTTCATATAGAAATAAATTCGTATATTATTTCTTAGCCATTACTAAACTTTCGCAGAGGAGAAAAATGAAAATGAAAAGTAATGTCAAAATGGTTATTGTTGCAGTGTTTTTAGTACTTGCTCTGGTTATTGGAGGAACAATAATATATCAGGTCTATGAGAGCTCAAATAGCTACATAGCAACAATGGCCGGTGAAAAAATTACGACTGCAGAGTACAAGTTTTTTCTCAGGATTATTAAGAATGATTATGAAACACAGGCTGGAGTGGATTACCAGTCGGATGATGTAAAAAAGGCTTTTTGGAAAAAAGTAGATAATGGGGAAGCAACAGAGGTTACTGCAAAGAATGACGCGTTGAATGAGGTTCAGAAGTATAAAATTATGTTGATGAAAGCAAAACAAAACAATATAGTTTTGGATAGTGGAGACCTTCAAAAGTCCAAAGAGACAATAGATAATATAGTACAGTCAGAGGGTAATGGAGACAAGGCTCTAGCTGAAAAGAATGTAAAAAAGAAATACTGGATAAGCCTTAGTGAATACGAAACTATTTATAATAATTATATGCTGGCTTTTGGAAAATATGCAAGCGTTGAAGCGGATAATATAAAGATAACCGATTCAGAATTGCAAAAGAAATATTCTGAGGCAATGAATAAAGAGGGAAAAGTAACAGTGTGGGAGGTATTCCTTGAGACAATTGATTCAGCTGGAAAGCCCCTTCCAAATGATAAACTCCAGGAAAAGACCAACCTTGCAAAGGAAGTATTATCAAAAGCAAGAGCTGGAGCAGAGTTTGGCAGTCTTGTAACCCAATATACCGATGATAAGGGTGCCAAGCAAAATGGTGGAGAATTTTCTGTCAGCAAAGATGAAAAAATGCCCAAGGAGTACTTGGAATGGGTGTTTAATGCCAAGGAAGGTGACATTGGCCTCGTAACAACCTCAAGTGGCTTTTACGTAATAAAAAGGCCTAAATTTGACGAATTAAAGGATAGTTTGAAAAGAACATATCAATTGGATGAAGTTAATAAGAAACTGGAAAGCTGGATGAAGGATGACCAGTACAAGATGGATGTTAATAAGAGAGTATTAAATAACGTAAAATTGTATTGATTACGATAGAATAAATTTAAGTTACATTTAAAAATAAATTTTTTACCGATAACCGATGGCCTAAAACTATCGGTTTTTCTATTCTCGTGGAATAAAACTTCAAGAATCTATGGTTATAATGCCTTTTCACAAATCAACCGAAAATGTATAAAACTCCAATAAATTATCAATAATAAAATTGTACTGAAAATCTAATTAATAGGAGGTAATAATTTTGAGGGCAACTGGAATAGTAAGAAGGATAGATGATCTTGGAAGAGTTGTAATACCAAAGGAAATAAGAAGAACATTGAGAATAAGAGAAGGGGATCCTCTTGAAATATTTACTGATAAAGAAGGCGAAGTAATCCTGAAAAAATATTCTCCAATAGGAGAATTAGGAGAATTTGCTGCTCAATATGCTGAGACCCTTCATAAGACAATCGGCCACATTACATGCATAGCGGATAGAGATGCAATAATAGCGGTATCAGGAGCTGCAAAAAGGGATTTTCTCGAAAAGCAGCTTAGCCCGGATATAGAAAAGATTATAGAAGAAAAATCAGTATTCTTAGTTAAGTCACCGGATGAAAAGACCATCAATATTGTAGCTGATGAGCCAGGCGATAGAAGATATACGGCCCAGGTTGTATCGCCCATAATATCTGAAGGAGATCCTATAGGAGCTGTTATTCTTTTATCTATGGACCCTAATATAAGAATGGGAGAGGTTGAGGCAAAACTTGCACAATCCGCTTCAGGATTCTTAGGAAAGCAAATGGAACAGTAGGTATAATCATAACAAACTATATGATTCTAAACAAAACGATTATTAAACGTGGAATAACTAAAATATAACTTCCGCTGTATAAGATTATTAATACTTTTAATTTATAAAAAGCGGAAGTGATATTTTACTAGTCAATAATTAAAATAACAGGATTTTTTATGAATACCTGTTATTTTTATATACTTTCAAATATAAGATAAATATTGATTTTTATATAATTATATTGCATATTTACATTTAATAAATTATACTATTTTTCAGAAAGAAAACTAAAGTAGGAAAGATTTATACCGATAAACGTATTAGCAGGAGAATAATTATGCTCAAGGATAGCTACGAATTTAAAGATCTTTTGGACATTATGGAGCTCTTAAGAAGCGAAAATGGATGTCCATGGGACAGAGAGCAATCTCATGACAGCTTAAAGAAATATCTTATTGAAGAAACTTATGAAGTACTCGAAGCAATTGACTTAAATGATAAAGATAAAATTGCAGAAGAGTTGGGAGACCTGCTTTTACAAATTGTATTCCATTCACAGATTGGAAAAGAAGAAGGCACCTTTGATATTAATGATGTTATTACTTCTGTATCAAGGAAAATGATTCTAAGGCATACCCATGTTTTTGGAGAGGATAAGGCTGATACAGCCGACCAGGTAGTAGATAACTGGGAGGCCATCAAAAAGAAGGAGAAGGGGCTTTCTGATCATACCAGCGTTTTAAAGGATGTACCATCAAATCTGCCTGCTTTAATGAGAAGTTACAAGATTCAGCAGAAGGCGGCTCAGGTTGGATTTGACTGGGACAAGACTGAAGATGCAATGAAAAAGCTGGATGAGGAAATTAGTGAATTAAAAGATGTATATCAGAGTAAAAATGTGGAAAGAATAACAGATGAGCTTGGTGATGTTCTATTTTCCGTTGTTAATCTGGCAAGATTCTTAAAGGTTCAGCCAGAGCTGGCTTTAACCGGGACAATTAATAAATTCATTAAAAGGTTTGAATTTATTGAAAATGAAAGTAAAAAAGCCGGGCAAAAGCTTGAAGAGATGACACTGGAAGAAATGGATAAGTTGTGGGACCTGGCAAAGGATCAAAGGATATAAATTATATTTAGCAATTATCTTTGAAAAGTAGTTGGGATTTATTACATAACTTATCAGCTTTAATGAAAGTAGCATACTGAGCTGCACTTTTCGAAGATGGTTATATATGTAAAAAGCATTATTTGTGCTTTTTATAGTAATTAAAAACTTAAGGAGGAAAAAAATGAACAAATCAGATTTAATCACTAGCATTGCTGAAAAGAGTAACTTGTCAAAGAAAGATGCGGAAAAGGCACTTAATGGTTTTATTGAAAGTGTTGAAGAAGCACTTAAGAGTGGTGACAAGGTTCAGTTGGTAGGCTTTGGTTCTTTTGAAGTAAGAGAAAGGGCTGAAAGAAAAGGAAGAAACCCACAGACTAAGGAAGAAATAACAATACCAGCAACTAAGGCTCCTGTTTTTAAAGTAGGAAAAGCTTTGAAAGATGAAGTAAATAAATAGTAATATATAGTTGGAAATAAAAATGGGGTTGGTCTTAAGTGGCCGCCCTTTTTTAGATATCTATTAAATTATGGGGTATTCTACACTACAATTTCCCATGACAACAATCAAGGTTACAAAATGCCAAGGGATTTTATTCAAAATGGGGGTGAAGAGGTTGAGAATTGATAAGTACCTTAAGGTATCAAGATTGATTAAAAGAAGAACATTAGCCAGTGAAGCCTGTGATCAGGGTCGAGTAAAGATTAACAATAAAGTTTCAAAGCCATCAAACGAGGTTAAGGTAGGGGACACTATCGAGATACAGTTTGGTAATAGCAATGTCAAAGTCGAAGTGGTATCCATATCTGAAACAGTTCAAAAAAATGATGCAAAAGGAATGTATGTAGAAAAAAGTGATTGATAATCACTTTTTTTTATGTCTAGGTATTTTTATGTATTGGCAAGCATAGTTATAGATATGTGGATCATACATAATGAAAATGGAACCTGAAATGATTAATCTTTTACACATCTAAAGCACAGATAAAAGGAGAGGAAGACCATGATTGAGGAGAAAAAAAATATAAAACAACAGAAGGTTCAGAATTTAATACTTGAGAATAGGGAGAGGCTTAGTATTTCAGGTGTTCTAGATGTTGAAAGCTTTAATGATGAATGTGTTATAGTGGATACTGAGCTTGGGGTTTTGACCATCAAAGGTGAAGATTTACATATTAATAAGTTAAATCTTGACAATTCAGAACTTGATATTGAAGGTGATATTTGTTTGCTGGAGTATAGTGACAAAGAAGGAGGAAAATCAGGAGGTTTCTGGTCAAAGATGTTTAAGTAATGGCATTTAAGTAATGGTATTTATGTAATGCTAAAGAAGTAATTCTTTATGAAAAGTGAATAATCTTTTACATTTGTCTATCGCAAATCCCGTAAAAGAGTTCGTTATTTGCTCTGACAAATGTAAGATCATTAACACTTTTCATATATAATCATTACATAAATTAAGGTGTTATATATGTTACTAAAAAGATTTTACATGATGAAATGCAGTTAAATCGTCTGCATTTGCGTTACAGAAATGGATTTTTCGTAACATATGAATCAAGGAAAATGCTTTGCAATAAATAAAAATGTAAAATGATTATTGCAAAACATATAATAATCACTTTTATTTTAATTATGTAAATAAATTCATGGTTGGGATTATATATGTCGATAAGCAATCAAGTCAATATCTTTTTGTGGTCAATTCTTGGCGGTATGTCAATAGCGTTTGTATATGACATATTCAGAATCAAGAGAAGAACAATAAAGACAAACAACATAATAACATATATTGAGGACCTTCTATATTGGAGCATATCGGCAGCGATTATGTTTGCCATCGTATATATAGGAAATGATGGTGAGATCAGAGGATATATTTTTCTAGGGACTATTATAGGAGCAGTTTTATATATACTTTTATTGAGCAGGCTTGTTATGTTCATATCATTAAAAATAATAGGCTTCTTAAAGAAAGCTTTAAAAACCTTATGGGCCATATTTACTTATCCTTTTAAGGTGGCTTTCAGATTTTTCTCAATACCATGTATCTTCTTTTATAAAGTTGCCAAGAGAATTTTTAAAAATTCCAGGAGAGTAGCAAGGATTAACTTTGATAAATATAAAATAGCAAAGAGAGCTTTCCGTAATAGAAGAAAAAAAATATAAACACAAAGAGGGATTTACAAGCGGGCTATAGAATTATAAAATGTAGGTGATATGGCTAAGTGTTTTTTTAGTGTCTAGGAAATTATGATGTATTATACACTATAATTTCTCACGACAACGCTAATGTTGACAAAATCGCGAGCGATTTTTTTACAAAAGAGGAGTTATTGTTATGAAAAAGAAGAAAAAGAGTAAGTTCTGGTTTATCGTCATTGCTTTGATTCTTTTATATTCAGGATATATAAGCTATAGCCTTAAAGGCCTCTTAGATTCAAAGAAAGAACAGCATGCTGATTTGCAAAACAAGATTTCTTTGCAGAAGAAGCAAAAAGCTGATTTGGAAAAACAAATGAAAAATATTAATAGTGACGAGTACATAGAGAAAGTGGCAAGAGAGAAACTAGGAATGGTTAAGAAGAATGAAAGGGTATACGTTGATGTAAATAGATAATGTCATTATTTTCCAGCGAATGAAATAGGGTATTGACGAAATGTTTTTTTTGATGTATAATCAAATTACCCTATTTATATTCCAAGGAGGATAATATTTTTTATGCTGGTTGAAGTTGGCAAGATAGTTGAGGGTAAGGTCTCCGGTATAACTAATTTTGGAGCTTTTATTCAACTGCCGGAAGGAAAAACAGGTCTGGTGCACATTTCTGAAGTTGCTGAGGAATATGTCAAAGACATTAGGTCACATCTCAAAGAAAATCAAGTTGTTAAAGTGAAGATTATTTCAGTAGACAAAAACGGTAAGATTAGTTTATCCATTAAGAAAGCCCAAGAATCAAATACTAATCAGAGAACTGTTAAACCTGTTGATATTGACTGGAACAGAAATAGCACTGATAACCTGTCATTCGAAGAGAGACTGGCAAAGTTCATGAAGGATAGTGATGAAAAACTTCATGATTTGAAGAAAAATTTTGAATCCAAAAGGGGCAGCGGTGGATACAGAAAATCTGCTCAATTTTAAATGATATTAAATTAATTGTCCATATTAAATATCCGGGTTATATAGCCCGGATATTTGTGTGTAAAGACGTATATTATAAAAAATATAATTTAACAGAAAAAAGATGTTGACAAATATAATTTATTGTATTACAATGTAAAAGTCGCTGATAAGTGATGTAGATATGCCGGAGTGGCGGAACTGGCAGACGCACAGGACTTAAAATCCTGCGGAGTTAACCCTCCGTACCGGTTCGATTCCGGTCTCCGGCACTAACATCACTTTTTCGTGCGATTTATATATCGCGGGGTGGAGCAGTATGGTAGCTCGTCGGGCTCATAACCCGAAGGTCGTCGGTTCAAATCCGGCCTCCGCAACTAAATAAAGAAAAATGACTTATTCATTTGAATAAGTCATTTTTCTTTTATATTCTAAATGCCGTGAGAATCGATGGTGTCGATTTATAGGATAGGTATGAAATACACTTATACTATACTTATGCCGATATATACTTTATATCCCATAATTCCCCACCACAGATTTTTATTTCAATCATTCCTTAATTGGTAGGGTAGCTGTCTGATGTACAATTAAAGTGTTTTGCCATGATAACTATGTCTGACATGTTTATAGCCCCATCACAATTCAAATCACAATTGCTGTTAAATTCTGTTGAAATCTTATTGCTGCTGAAAGCTTTTGCAACCTGAACTACATCCGCCATATTAATAGCACCATCCGATTTACCGTTTATCAGAATATCACCAGCCCATATATCGATTGTAGGTAAAATGGTGTTCAAAGAAACATTCTTTATAGTCCTTGCCAGGTAATTATCTTTGCTGATCACTATAGTAAGGTTGGAAGCACTGGCAAGGGAAAAGAATGAGAAATTACCGTTTTTATCGGTAGTTGTTTTAGTGCCCAATTCAACAATTTCAACCGTGAAGCTACCGTTGATATCGGCAGCTTTTGAATCAACATCTGCTTTTATTGTGCCTGAGATATAATTGCTTGGTTTTGGAGTAGTAGTAGGCATTAAATAATCAACTACTTTTACAGATACACAGAAAAAATCTTTTGGTTGCATTGAAAGGTTTGTTGTGTTTGCATAGGCAAATCCGATATTTGTGGTACCTGTATTAATAGCAGTATACTCCCAATGACTTAATGCTGTATAAGGCAATGAATCAAGATATAAAATCCCATGGAACTTTTCTCTTAGCATATTATTGTCAGGTATCTTTCCATATATCCACCTATAATCTCCTGATTCATCACAGGGTAAGGATATATCCAGAGTTTGTCCTTTGGTTAATACTATTTCGTTGCCGTTGTTATTTTTGGTTATGCTAAAAGGGTCTTCATTAGATAAAATAGTTTTAGTTGAAAGTGTAGGAGATGGGAATGGATAATCTGTAACGGGATCAACTGTTATTCTCATCGTGAAAGTATTATAGGGCGGATTTTCTTTATCCCATGGTTGCCTATACTCAAGATCAATACAAGCATTTCCACTCTCTACAGCCTCAAAAATAAAATATTGATAGCCACCTGAACCTGCAATTTCTGATTGGCAGGGAATACTAACATAATAGGAATTGATTTCTTTAAGGACCTTGTTATCAAGCTGTGTCTTGTAGCTCCACCTGCATCCGGTTGTGGCATTGCTATCCAATACAACTTTAACCTTTTGACCTATTCTTAAATACATGCATGGTGAGAAGCTTTTGTTGACTAAGGTCAGGGTCTCAGGCTGAATAACTGTTATTGACAGAGTAATGGTTTTTAAAATCTCATCTCCGGTTGAGGAAACACATTTGAATCTCTTAACCATATTGCTGCATTCATTATTAGCAATATATACAAAGTTGGAATAACTGATTGTGTTGTTATCGTTACTCTTATCTTCAAATGATCTTAATTGAGTCAATGATGTATTTGAACTTGGGTCTTCATTTTCTTCAACCCACATATAACCTTCAGAAGTATGTGACTCCAATTTTACATTTAGCATTTGGCCGAGATGCAGCTCTATTTTTTTATTGTTACTGTTCTCGTCAATTACTTTAATTTCTGAATTCTGGTAGTCATATGGGTTTTCTTTGTTTGATTCAGATTGATTTTTAGTATTTGATGAAGAGATGGCGGAATTAACATCATTTACCGATGTTTCTGAGAAAGCTGGTAATGAACTTGTGAAAATGAGAAGAAAAGATACGGCTGTACATAAGGTTTTCTTTAACTTTATCATAGAATTATGCCCCCTTAGCAAAAAAGTTAATTAAAGTTTACAATTACATTTTATAATTATTTTTTGGAGGTGTCAACCATGTGTTACTACGTGGCAATTAAAATGATTACAAAACTTTCACTACACAGGAATTTCAATAATTACTGTTGTACCTATTCCAACATCACTTCGAAGTGATATATTGCCATTATGCAATTCAACCAGATGCCTTGCTATAGCAAGGCCTAGACCGGTACCCCCGCTATTACGTGATTTATCCCCCTTATAAAAGCGATCCCATACGTAGGGTAATTCCTCTTTCGGTATACCGTAACCCTGATCCTGAATAACCACCTTAAGATTATTTTCGATGCTTATATCGATAAGAACTTTTGTGTTATCAGGCGAATATTTTATTGCATTATCGATGAAGATTATAAACAATTGCCTGAGCCTGTCATAATCTCCTGTGATAGATGCAGTATCATCAGAGAAATTACTTAAGATCAGTATAAGCTTTTTGTCAGCAATTGATTGCATGCGCCTGGTAAAATCTGAAATAAGGCCTTTGATATGGACTTTTTCCTTGTTAACTAAAATCTTGCCTGATTGGAGACGTGATAGCTCCAAAAGATCACCCACTAACCTTTCCAGGCTTCTGGTCTCTGAAATCATTTTTCCGTGGTAACGTGTAATATCCTCTTTCTTGTTAATGGTGCCATCCAGCAAAGCTTCGAGGGAACCCCTGATTACAGTAAGGGGTGTTCTGAATTCATGAGAAACATTGGCGAAATTAAAAGGAGAGTAGATATTATGAATAATATGAAAAAGTTTTTTGCTGTAGTTACACTAGCAGGGGTTATAGGGGCAGTAGGAATAGCTTATGCTGCGGACATAAAGTCTCCGGCAGATATTGCTTCCTCATTGACAGGAAAAAGTATAGCTGATGTAAGTCAGGAAAGGGCAGAGGGTAAGACATACGGTACTATAGCGAAAGATGCCGGAAAACTTGAGGAGTTTAAAGTTCAAATGCTTGAACAGAAAAAAGCAAGGCTGGATCAAATGGTTAAGGATGGGACAATTACGCAACAGAGAGCAGATGAAATTTATAACGCTATAAAAACAAACCAGGAATCTTGTGATGGTACAGGAAGTGCAAAAATAGGAAGAAATAATGGTATTGGATTGGGCAAAGGACAAGGTTCGGGATGTGGAATGGGTCGTGGTTGTGCTGGTGCAGGCTGCACAATAGGATCTTCCAATTAGGCATGTTGAAAATATAACTTCCTGTATAATTTCGCTTTTGTGTTAACTTAGGCATGCTGAAAATATAACTTTCCGTATAATTTCGCTTTCGTGTTAACTTGTGAATACACGCTCAAAACTGGAAGTAATAGTTCAATCATGCCTTGGCTTATTGTGGATGGGCTGTAGCAAAATATCTTTTAACCGCTTCATATTGTGCTTTATACTTTTATATATGCACTTTATGATGTGATTAAGAGTGGTTTTGCGACAGCTCACCCTATTAATGATATAAAAGTCTACATGTTCAAAGGTAATTCATTAAAATTTTTTAAAGGGGTGTTTAGGTTGAAAAACTATAAGCTGATAATGTATTTGCGGTGGGGCCTTTTAGCGTTATTTACCATTCTAATTACAGTTTCTGCATACCTCCCACATAGCCAAGGGTGGAGGCAAGGCACCGTCAATCCATGCTTTGTGCCCATTTGGAGGATTGGAGAGCTTGTATCAGATATTTACCACTGGCAGCTTTGTAAGCAAAATCTTTGCCGGTACGATGATATTGTTTCTTATAACGCTAGTACTTGCAATTGTATTCAGAAGAAGTTTTTGCGGATTGCTATGTCCATTTGGAGCTATACAGGAGTTATTTGCAAAAATTGGTCAGAAGACTTTTGTCTCAGAAGTTAGAACAGGGTGAGGTCATAGGGTATGAAGAGGTTAAAGGGTATATGTCGATTAAGGATGCAGCCAAGGCGACGAATACTGAATTGAAGGAAATCTACAATAAGTTTGCTATTCCGGATATAGTTAAAAAAGTACCAGGCTATGATTTTGATAAATAAAAGAAAGTATGAAAACAGATAGCGATCAGGAAACAGAAAAGAGTATTAAAGGCTCTGCTGATAAGGTCAATCTAGATGTTGACGCTATTAAAGGCTCGATGACAATTAAGGATGCAGCAGAAGCCGTAAAAGTTGAATTAAGGCATGATTGAAATATTACTTCCCGTTTTGAGCGTGTGTTCACGAGCTAAGTGAACACGAAAGCGAAATTATACAGGAAGTTATATTTTCAACATGCCTAAAAGAGTTTTATAAGCTTTTTAAAATACCAGAGGACTTTCCTTCTAATATTTGTATGAAGGATATAGGAAACAAGATCCCAGGATATGATTTTCATAATATAAAAGAATCCCTTAAATAATAAAGTGTTTACATTTCTTAAGAAATAATATTTAGAAATCTAAATATATAAATATACAGATTGACAAATAATCCTCGGTTGGTTTATAATTTTTATATACCCTATGGGGGTATATAAAAACTAGGAGGATGAGATTATGAATAATATAAGGAAATACGTACACAAATGGGCATGGACAGTTTTGCTGACATTTTGCATAGTAGGGCTGTTTTACCCCTCTATAGGTATTGCTGCAATAGTATGTATGCTTGCACCTGTTGTAGTTTCCGTTTTTAAGGGGAGATACTGGTGTGGAAACTTCTGTCCGAGAGGAAGCTTTAATGATATATTAGTTTCAAAAATAAGCAAAGGGATGAAAGTTCCCGTGATTTTAAGAGATAAGTGGTTTAAGCTGTCATTTCTTGTGCTGCTTATGAGCGGGTTTGCAATCCAGATATATTTTGCTTGGGGCAGCGTTATAAGTGTTGGTTCTGTATTTGTAAGAATGATTATAATTACAACTTTATTGTCAATCGTTTTAGGGACATTTTTTAATCATAGAACATGGTGCACCATTTGCCCAATGGGTACAATGGCAAATTATGTTTCCTCAATTAGGAAAGCCGGCAAAAAATCAAAGAATGTGACATTGAGTAGTAAAAAGTGTACCGATTGCAATTCATGTGCAAGGAGCTGTCCTGTTGGGGCTGATGTATCAAAAAATAATGAAAGTGGAAAGGCTTCTTAAATTTAGAATTGGAGGTGGCTAGAATGAATATTATTGTTGATAAAAGCAAGTGTCCACAAAATCATCCTTGTCCGGCAGTTAAAGTTTGTCCGGTAAATGCTATTGACCAAAACGCATTTAATGCACCGACAATTGACGCGGATAAGTGCATCAAATGCAGAAAGTATGTTATGTTTTGCCCGATGGAAGCTATACAACCCAAATAAAATCAAATTATCCATAAACACTTTTAAATTAACATTATTAACAAATATAATTTTTAAGATATCGATGCAAAATATAATTATGAGCTATTAAAAACATTATCAAGATTAAAAGACTAATTGCTTTTAATTCATTTGGAGGTCTTATTTATGAAAGGATGGAACCCTTTTGGAAAGATTGATATGGAAATAGGTAGTTTTTTAAAAAAGTCACCCTTCAATAGAGAATATGTGAAAGATGACAGAAATTTATCCGTAAGTGAAGACAATAAGCAAAAAGAATTGGATGAAAATAATAAGAATAATGGTTGAGGGAGAGTAGCGGAGTATGGAAGGCGATAATATTCAAGGTTTGAACTTTAGCCAACAATTTAATATAGATGAAATTTCGTTTAAGAATGTGAATAAAGATTTTGAAGAACATTTCAAAGAACTTTATAAAGAGTCATTAAGCATGATGTCGGACAGTCGTGATAAGCTGGAAAATGCCAGTGGTGCAAGTTCACTTGATGCACTTGAAAAGATGGCTAGAAAAATAAAGAGTTACAATAAAAACTCGGATTTTGAAGCTAGTCTTGAGGAAATTTTCATGGAAGACGAGCCGTTCACACAGACGTAATGTAAAATGATTATTGTAAACATATAGATAAGATCTTGGGAGGCCCAGGATCTTTTTTAATGTTTGGGCAATAATGGCATATATTATACTATAATTATATTATTAACTCAACTTTCCCACTTGAAAAAGTGAACTGAACCTTGAAAAATTAACACAGAAAGCACAAAAAAATATAAAGAACCGTGCCTTTTTTGATATAATAAATCTGCGAAAAAAACCATATCG
>JAEYYB010000054.1 GCA_023430975.1 Bacillota bacterium | reverse complement strand
TCGAATCCTCAAAATATCATGAAAACTACGTTGAAATAGCATTCAATGTACAAAGTGGAAAAATTATAGAAGAAAGACCATAAAATAAATTATTACACATATCTGGAAAGCCATTAAGGAATATCAGAAGTCCAAACAGGCCATTAATTGTAACTGAACTAATTGAATATAAGGAATAGTATGTAAAACAATCACTAAAAGGGTGAAATTATGGATAATATAGATGAATATTTTTATGATGATATCAAAAAAAGTTGGGACAAATGTCTAAAAGTATGGAGAAAACACGGAAGAATAGAAGACTTACCAAGGGACGTAAGAGTTCCCAAATATAGACCTGCATTCAGAAAAGTGCTTGGGCTTGAATTTGCAAAGAGATTTAAGGACCAGTGCTCATATGTAATTTCAAAGTTGAATTCAAATGATAATGTAGAATCTTTATGTGCATTTGAGTGCCTTGAATATATTTGTTGGGAGTTTGGGTATGGAAATGTTCCTTTCGAATTATTTGATATTTTAATACCTTTACCAGAAAAAATAATTGAAGAAGTTCATGGGGATGCGGATGCTCCAAACTTTAACGGCTCAAAAATTGGAGAATTCTTAAGATATAAATTTCTGGAACAATATACAGAATTATTGGAGGATGAGTAAGTCGACCTGATAACTGGATTGAGCCACATCAAACAATGATAACACCAGCAATTGTAAGCAGGATAATTAGTTCAGCTATTAATGATGAGTGGGACCCAAATAGTGGCGAAGGAAAATTCAATTACACATATCAGGTTTCAAAAGCATATTCAAAATGATAGCCAAATTGTGCTTATTGACAAGTATGGTTTGAGATAAAAAATTCGCCCGGCAATTACAGCATTCCAAAAGACCATGGGCAGCTTGTGCGTGCATATGTCCGCTCTTTTGGCTGATGGCTCAAACTTAAATTCGCTACAATCTGAAGTATTTGTCTTTTCTAACCTTCTTTGAAAGTCCTCAATATTAGCCATGTTTCCTCCTAACGAAGTAACTTTTTATTTATTCTGTGCTCCCTTAAACAGTCCTCAAACAGTACAAAAGTGTATAAATACATTTTTTCTTTATGGACTGTCTGAAATTAAGTAGCATTTATCACACTTATGTGTATACAAGTTATGCAACTTACTACTAAGTTTCCAATGTTCTCCACACTGTGGACAAAAATCTTTTTGTGGCTTATACCATTTATGTAAAAAGTAATAAAAAGGTTTATTAGTTAATCCAGACATTTCTTTACAAACATTAATACCACTTTCAGATAATTTGCTTTTAAAATTAGAAATCTGTTTGTATCCATACATTTCCCCTATGCTGGTTGTCATAAATAGACTATCAAATGCTTGGTAAACATTTTCCCATTGAGATATTGGATAATATTCTTTCTCACCTTCAAATTTTGGAAACTTATAAAGCGGTACTGGCAGATTGCAATCTCCACAACTTATTGGTGGATAGTCAGCAGATGAAGTAGTAAACAAAATATAAAAACTTGATTCTTCACATGAACAGCAACTTGATGCACCAACAGTTTCTCCTATTAAAACGTACTTTGGCGACTTACAAGAAGCCTTATTTAATCGGGACAAACTTTCCCTACAATAATCATTATAATATTTGGGGTCAAGAGAATCTTCATCAATTGCCATACATATAAATTTTATTGCCTCGCCGTCTTCTACTACATTCCAATGTTGGTCAATAATCTGCCCATTTCTAGATAATGAAGATAAGAAATAAGTCAGATATTCGTCATAGTAATCGAGTAGGTCATATTTATCTTTGTCAGGGTAGAAATAATATTCAAAGGTATACATGTAAAACTCCTTTATAATTAAACTTATAATTTATAAACTTGGATGTAGAGCGTTAATAATCGCCTGTTTTATATATCGTCTAGGTGCCTGATGTTATTACAAGTACATCGATCAAATATACTTAAATTGTCAGATAATAAGTCCAAGAAGATTAAATATCTGCTTCGACTAAATCACCTTCTGAAGAGATTTCTACAGAAATATGATGTCCGGCAAATAATTCATTATCATTTAAATGAACTATAATTGTTCCTCTATCAAAAATACTAAAACTAAATATTGAAACTTGGTTTATAAACTCATTCAGGGTGATTAAATTTCCTTCACTCCAGCATTCATTGTAAGTATCTAATAACATTTTTGCTGCAAATTCTTTAATGATAAAATCATCTTTAATTATGCTGTTTATGATATTTCTTGAGCTATTTAAAATTTCTTTGAGATCCCTGACTTGAGGGATAACATCTATTTTAATTTTGCCTAAGTTACTAGTTTGCAGTTCACAATGCCACTCATATAGACCATCCCAATAAAATGCCCCCAAATCCTCATCAATATAAACTTTCTGCTCCATTGTTATTCTCCTAAAAAATATATACTTGTCATTAAATATCCATTTATCCTCAGGTGTTTTTCGATGTATTTCTGATAAATGTTGTTTATGTATAATTATATATATAACATCCTATCGAAAATCAACTGTTCTTCTATCTAATATACATTATAATCTTTCAGTAATAATTTGTCTTAAACTATTTATCTTCATCTTTAAGGTAAAATCAAATTAAATAACCTTTAATGTTGCACCCCTTAATTATAAATTGATGAATATTCTTTAAGGTTTTAAGCCTGAGAATGTCTTACAAGAGCAGATAGATCATACTATATATACTTATAATAGTATGATCTATCTGCCCTGATGCAGTAAGTATTCTTCGTAGCCACGTATTAGAAGCATAAAATCCCCTCCGATGACTCTTTAAGCACTACTTCGTAAGGCTTACAAAAAAAGGGCGGTTTTTCTATCGTCCTACTCATTCAGCAGCTTCAAAGGGTTTCCAAAGAACACCTTTAGTTACTTCCAATCAATTCTATACAATAAAAAATCTTTTTCTCTTTAAAACCCTTGACAATAGCATGATATAGCGGTATTTTTTGCTCCAGCTTATGTAGGATATATGTATCCATAGGCTGATGAGTATTTTATGGAGGTGCATTTTATGGTAGCTTTATCGTCTATCAGATCACATTGGTTGGATGATGCTCCAGCCGTCACGGTTGCAGCGGACTGGTTGCGAGATTTTGGCTTTGAGGTTGGATGCAAGGTGGTTATTGAGGTTTCACAGGGTGTCATTACTATAAAAAAGGTAGATAGTGAGGATGAGATATGAGGGGTTTCCAGAAGTTTTTACATAGAGCTGCCAGAGATTACAGCAGCTCAGTCTTCCAATTTCGGCTGGCATTTTTTATTCTGTATATTTTCAAGAAGCATTGATATGGATGTGTTTGCAGCTTCCGGCTTTAGTGCAAAGGCTTGTATTTATTACAGGCTTTTTCAGTAAAACTGGGAGGTATACATGAAGGTTTTAGTTTGCGGCAGCCGTTATTATTCCGATTTCTGGAAGATTGTTGCTGTTATCAGTAGTTTGGATATTGATTTGATTATTGCCGGAGGCTGTCGTGGTGCTGATACCCTGGCTGTTCGTGCTGCTCGTCAGTGCAGTATCAGGTATGTTGAGTATCCGGCAGATTGGCAGAGATTTGGTAAGAGTGCAGGGCCAAAAAGGAATCAGCAGATGGTGGATTTGGAAAATCCAGATTTGCTTTTGGTATTTCATGAGGACTTGTCAAGAAGCAAAGGCACTCGTGACATGCTTCACAGAGCCATCAAAGCAGATGTTCCATATAGGATTTTTACTTAAAGTTCTTTATACCATGAATAAGGGCTGTTGATATTTGTGCGGGTCTCCTGCTTTGCCGGATGCTAACGCTTTGCAGAGAATGCCTTTATTCTTGGTTTTGAAGTTTTTCTAAAGGCTGTATTTTTTCATACGGCTTTTATAAAAGTTTTAAAACCTTTGCTTAGAAGTTGATGCGGGACTTTTTTAATAAGGTCTAACGCTGAGTTAGGGATGCTTAAGGTCAATTAATGTACCTTGAAATATGAATAAAGAAGGGAT
>JAEYYB010000018.1 GCA_023430975.1 Bacillota bacterium | reverse complement strand
AAATATTCACAAGTATCAAAACAAAGAAGAACCCGTACGCTACAAACCTAGTGCGTAGAAGGGTTCTAATATTGGCATTGCCAAATATATTGGTTTATTATGGATTTAACTTTTAACTCTTGAGTATTGTTAGTGATATGACATTAAATTCAATTGATTCTATATTAAAAGTGTTAATAATCTTACATTTGGTGGAGCAAATAACGAACGGTTCAACGGGATTTGCGACAGACAAATGTAATAGATTTATCACTTTTAATATACATAAAAATCGATTTTACAGTAAGTTGAATCGCGTAAAGATATATAATTCGATAAAAATTCCGTATATAAATAACTTCCATCGCAATTTATATGCTGATTATGATAGAATATGTAATATATAAAAGTTTACTATAAGGAAGCTAGTACATATGAAAAAGTATAGAGGCGAAATATTTTTTTCTATAGTTGGAATTATCTGTGGTATTATAGCTTATTTAATTATTATAAATTTCTTTTGGGTAGATAAGCCTGTAGAAATGGCACCTGTTGTTATTCAAAATACACCGACTATTCTACCTACACCTACACAAGGTGTGACTCCAACTGTGATTCCTACTATGGAAGTGATAGACTACAATTCCATACCAGGTGTTACAGAAGGTCAGTCCTATCCTGAGGACCTTGTTACTGAGGGGAGCAGAAATATTTTAATAATTGGCGAAGATAAGGTAGCAGGACTCTATGATACTATAGGAATTCTAAGTATGGATGATGATGGTAAAGTGGCAAAGATAATTATGATTCCGAGAGACATGTATGTAAACTATAACAAGAAGGTCAGGCACCATCTTGAAACAACAGGCAGAGCGAAAAATGCCTCATTTTACAAAATTAATGCTGCATACAACATAGGAATTAAAATGAACTATGAAGGCAAATTCAATGCAGGTTCAATAAATTTTTTAGCAGATATAATGAAAGAGGTATTTAGAATAGAGATTAGAGATTACATAAAGATTAATACTGAGGGATTTAAACAGATCGTAGATCTTTTTGGCGGTGTAGATATAGATGTTCCGTATGTAATGGATTATGATGATCCGTTTCAAGGTCTGTCCATTCATTTAAAGAAAGGTCCCCAGCATCTTAATGGAACCCAGGCTGAAGGGTTTGTAAGATACAGGCAGGGATATGATGAAAACAAAGTATTCAGGAGCTTGGGAGATATTGAGAGGAAAAAAAATCAGATAGCCTTTATTAAGGCATTTCTTAAACAGAAAATGACGTTGGGAAATATCACGAAATTGCCCGGGCTTATAAAGACTCTCAATAAGAATATGAAAACAAGCATTGATGCTGGAGATATACTTACATCGTATATGGGTACGCTTAAGGATTTGGCACTTAGTAAATATAAAATTGAAAGTACGACTATTATTGGAAAGAACACTACCATCAATGGCTCATACTGCTATATAGTCGGCAATATTGAAGAAGTGAGCAATTAATTAGGGATATGGAATGACTAGTACAACATTCGCTAATTCCTTGTGCAGTATTATGGCTTATAAATTCTTAATTATCAAGGTGCTTAAGGATGTCAGGGTGCTTGATAATTAACAGAACGCTGTACTAGAATGTTATTTCCGATTTATAGCAGGAATAACATTCTAAGCCATTGCTAAACTGCCATAACAAAGCTTAATTTTGTTATGGCAGTTTTATGTTTCACAACATATATGAAAAGTGAATAATCTTTTACATTTGTCTATCGCAAATCCCGTAAAAGCGTTCGTTATTTGCTCTGACAAATGTAAGATTATTAACACTTTTCATATAGATACACTTTTATAATGCATTTTTAACTAGTCCCCATAAAACATCGCAAAGTTCGTTGCTTTCAAGATCAAACCCGTAATCATTTGAATGAGCTCTGTTACCTATCTCGCAGAAAATATCACCTGATTCTGCGAACAAGTAAAATTGTCCATGTGACGGGGTGGTCCTGCCTAGAATTTCGATCATGTGCCCAATGGTAAGTAGTGGCAGGCACTCATCCTTTATAAAGGAACTGGGACGGCAGAAACCGAAATCCTGATCCTGGTCAAAATCTTCCTCAAACTCATCCTGATCTTCATCATAATTATCAACATCTTGCTCATGATTATCGTCTGCATCATTATCAACGTCTTGATAGGATTCACCATCCGACTTGGAATCGTCATGATCTTCATCATCACTGATATTAGATATATCATAAAGTAAGAACCTGTATCCATTGAATATTTTTATATCACCTATGACAAACTCGTAATCCTCATATTCCTCATTAACAATATCCTTACAAATGGATGCTACGGCGTGGTCAAATTTATTGGGCTTCCATAGAGAATTAAGATTTCGCTTTTGATCAGGGGTCAGGGAATTCAAGTCTTCTACAGTTATTTTTTGCTTCATAAATAAACCCTCCTTTTAATATGTTAATATTCAAATGACAGTAGACAGATGAAAAGATTAATCACTTTTAATAAATGGAATACTATTATTATATTTGGAGTGCTAAAATATTACAAGAGGCATCTGATATTATGCGGATTTAAAATGGTTTACTTAATAATTTAAATATAATATAAGTGGAGGAAGTTAATGGATAAATATATATTTGAATCACTTGATAGTTTTTTTGAAGAATATGTTAAGAGCTTTTATTCTGATGATGAAGAAATAAATTTTAACTTGAAATTAAAGGAAGAACATACTATGAGGGTGTGCTCAAATATTACCAATATCGGAAAAGATATAGGACTTGATGAATCCGATCTTATTTTGGCAAATACTATTGCATTATTCCATGATATCGGAAGGTTTGAGCAATTTTCCAAGTACAGGACCTTTTCTGATGCCAGATCGGAAAATCATTCCGAACTTGGGATTAAAGTTCTTGTTGAAAAAAATGTATTAAATAAGCTTACCGATTATGAAAGAGACATAATAATAATGTCAATTCGTAATCATAATGCATTAAATCTGCCGGAAATGGATGATAAAAAAGCTCTGGCTTTTGCGAGGTTAATAAGGGATGCCGATAAGCTTGATATACTGGGAATCTTGGCGGACTATTATAAAAGTCCTGAAAACTATGAACATTTGAAAGTAGGCGAATCATCAAAAGTATCAGGTATATCCAGGGATATATTGGAAAGTGCATTGAATCTTAAAAGTATAAAATTCAGTGACATTAAAACTTCTGATGACATGAAGCTTTTGAGGCTTTCATGGATATATGATATAAATTACAAGATTACACTTATGAAGGTTTTAGAGAGAGGATACTTAGAAGCAATTATTGATTCATTACCTAGGACGAATGAAATTAAAAAGGTACATGAAAGATTGAGAGAGTATGTAAGTTCTTTTATAGGGAATCAGTAATTTTTGTAGTTATGGTTAATTAAAAAAATATATAAGAGTTTATAATGTGATACATAAAAAAACAGCCTCGGTATAAAAGACTTTTGATCTTTTATATCGAAGCTGGAAAAAAGGTCTTATGGTTTATTGGACCACCCATCTAACCAAGCCCATTTCAAACTTGTTAATAAGGTCTGGGTGGAAAGGTACTACTCTGAATGTATAGCCATACTCTCCTCCATCGGAGAAAGCTATGTCGGCACTGTATTTGTAAAGGCCATATTCCAGTTTGCTATCAAGTTTCATTTCTATAATTTCAGCATTTTCAATCATATTATTCTTACCGATACCGCCGTAGTATACTTCTACCTTAACCATTCCTGGGTCAATACTGCCAAGATAAACAGAAGTAGTAATTTTTATGGCATCACCTGATTTAGTTTTCTGCTCTTTAAGCTGGTTCATGCTCTTATCAGATATAATCTGTACCTGGGACCAGTTTTTCTCAATATTAGATTTCCAATCAGCCAATTCCTTAGCGAAGCTGAACTTGTTGGATGTTATTTTAGATACCCTTTCCATGGTAGGAATATAGAACCTGTTATTATACTCCTGAACCATTCTATGTGTACCGTATTGAGCAGTTAATGATTTAATTGATTCTTTCATAACATCAACCCATTTTACAGGTATATCATTTTCGTCACGATGGTAGTAGGTTGGAATTATCTCATTTTCCAAAATACTGTAAATTGACTCGCTATCTGCATTATCCTGGTTATACTCATTATCATAATAGGTATCATCACCTATTGCCCAGCCGTTTTTGCCGTTATAGCCTTCACACCACCATCCATCAAGGATACTGAAGTTAATAGCTCCATTGATGCAAACCTTCTGGCCGCTGGTTCCACTAGCCTCTAGAGGACGTCTTGGGTTATTGAGCCAGATATCAACCCCCTGAACCATTATTCTGGCAAGGGTCATGTTGTAATTTTCCAGTAAAATAACCTTTCCCTTAAATCCCTCTTGCTTTGCAATATCATTAATATTCTTGATTATTTCATGTGCAGGTCTGTCAGCAGGGTGAGCTTTACCGGCAAATATGATTTGAACCGGCATCTCTGGATTGTTAAGTATTTTCAATATTCTTGCGACATCCCTGAATATGAGATTTGCACGCTTATATGTGGCAAACCTTCTTGCAAAACCTATGGTGAGGGCATTGGAATCCAGAACCGAATCTACTTCTTTTATGCTTTCGGCAGATTCGCCGTTTGCAATTTTTTGTTCTTTCAATTTGTTTCGTATATATCCGATCATTTTAGTTTTTAACACACTATGAGTTTTCCATAACTCATCACTTGGTATGTTATTAACTTTATCCCAGACAGATTTGTCATACAACCTTTCTTTCCAATCTGCTTCAAGATATTTGTCGAATATGTGTTTTATACTTGGCGAAAGCCATGTCAATGTGTGTATTCCATTGGTTATGTGCGTAATAGGTACATCTTCTTCAGGTAATCCAGGCCATACATTATTGAATATGTTACGTGACACAGCACCATGCAATTCGCTTACGCCATTTTTCCTACCTGACAGGTTAAGTGCCAGTACGGTCATGTTAAAGTTCTGATGTTCTCCTACCCTTAAACCAAGGTCAAGGAACTCATGTCTGCTTATGCCTAAAAGGCCCCAGAAATTGCCGAAGTATTTGTCAATCATTTGGATTGGGAATACATCGTTACCAGCAGGTACAGGTGTATGAGTCGTGAATATGGATGACGAAGACACAATTTCCTTTGCTTGTTTGAAAGGGATTTTGTGTTCCTGAATAAGCTTTCTCATTAGCTCAAGTCCCATAAAGGATGAGTGGCCTTCGTTCATATGATACACGGTAGCTTTAATGCCAAGTGCTTCCAATGTCCTTATTCCGCCAATGCCTAGGAATATTTCCTGCTGAATTCTTGTTTCCTGATCACCACCGTAAAGTCTTGCGGTTAACCAGCGATCATTTGCATTATTTTGTTCAACGTCGGTATCCATAAAATAAATACTGACACGTCCTACTTTAACCTGCCATATTTGTGCAAAGACAACTCTTCCGGGAAGTTCAACATTAATGAATACTTTTTCACCGTTTTTGTTTACTGCAGGAGCTATTGGCAGCTGAGAAACGTTTAAATCTGTAAAATTTGTTTCCTGCCATCCATCGTGATTAATTCTCTGACTAAAGTAGCCTTGCTTATAAAAAAGTCCTATTGCCGTAAAAGGTATTCCCAAATCACTTGCAGATTTGCAGTGATCGCCTGAGAGAACACCAAGACCGCCGGAGTAAATAGGCAATACCTCGTTTAAGCCATACTCTGCTGAAAAATATGCAATCATATTATCCTTTTTATCAGGATAATTCCTATTGAACCAAGTATCTTTTTCGCTCATATAACGGTCAAAACTTGATACAACCTCTTCATAACGTTGCATATAGTCAGAGTCATTCAACTTTTGTTCCAACTTTTTCTGGCTAACTTCCTGTAAGAATCTTACAGGGTTTTTGTTCAACTTTTCCCAAAGAGCCAGGTCAATTTCTCTATAAAGGTCTATTGCATCAGAATTCCATGACCACCATAGATTGTTTGCAATATCGTTTAACCTGTTAAGCTTTTCCGGTATTACAGCTGTTACTTTTATCTTTCCTAAAAGATACATATGCAACCTCCATTTATTATCGTATTATTTATTATTACCAATTTTTTATTAATAATATCAAATTATATAAAAATCAATTAATACTTTAAGCTTTTATTTATTCTTTAATGAAAACAATATTCAATTAACTATTCTAAAGATTATACGATTAAGAAATTTTTACAATTATAAATAAAACTGCAAATTTACATGATATCCATACTACAATGCAAAGTTTATCACGAAACACTAGACACAGAATTATTATATTAATCACAAAACATATTAGAACAAAATCACCAGTGATTTTGTCAACCTTGATTGTTGTCGTGAGAAATCGTGGTGTAGAATATACCATAATTTCTTAGACATTAAAAAAACAGTTAAACATTTAACTACATAAAAATCAATAATAATTTTGCGTTTGGCAAAGCAAATAACTAACGGCTCACCAGTATTTGCAATGAACAAATGTAAAAAATTAACTGATTTTTATATATATGAAAAGTGTAGATATAAGATATTATTCACTTTTCATTTAATGAATGAACAATTTGGAAAAGCATTTTATATTAAACAAATAATGACAAAGTACCAACAAATACTTTTTTGCAAATAAAAGCTTAAAAAGGAATTAAATTTTACATAGAATATAATATCATAAATTCGGGAATTTTGGTAGAGTTTTTTTAAAAAATATATATATTAATAGATAATATACTAATGAAAGCAAGAAGCGCTAAATATTACTCAAATAAAAATTTTGAAATTTAAGAAAAATAATTGTATGATAAAAAGATACATTATTTATGGATTAATAGGATGGAATACGGAAGTAATTTGGACTGGAATGCACTCATTAATGGTCGGAGACCTAAGATTAAGTGGATTTACTAATCTTTGGATGTTTTTTATATACGGATTGGCGGTTTTTCTTGAACCCATTCATGATATAATAAGTAGGTGGAGGTGGATTACCAGGGGAATAATTTGGGTCTTAGTAATATGGGGAATAGAATATGCTACGGGTTTTATTCTGGAGAATATCATAAACCTTAAGCCATGGTTATATAGTGGGCCTTATGCTGTTGATGGACTTATCAGATTGGATTATGCACCCTGGTGGTTTGCAGCAGGCCTGATATTTGAGAGGATTCATAGGACATTGGATGTTTACATTTTAGATAACAGAATATAGAGTTATAACATGAGGATTAATATAAAATTATTTGTATTTGTATAAAACTTAGTAATTTTTCACATCAAAGTGTCACTAATCACTTTTGATATAGCTTTGGGGGGAATTTTTTAGTGAGGAAATTTAGAATTAAAAAAATCCAGGATACGGATGATGGAGTTATAAAAAAGAATAAAAGAAGAAGTATATTTACTAAAATATTGATATTCCTGATCTTTGAAATACTTTTTACCAGTGCTACACTGCCAATATTAATTTTCTATGGTCCTTTTGAAAACGTTAAGGGTACTATAACAGGTATGTCATGGAATACCTTCAAACATCAGTATATCGCAAAGTTTTTTTTGAGCGATGATGCTATAAACAGGATTATCTCCAAAAGCTTTGCGGAAGATCCTTTGGATAGTGGAGGAGTATTACAGAAGCTCAATTTTGGTTCGAATCATGATGATAAAATAGAAGTTTATAACATTGATGGCGGGAGTTTTGAAGGAAAGCTTATGTTGGTATATGATCCATCGAGAATTAAGGTTGGATATTCCAAGAATTTCCCAAATTCCGGAGAGACCACCAGCTCCATTGCCAAAAGAAATGGAGCTATTGCTGCAATAAACGCAGGTGGTTTTATGGATGTTGGATGGACAGGCACCGGAGGTGCACCTATGGGATATATTATTCATGATGGGAAAGTTGTTGTTAATCAGAAAAGCAATAATGTAAAACAGGATTCAGCTGCATTTACCGACCAGATGCTAATCGTTGGCAAGCATTCTGTAAACCAGCTCATAAATGAATATAAAGTAAAAGAAGGCGTGAGTTTTGGCCCGCCTCTTATAGTAAACGGCAGCAAAACCATCAAAAGAGGTGATGGAGGATGGGGAATAGCACCAAGAACTGCCATTGGCCAAAGAGAAGATGGAACTGTCATTTTATTGGTGATTGATGGCAGAAGAGCAGGTTCATTAGGTGCCACACTTCGTGATGTCCAGGATATATTTTTAAAGTACAATGCAAAAAATGCAGTTAACTTAGATGGTGGCTCATCAACTACCATGTATTTTAATGGAAAGATTATAAATAAACCGACTGATGGATTGGGAGAACGTGCTGTAGCATCAGTATTCATGGTAGTGCCTGGAAAGGCTGGTGGCAGCAAGTGAAATTAATAAAAAGGGTTTATAAATGGATTATATTATCGATTATACTGCAGATACTGGTTCTTGCATATTTTAATTATGACTTTTTGCTTAAAGAGCATGAAATCAAAGCAACCAGCTATGAGATGAGTGACAAAACAGTTGAGGTAAAAAAGAAAAGTGTTGAAATTCAGCAGGGAGCAACCCAGTTAAAGGTATCCTATGATGGAAACCATGCTGCCTGGCTATTGTCCGGTAAAATTCATGTATATGATCTTTTAAATAAAAAGTCAAAAGATACCATAGAGGATGACTCTGGTGATATAAACTACTACAGATGGCTTCCTGACAGGAATATAATAATTTACTCTGTTAGCAGTCTTAAGACGGGAAAAGTAAATGTTATGACTAAAGATATTGAAACGGGCAACACCCATAGTTATCCGGCAATATCAGGATTGGCTAAAAACAGTGAGGTAACGGACATAGAATTTTCTCTTTTAACCAATCTAATTTATGCAAAGGTGCAAACAAGCTCAACAAGAGCAAGGATTTATAAATTTGACATAATGGATAATTTAAATTATATAATGATATTTGATAGTTCATCGAAAATAGAGGAAGCTAATCTGTCGGATATATTATATTATGAGGACGAAAAAGGCAGAGTTATGCAATGGGATGGAAAACGCAAGAGCAAAAGTCGTGTGGATATTGATGGTAAGGTTTCACTCATAGGTGTCGATGCCGAAGATAATTTATATATTGGAAATAAAGATTCTGAAGGAAAAATAAATAAGTTGCAATACAGAAAGCAGGATAAGGAATCAGATAGCAAATGGAATGAAATAAGTTTAAAGACGGCTTGCGACGAAAAAGACTTGATTGTAACAGAGAAGGGTAGTCTTTATATGGTAAATACATCTAATAAAGTAGTTATTAACCTTAAGAATAATGCCGAAATAAAATACGAAGGTGAATTTATTGAAATACTGGATAATTATATAGTGTATTCAGTTAATGAAAAATTAATTGTAGATAATATAGATTAAAAGTATTAATAATCTTACATTTGGCGGAGCAAATAACGAACGGTTCAACGGGATTTGCGACAGACAAATGTAATAGATTTATCACTTTTAATATAGATTAATATCACTTATATTATATGATGGGACTTGACATTTTTGTTTAGTTTTTCTAGCTCAGGGTAATAAATAGATTGATTGATATTATTAATTCAATATTATTAATTCAATATATATGAAAGAAGTATATTAAAGGTGTTAATAATCTTACATTTGGCGGAGCAAATAACAAACGGTTCAACGGGATTTGCGACAGACAAATGTAATAGATTTATCACTTTTAATATTAATATTGTAGCATAGTGAATGGAGGATTATTATGGCTAGTGAAAAGGTATTAGTTATTACAAAGGATAATTTTGAAAATGAGGTTATGAAATCTGATAAGCCAGTATTAGTTGATTTTTGGGCTTCCTGGTGTGGACCATGCATGACGATCGGACCTATAATTGACACATTAGCTGATGAATATGAAGGTAAGGTTAAGGTGTGCAAGGTAAATGTTGATAATGAGGGTGAATTAACCAGAAAATACAGGGTTATGAGCATTCCTACAATATTAATGTTCAAAAATGGCGAAGTTGCTGATAAAATTGTAGGTTCAAGATCTAAATCAGAGTTTCAGGATGTTATAGAAAAGAACATATAAAAAAGAGGAATTTCCGAATTTGTATTGAATATGTATAGTTAAATTGAGTGTACAAATAGACGTTAATAAATAATTAACTGGCCAATAGGGCATTTCAAAAGCTGAATTAATGATATTATACAAAAAATACTTGAATAATGTATTTTTTGAAATGCCTTTAATAAAACATTTAGTGTAGATAAAAAGCAATTTTTACTATATAATTACTTACATCAGAAATTTATTATATAATGGTTCTGATAAAGTAACTTGTTTTTACTAGTTTATTAATATCATTTAACTATATATAGAGGAGGCACTTAAAATGTCAGGGGAAAAACGGTTCGGAAGTTCATTTATGGGTGGTTTTGCGAAGTCTGATGTAAATGCTTATATCGAGAGGATGCTTAAGGAGTTTGATGATAGACTTAAGCAGAAAGACAATGAAATTTCAATGCTTAAAAATCAAAACAGGGAACTCAGAATAAAATATGAGGATCTTGAGAGAAGGATGAGCCAGGTCAATGAAGATAGGGTTAAGATAGCCGATGCTATAATAATAGCTAACGAAAAAGCCGAAGCTATCCTTGAAGACGCTAGAAAAGAAGCATTGGAGGAAAAGAAAAAGCTTGAGCAGACCATTGAGAGTGAAAAGGAAAAGCTTGTTGATATAAGAAGAGAATTAAAAAGTTTAAAGAGTGAGGTAATACAAAGACTTAAAAAGTTTGAACAGCAAATAACAGAGGTAATTGACGACGATGCTGAAGAAGATATTTAATTAAAAGTGTTGAAATTTTAAATTTAGTTTCGTATAATACTTAATAATAATAAAAATTAATATGTATTTAAGATCAATGATGGGGAAGAGTATATATAGGTAATTTTAAAGAGAGTTAGTGTTTGGTGGAAGACTAACAAAGGACTATATAGAAAGCAGCCCTGGAGATTCACTTTGAGAAATCCGATACTATTTAAATATAAAGTGTATTGGACATTAGAAGATGACGAGACCTCGCGTTATAGAGGAACGGTATATTTTGTATCGGTTGAGACAGCATTTCTGTATGCTAATTAGGGTGGTACCGCGGAATACTCCTTCGCCCCTTTCTTTGGGGAAGGAGTTTTTTTATTGTTTTATATAAAGAGACGGTTTGTGTAAATAATATTAATGATTTAATAGATTCTCATAAAGAGCAATATAAATATATGTAAAAGGAGAGAGTGGCTATGGAAGAAATTTTAGAACTATTGGAGAATAACGCCAAATTGACCGAGGAGCAAATGGCAGTTATGCTTGGAAAGACTGTTGATGAAGTAAAGGAAATTATTAAGAATTACGAAGAGGACAACACAATAGCTGGTTATACGGCAATGATCAACTGGGAAAAAACAGGCAAAGAGAGTGTTACTGCATTAATTGAACTTAAAGTCACTCCGCAAAGAGGAGAAGGTTTTGACAAAGTAGCGGAAAGAATTTACAGATACCCTCAGGTTAAGGCTTGCTACTTAATGTCAGGAGGCTTTGACCTAACTGTAATAGTAGAAGGAAAAACGATGAAGGAGGTGGCATTGTTTGTTGCAATGAAGCTCGCACCATTGGAAAATGTATTGAGCACTGCAACCCACTTCGTATTGAAGAAATATAAAGATAAGGGAACTATTTTTGAAGAGAAGACTAAGGATGACAGGGAGGCAATAATATTATGAAAATGTCGGATATGATTACTCCAACCATAAAAAATATCCCTCCTTCAGGGATCAGGAAGTTTTTTGATCTGGTCAACGAAATGAAGGATGCTATTTCCCTTAGTATCGGAGAACCTGATTTTGTAACGCCGTGGAATGTGAGAGAGGCGGGTATATATTCCTTAGAAAAGGGTCATACCCATTATTCCCCTAATTCCGGTTTTATAGAGCTTAGGACTGAAATATCAAATTATTATAAAAGAAAATTTAATGTGGGATATGATCCCAAAAATCAGATAATTGTTACAGTAGGCGGAAGTGAGGCTATCGACATAGCATTGAGGTCCCTGGTAGGGCCAGGGGATGAGGTAATAATACCTGAACCCAGCTTTGTTGCATATAAACCTTGTACAATTCTTACAGGTGCTACGCCGGTAATAATTAATTTAAGAGTAGAGGATCAATTCAGATTGACACCGGAGCTTCTTGAAAAGGCAATAACTCCAAGGACTAAAGTTCTGATACTACCGTTTCCCAATAACCCTACAGGTGCTATAATGACAAGGGAGGACCTGGATAGAATTGTAGATGTCCTCAAAGATAAGAATATTGTTGTGTTATCTGACGAAATTTATTCAGAACTGACGTATGAAGGAAAGCATGTGTCAATTGCCAGCTATCCTGAGATGAAAGATAAAACATTGATAATTAATGGATTTTCAAAATCTTATGCAATGACTGGCTGGAGGCTTGGATATGCATGTGGGCATCCAGATTTGATTGGGGCAATGTATAAGATCCATCAATTCGCTATAATGTCATCTCCGACAACTGCCCAATACGCAGCTATTGAAGCGTTGAAGAGCGGTGACGGCGATATAGAGATGATGAGGAGAGAGTATAACAGAAGAAGAAGAGTAATGGTTGACGGCTTTAGGAAATTAGGTTTGGAATGCTTTGAGCCGTTAGGTGCTTTTTATGTTTTTCCTTGTATAAGATCAACCGGCTTAAGGTCGGAAGAATTCTGTGAAAGACTGCTTTCAGAGGAAAAAGTAGCTATAGTACCGGGAACTGCATTCGGTGCGGGCGGTGAAGGTTTTATAAGGGCTTGCTATGCATATTCCGTTGACAATATAATAGAAGCATTGAAGCGAGTTGAAAAGTTTGTGACTTCATTAAAAAAGTAAATGGTGATATATGCGTAAATTAATATTTATCGATTTGGATGGTACGCTTTTAAGCAGTGACAAGAAAATTTCAAAGGAAAACAGAGATGCTATTAGAAGTGCAGAAGAAAAAGGGCTGAAGGTAATAATTTGCACAGGCAAGGTGTTCAAATCAGCTAAGAGGTTTGCTCATGAGGTTGGTATCAATGGGCCTCTAATATCCTGTAACGGTGCGGAAATAAGGGATATAGCAACAGAAAGGTTGTTATATTCCAATTTCCTAAGAAAAGAGGATTGTTATAAAGTAATTGATATATGCAGGAGAAAGAAAATATACTTCCATGCTTATATTGATCACGATATGTTTACTGAAATGGATGAATGCCCTACGCCTCTATATTGGATTGAGAATACTGAGGTTCCCGAAGAATACAGGATAAACATCAGGGTTATATCTGATTTTATGGAAGTTGTAAAGAATAGCAGTCAAAACGTATCCAAATTTCTGATGGTTTCTAAGGACCCAGAGCAATTGAGTGAAGTTAGGAGTCTTTTAGAAAGAATTGATACAGTGAGTGTGATGTGTTCCGGCGACGATAACATTGAAGTGGTAAATAAAAATGTTAATAAGGGCAAGGCCTTGGCAATTGTAAGTGAGAGCAACGAGTACAAAGGATATGATATTGTTGCTATGGGTGATAGTGAAAATGATTTATCTATGCTATTAGAATCCCAATACAAAATCGTGATGGGTAATGCTGACGAATCACTTAAGAAAATCGCTGATTTTATCTCCGCAACAAATGATGAAAATGGAGTAGCCATAGCCATTGAACTAATTTTAAACTACAACCCCAATAACCTATAGAAAAATATTGCATTTGCTACTATTAGGCATTAGTGATCGCTTTTACATTAATGTTTTTAAAATTATTTTTTGTATAGAATAAAATTAAATCGTCCAATTCTTGGCTAATTCTTAATATGTCTTCGGTATTACCTGTATCCATTACTTCATACAGCTTGCTACGCAACTCTTCTAACTGTTCTAACATAAAAACCTCCAAAAACCCATTGCTTCTTAAATCAAATTCAGTATTTTATATTCAATTAATTTGTGATAGAATATCAACAATAATAACTTATTTTAATTTTAAGGCAACAGAACGTTGCTGTCAATAAAAAATGGAATTTTTGCAAACAAAATGTTGCTTTGGTGTACTATTTTGGTATATTATGATTTCTAGAGAGTTTTTTATATTGGGAAGAATACTTTTTGAGGTGAAACAAAAGTGGATTTTTCGAGGATGTTGAAGCAGCTGAGGGAAGAAAAGAGTTTATCCCAAAAGGATATTGCCGAATATTTAGGCTTGACGCGTCAAGCTGTTGCTTCATATGAGCTTGCCAAGCGAGAACCTGATTATGATGTTCTCAAAAAATTGGCAGATTACTTTGGTGTTTCGGTAGATTATTTGCTAGGCAGGGTAAAGTGTAAGGATGTCAACGCTTTAACTGTTGGCAGGAATATTGATTTAATAAGAGGCAGTTTGACCTTTAAGGAAATGTCCGAAAGTATCAGCAAGAAGATGGGCACAATGATATTTCCAGAAATGCTTGAGCTGTATGCTAGAGGTGAAAGGATGCCCTTTAGTGCCACATTGAAAATAATTGCAAAATATGCAGGTGTTAGGGAGGCCTTTTTCTATACTCATAATACTTTATTTACTTATGAGAAAGAAAGAGAATTGTATAAGAGAGAGGAAGAGCTTAACAATGCAAATCATGCAAATAAAGAGGCAAAGGGAGAAATGGGGCTTATTGATGAAGAATTAAGAAAATGGATATTTAAAGACAGCAGTATAGAATATTTGAAGCTGGCTAAAAAGATTCAGGAATCAGGTATGCCTCCTTTAGCTTTAGAGCCTTTAATAAGCTCTTTTAAAAGTAACAAGCATAATTAATTAACATTTTATGAATATAATTATTACTTAAATAACGAATAAAGAATTACCAGATATATTCGGCCGGTTGACCATATGGGTTAATCTCCCGATTTTGTTCACGTCTAGGAAATTATGGCGAATTCTACACTGCAATTTCTCACGGCAACATCAAGGGTGCAAAAATCACATCGTGGTTTTGTTCAATCTATTTACAAAAAGGCCAATTTATTTTATTATATTTCAAAAATACTATAATAAATTCGGGAGATTCTAAACTTATAACGGTTAAATGTTAGAGTGTTTTAATATATGTTACGAAAAATATTTTACATTAGAAAATGCAGTTGAATGGTCTGCATTTGCATTATAAAAATGAATTTTTCGCAACATATGAATTGAGGAAAATGTTTCGCAATAATCAAAACTGTAAAATGGTTATTGCAAAACATATAGTATATTGCACAAATGTTAAGGAGATTTTAAATTATGTCACGATGTAAAAGCGTAATAGTATTTTTAGCAATAATTTATTCTGTCTTTTGCTCTCATTCAATATCATTTGCCGATCAAGGCAATTTTATTCAAAAGGTAATAAAACAGGGAGATGATGTGATCATTTCCTTTAGATATCAGAAAGATACCGATATGCATGTTGTTATTGGAAAATGCGGTATCAATCAAATGGTGAACTTTAAAAAAATTTATCTGGAAAAAAACAGTACTAATGAAGTGAGTCCTTTTATAGGAAAAAAAGCTCAATTGTTTATGCAGGCGTGTACCGATTGGTTGGGGCCTTATATGGTTAAGGCACTTGAGAATGGCGATGGAGGAGGATGTGCATTTACAGGCGGTTGGCATAGTATTAAACGTGACAATAGATACTACAAAACAGGTACGACATTTATATTCGATGTAGAGTCAAAAGATGGTATTGTAAAAAATAATATAGTAACAAATGGAGCAGTTATTATACAAATAACCAATTTGATTCAGGGGTATAATACCTTAAAGTCTGAAAGGGGTATACTAAGAGAAGAAATACAGATAGAGGCGGATAATGGACAATTTAATATTAACGTAAAAACTACTGCTTTAGAGGATATACTTGTTATGAAATACTATGGCCTTCAGACACAAAACTACGAGTGGAAAGGCGGAATTCAATATAACGATGGTGATTTAAATTCAATTAAAAAATATTCACAATCAGGACCTAAAAAAGATGTAGGAGTAATAAACAGTTTTTCACTTTGGTCGGAAGATAAAAAACATATGCTTTTTTGCAGTATAAATGAAAACAAAGGCATTGGAACATTTAAAAATATACCCGACAATTTGCCGACGATATTTACCGAGTCTTATGGTAAGACATACTTTAATCTAATCAATGGTAGTGGAGTGTATTTATCAAGTGGAGAGAATATAACATTTGAGGGCAGGTATGTGTTCCTATAAACAAATATTACACTATGTTGCCTGTTAGCTATATTAAAAGTGTTAATAATCTTACATTTGGCGGAGCAAATAACGAACGGTTCAACGGGATTTGCGACAGACAAATGTAATAGATTTATCACCTTTAATATATAAAGATAAAACACTTAAGTCCGGACTTAAGTGTTTTATCTTATAATTTATATTAAGGAATAATTACAGAATAACTTCCGCCTTGCAAATGTGAGTTATTCATTAATATCCCTAAATGGCTGATTCGCCTCTTTCGCCGGTTCTGATTCTTATTGCATCCTCTACATCATATACGAATATTTTTCCATCCCCAACTTCACCGGTTTTTGCTTCTTTCGTTATAAGACTGATTATTTCTTCCACATGACTATCTTTTGTGATTATTTCAATTTTTACTTTTGGAAGAAGATTTAATGTAACTTCCGTACCTCGATAATATTCCTTTCTGCCTTTTTGAAGCCCACAACCCATAACCTGACTGATTGTCAGTCCATGAATATTGAAATTGCTGAGAGTTTCCTTAATGTCTTCCAGTTTACCTGGCCTAATAACTGCTTCAATCTTTTTCATTTTCCCCACCTCTTATTTTTATGTCCTGGAAATTATGGTGTAGATAATAGCTAACACCACAATTTCCTTAGACAGATTTTCAAAGATATTATAATGCAATACCTTCTTCTGTAGCGAAGTCAGGGTATGCATCTTCACCATGCTGAGATACATCAAGACCTTCTTCTTCGTCAGATTCGCTAACACGAAGCTTAACAAAGAGAGATATTGCTTTAAGTATAACAAATGTAAGTACTCCTGAGAATACTAAAGTTGCCAGAACGCTTATAGCTTGAACTCCAAGAAGTCCGGGGTTACCATAAAGTAAACCATCAGCACCTGCTGGATTTACAGCTTTTGATGCGAACACTCCTGTTGCCAAAGCACCAAATATACCGCCTATTCCATGGCATCCGAATACGTCAAGGGAATCATCATATCCGAATTTGGGCTTAAGAACACTTATAGCAAAGTAACTTAACGGGCTTACTAAAAGTCCCATAATGATTGCAGCCAATGGTGTGACGAAGCCGGCTGCCGGTGTTATGGCGACCAATCCTACTACACATCCTGTGGCAGCACCTAACAAAGTAGGTTTTCCATGATGTATCCATTCAACAACTATCCATGACAGAAGTGCTGCTGCTGCTGCTGAGTTAGTGGCGATAAAAGCACTAACTGCTAGCCCATTTGCTCCCAATGCACTGCCGGCATTGAAACCGAACCAGCCAAACCACAATACTGCAGCACCCAAAAGGACAAATGGTATATTATGAGGGATCATTGGTGTTACCTTATAGCCTTTACGTTTTCCTAAAACAAGTGCAGCAACCAAACCTGCTATACCGGAGCTTATATGGACTACAGTGCCGCCTGCGAAGTCAAGAGCACCAAGGTTTCTAATCCATCCTCCAACGCCCCATACCCAGTGTGCGAGAGGGTCATATACAAGTGTCGCCCAAAGTGTTGTAAATAATAAAAATGCGGAGAATCTCATTCTTTCAGCAAAAGCACCTGTTATAAGAGCGGGGGTAATAATTGCGAACATCATTTGGTACATTGCAAAAGCTCCATGAGGTATTGTTCCTGCGTAATCAGCATTGGGTTCTGCACCTACTCCGCTAAATCCAAAGAAGTCAAGACCACCGACTAAACCGCCTTTATCAGGACCAAATGCAAGTGTATAGCCTATAAGAACCCATTGGATAGAGATCAATCCAATCATTACAAACGAATTCATCATTGTGTTAAGTACATTCTTTTTTCTCACCATACCACCATAAAAGAAGGCCAATGCTGGTGTCATAATAAATACAAGTGCTGTTGATATAATAGAAAAGGTAGTATCGCCTGTGTCGATTTTTGCTTCTCCCTCGGCAAAAATCATCATGGGCACGCTTAAAATTGTTAATAAACTTAATAAAAAGGACATAAATTTCTTGTTCATATCGATTCCTCCATTAATTTTGAATTTGTAATTTTCATGATTAAAATGAAAGTTGGAATTATCGACATTGATAATTTCTATTGGAGCTCCAAATGAGAATCACTTCGATGGGATTCGTTACTAATTTGAAAATAAAAAAGCCCACCAGTATTTAAAATACGGGTAAGCATCTTTACTTACTTGAAAAAAATATTCAACTTTCCTTCATTATAGCAGAATGTTTTTTATTGTGCAATATCTATTTCAATAATTTTTTAAAGAATTTTTAATGTTTTGAATACACGACAAAAGGAAATAAATAATTATTAGTTATAATAATGTAGTATTTATTAATGTATGATTTGAGGGCTATTTTTGTTGATAACTAAATTAAATGGAATATGTACTTTTAATTATCAATAAAATCTGATATATTAAATATTAAAGTTAAAATACCGTTAATAACTTGAAAGGCGGATATTTAATGTCAAGTGAAAAATATATAGTTGCAGCTGTTGACAACCCTAGTCAGATTTCCATAAGAAACATTCTTAACCCTTACGGATTTACGTTTTTGGGAAATTGTTCAGATTCTATCTCACTTTTAAGGCTTATAAGAAGTTATAATCCGGATTTTGTTGTTATAGATATGGGAAAGCAGTTACGTGACATTATGCCTGTTATAGAAACAATAGATGATGAAATGCTGTGTGCATGTATATTGGTTGGTCAAAATAAAGATGTAGAGATTGAAGATTTACAGGAAAAATCAAAGATAGTGACTCTTTGTCCCAAACCCTTAAGTAAGGAGCTATTTATCCATACAGTTGAAATGGCCCTATTAAGTTTTAGAAGAATTTTAAAGCTAGATAGAAGGCTTCGTGAAATGACTGAGAACTATGAAACAAGAAAAGCAGTTGAACGGGCTAAATGGATACTTATGGAGAGAGAAGGCATAAGTGAAAATGATGCCTATGAGAGAATGAGAAAAAAGAGTATGGATACACGGACACCAATTAAAGCATTAGCTGAAGCAATTATTTTTGCCTATGAGTTAAGTGATAAAAAATAAAATATAAAGGGGAGATTTTAGTGCTAGAGCTTGAACAATTCAAACTTAATATCGAAGCTTTGACAATAGAACTGGGAGAAATGGGGGCTTCACTTTGACATCGCCACAATGGATGATGAAATAGCGGAGCTGGAACAAAAAGCATCAGAACCTGAGTTCTGGAATGATTTAGAAAACTCACAGAAGGTACTGCAGAGGCTTAAAAACTTAAAGGCCAGGGTTGATGGCTATAGAGGCCTTGTTGCAGATTTAGAGGATATAAAGACATTAAATCAGCTGGGAATTGAAGAAGAGGATGAAAGTATAATAAGTGAGGTTTCTTCAGGTATTCAAACTTTAAAGGAGAAACTTGACAAACTTAAATTGGAAACGCTCCTTACAGGTCAGTACGATAAGAATAATGCCATATTGACTCTTCATGCAGGAGCAGGAGGTACTGAAGCACAGGACTGGGTACAAATGCTTTTAAGAATGTATACCAGATGGGCTGAAACGAAAGGCTATGAAGTGAAGATACTGGATTTTCTAGATGGTGAAGAGGCCGGTATTAAAAGTGTAACTATCCATGTTATAGGTGAAAACGCATATGGATATTTGCGGTCGGAAAAAGGAGTGCACAGGCTGGTCAGAATATCGCCATTTGATGCATCGGGAAGAAGGCATACTTCATTTGCGTCATTGGATGTAATGCCTGAGCTTGATGATGATGTGGAAGTTGATATCAATCCAGAGGATTTAAGATTAGACACATACAGGGCCAGCGGAGCAGGGGGACAGCATATTAACAAGACTGAATCTGCGGTTAGAATAACTCATATACCTACCGGAGTTGTTGTAGCATGTCAGACGGAAAGATCCCAGTTTCAAAACAAGGATACTGCCATGAAGATGCTTAAATCAAAGCTGTTAGAGCTTAAAGAACGTGAGCAGAAAGAAAAAATAGAAGATTTGAAGGGTATTCAAATGGATATTGCATGGGGAAGCCAAATAAGGTCCTATGTATTTTGTCCATATACCCTCGTAAAGGATCATAGAACCAATTTTGAAATTGGAGATGTTAATTCTGTTATGGACGGGGAAATTGATGGATTCATAAACTCTTTCCTATCAATCAATGTGGATAAAAATTAGCAGTTAGTATAGGTGCAGTCATGACTTTAAAAAACATAAGTGTAGTTGGAACAGGCAAACTTGGAAGCAGCCTTGCTATAGCATTGAAATCAAAGGGTTTTAACATTTCAGGGCTTTATAGCATCGGAGGTACTTCACAAGAAAGCCTGTGCAGAAAGCTGGAAATTTGCCTTGGTAATGATTTGAGTAAATCGGTAATAAGTTCGGATATTATTTTTATAACTGTACCTGATTCTCAAATAAGAAATGTTTCAAGGCAAATATCACAGTGTGTAAATGTAAAAGATATAAAAAATAAATATTTTTTCCATATGAGCGGTGCCCTTACATCAGACGAGCTTGTTGATCTGGCAGGGTTAGGGGCTTACACAGGCTCTTTACATCCTATTCAAACATTTGCCGGTACATCAGTGGTTCAAAAGATATTCGAAGGGGTCTACTTCGGATTTGAAGGATGCTGTGAAATAAATTCTATTGCTAAGTATTTAGTTGATGCTTTAAATGGAAATATTATAAGTATTGAGAAGGCAAATAAGCCGATATATCATGCTTGTGCATGTATAATATCCAATTTTACAGTTACTCTTTCCCATACAGTAGAAAAGCTGTTAAAGTCTATAAAGGTTGAAAATGATATAGGTATTAATGCGTTTATGCCTTTATTGAAGGGGACAGTAGATAATATTGAAAAATTGGGAAGTGTCAGATCTCTTACAGGACCAATATCCAGAGGAGATCTCAATGTAATAAGGGGACATGCTGAAGCATTAAATGAGAAGTGCGGTTATTTGGAGAGGGAAATTTACAGGATTATGGGCATTGCAACAGCTGATCTGGCTTTGGAAAAAGGAAGTATTGATGATAAGACCAGACAGTCAATAAACAGTCTTTTAGGGGAAAACAGTATAAGCATGGAAGGGGGATGATGGCCATAGAAATTGAGAGCTTAAAAGATTTGCTTAAAAAAGTTAAGGACGGACAGGTAAATATTGATGAAGCGGTCGAAAAGCTTAAAACATTACCTTTTGAGGATTTGGGTTTTGCCAAGGTAGACCACCATAGAAACCTGAGAAATGGATACCCTGAAGTTGTATACTGTGAAGGTAAGACAAATGAACAGATTAAGGTAATTATATTAAAGCTTATGGAGAAAAATAATAATATAATGGCCACTCGTGCCAATCCGGAAGTTTTCGAGAAGGTTAAAGATATTACAGAAGATGCAGTTTATTATGAGAGTGCCAGAATCATAGTAGTTAAAAGAAGAGAAATATTAAAATCAGAAAAAACCATAGCGATTGTCACTGCAGGAACGTCGGATATACCCGTTGCAGAAGAAGCAGCTGTTACAGCAGAGACTATGGGTAATTCGGTAGTTAGGGTTTATGACGTTGGGGTTGCCGGAATACATAGGTTGTTCGCAAAATCAGAAATATTGCTGAAGGCTAATGTATTGGTGGTTGTAGCAGGTATGGAAGGTGCCCTTGCAAGTGTAGTTGCAGGTATGGTAGACAAGCCTGTTATAGCAGTTCCCACCAGTGTTGGATATGGGGCCAATTTTGGAGGCTTATCAGCACTTTTAACAATGCTTAACAGCTGTGCCAGCGGAATTGGAGTAGTAAATATTGATAACGGTTTCGGAGCAGGTTTTTTAGCGGCAATGATAAATAGATTATAATAAGGAGAACGGATATGAAGGTTCTTTATTTTGATTGTTTTTCAGGAATAAGCGGTGACATGACAGTCGGTGCTTTGCTGGATCTGGGAATTGATAAGGGTCTATTTATGGAGGAGTTAAGGAAATTAAACCTGGGAGGTTACGAAGTCTTTATTGAAAAGACAACAAGGCAGGGAATTGCCGGCACTGATTTTAATGTTGCTGTGAATGAAGAGTATGATAACATAGTAAAACGTATGGAACAAAACGGCCACTTAAAAATGGAGCCGGCAATGAGCCATGACTACAATCATGGGCATCAAATTGATCATGATCATAGCCATGATAATCAGCATAATCATGAACATAACCGCGAACATAACCATGAGCATAACCATGAGCATAACCACGAGCATAACCATGAGTGTCAGCATAATCACCAACATGCTGACGAACACCATCATGCAAGAAATCTTATGGACATCGAGGCACTTATCGATGCAAGCACTTTAAAGCAAAGTGTTAAGAAGTTGAGTAAAAGGGTATTTAGGGAAATAGCACGTGCTGAGGCAAAGGTTCATAACAAAGATATTAATGAGATACATTTTCACGAGGTGGGGGCAGTAGATTCCATCGTAGATATTGTTGGAACCTCCATATGCCTTGACCTTTTGGGTGTTAGAGATGTGTATTGCTCTCCACTTCATGATGGTCAGGGATTTATTGAGTGTGCCCATGGAGTTATACCCGTTCCGGTGCCGGCTGTTATGGAAATTCTGGCGAATTCCCAGATTCCCTTGGTTATTGAGGATGTTAAAACAGAGCTCATTACACCAACTGGTGCAGGGATAGTAAAGACATTGTGCAGAAATTTCGGCAGCATGCCTGTCATGATCATCGACAAGGTAGGGTATGGTTTCGGAAAAAGAGAGACAGGAAGGCTAAATGCATTGAGAGTGGTTATTGGAACCATTTTAAGCCATGACAGCCTTATGGAGGATATGGTGCTTTTGGAAACCAATATAGATGATACAACTTCCGAAATTCTTGGATTTACCATGGAAAAGCTTTTTGAAAACGGTGCAGCAGATGTATTTTATACATCTATCTATATGAAGAAGAACCGTCCGGCCTACATGCTGTCTGTATTATGCAGAAAGCAGGATGAAGAGAAAATGGCAGATATAATATTGAGAGAAACTTCTACTATTGGGGTTAGAAGAAGTGCTGTTAAAAGGCATGTTATGGAAAGAGAAGTAATAAAGGTAAATACAGTTATTGGTGATGTGAGGGTAAAAATATCCACCAGAGGAGATATTAAGAAGGTGACTCCGGAATATGAGGATTGCAGAAATATTGCAAATAAGACGGGAATGCCTCTTATATCGGTTTATGAACATGTTAACAGGCACATGGATGTATATTAAAAGTGTTAATAATCTTACATTTGGCGGAGCAAATAACGAACGGTTCAACGGGATTTGCTTAAGACAAATGTAATAGATATATCACTTTTAATGTAGAAACACAAGGCACGAAAAACAGGTACAAAGGAAATTAATATGTCTTATAACAAGTTTTCGGATTATTTAAGAAAAAAATATGGCACTAAGGTATATAAGATACCCGTTAATATTCCCGTTACGTGTCCTAACAGGGATGGCAGAATCGGAAATAGCGGGTGTCTTTTTTGCGGTGAGGAAGGGGCAGGATTTGAAAACCTTTCCAACCAGCTTTCTGTTGAGGAACAAATAAGGATTAATACCAGGTATATAGGTGAAAAGTATAAGGCTGAGCAGTTTATCATATACTTTCAGAACTATACAAACACTTATCTGTCTATGGAAAAATTTAAAGAATACATTAATGATTCGTGTGCAAATGGTGTTGTTGCCATATATATTTCTACCAGACCTGACTGCATAAATGACATGCAGCTTTCTTTTTTGCAGGAAATAAAAAACAAAAAAAATATAGATATTGTTATTGAACTTGGCTTACAGACTGTAAATTATCACACACTGAAGGTGATTTCCAGGGGCCACCTGTTAGCAGAGTTTATAGATGCGGCAATTCGTATAAAGAATTATGGTCTTATGACATGTGCCCATTATATAGTTGATCTTCCAATGGACAACATGGATGATGTGACGGAGGGTGCAAGGATAATATCTGCTTTGGGGGTAGATCAGGTAAAGTGCCATTCCATGTATATATTGGAAGGCACAGGGATGGGAGACCTATATAAAAAGGGACTAATTGAGCCTGTGCCTCTTGAGGAGTATATAGAAAGAATTATTACATTCCTTGAATTTTTATCACCTGAGATTGTTATCCAGAGGCTTATCGGGCGGGCACCAAAGGAGAGATCCCTTTTTTGCAACTGGGGGACAAGCTGGTGGAAAATTCATGACATGATTGAAGCTAAAATGCTTGAAGAAAACAGGTACCAGGGGTTAAGATTCAATTACCTTAACGGCAGTGCCTGCAGCCATTTGTTTAGTAATGGCTAAGAAATAACATCCAATTCTCATCGTCCAAAACCCCGTTAAATCGTCGGGATTTTGTCCTTGAGAATAAGCGTTATTTCTAAGGCATTACTTAAAAACGTATAATAAGGAATGGCTAACAAAGTCGCATAAATTTGTTTTTCAATAAAGTCAAATTATACTTTGCATATATGAATGAAATCTTATATAATTATTAAATGCATGATAAAAGGCTACAAAATCACTTTGTGATTATGTTATAAATTTAACAAAAGTAATTAATGTAAGGGGTTGTTATTTTGAACAATGAATTGATAATAGTGCTTGACTTTGGAGCTCAATATAATCAGCTAATTGCCAGAAGAGTAAGGGAAGCAGATGTGTATTGTGAGGTTTTGCCTTATAATGTTTCTATTGAGAAGATAAAATCGTTAAATCCAAAGGGTATCATATTTTCCGGTGGTCCAGCTTCAGTACTTGATCCGGGTGCACCTTTCTGTGACAAGGAAATATTCAATTTGGGAGTGCCTATTTTAGGCATATGCTATGGAATGCAGTTAATGGGAGTAATGCTGGGAGGAAGTGTTGAGAGAGCAGCACAAAGGGAATACGGCAAGAATGATATTACTCTTAATACTGATGGGAAACTCTTTAGCGGAATAGACAAGGATACCACATGCTGGATGAGTCATACTTATTTTGTAAGTAATCTTCCTCAAGGATTTGATTGCATTGCGTCATCTGCTAACTGCTGTAATGCCGCTATGGAAAATAAAGAAAAGAAATTCTACGGAGTGCAGTTTCATCCGGAAGTTTCTCATACACCAAGAGGAATGGATGTTTTAAGAAACTTTTTATATAATGTATGCGGCTGTTCCGGAGATTGGATAATGTCATCCTTTGTTGAGCAGTCTATAAAGGCAATTAAGGAAAAGGTTGGAGATAAGAAGGTTTTGTGTGCATTATCAGGTGGTGTGGATTCATCTGTAGCAGCTATAATGATTCATAAAGCCATAGGCAAGCAGCTTACATGTATTTTTGTCGATCATGGCCTTCTTAGAAAGTATGAGGGAGATCAGGTTGAGCAGGTATTTAAGGAGCAGTTTGATCTGAACCTCATAAGAGTGAATGCAGAAGATAGATTTTTAGATAAGCTTTCAGGTATATCGGAACCTGAAACCAAAAGAAAAATAATAGGTGAAGAATTTATAAGGGTTTTTGAGGAAGAAGCTAAGAAGATCGGAAAGGTTGATTTTCTTGTTCAGGGAACCATTTACCCAGATGTTATTGAGAGCGGAGTCGGAAATGCGGCGGTCATTAAAAGCCACCACAATGTAGGAGGACTTCCTGATTACGTTGATTTTAAGGAAATAATTGAACCCTTGAGGAATCTTTTCAAGGATGAAGTACGAAGAGTGGGCGAGGAGCTTGGAATACCTGCTGAGATAGTATGGAGGCAGCCTTTCCCAGGGCCTGGCTTGGCAATAAGAATCATCGGAGATATTACAAAGGATAAGCTGGAAATTCTGAAGGACTCTGATCATATATTCAGAGAAGAGATTGCCAACGTAGGTTTGGATAGACAAATAAATCAGTATTTTACAGTGTTGACGGGGATGCGCAGTGTTGGTGTTATGGGGGATGAAAGAACCTATGATTATACATTGGCCCTAAGAGCAGTAACGACTACGGATTTTATGACAGCCGACTGGGCAAGGATACCATATGATATTTTAGAGAAGATTTCCAACAGGATAGTAAACGAGGTAAAGCATATTAACAGAATTGTTTATGACATTACAAGCAAGCCGCCAGCTACCATCGAATGGGAATAATAATTTAACTGGTACAAAAAAAGGGGTTTAAAAACCCCTTTATATTATTGCGTTTTAACAACGAAATATGCAAGGCAATTTTGGAGGTTGTATTTAATGACTATAAAAATAATTATGCTGGGGATTCTGGCATTCATTGGTTTTATAGCGGGTAAAACAGGTTATTTGCCGGAAAATTCCGGTGTTATATTATCAAGAGTGGTAGTTAAAGTCACAGCACCCGTATTGATTTTTATCACATTGGCGGGAAACAAGATTACAAATGAAGAGCTGGGCAATGGAATATGGATATATATTTTAGGACTTATATTCATGGCATTTTCTTTTTTTATAGGTTTTGTATTAAGCAAAAGCCTTAAAATGGGTGTGGCAACTAAAAGTATGTTTAGAATGCATTTTGTCTTCGGTAATGTTGTGTTTTTGGCATTTCCGCTTATAAGCTCGGTATATGACCCTGCAAACGTAAAGCTGGCATTGACATATGCAGTGTTCTATAACCTTGCCAATGATACTCTGTTATGGACATTGGGAATTTATTTGGTAAACAAGCATAAAAAGAGCAGTTGGAAAGACAATCTCAAGCATCTTATAAATGGCAATACAATAGCCTTTACTCTCGGAATAATATGTATAATCATAAATTTACAAGGCATTATAGAGCATAATACAACGGTTAAAGCAGTATACGATGTGGTTTATGGTACGTTAAAGCCGCTTGGAGAGACAACTTTTACCCTTTCAATGCTATTTATTGGACTGATACTTTCAGAGGTCAAAATTAATAGTAAGGATGATTTGCTGAAAAGATACCCTTCTCTTATCCTTAGTACGTTTAAGCTTTTAATAATACCTTTATTCGCTTTCTTTGTATTGAAACTTACCGGAAACTTTATATCCCCCATGGCTAAGGGTATTATAGTTATCCAACTTGCCATGCCGTGTGGGACAATTGTTCCGGCATTGGCTTCACAGTATGATTCCGATTATAGATTTGCTACGGAGAATGTGTTTTTTTCAACTATAATTTGTGTATTTACACTGCCATTTATAGCAGGACTAGTTTAATTGTGTTAATGATCTTGAGTTTGATAGCCTTAAAGGTAATATTCGGATAATTGATGATTAATATGCTAATTAATGATATAAATCTGCTGTTTTTTAAACTACCTATATGAAAAGTGTTAATAATCTTACATTTGTCAGAGCAAATAACGAACGCTTTTACGGGGTTTGCGATAGACAAATGTAAAAGATTATTCACTTTTCATATAAGCAATAATTACGAATATTATTTTAAAAAAAACAAAAAATGTTCGTAATTATTGCCTCTTTAAATTGACAAACAGCAGAGTGATTTGATACTATAATTTTAGGCATTTCAAAAATACATTGTTCAAATATTTTTTGTATAACATCATTAATTCGGCTTTTTTGAAATGTCACATTGACCTTATAATTATTTGTTGATACTTAAAAATTAATCTTTCAAATTTATTATAAAAAATATTATTTTTATGGAGGTTTACATGTGTTCTTCAAAAGATGCAAGAGTTGCTATTGTAATGGGCAGCGACTCCGATTTACCAACACTTAAAGGATGTATCAAGCTTTTACAGGAATTCAACATAAAGGTTGATGTTATGGTTTGTTCTGCACATAGAACACCTGACAAAGCATCTGAATTTGCTAAAAAGGCAGAGGAAAACGGAATAGACGTTATTATTGCAGCAGCAGGTAAAGCTGCTCATTTGCCAGGAGTATTAGCTGCATATACCACATTGCCTGTAATTGGCGTACCAATTAAATCATCAACATTAGACGGAATGGATGCACTTTTGTCAATAGTGCAGATGCCAAGCGGCATACCTGTGGCAACGGTTGCTATTGATGGTGCTGAGAATGCTGCCATACTTGCAGCTCAAATACTGTCAGTAGGTTACCCGGGATTAAGAGAAGAGATGAAGGCATTTAAAAAGAAGCTGGCGTCCAAGGTTGAAGAAAAGAATCAGGCACTGCAGAGTAAGCTTGTTAATGGAAAATGGGACATATAATATAGGACGTATAAAGTCGGTATTTTAAGGAGTAAGTTTATGAATGAATATATTAGGCTGGATAAATTTAGAGAAGAATGTGGAGTTTTCGGCATTCTCAGCAATAACGGCCATGATGTGGCAAGCCTCAGCTACTATGCTTTGTATGCACTGCAGCACAGAGGGCAAGAAAGTTGTGGTATTGCCGTAAACAACGAGGGTGACATAGACCATCATAAAGCCATGGGACTTGTACCTGAGGTCTTTAGTGAAAAGATTCTTGATGGACTCCAGGGTAGGGCCGCTATCGGACATGTCCGTTATTCCACTACCGGGGCTAGCCTTCTTGCTAATGCTCAACCCCTTGTGGTTAAATACAAGGATGGAAAAATGGCCTTAGCACACAATGGTAATCTGGTTAATGCTTCAGAAATAAGAGAAAAGCTTGAGGAAAACGGTGCCATATTTCAATCTACTATTGATTCTGAAGTAATGGCATACTTAATTTCCAGATATAGAGGGCATAATAACAGCATTGAGGAAGCTATTACTGAGATGATGAAAGAAGTACAGGGATCTTATGCACTTGTTATTCTCACACCGAAAAAGCTGCTGGGAATAAGAGATCCGTTAGGAATAAGGCCTTTATGCATAGGTATGCTTGATGACTCATATGTCCTTGCGTCAGAGAGCTGTGCACTAGATGCTATAGGTGCAAACTTCATAAGGGATGTGGAACCAGGAGAAATTGTGGCAATCAGCGAAGACGGACTTGTTAGCATAAAGACTAATTTGTCCAAAGAATCCAAACTGTGCATATTTGAACATATATACTTTGCAAGGCCAGACAGCTTTATAGATGGGGCAAGTGTTTACAGGGCCAGATTTGAAGCAGGAAGATTGCTTGCCATGGAAAACCCTGTTAATGCAGATTTGGTTATTGGCGTGCCAGATTCTGGAATTACAGCTGCTTTAGGATATTCTGAACAATCAGGGATACCCTATGCACAGGGATTTATTAAGAATAGATATGTAGGAAGAACCTTTATACAGCCTGATCAGGGAAAACGTGAAATGAGTGTCAGGATAAAGCTTAATGCCATGAAGAATGCAGTAGAAGGTAAAAGAGTAATAATGGTAGATGATTCCATAGTTAGAGGGACTACCAGTAAAAGAATTGTTCAATTACTGAGGGATGCCGGTGCGACTGAGGTTCACTTGAAGATAAGCTCGCCGCCTGTTAAATGGCCTTGCTATTTTGGTATTGATACGCCTTCGAGACAGCATCTTACTGCTGCATGCCATTCAGTGGATGAAATTAAGGAAATGATAGGTGCTGACACACTTAGTTATTTAAGTATCGAAGGACTTATAAGTACTCCTGTAGGATCTAAAAGCAGGTTTTGTAAGGCTTGCTTTGATGGAAATTATCCTATGTATGTTCCTTCAGAAGGTAACAAATTTTCATGCGATGGTTTACAAAAGAAATGTTAATTATAGAATTTTGAATTTGGAGGATGGAAAATGGCGACCTATAAAGATGCAGGGGTTGACGTTGAGGCTGGGTATAAGGCCGTTGAGCTTATGAAAGGCCATGTTAAAAAGACGTTCAGACCTGAAGTTATGACAGACTTGGGCGGGTTCGGAGGCTTATTTTCATTATGTAAGGACAAGTACAGCGAACCTGTTTTAGTATCCGGTACCGATGGAGTTGGAACAAAGCTAAAAATAGCTTTTTTGCTGGATAAGCATGATTCAGTAGGAATTGACTGTGTTGCTATGTGTGTAAATGACATAGTGTGCAGCGGTGCTGAGCCGTTATTTTTTCTCGACTATATTGCAGTTGGAAAGAACAAGCCTGAAAAGGTAGCAGACATAGTAAAAGGAGTTTCAGATGGATGTGTTATGTCGGGCTGCTCTTTAATTGGTGGTGAAACTGCGGAAATGCCTGGGTTTTATGCTGATGAAGACTATGATATGGCTGGTTTTGCTGTAGGTATAGTTGATAAGAGCAAGATAATTGACGGAAAGAGCATAAAAGCGGGTGACAAACTAATAGGACTTCCATCATCCGGACTTCACAGCAATGGATATTCCCTGGTAAGAAAGCTCCTTAATCCTTCAAAGGATAAGCTTCAGGAATATGTTGAAGCATTGGGATGTAAAATGGGTGATGAGCTTATAAAGCCTACGAGAATTTATGTTAAAACAGCACTGGATTTGATAAATCGTTATGAAATAAAGGGGATTTCCCATATAACTGGCGGAGGCTTTATTGAAAATATTCCAAGGATGGTGCCTCAAGGCTTGAGGGTTAAGATTAATAAAGGAACATGGCCTGTACTGCCTATTTTCAAGTTGTTGCAAAGCATTGGCAATATTGGTGAAAGGGATATTTACAATACATTCAATATGGGTATTGGAATGGTAATGGCTGTGGATAGTAATATTGCACAGGAAGTACTTGAGTATCTCAATAAGGATAAAGAAGAAGCTTATCTCATAGGTGAAATTATTAAGGGAGAGGCCGGAGTAGATATATGTTAAAAATAGGTGTTCTTGTTTCTGGGGGAGGAACCAATCTTCAGGCTATTTTGGATAAAATCGACAGCGGAGAACTGGGCAACTGTTCTGTTGTAACTGTTGTGTCCAGTAAAAAGGATGTGTATGCTCTTAAGAGGGCTGAAAAGCACAATATTCCTTCCGAGGTCATATCAAGAAAGAACTATTCCTCACTGGATGAATTTGATGCCGCACTGATTGAAAGTTTGGAAAAGAGTGGTGTTGAGTTGGTTGTTCTTGCGGGATTCCTATCCTTACTAGGAGAAAGGTTCAATAGCCATTATAGAAATAGAATTATAAATGTTCATCCATCATTGATACCGTCTTTTTGCGGGAAAGGCTATTATGGGCTGATCCCTCACCAAAAGGCTATTGAATACGGAGTAAAGGTAACCGGTGCTACGGTACATTTTGTTGAACTGGAAGCTGATGCAGGACCTATAATTCTTCAAAAAGCTGTACATATTAATGATGATGATACTCCTGAAAGCTTACAGAAACGAGTGATGGAGGAAGTGGAATGGCAAATTTTACCTGAGGCTATCAAGCTTTATTCTGAGGGGAGGCTTGTGGTGGAAGGAAGACGAGTCAAAATTTTGCCGGATGTAAAAAAGTAATAATTTTAATATATATTTGCAATATCGTAACAAATATAGAGCAAAACATGGTGGAGAGAAAACATGTTTTACTAGACATATAGAAGATTATAGAAGATTATAGAAGGAGAGTTAATATGGTTAAAAGGGCTTTAATAAGCGTATCTGATAAGACTGGAATCGTAGATTTTGCTAAAGAGCTTCAGGGTATGGGAGTGGAAATAATATCAACGGGCGGAACCTATAAAACCTTAAACGATGCTGGAATAAAAGTAATTAATATATCTGACATCACTGGCTTTCCCGAGTGCCTTGACGGTAGGGTTAAAACCCTGCACCCAAAAGTTCATGGAGGGCTTCTCGCAATAAGAAGCAATCCCGATCACATGAAACAAATAGCAGAATTGGGCATAGAGCCTATTGACATGGTTATAATAAATTTGTATCCATTTAAGCAGACAGTTCTAAAAGAAAATGTTGAACTTCATGAAGCAATTGAAAACATCGATATCGGTGGTCCTACAATGCTTCGTGCGGCGGCAAAGAACTATCAGGATGTTTCTGTAATAGTTGATCCTTCTGATTACATAACAGTAATAGAAGAATTAAAATCATCAAAGGATGTATCATTAAAGACAAAGTTTAAACTTGCCTATAAGGTTTTTGAACATACATGCCATTATGATACTCTTATAGCAAAATATTTAAGAGAAAAGATTGGAGAGGATAATTTCCCTGAAACAATGACTCTTACATTTGAAAAGGTTCAGGATATGAGATATGGTGAAAATCCTCACCAAAAAGCAGTTTTCTATAAGGAAGTAGGAGCAAATAAGGGGTGCATAACATCAGCAAAGCAGCTTCATGGTAAGGAGCTTTCATATAACAATATCAACGATGCCAATGGTGCTCTTGAGCTATTAAAGGAATTCAGCGAGCCTACTGTTGTTGCAGTAAAGCATGCCAACCCATGCGGAGTAGCGAGCAGCGACAATATATATGATGCATATGTAAAGGCTTATGAAGCAGATCCTGTATCCATATTCGGTGGTATTATAGCTGCAAATAGAGAGATCGACCTTAAGACAGCAGAAGAAATAAATAAAATATTTGTTGAAATAATAATTGCACCTTCATTTACGGAAGAAGCGATGACAGTTCTTTCGAAGAAGAAAAACATTAGAATTATGAAACTGGATGACATTGGAGCACCTGTTCCGGAAGGAAGCTTCGACATGAAAAAGGTAGCAGGCGGACTTCTGGTTCAAAATGTGAATCGTGAATGTGTAAATAAAGAGGAAATAAAGTTTGTCACTGAGAAAAGACCGGATGAAAAGCAAATTGAGGAACTCCTGTTTGCGATGAAAGTTGTAAAACATACTAAATCCAATGGTATAGTTGTGGCTAAGGGCAAGCAGACATTAGGCGTAGGACCTGGCCAGACAAACAGGATTATGGCTGCTAAGATTGCGATTGAGTACGGCGGAGAAAGAACAAAAGGTGCGGTACTTGCATCTGATGCGTTTTTCCCATTCCCGGATTGTGTAGAAGCGGCAGCTGCTGCAGGGATTACTGCAATAATTCAGCCAGGCGGATCAATGAATGACCAAGCTTCCATAGATGAATGCAATAAGCATGGAATAGCTATGATTTTTACCGGTATGAGACACTTTAAGCATTAAGTAAGGGGAGGATAACAATGAAAATTCTGGTTGTAGGTAGTGGCGGACGTGAACATACAATTATATGGAAAATAGCACAGAGCCCATTGGTTACTAAATTGTATTGTGCCCCTGGAAATGGCGGTATATCTACGCTAGCTGAGTGTGTACCCATAAAAGCCATGGATATAGACGGAATTGTTAGATTTTCGAAAGAAAACATGATTGACCTGGTAGTTGTTGCACCGGACGATCCATTAGCTGCAGGTATGGTTGATGAATTGGAAAAAGCCGGTATCAGAGCCTTCGGACCATATAAAAATGCTGCAATTATTGAGGGAAGTAAGGCATTTGCGAAGGATTTAATGAAAAAATACTCAATTCCAACAGCAAAATATGAGACATTTGATAATTACGAGCAAGCTGTGGAGTATTTGAAGCATCAGGAATATCCTTTAGTAATTAAAGCTGACGGGCTGGCACTAGGAAAAGGTGTTATAATTGCTCAGGACTTGGACCAGGCTTTAGAAGCTGTAAACAGCATGATGAATGACAAGGTTTTTGGAAATGCCGGAAATAAAGTTGTAATTGAAGAATTCCTTGTTGGGCCTGAAGTGTCTATTTTGGCATTTACCGATGGAAAGACAATTAAGCCAATGGTTAGTTCTCAGGATCATAAAAGGGCATATGACAATGATGAGGGACCTAATACAGGTGGAATGGGCACATTTGCACCTAGTAAGATATATACTCCTGAGATAGCCAATTATTGCATGGAAAAAGTAATGAAGCCTACTATCGAGGCGATGAATAAGGAAAATAGAAAATTCAAGGGAGTTATTTACTTTGGTTTTATAATAACCAAGGACGGCCCGAAGGTACTTGAGTACAATGCTAGGTTTGGTGATCCTGAAACACAGGTTGTTCTCCCTCAGTTGGAGAGTGATTTAGTTGAAATATTCAATGCAGTAATTGATGAGAAACTAAGTGATATTGATATTAAGTGGAGAAATGGTGCCGCAGTTTGTGTTGTTATGGCATCAGGCGGTTATCCAGGTAAATATGACACTGGTATAGAAATATCAGGGCTTGCGGATGCAGAAAGTGATTCCAATACAGTAGTATTCCATGCGGGTACTAAATATGAAAATGGAAAATTCTACACTGCAGGTGGAAGGGTACTGGGCGTTACGGTACTCGAACCTACCATGGAAAAAGCTATAGAAAAAGCCTACCAGGCTGTTGAGAAAATTAAGTTTACAGGTGCACATTTTAGGAAAGATATCGGTATAAAATATTAATTAGTCCTATCTATTTTAAGATTAAGGCAAGGGATTATGAAAAGTCCTTGCCTTTAATTTATTTGTGCCTATATTAGTATATTAAAAGTGTTAATAATCTTACATTTGGCGGAGCAAATAACGAACGGTTCAACGGGATTTGCTTAAGACAAATGTAATAGATTTATCACTTTTAATACAGGAAATATTGGTGTAATATGGGTGATGGGCAAGTGAAGTCTTGAAGGATATTTCAGGTGCTTTGTAGAATTAAAGAGAGTACAAAATTTTATTGGAGTTGATGTTTATGAAGAAAGCTTATATATGCCTGGACATAGGTGGGACAAAGGTCTTAGGTGCAGTTTTTGATGAAAACTTGAAGATCGTTTGCACAGTAAAAAAGAAAACAAAGGCAGAAGAAGGTCGGGAGAAGATAGAAGAAAGAATTATCAGTATTGTTGAGGAGCTTATTATAAAGTCGCAAATGGACCGGGAAAGTCTGGCTGCAATCGGGGCTGGTGCACCGGGGATAATAAATGAAAGTACGGGTGAAATTATTTTTACCCCTAATATTCCCTGGAGAAACTATAATATAAAAAAAGTGATTGAAGGAAGGTTTAATGTTCCTTTTCACATAGGGAATGATGTAAAGATGGGTGTTCTTGGTGAGTGGAAATATGGTATCGGCAAAGGCAAGGAGAATGTAGTAGGTATATTCGTAGGAACCGGAATAGGCGGCGGTGTAATAATAAACAATAAGCTTTATGCAGGTGCAAAACATTCAGGAACTGAAGTGGGACACATGATCATAAATACAGAAGGGCCTTATTGCAATTGCGGTCAAAGAGGGTGTCTTGAAGCATACGCCAGCAAGATTGCCATAACGAGAGAAATTAGATCGCAAATGCTAAGGGGGAGAAAAACTATCTTAAAGGAACTAATGGGTGAAGATACAACCATTATAAAAAGCAAAGTATTAAAAAGGGCCATTGATGAGAAGGATGAACTTGCATTAGAGGTGGTTGATAAGGCTGTTTATTATCTTGCAGCTGGAGCAGGTTCTTTGATAAATATATTCAACCCTAATATGCTTATACTTGGTGGTGGAGTATTTGAGGCCCTGGGTAGTTATATGCTCCCGGCATTACAGGAGAAGATCAAAAGATTCTCCATGCCTGCAGTATTGGAAGGTACGGAGATTGTCCAGTCAAAGCTTGGAGATGACTCCATTTTGTACGGCTCATTGGCTCTTATTATGGAGAAATGGGGCAAGTAATTATTAACTCAACTTTCCCACTTGAAAAAGTGAACTGAACCTTGAAAAATTAACACAGAAAGCACAAAAAAATATAAAGAACCGTGCCTTTTTTGATATAATAAATCTGCGAAAAAAACCATATCG
>JAEYYB010000009.1 GCA_023430975.1 Bacillota bacterium | reverse complement strand
CGATATGGTTTTTTTCGCAGATTTATTATATCAAAAAAGGCACGGTTCTTTATATTTTTTTGTGCTTTCTGTGTTAATTTTTCAAGGTTCAGTTCACTTTTTCAAGTGGGAAAGTTGAGTTATTAATATATAAAAGAACATTCCTTAATCAGTAATGGGAACTTAATTATAATGTTAGTACCCTTGCGGTCCCATTGACTAAAAGTGTTTTCTTTATTAGAATGTTCTTAAAAGCATTAATATAACATGCATCAAAAATAAATACTCCCCCCAATTATACGACAATTCTGCACTCTTTGGGTAATGTAGTATTGATTTACATTGAATTGGATTTTGTAGCAGCAAATTAAAGGAGAGGAGAAATAAATAAGATGGGTAATAAAATAGAGTTACCGGAACAAGCAATCTTATGGAAAGACAGGAAAAGAACCATATTTGGACTGCCTTTATCCTTTACAAGATACAGGTTGTATGAGGATAGACTTATACTATCAAAGGGGTTTCTGAATGTGGTTGAAGAAGAAGTAATGCTGTTTAGAATCCTTGACTTCAGAATAAAACTAAGTTTAGGACAGAGAATATTCAGAGTAGGAACAGTAGAACTATCAACATCAGACGCTACAAATAAGGAATTACAGCTTTTGAACATTAAGAAACCAAGAGAGGTAAAGCAATTGATTTCTGACAAGGTTATGGAACAAAGGAAAATACATGGAGTCAGAGGGTATGACAGCATAGAAGAAGCACCTGGAAGCAACCTTTAAGCTTACAAAAAGTCGAAGGATAACATTATCTATCGATACACATAATAACGGCACTAAGTTTAGTATAAAAACTAAAATTTAGTGCCGTTTACTTTTTAACTACACACGCTTTAGTTCTTACAATAATATCTAAAGAAAATTTGTTTTGCCAACATAGAGAAGAACATCAATCTAACATTCAGAATACCAAATTTATATCACAACTTAATTCAAGGCATTGAAATATCTCTTAAGAAATGTTAAATTGAATCAAGGATTATTTTTTAAAAGGAGGATACACAATTGCCGAAACTATCAATCAAACTTACATTTGGAGAAGAAGTTGCAAATGCAATAACTCATGGTATAGCATCATTGCTTGTACTGTTTTCCATGCCATGGGTGTCAATAGTAGCCTACACCAAGGGCGAAACAATATACGATGTTGTTGGCGTTACTATTTTTTGTGTGTCAATATTTCTTATGTTTCTGATGTCAACATTTTATCACATAATGGAATATGAAACTAAGCACAAAAAAGTGATGAGAATATTTGATCATATATTTATTTATGTAGCAATCGCAGGTACATATACCCCTATAGCAATCTCTGTAATAGGCGGGTGGCAAGCTATTGTTATACTATCGATACAATGGGCTATGGTCCTATTCGGTATACTTTACAAATCCATTTCGAAAAATTCAATGCCCAAATTCTCACTAACTATATATCTTATTATGGGTTGGACTCTTATTATTTTCATGCCGCTGTTCTTTCAAAAAGCCAATCCTTTGCTTTTCTGGCTTATACTTGCAGGAGGAGCATTATATTCTGCCGGTGCTGCCATCTATGCACGCAAAGGTTTCAAATACCACCATATGGTATGGCATTTATTCGTATTTTTAGGAGCACTAACGCACTTTATCGGCATATGCTTCTTTATGTATAAATAATGGCCCTATATTTAGCTGTATTGAATGCTTTAGGAACTAAATGATATAATCAACTTAAATTTTATAAGTTGCGAAACGTGATGGGGAATTTTATTAAAATACACAGGCTCATTTAATGTTTGATTAACAAGGTTACCTACCAGATTAATTCCATGGAATGTTCCCAAAAGGTTTGCAAAAGAACGGAGATGCTCACTGATGGATGATTTAGCTGGGTTAAGAATGCAAATTAACTTAATTAATAACGAAATACTTCAATTACTGAATCAACGTGCCACATTAGTTCAGAAAATTACAACGCTGAAAAATGAAACGGGCACTGATTATTATGATCCCATAAGAGAAGCCGAAATGCTAAGTGATATACTCAAGCAAAACATGGGACCGTTGCCTGATGAAATGGTAAAGGAAGTATTTTTAAGTATCTTCCATACTGCATTGAATTATATGGGAATAAACAATGAAAGGAAACTTCTGGTTGGTACCCAAAGTGAAGTTAAACTTCTAAAATTAAATGAGATGTTTGATATTGATCCTCAACTTCCTATTGTTATCGCAGGGCCATGTGCGGTTGAAAACTTTGAATACTTGGACCAAGTTGCAAAAACACTTAGGGACACTGGTGTAAAGTTTATTCGTGCAGGTGCATATAAGCCAAGAACATCACCTTATGATTTTCAGGGATTGAAAGAAGAAGGATTAAAAATATTACACGAAGTTAGTAATAAATACAATCTATATTCTGTTACTGAAGTAGTGGATACACGAGATGTTTACCTAGTTCAGAAGTATGCAGATGTTCTTCAAATCGGTGCTAGAAACATGCAAAACTTCGAGTTATTAAAAGAAGTTGGACGAACAAATAAGCCAATCATTTTGAAAAAAGGAATGAGTTCATCAATTAACGAACTTATCTACGCAGCGGAATATATCGCATTGCAAGGAAATAGAAATATTATTCTTTGTGAACGAGGCATACGAACTTTTGAAACAAAAACCAGAAATACATTAGATATTTCATCTATCCCTATAGTAAAAAGAGAAACCAATTTGCCGATAATTGTTGATCTTAGCCATTCTCTCGGAAGGAAAGACATTGTTAACCAAATTGCAAAAGCAGTACTAGCTGTTGGTGCCGATGGAATCATGGTAGAAGTACATCCAAAACCGGAACTTGCCTTATCAGATAGTAAACAACAGTTAAATATTGATGAATTGAGAATCCTGTTGAATACAATAGGATATTAGAACATGAGCCTGTTATTATTATGATTTTTCTGGGTTAAATTAATGTGTGCTCCTTTGTTTGTCACATACAAAAATACAAATTTGTCACGCCTTGATATCTCTTCTGTATCACCGCCTTTAACCCAATCGCTGTAAATCATTCTACTGTATTATCTACCTATTGAGCTCCAAAACTCAATATAATTAAATTTCCTGATCAAAAGCTGTATTAGCTTAGAGCCTATGGCTACTTTCAGCATTGGAAATATGTTGATTATATGGTAAAATAAAAAAATGCAAGAACATTATACGATTTTATTTTTTATTGCGTATACAGCAAGTTGAACTCTATCTCTTAATTTTAGTTTACTTAAAATATCAGCTATTAAATTTCTTACTCTTCCTTCACTTAAAAACAGCTCTTTAGACATTTCCTGTGTTGATTTTCCTTGTACAATATATCGTACAATTGAAATTTCCTTTTCACTTAAGTCATGCTTGTATATATGTTGATTCTCTTCACCTACAGTATCTTTCACCTCTGAAAGCATTTGAAATACATCATCATGAATTATCTTAAGGTTACTATGCACATTTTTAATAGCATTTATCAGAATATCAGGTGTCACATCCTTTAATAAGTAACCATCGGCACCATTAGATATGGCAGCTCTAAAACTTTCATCATTTGTAAACGTTGTTAATATGATAATTTTTATAAATCTATATTTTTCTTTAATAATTTTCGTTGCTTCAATACCATCACACTCTGGCATTTTTATGTCCATAAGGACTACATCAACATTGCCTTTTCCGCATAAATCAATAGTTTCATATCCATTTCCAGCACAACCAACAATATTAATGCTTTCATCACTATTTAGTCTATATTTTATACTTTCACGTAAAATAGTTTCATCGTCAGCAATAACAACATTTATCAAAATATCACCTCATTATATAATTTATGTACCTCTTTAGTCTCAGGTAAATCTACATTATTGGGTAATTCTATATAAATATTAAAACCTTCATCCTTTTTCGAACTTAGTTGAATCTTGCCATTTACTCCTGAAACATATTCAGTAATTCTACTTAAGCCAAAATTCTTTTTAATCTCGGCACATCCCTTACCATCATCGACTATATTTAACTTAATCACATTAATATCAAAATCAAGACTTATTTTAACTTGTTTTGCCTTTCCATGGCGAATAGTATTCGTAAGTGCTTCCTGACATATTTTACAAATAAACGCATCATATATGAAATTATCAGAAAAGCTTTTTTTATTAAAAGTAAAATCAATTTTGAGACCAAGGTCTGCATACTTTGAAAACAAATTATTTAATGATTCAACTAAATTTTTGCCTTTTTGCTTATCTACTTGGATATTTGTAATACCATATACAAAAGATCTTAATTGCCTCAATCCTTCTTTGGAAAGATTTAGAGATTCGAAGAACTTGTCTTTTGATGTACCTGGATAATTTATTTTAGCATTTTCCAGCTCATATAAACCCAGTTCAAGATTTGCTCCTAATAAAGTTAATGTTCTCCCAAGATTATCATGCATTTCAACTGCTATTCGATCCCGTTCTTTAAACAAAGCTAATTTTTCAACTAACTGCCTATAATCAGAAACGTCATTAAATGAGAATACCCTTCCAATCAACTTGTTTTTTAAGTTATAAATTGGTTTAACATATGCAAAATAATATTTTTGTTGAGGTTCCATAATCTTTAATTCACCATATAAATATTCATTTGTTCCAAATTCCATAGCATCAAGTATCGTTGTACTAAACTCATTGCAATAAATATTATTCCTTAGTCCACTTACAAAATTAGTAATTGGCTCATTTATTAAGCTTTTTTTATTGTAGCAAAAGTTTAATAACAAAGACCTATTCGTATACACTATATTATTAAATGAATCAATTACTAAAATTGATTCATGCATGTTTTGAGTTATTTCCTCGAGAGCAATAGGTATAATGTTTAGTAGCTTATATTTTCCTATGGCAATGGTTAAAAACATCATTGTAAAAGCAAAACATACTACTGTTAAATCAATTTTATGAAAATTTATTATACCACAAACCATCATTGCGTTAATAATAAAAGGACAAATAAATGCAATAAGAATAAATAGCACCTGTTTTTGAATAGATTTCGGCTGATTCACCTTATGTATTATTAACAAAATACAACCTATTATGAAGTATAAATATGAAATTATAGTTTCAATTACAAATAATACTCCATACTTAGTGAGACCATAAAATTTAAACTCAATAAAGAAAAGATGATGTAATTCATTTGTCAGCACCCCAATATAGCATAGTGTTGATGGTATACCTAGTATTATTATCAAGTATTTAAGATTTTTTATATTTTTTGTTGTATAAATATAACAAAATATTATGAAAAGAAGACCAGAATAACATATTGATAGATATTTCAAATAGCCAAACAGAAGAAATCCAGGTTTGTCGAGCGTAAATACTTGCATAATACCAAACAATGTCCAAAATAATATATCTAATTGTAAAAGAACGAGTGAATATAATAATACACATTTCTTACATTTAGTAAGTGAAAAAACAATAAGAGCTAATAGTAATAAAGCAATTACTGATTGCAATATTACATTTGTAATATCCAATGAAGCCATAAAACCATCCCGTTCTTACATACAACTACAATGCACTTAAACACAATATGATAAATGTAATTTATATGAATTACACTACCATATATTATGCTAAATAACAAGACCTTTCTAACTATACTAAACATTATAATTGCCAATAAATTGAGCTTATTTCAAGTTTAGATCAAATACTTTTGCTAAACATATATCTGTTTCTATTATAACGTTACAACTGTATGAGATTTTCTCCCCAAAGTGAAAGTTGCTCAATGTTTAATGACATATGCTTGATATTATGGTTTTATATAGCAACACAATTCGTAATATGATATTTTATCTACGTAACAATTAAGGTTGAATTTCATAGGGTAGCACAAAAAAGCAAATGCCTATATATTACTTTATAATCTCTTTAGCAGCTAATTTTTGCACAATAATATGGTGCAGGATCAAAATAATATAATTTTAAGGAGGAGTTCTAAAATGAAACGTTTATATTCGAAGAAGATTAAAGAAGTTAAAGAAAATGTAGCAGGTTATGGCTGTTCGACATTCTGTGTAGGCGGATGTGATGGCGGCTGCAAAGGTGGTTGTAAGACAGCTTGTCATAATAGTTGTTCTGGACGCTGTAAAGGTGGTTGTAAAGGCAGCTGTGGAGGTTATACATATCATAATATGGATTGGTAATTTTCAATACCAGATCTTAAGTATTAATTATTAATACTTACTAAGGTGATTCCAAAAAAATAACTGGTCAATTACCATTTCAAAAAAATTAATTTACATTTTTTGAAATGCAAAATAAGGTTCCTCTGTTGGGAAGCTAAAAGCTTCCATGGAGAGCTTTGTGACCAAAATGCTGTATACGTTATTTTTTAAAATGGCCTAAATGCCTTAAAAAAAGCTTTATTTACAAAAGTGCTTTCTGTTCCGTATTATTGTGCATTTAAAATTTATAGATTAACATATCTAAAATATTATTTTAGGGAGGAAACTAATTATGAGCAGCCAGTCAACCCGTTCATACGAAATGGGTAGTATGCCGCCAGAGTGGAAGAGTGGCTCAGCCAAAACAATAACATTCATAGTAACAGAAGATTGCAATCTTATTTGCAAATACTGTTATTTAACAGGTAAAAACCAGGTCAATAAAATGAGCTTTGAAGTTGCAAAAGAAGCAGTTGATTATGTTTTAAACAATAAGGAGTTTGTAAAAGACTATCCATCTGTAATATGGGACTTTATTGGAGGAGAACCATTTTTAGAAATTGATCTGATTGACAGGATCAGTGACTATATCAAGATTCAAATGTACTTGATGAATCATGAATGGTTTAATAGCTATCGGTTCAGTTTTTCAACTAATGGTATTTTATACGATGATCCTAGAGTACAACAATATATTGCCAAAAACCGTCTCCACTTATCAGTGAGCATAACAATCGATGGTAACAAGGAAAAACATGATATGAACCGTATTTACTGCGATGGACGGGGTTCTTATGATGATGTTGTGAGAAATGTGCCACTATGGCAGCAGCAATTCCCGGGAGCATCTACAAAAGTAACCTTTGCAAGCTCCGATTTACCTTATCTGAAAGAAAGTATTATTCATCTCTGGGAACTGGGACTTAACAATATTCCAGCTAACGTGGTATTTGAAGATGTATGGAATGAAGGGGATGATTTGATTTTCGAAAGTCAACTGCATGAGCTTGCGGATTATATTCTAGATAATGGCCTGTGGAAAGATTACAGTGTCCGCTTTTTTAATGAAAGGACAGGTCACCCTCTAGATGATGAAACTTTAGGCATGAATTATTGCGGTGCAGGGCAGATGCTTGCTATAGATTATGAGGGGAACTTTTTCCCTTGTGTGCGTTTTGCTGATTATTCTTTAAACAAATATAAGGGATGGAAGGTAGGAGATGTTTATTCAGGGATTGATGAAGACAGAGTAAGGCCTTTTCTAGCCTTAAATGTACCAAATCAATGCAAGGAGGAGTGCATAAACTGTAAAGTTGCAAGCAATTGTGCATGGTGCCAGGCGTGCAACTACGATAATGCTGATAGTGATACCATATATCAACGTGCCACTTTTATATGCAAAATGCATAAGGCCAATTGCCGTGCCAATGATTACTTCTGGACGAAATTTAAAGAGGTTACGGGAGTTACTTCTGAGTATGAGAAAATAAAAAGAAGCAGGAGTAAAACTAGCCCCGGTCTATATCTACAATTTATTACATCCGATGATATAACTCCTCACTGTGGTTATGTCAGCCACCTTAATGGTTCAATCATAAATAAAATGAGTGATGAAACTTTAGCAAAAGGGATAACTTTTGCTGATAATAATAACATGATACCGGTTTTTTTGACCAATACCAAAAAGGATGGGTACTTAATTTCAGGTGAACTGTCTATTCTTGATTCTGATGATCTCGCTGTGTATAAAAATTCTGATTTTCCGGAAATTACAAATGCAGAGACATGCATTCTACTTGTAACAAAAAAGGATATCAGTCTTTTGAGCCATAATGTTGAAACCTTAATAAAGTCGGACTGCCGTGTAAATATCAGTTTTCAAGGCCTTGAATATTGGAGCAAGGATGATCTGGATCTTTATGAGCATGAGTTGGACAAAATAGCCTGTACACTTTTTAAGCACTGTCAATTGACAGGTGATTTGGGTGAAGTGAACGTACTCACTGACATTTTCTACTTAAAAGGAATGGCAAATTGTGAAGCAGGAATTAAAAGCTATGCCTTAGCACCTAATGGTAAGTTATATATTTGTCCCGCTTTTTACTTCAATAACCCGGAAGACTCAATAGGAAGCCTTGAAGAGGGAATAAATATTAAGAATTCTGAACTTCTGGGATTAGGCAGAGCTCCTATCTGTAATGCGTGTGATGCCTACCACTGTCAGAGGTGTAAATATTTAAACAAGAAAATGACAGGTGAATATAATACACCCCCAAAGATTCAGTGTGTTACAGGTCACATTGAGCGCCGGACCTCACTAAAGCTTCAGCAAAGCCTTGAAAAGCTCGGCCAATCGTTTGAAAATAATTTAGAACCAGTGGATTATCTGGATCCACTCACAAAAATTTATGAGTTTAACAAAAGTAAATGTCTTTAATATTAATCAATACATGAAAGGATGATTATAAATGGAAAAAAGGATTATAGGCTCAGTTACTGATGAAGAAAAGGAGCAGATAGAAAGTTTGTATGAAAGAAAAAACGGATTGGTAGAATTAATGTATTCATTAAATCAGAATACTTTGCTAAGTGAAGAAGCAAAAAGCTCAATCTATGATAAGCTTGTTTTAGATATGGGGAAGACTGAGGTTTCTTTTGATAAATGGTGGAGCGATATGCAACAAAAATATCAATGGATATCACCAGAAGGTTATAGTTACTTTATAGATTTTCATACGAATGAGATTATGCTTGACAAAAATGAAGAGAAAAGTTGTGCCTGTTAAAAGATGAAAATTTGTATCCGGGAGGTCAGTAAAATGCTAATAAACAAATTGGATATGAGCCTTTTAAGAAAAGCAATTAAATATATAAAACCATATAAGATAAAATTTATCTTCGCTTTTCTAGCTATACTATTAGGGATTATTACTGATATTATTCAACCATTGCTGTGGGCAAAATTGATTGTTAATCTTTTCGGTAATAATTTCCCCAAAGTCATAGATAATATCTTACTTATTACAATAGTATTTGTAGTAAATACATTAGCTGGTTTCATGCGTTCATATTTAACATCCTTTTTAAGTCAACAAATAATCTTTGATCTTAAAAAAGATATTTACAATAGAATACTTAACCTCCCAATAAAAGCTTTTGATAAAATGCGAACTGGAGATTTTATGTCGCGTTTAGAGGGTGATGTCGGTGGAGTAGCTGATATAATAACAAATCAGCTTATTAATACCAGTGTTGAAATTTTACGGGTAATTATTGTTGGTATTGCAATATTTAGTATAAACATATATCTAGCTTTATTAGTACTTGTTTGTTTCCCTATAACTTTTGTAGTTTACCATAAATTCGGCGTTAGAATCCGCAAAGAAAATGAAAAATTTTTCGAACTTAATGATAACTATTTTAGCCACGTCCATCAAACCATCTCTGGTATTAGGGAAATAAAAAGCTTAGGAGCAAATATAATCAGTTTTAAGAACTTTTTAGAGTTATCTACAAGCCTAAAGGAGAAAGGATTCAAAATAAATATTATAAGCAGTGTTTCACAAATATTATCCCAAATTGTAAACTTTTCATCAGAAATAATAGTTATGCTGGTTGGAGGATATTTTGTTTACATGGGTACACTAACTATGGAGAACTTTATTGCTTTTACAGCATATTCCGGACAGTTTTCAAACTCGCTGATGAGTATAACCCAAATAAATGCATCAATACAACAAATATTAACATCACTAGAACGTATATTTGGGTTGCTTGACAATTTAAATTATGGTATTGAACCAATTGGTAAGCAAAAGTTAAAAAAAGTAAATGGTAACATTATGTTTAAAAATGTTTCATTTCAATATGATGAGGAAACCAAAATTCTCAACAATATAAATTTAAATATACCTGCCAATAAAAAAATTGCTATCGTTGGGCAAAGTGGTAGCGGCAAGACAACATTATTTAACCTTATATTAAGGTTTTACCGACCCACAAAAGGTATAATTACTATTGATGGTATTCCTCTTTTTGATATTGATGAAACCTCTCTGCGTGAGAACCTCGCGATCGTACATCAGGAACCATATTTTATGACCCTGTCAATTAAAGAAAACTTAAAACTTGCATCACCAGAGGCAACAGATAAAGATTTAATTGAAGCATGCAAGATTGTATTTATACATGATTTTATAAATTCACTCCCTGATAAATATGACACCGTTCTTGGAGAAAATGGTGTAACACTTTCAGGAGGACAAAAACAACGATTGGCTATTGCTCGAGCACTACTTAGAAATGCAAAAATAATATTGTTTGATGAAGCTACTTCCGCCCTTGATAATGAATCGCAGATAAAGATCAAAGAAGCAATCGATCATATAGCAACAAAGCACACAGTTTTAATTATTGCCCATCGCCTTGTCACTGTCTTAGGAGCTGATGAGATAATCGTAATGTCAAAGGGCCAGGTTGTAGGTTTTGGCAACCATAATAGCTTAATTAAAGATAATAAAATATATCAAAAACTTTATAAAAGTGAAATTACCACAATTACATCATCTCCAAAAGTTGTAGGAGTTTAAAAGGGTGAGTGTTTATGAATAATAATTGTTTTAAAAGCCCAGTAAAAATTTTTGTTGTAGATAGTGGAATTAATAAGAATATTTCTGACCTAAATCAATATGTTACTAATTCTACAGGTTTCGGAATAAATAAAGATTCATATATTGCACAAGACAATACAAGAGAAATTAAAAATATGCATGGAACAGCTATATCACTGATTATTAGAGATATTTTTGATAAAGTTGAATTAACAAGTGTTAATATTTTAAATGAAAATCTCAAAACAGATGCTAGAATTTTAATATATTCACTCTGTTGGTGTCTGGAAAACAAACCAGATATAATTCATTTAAGCCTTGGTACAAGATCATTTTTCTATAGCTTTGCATTAAGAAAGATCATAAAAGAAGCTCATAAAAACAATATTTTAGTTGTAGCAGCTCATGATAACTTACAAGGCATTAGCTACCCTGCACATTTAAAGGGTGTTTTTGGAGTCAAAGGCTCAGAAGAACTTGAGAAAAACGAATTTTCCTATAATAATAAGATATGGTTAGCTCCATTTGGCGTTGATGGAATTATAGGAGTGCATGAATTTCAGGAAAGTCCTGAAAATATGTGTGGTAATAGCATGGCCGCAGCTTATATAACAGGACACATAGCAAAAATAGTATATCAAACAGGTACAAAGAACTTTAAATCAATATCTCAAATTTTATCACACAAGATCAAATAGCATCAATTCATTTAAGAAGTAAGGTGGTTAGCTGTTTATGCTACCGCCGTTTATTTTTTGATTAGTTCAAAAGATTTCCTTTATTCGGCTTACTTTCTTTTGGGATAATAAACCTTAAAAGACTTTTTATCTTCGGAGGGGTATTGGCTAATGCCTTGGTATACCACGTCATTTAATTGCTCACTTTTCGAGATGACGATATCGAAGTATCCGCTATTCAACAGTTGGATAAACTCGTCTTTCGTTTCTTTTTCCGGGAAGTAAAGCTTCTTAGATCTGAGGCTATCCAAAACAAGCTTTCCACCCTCAACTCTAGGTGCTACATAAGACCAGTCATCAAATGGACCAAATTCAAAGTATGCAACATTTTCGTTTGGGTGCGTCTTAAGGTAATCAATTAAGAATGTGAGGGGAGCCTGATCTGGAATGGGCATCTCATCTTTATCCACAAAGAAATAGTTTGCAAATTGATACCCACATGTAAATAGAACGAAAATAACCAAAATGGCAGGTATTGCAATTTTACCCATGGCAGCAATCCTTTGCCGTTTTATCATGCCAATCAGTAAAAACAGCAATTCCCCAATGGTATAGATAGCAAAGGAAATAAAGAAATACACCGGGAGGCTTATCAGGACGCCTCTTCCCGCATTCGGTACACCCGCCCCTGACATCAGGCTAGGAACAACGGTTAGGCAAAAGAAAAGTATCGGTGTCAAGTATATGATAGAACGAGTTCTGATCAGTCTATACATCATCAGGATCACACCTAGCAGAAATAGAGGAACCAAAAATGTTGGATATAGAATGACCCTGTTTGTTTCTGTGGGCATTGCTATATTTTGCCCCAGGAATGTTTTTGTTTTTTCTTTATGTTCCCCAAGTAAAAGATCAATTACATCCTTTACGTTTTCTCCTATTTTGTCTAAAAATATTGCAGTATCAAATTTCCCGGAAGCCTTAGATATCTCGAGCAAGGATTCGCCTCTTGCAAAAAAATAATCATGTGCCACCAATTGGATGTTCGTAAACTGAGGTGCCACCAAAACAATTAGAGATAGAATAAATATCACAAACCTCCGTATATTTATCTTTTTAATATTGAGTATAATCCATATAATTAACACAATAGGCAATGGTCGTAAAATAGTATATCCATAGGGTAATATAGCTATAAAAAATGCCGCCAAAAAAGGGAGAGTATAAGAATCTCTATACTTGATAAATAATGCCGTGAAACACAATGCACATATGGCCAGACTCAGTGAAAATCCTACCGACCCGCCATCTCTTGCAACAACAAGCACCCAAGTCGCTGTTCCATATAGAAATGTAAACAACATTGCAAGGTACTTAGAATAATATTTAGACATTGTAATATAAAGCAATATCAACGACAAAAATGCAAAGATGGTAAAAAATATTCTTATGCCAAGCATTGAGAAGCCTAGGAGCCTCATTCCGCCCTCTGCAAACCAATTATAAAGTATGGAATTACACATATTCCCTTGATGAAAATCGCCCCACAACCACCAGTTTGAGATATAGGGCTCATTATCCAGCACTTTGTTGACTGCATTATGTAAAGATACATTTGCCATGGAACCCAGATGAGCAGGATATGAGTTAAGTTTCCAGAACATACTTATAAAAACTGCAACCAGAACAAAGCAAGGAATCAAAATTCTCATTTTTTTTCTTTGTATTGGATTACTTCCTTCTTGATTTGTATCTTTATTTTCTTCTATAATGTTTTCCGACATGCAATTTTCCTCCTGATCTATCGCACCGACATTCAAAGTAGCCATGCATTGCTGAACTAAACCTTTTCGAGGCAGCTCATATAAATCCTAAATAACAATTTCAACTATATTAAAAGTGTTAATAATCTTACATTTGGCGGAGCAAATAGCGAACGGTTCAACGGGATTTGCGACAGACAAATGTAATAGATTTATCACTCTTAATATAATAGTAATTTGCTTTTATCATAATAATATAAATTTATCACTTATGCAACATGTATTGGAAGGATCTAATTTCTGAACACTTTGACATGCTTCATGACACTTCACTTCGTGACCTTCTTTACCGCAACTATTCGGGCATGTTTTGATACTTACACCCAAACCTATACACCGCCCCATGATATTGATATAAAAGGTATCGAGACAGTGAGTAGGAAAAAAAGGTTATTAGAAATTATTAGATGTAGGAATTAGAACTTCGGTATGAGTGTTTGCAAAATGTTTGCAAATTACCAAGATTCATTAATTTTGACATAAATAAAGGACCTTATCTCATCGACAAAACCCTTCATTTTGGCGGAGAGAGAGTCGAACTCTCGGACGGGTATTAGCCGTCACACGATTCCCAGTCTCATTAATCACTATCTCACGCTAAAGGCCTTGGCAAAGTTTAACACGTGATGAGATGGACATTGTTCTTTCATCAGACCGCAGCACTATCTTAAATTCAAGCTATAGTAATAATGTAATTGAATATTTTTCTTTTGAAAATAAGGGGTTTCATTTATTATGCAAAATGAGTACACTTGAACGCCAAAAGATTACTAATTCAATTGAAAATCTAAATCATTTATGGATGGCTTTATTTGAGGGACAAATTATCCTGTTTTGACTGCTAAATAGTGAATAAGCTCAACTTCATATAACAGGAATATTTTTTTATATGTTGGAGATATAGTCGCCGACTGGCTCCGAAAGTGCAAGAAATACCGGAACATGTTTATTTCAAGCTATTCTCCGGGTACCTTTTAAAATATAAAAATAATGAAAGTTAAATAAGATTAAATAACAGGTAAGGGCGTATTTGCCTAGGTTTCTATTCGAAGCCAGACTCAAGGATATTAAAAAAAGTAAGCGGTACGGTTTGTCTTGTATTTATTCTGCTAGCCGCTTTCAGGGTTTCCTCAAAGCTATGAAGTAAAAGAGTTGCCACTGCGAAGCAGCTTTTTAGTTGCCTAAAAGTTGTTATACAGGTTCTAAAGCACCGCTTCGCCAGCCATTCTAAAGGGTGGGGGGAAATTGATTTTCCCAGGACTCTCTACGTAAGTGGCTACAACGACAGCACAGCCAAACCCCAAAGACGCCACACAAGGGGGCACTTGTATTAACTTCCAGAAAATTTATTCTTATTGTCTATGCTCTGCTTCATAGCAATCAGCTTTATACTCCACCAAAGGAACGTAATTTCCAATTGATTATTCCACTTCCTACTATATTTTACATAAAACTTTGGTAGGTTTATTAGGGAGTTGCTCTTTTGCGTCTTTTTTACTAAAATTATACGTTTTCAGTCTTGATATTTTCCAATTGTCTTTTGACATTTTACCGCTGGACTTTATAGCTCATCAGACAATTTACAAATAGATAAATTGCATTTTTTAAGTGTGGAACAGTATACACCATAATTTCTTGACATTAAAAAATCCTTCCTGGCTTCCATAATCCTGAATTCTTGCCAGGAAGGATCTTTTTATCATTCATCTACAAAACTTGTTACTTTACTATTGTTTGACAAAGTCCATCCAGTTAATACTTAATCCGTTCTGCCCACTCTTTAATCTTAAAATTTGTTCCCCAGCACTTAATTGAACATTTGCTGTGATAGTAGTCCATGTTGTGCCACTTCCTGTTGATGGAAAACTGACACTAGATATAGTAGAATTTCCTTTAATTAGACTTAAGCTACCTGCATTTTGCGATGCCACTCTGAAGCTTACTGTATAAAATCCGCTCTGTAAAACATTCACTTTATAATCAATCCATTCGTTTGCAAGCAAGCAGGAAACTTCTTTTCCTCCATCAGTACAGTTTTGTATTATACATGTTTGTCCAAACAAGTCATATCTCTCTGCTTCCACTCTTCCAGGTATTGTATCTGTTTGTGGAAAAAAGGCATAGTCCATATATACCATTCCACTTTCTCCGTCCTTTATAACAGGCAAACTTCCTGTATAACTTACAGGTATTGATCCGTTTAATAACCTGAAATTCTTTAATGTGATAGGTGACCCATCATTTAAAGTATCTTCAACCTTCAGATACCATCTGTATGTTACATTTGGATTTAATCCGAATTTTGTTATAAAGTCGGTAAAGTCTATAGCAAAGCTTCCATCGCAAGCAGTATTTGTACAATTGAAAGAGTTATTGCCGGAAAAAGAGTAAAAGCTGCCAGGCTGGAAATACGCAACAGGATAGTTCTGATTTGTATTTGAATATCCTACTGAGACTTTGATTTGATCCCTTTTTGCATGGTTTATAGTAAATACTCCAATGACTTGAGGTATATAAGATTTTTTTGCTGTAATCCAATATACTTTATCAAATACACGTGTTCTTGTGGGAATATTATTTAAAAAGCTGAATTTGGAAGTATTATATATTGAGTCATACGCTATATATCTGAACCCTGAATCTCCGTCTCCAGTTCCCCAACTGTTAGCTATTTTAAATATACCAAACTCATCATTCTGTGGGATATTATCGTTATTTATATCAACCCAGGCATTATCATCATAGCCAACAATGGTAAGTGCATGACCACCTTCTTTGCCATTTAGCATATAACATACCTTTTTACCGAATAAACTGGCATTTTCGCCTTCAGTAATATTAGGGTTGTCTTTTACAGATTTAGAATACTGATCGTTAAAAGAATTAATATATGTTGAAAAATTCAGTACATATCCATTATTTAACAGCTGTTTTATTCTGTATATTCCGTTAGAGTCGTCTACATTTATATAACCACATCTGTCCATTCTATTGTATATTGCGTTTACCCATGCATCTTCACCGGTATGTATTTTGGCTCCTTCACATCCATCATCAACATATGAAACTTGTGAAAGAGTGGCACAACCAGAATCCAGCATACTGCGGAAAGTAGATGGAATCTCGTCGCCTTGGCCACCTAATGGATATAAAAATTTGGGTGAGAAAATTTTGTCTACTGGAGAGTTTTTTACATTCCAGCCTTTAGCAAGTCCTGTCATATGAGTCATTGTATAATATGTTTTCGAGAATGTTTCACAATCTTCGAATATTTGAGTTGATATAGGAGGGAAACAGCTTAGAGTACTGTTGTCTACAGACTGCGGCATGGATTCTGCAAGTATTGTATTAAGATCCACCGCTGTACCGTTAACAATAACATTATTTGTTGTACTGTCTGTCAAAATTTCCGATCCTATTTCCACCGGGTTCAGCAGTGATACAAGACTTTTTTTCTGTATAGTTCGTCTTGAATTTAAACGCTCAAGGCCAATTGAGTTGATCTTTATATTTTTTATATCATCATTTCTTACTTCAGATCTGTACATATAATCCACTTTGGTGCTTTGAGTAGATATGTTGCCTGATGCATCAACAGCTTTTATGTAAAATGTGTCATAGGATTTCAGATTATAAGGTACAGTTAAGTCGAAATAAGTATTTTTGGTTTTAGCCACAAGGCTTTCGTTGCAGTAAATATTGTAAAGTGCAACACCTGCATTGTCAGTTGATTCGTCCCATTTAAGCTGATATGATCTTAAACCTTTGGAATTGACTATTAAGTTGGTAGGTGCTGAAGGTGCAATCGTATCTGTATACTGAACACTCATGTTTTCAAACATTGCTGTGCACAATGATCCAGTTTTATTTGACGAAGAGGCAAAACCTATGTAAGCCTTTGATGCCATAGCTATGTTTTGTGTTGTTCCAACCTGAGTCCATGTTATGCCATCAGTGGATTTATATGCACTGAAATTGTTTGCAGTTCTTTGAAGCTTCAAAAATACAGGCATGCTACCAGTGCTGGAATAAGTTTGCGTAGTACCATGATTAATATATCTATATTGAAAAAGCATATTACTTGGTGTTTTTGCTATGAAAACATTGGTACTTGTAGGAGTCAAGTCTTCTCTTATCATAATACCTGATTTGGCTAATGGATCTGTATTTGTTTGAGATTTTATCTTAGCTATTATGGTGCAGTCTCCCACAACTGGAATATAAGCATAATTGAACGCATCACTTCTATCCTTTATTGAACCCTCACCTTCCACAATTACTCGCTCATTTCCGGAAAACATAGCTTCTCCATTTACTGTTACTGAACCGATATTTTTACTATTCCAATACTCTGAATTGAATGTTCCTACGGTTCCTGCAGCTTCAACTTTATTTTGATTGGTATCAATGGGCAGAAACTGCATTGTAAATGAGAATGCCAAAAACGTAGCAAAAACTTGCAATTTTCTTTTGATCATAAACTAACCTCCCTCAAATCTTAAATTTGGTTTTTGATTTTACTTTGTATGGATTTCTAATGTAAAATTAATCATCTGGTTTATTGTATATTTATCATTGATTATAAATGAACATAAGAATAAAGTTTTGAAAAAATTGAATTAATTATATTTTGAAAAAATTGAATTAATTATTGTATAGCTTGTTAAAATGATGAACCAATTAAATTTTTTCTTATACTCAATAATCAACAATTAAGAAAGATAGCTATTAGTTGACACTAACATTAAATTCTTCAGTCCCTTACTATCTCTTATACGCTTCTGCCAAAACCCAGTCATTAGTTTTATGTTCTTGCCATACTTTACATGGTTGGGTAGCCGTGTCCCCAGTCTCAACATATGTACCATCCCACCTTAAACCGTTATACCAGTCGAAAACGTAGTGCTTCGTTAATCCTACATAGTTTTGTGTATATGATTTCCAGTAATCATAACGCTCCCTTACGAACGTACATTCCACTGTTCCAGATAAACCTACATTGAACTTTATTTTATCAAAGTTTACTTCTCCAAAAAAATTAGCTGTCAATACTACATGCACTTCTTCTTTTGTATCATAAGTTTTAGAATAGCTTACAGATGTTTGTGATTTCTTATCCCATTTTGCTACTCCTGCTGGGGCAGTTTTATAATGATACGTTAGTGGGCCATAATAACTATCATTTATTCCTTTTGCATTACTAAAAGATACCCCCATAGCTAAAATTACACCTGTAATCATAACACTAACAATAATTTTGCTCAAAATTTTTTTAAATCTAAACATATAATTACCCCTTTCAGTTTATAATTTTTTTTATAGATCAAAATTCTTAATAGTACATCTTCAATTATTTAAAAAACAACCATCTCCCCCCTCATCATATTTTGTTAAGGTGTATACTTGATTACAATCCGATTATATAATAGGATTTTTTTATATCTCATCGAATAGAAAAATTTATTTATATAAATGCACCAATTTTGTTTGCATTTTTATTTGCAAGGCCGTGGGAGATATGTACTGAAATTGTCTTTTCCGACACCGCCTTTGTTGTTTAATACTGAAATTTTCTCCATCGCAAGTCCTCCTGTTTTTTGGGAAATAAAAAGAGGGTGTTGCAAAACTACTTTAAAAAGTAGCCGAACAACACTCTCTTTTATTGCTTACATTCTTGTGAAATCATAAAATCAGTCTCATATGCTTGATTTATCTCATCTAGATAAGACTGTACCTTATCATACATTTTAGTTTCATTTTTATAACTTCAACATTTAAAGTAAAACTAATTGAAAATGATCAGTAAGGTTAATTCTTTTCTATATTCTCCTTAATGAATGAGCTATGAAGACTAATTAGTTAACCAAATACATAAGAATATCTTCCTAGCCAATATCAATAGACTCGAATAAACATTTAGATAAAGGAATAAAATTCTTATTAGCTGATAAAATTGAAGCCTCTAACAATCTGTTACTATCTATTAAGGACCAATTAATAACATATTTACTTTTTAAGGCCAAAGTTCTAATATATTCCCTTATTGTTCTACCATTACCTTCACGAAAAGGATGTATCATATTTAATTCTGCCATATAGTATGCCGCACGCTCGGAAAATGCTGTACGATCTAAACCGAGTAAAAACTTTTCATGCTTAAGTTTACTGAGTAGTTCATCTAAAGCCAGAACGATATATTGGCTTTTACAGAAGAAAGTGTCACCCTTCCATATGTCTTCTTTTCTAAACTTACCTGCAAAAGGATAAATATCTTGAAAAACATATTTATGAATATTCTTTAAATGAGTGACACTAAAACGACCTTTTAGAGTTTTTTCAGATAATTCTAATAATCTTTGGTTTGTTAAATCTGCTTCTAACGATTTAAGCAATTTTTCTTCTTTTACTCCAAGCTTATTTGCTAAAATATCACAATCGCTGAAGAAATAGACTGATCTAATAACTTCCTCGCAATTATACTTTGAGAAAAAATTATCTGCCATATTATTTCACAGCCACTTTTAAATGTTTGTCTTTTATTCTTTGTATGGCTTGTTTGCTGGAAATTTTGCCTTCTAAGTATTGGCGAGTAATTGCAGTACCAGCGTCAGATGGTTTTAATCCTTCAACAGCTAAGGAAGCAGAAACACTTGCAATTATCTTGTTAATATCTTTTTCATAATTCATTTTTTGATTCCTCCAAGTTAACAATAAAACTCTTCCACAATATATTATATCACATTTCAGTCCTTTTTTCACTAAAGCAATATTTGAATTATTTGGACTATGTTTTAACATATAAAAGACTAAAAACAAAGAGGAAAAAGAGGATTTGTATGAATTTTAATGAGTGTTTGCAAAATGTTTGCAAATTACTAAAATTCTTTGATTTTGACATAAATAAAGGACCTTATCCCATCGGCAAAGCCCTTCATTCTGGCGGAGAGAGAGAGATTCGAACTCTCGGACGGGGTTAACCGTCACACGATTTCCAGTCGTGCGCCTTAGACCAGCTCAGCCATCTCTCCACAAATCTTATTAATTTAACACGCTTATACATTTTACAATATCATTGTTATTAAGTCAACACCCAAATTATATTAATTTTAAATTATAACACTATCACTCAATTATAAATCACAATTTTGCAATATCACAATATCGGTGAAGGATTGCAGCAACTTCAGCACGAGTTGCTGTGCCTGCCGGAGCTAGCATGGATTTGGTTTTGCCGCTGATAAGTTTGCAGTTGACAGCCCAACTCATTCCTTCATATGCCCATGATAAAACATCTTCCTTGTCATGATAATTATTCAATATATCCTGTGAAACCATTTCATCGACATCGCTTTTCTTCAGGTATTTGTCGTAATTATATAAAATAACTGCTGCCTCCTGTCGGGTAACCGGTTTTTCTGGTGCGAATTTCTTGTTGTTTATGCCGGAAACTATTTTATTGGAATATGCCCAATTAACGGCATTTCCGTACCATGCACCCTTTGACACATCTTCAAAGATACCTGATGAATCAACTTGTGGCTTTCCAGCTATACGGTAAAGAACTGTTATAAGCATGGAGCGTGTCATGGCGGCATCCGGTGCAAATATCTTATCGGATAGCCCGTTGAAAAAACCCTTTTGGCAAATAAAGGCCACAGAGTCAAAGTACCAGTCAGTTGTTTTTACGTCTGTAAACGGATTGCTCCACCCACCAGATGGTAGTTTGTTGCTGGCTATATCAGTTGCATTGCTTATAACTAAAGCCTTTTGCTCTTCCGTGTTATCTGTGTGCTTGGACATACTGTTATTACTTTCCTTTTCATTTGTTGAAGTGGTATCAGGGATTTTGCTTTCGCCCAAACCTGAATCCCGATCATTGGCTATGTAGTCGCTTTCATTTGGAGGAATAGGCAAAGCGACAGTGGTATCAGGCATCACAGACGGTGTTGGGGTAGAAGCTGTGCTTTCACTTATAGGGGTAACAGGATAGGTTATAATATTAGCTGGAACCGGATTTACCCATATGGACACAGTCACGCTAGCAGTGCTCTCAAAAGGTCCGTTTTTTCCACTGATAGTGAGTATTACAGACTTTCCTGCATCACTTCCTGATGGAGTGTATGTGAGTGTGTTTTCAGATATTTCAGCCTTGCCTGTACCGCTGGATGAAACTATGCTGTAGGTTGTTTCTGAGTTTACATCATTAAACCATGAGGAGATATCTTGCCTTAAATATGGAACAACCTTGATTTTACCATCACTGGAAGCAGGTGTTGACACTCCCGTAGGTAGAGCTCCTTTTACTAAAGGACGGGCAAAGTTTGATAGTTTAACATTAGCCGTATATGTAGTTGACTCACTTTCATTTGTAACATCAAATGTCCAAGTATCCGGGTTTTCACCTGATACGGGATTAGTAACCGAAGCACTGTGGCTTGCGGGAACTATAAGGAAATCGGATGCCGTTATCTTGCCATGGTTTGATGGCAGCGTGACGTTATAAATAGTGTTGCTGGATTCATAAACCTCAGCGGTGACTCCCTGTACAGTTATAGAATTTACAGTGGTAGCCGTATTCATTTCCCATTTTGCAAAGTACTCCACATCACCCACTGAATTGTCGGCAACCTTTGTGATGCTGTTTCCGGTGAATGTGGGGTCGTCATACCATCCTGCAAATTTGTAACCGTTTTTTACAGGAACGGGAAGGATTACATCTGTCTTTCTGTCTATCCTATAGGCAGTTGGATAATCAGCTCCAGCAGTACCTTTAATGGTACCGCCGTTGCTATTGTATGTTATTTTATAGTCTTTTGTAAGTGCTTCTGCCATTAGTCTTGCATTCACAATACCGTATCCATATGATGTATCGTAGCCATCACCGGATTGGTCATCTACAGCACAAGCCATTAGAAGCTTCTTAAATGCACTGCCGTCAATTGACTTATTTACTTGCTTTGCCATGGCTGCTAGGGATGTGACAAAGGCTGCAGCATAGGAAGTGCCTGTAACTGAGCTTATATAGGCATCGGAAGCAAAGTTTCCCAAGCCGGGTAACCCAACGCCGGGAGCGGTTACAAATACACTGCTGTTTCTTTGGGAGTGGGGATGGACAAGACCGTTGATATCTACCATGCCAACTCCCACCACACTTTCAAATGCCGCAGGATAGTTAAGGGAAGTTACATCGCCGTTATCTCCGTTTCCCACAGCAGAAACCAGTATAATACCCTTCTTGGCAGCAATATCAATTTGCTCCCGAAGAGAGGTTGCAAGGCTTGAGTTTGTACCTCCAAAGCTCATGTTTATAACATCAGCATTTTGTTTTACAGCATATTCAAGTGCACTTACCACATTTGATGTGCGAGTGGTTTTTGAATCAAAACATCTAAGCTCCAGAAGATTAACCCTATCTGTAATACCGGCAATTCCTTTGCCATTATTGACCTGTGCAGCAATGATGCCGCTGACAAAGGTACCGTGGCCTGTAAAATCTGTGCCATAATCAGAGGTATCGCTCCCTATAAAGTTGTACCCACTGATTGAGACTCCCGCCAAATCCTCATGGCTTATATTGACACCCGAATCAACTACTGCAACAGTAACGCCATTGCCCCTAAGACCTCTATCCCATGCACTGCTGATCTCAAGTGAATCCATGTACCACTGGCTTGAAACCATTGGGTCAAGTGTAAGCTGTGAGGTCAGTGTCAGCAGATGGTCAGATGTGAGCTGTGGATCGGGTGTAAGCTGTGGAGTCGGAGTAAGCTGTAAGTCGGGTGTGAGCTGTGGGTCGGTGTCAAGAAGACTTACAATGCTATCAGGTTCCACGTATTCAACTAACCCTCTGTCAATGTATTTTTGTATAGCTTCCAAGCTATCAGTGGTATATAAGCCCTCCGTATGGGGGATATGCTTGATACTGCTATCCCCTACCGGAAGGATTTCAGGTGAATCATTCTTCAATTTGAAAATATAGCTTTTATTTTTTATTTCCATTCTGCCTTCTTCAGCATGTACATGGACTATTGGAATAGTCCATGTACCAAATGTTATTGCAGTAACGAAGGCAAGAACACGAATTAGGTGCTTCATTTGTTTCCTCCAGCTTATTTTCCTTTTCTTAATCCGGCATTAATCATGTTCATATAAATTGTGGCTGCTTCTACACGGCTTACTTTTCCCTGCGGATCAAAGAGGTTGCCGTTTTTGCCCTTAATAAGCCCGTATTGGTGACAAAGGTTTACAGCTTCTTTAGCCCATGGGCTTATCTTGCTGCTGTCTGTGAAATTTTCAATATTTGCAGTCTTAGCAAACTCAATGCCGAACTTCTTTATGTAACGGTTGATAATTGTACACATCTGTTCACGTGTTATTATGTCATCAGGTCGGAATACTTTGTAGGAATACCCGCTTATGATGCCATTTTCCGAAGCCCATCCGATATAAGGACTATACCACGCATTAGACGGAACATCACTGAAGAAGCTATTGGGATATTTTTTTACATCTATTTCTGCAAGGCGTCCAAGGGTTGTGACAAACATGCCGCGAGTCATATGTCCATCCGGGTTGAATGTGTTTTTGCCTGTGCCCTTGAAAAGCTCATGGGAAGCTGCAAAGGAAACTGCATCAGCACCCCAGAAGTCAGCTGAAACATCGCTAAAGGTGCATGTATTCTTAACCACTGAGTATGTTCCTCTTGATGAAGCAATATACATAAGACCATCTGATGACACTAAACTCCAAGGTATGATCCGTGCTTTGCCGTCTTTACCTGTATAGGCTATTACATAATCCTGTGGTTTTGCCGGAATCTGATAGTCTAACAATACCATTGAGTTGAGATTATCACCCTTTGACAATGTACCCTTCGGTATTTGCATGAGTAGGTTCTTTCCGGTTATAAGTATGTTTTTGCTTGAATTATAGCCTATTATTTTATCCGTTGACTCATTATCAATGCTTCTAATTTCATCCGGTATTGTAACAGTTACCCAACTGTCTTCAACCTTGTACTCTATAACCGGAACAGTACCAGGTTTTTTCTCGTCATCTTCCTTATCTTTCTCTGTTTCTGTTGTGTCATTTCTGTAGATATAGTAATCAACGTAAACCATGGACGAGTTTGCATTATCCCACAGAGTTGGGTCAGCGGAAAAAGCCGCATCAGACTTGTCATTAAGTTGCTTCCTTTGATCTTCTAATGCCTTATTGGAAAGTGCCAGGGCAGCTTTTGCTTTTGTAAGCTTGTCATTGGCATCAGAGGTTGCCTGGGCTTTGGCAAAGGCCTTAACAGCATTGTTATAGTTGTCTTTAGCTGTATTTAAGTCTTTTTGGGTTCCGGTACCGTTTTGAACAGCCTCCTTAGCCTCATTCCATAGCTTAAGCATATCAAGGATAGTTGCATCGTTGTTGACAGCAGCCAAGTATTCAGCCTGAGCAGCAGCCTTGTCGGCAGCAGCGGCATTGTTCCAGTTCTGGAGAGCCATACTTATGTTGTTGATATAAGTGTTTACAGCTTCATTTATTGATGCATCTGTAAGAGCTTTCTCGGCATTGGCTACATTTGATTCAGCGGATATAACATCATCATAAAGCCTTCCAAGATTATGGAGATCGGCACTTGATACACCTGCCATCGGCCGAACAGCTACCTGATAATGACCGTAGGTTAGGTCCTTGTATTTTTTAATATTGAGGTCGGTCAACGGCATATCGGGGATTTCCCACACTGCACCCTTGGACTCCATATCGGATACCGGTACAGGAGATGGATTAATGCCCGTATGTGGAAGAATTGCAAACTGGTATGTACCAAGTGCATCCTTACCGCCTGCTGCAGTTATTGTGATTGAGCCGTCCTTTGGAGCATAATTTGTTGAACGCGTTTTTTCTGTTTTAAAGGTTATATAGTCATCATTTACAGTCAATGACTTTTTGGATATAACCTTGATATTATCCTTATCCTGAGCATCACGTACATATATGGTGTAATCACCGGGTGAAAGATCGGATATAACAGGATCATCCTGCCATTTAAGATTCTTAAGCCATTTTGTATAATCCGCGTTATTCTGGGCAATTGCTTTTGCTGCATCAGCATACCTGGAAGCATCAGCGGCTTTTTCAGCAGCAAACTGGTAAGAACCCCGATAAGTATTGGCCGCCGGCACGGATTTTGAAGCATCATATAGACCACCGGTTATAAAATTGCTGTCTATGGTGATAAATCCGTTGTTTTTATCATTGTTCCAGGAATTACTTACCTTGAAAACATTAGCAGATGTAATGTCTATTGGGAAATCCTTTACTGTTATGGAGCTATTGTTGTAGTTCCCGGCCATATCCTCAGCATACAGGGTGTACTTTCCGCCAAATGTTACAGGGAATGTGCCTGCTATACGGGTCAAGCCCTGCTGGAAGGAAAGGGGATAATCGTTTATGGCTGCAGTCTTGATGGATGAGAGTATGGCACTGCTCTTGGCAACATTCCATGAAAGTGACCTTTTAGTATTTCCGGCATCCTGTTTATCCGGGCTTATCTCTTCAAGGTGGACTGTGGGCTGATTCACATCCATACGATCCATCAATAGAATCGTTGAACTCCATGTGCCATCTTTGGCTGTTGCAGTCACCTGATAGTAGCCGTTGTTGCTGACCAAAAACCTTCCGTCACTTTCAGCATCAATGTTTGAGATATCCAGGGTTGTTTTGTTTGCCGCAACATCTGTTTTACTGCTGATATAGTTAGCAGCCACATCATCTATGGGGGAGCCGCTTACCTTACCCGGTACTGCATTTGCACTTAAATAAGCAGTTTGACCCTGATTTATATACTTGCCGTCTTGGACATCCTGGCTTCCTACCTGGAATTTGGCAGTTACCGAAGGAGCATCCCCAACCGAGTTTTGTGATACTGTGCTGTTGAACCAATCAACTGTTAAGGACTGAGCAGTACGGTTGCCCGATGCATCAATGGCTGCAACCGATATTGTTCCATTTTCATTTACCGGTATCTTAAATTGCCAGAAGCCGTTGTCATTTTTAACCAGACCAGCCGGAACATTATCATTTAAGGTAACGGATGATAAATTGCCGTCATCCAATACATAGCATGTAAGATCAACGGTATAGCTGGTTCCGCTCTTTATTGATGCAGTTTGAGGGAAGCTTCTGCTCCAATAAATCTGAGGCGAGCTATCATCCTGGGAAGGCGTTGGTACCTGATCACCTGCAAATTGCTCTACAAGCTTATCAAACTGTGCAGTTTCCGAAGTAACTGTTATTGTGACAGTGTGTGGATAATTTGTTTTGTTGGAGCCAAAGCTGACCCTTGCTTTTGTACTTCCGCCGGAAGCCGAAATATCAATACCGTTACTGTTAAATCCCGGGAAAGTGCTCTTCACGTTTACACTTCCATTAAAGTACAAATCAAGTGATTCGGCAACTGTTGTGAATCTGAAAGAGCTATTTTTATCGCCATAAGACAAGTTTGACAGGTATGGTTCATTTTCGGTTTCACCTGTACCCCAAACAGGAATGTTTCCTTTGAATTGCCAGTTCTGGATGGTGGTTGATGCCTTGTCATAATCAGATCCATCAGCGTTTTTAAAGCTGAACATACTGTTATCATTGTAAATATTTATTCCTTCACCATATTCGGTTACAGTATATGTTATAGCTTTAGTGGTGTTGGTAGCAATATCTTTTATATGTATAACCCCGGTTCCCTCTTTAGTAGGTGTGATTACAAGAGTTCCTGTTGTATGGCCTTTTGAGAAATTGCCTGTGTCTTTGTAATACAGAATCCCAAGATTCCTGGCATTGTCAGAAGCATTGGAAATCTCAGTCACTGTGATGACAGGTGCTGTTTCTTTTGTTGTGGCAATTGTAACAGGCAGCCGCATTGTGTTACCCATTGCAAGGGTAATTCTATCGGCAGTATTGAAGTAGGTGGTATGTTCGATTTGGGTTGACCTAATGTTATTAATGCTGTTATACTCACCGTGAACAGCTTCAAGCACACCTGTGTTGAAGGACTTCACAGTATCTGCATCACTGAAAATTTCAACATTGATGTTAAGGCTTCCTGTTGCACTTCCTTTATAGCAGCTGGCAGGGACTACCAGTGTACCTGTTACCGTACGCCCCTTACCCTTACTTATATTTCCTCCATCACTTGAATTGTACAGGTAAAGTATTCCGTTTTGTTTATTTGTATCTGTTGATGCTCCAAGAAGCTTCAACACTTCCTCTTTTGAAACTGTAAGGTTGGTACCTGCTATTCTTAAGTCTAGCGGTGAATATGTGAGTTTGCCGCTGCTGTCTTTTCCTGTTTCATATGTAAATTGAACATACGCATTGTCAGCAGTCACACTTCCACGGTTTCCAACCTGGAAATCCACATTCAGCACAGCATTTCCATTTGAATCTATGCCGATGCTTTTTATTGAAAAATGCTCGAATCCAAGCTCCGGCTTTGGAGATACAACCAAAGTCCCGCTTTTACCGTCAGATGATAGTGTGGTTGCATTAAACGCTTTTGACGAATATGAGCCATCTTCTTCGACAGTTATGTAGAATACGCTTCCGCTTGGAAGATCCTTGGTAAGTGCTGCACTTGTTCCGCTAAGTTCAACTTTTTGTCCTGAAGCTATGTTCCGGGTAATTTTCCATTTGTTAAGGGTTGTAGAAACATTGTCAAGTGTCTTTACATTTAGCTTGACAGTGATTGGGTTGGACGCACTTCCCCTGATTGAAACATCACCGGTGTTTACGAAGGATATGGTTGGCCTTAGCTCTGAACCGGCAGAGAAATCGTAGCTTGCAAAGGTTGCTTTATCTTCGCCTATGCTTTGAGTTCCAACCCCATAGCTGACAGCATATATACCTACGGTTGAATCACCGTCAGGTCCAAGGGCTTTTTCACCATTAACTGTATATTCTTTCAGTTTTGTAAGGCTTGCCTGAGTGATTACCAGCAATGTATCCTTTGTTGGAGACGGTGTATCACCGGCAGCAATCAATTCAGCATCATCCATGCCAAGCAGTGACAAAACTGTTGGTTCTTTCGATATGCCAAACTTGGATGAAAGTTTTTTGTATTCCGATGAGGTTGTATCTGAAGCATTATGGTCATCTGACAAGGTAGAAACTGTATTGGTATCAGCTGAAAGCCCTAATGCAATTTGGAGATTACTGAATTTAAGCTGATCCATGGACCCGCCTGTGTACCCGTTAAGTTTTCCCAGATAAGCATTTTGGGCATCATCTTTAGACCATCCTTTGGAAATACTGTCCTCATAAACCTGCATGTTCCTCATTGCAAGCATTGTTCCAACGCCCCAAGTATTAGTGTTGGGGTCATATTTGGATAAATACAATGCATTATTACCGGTATTGGCAACTGCACCTGTATACACAGCTGAAATATTGCCGGCACCGTCAGCACCAATTGTTACTTCGGCACGGCCTGTTGTTGTTTGCAGTGCAGGACTGCCGTCATCTCCTGTCATGTTTTCAGGGGTAAAGAATGGGTAAAGTGTTCCTGTTCCGGATTTCACTATATTATTAAGTTCTACTTCAGGTATTATGTAGGTTGAGCCGTTCATTTCAAACAACAGGAAATTTTCCGCCGTATCGGAAGACAGCTGCTCAATACTCTCTCCTCCGGTAAGCTGACCGATCTTGCCCTTCAAGAATTGAAGGTTTGCAAAATACGGATCGGAATATGCCTTCGATAGACTTGCGTTTTTGTATACACCGTCTTTTCCGCCCTTATTCCGGTCATAATCCACCAATATCTTGATAAGATACGGTGTCTGGAAAGTAACTGTTTCATCAGAGTTTACAGTTGCTGTACGAATATACAGCCTGCGTATGGTCACAAAATCCTGTGCCTGAATCTCCTGCTGGCTTGTGGTATATGCAATATAGTAAGTGTTGCCTATTTTCTTTGTTTCAATATTATCCAGTGTCTGATTTGCAGAAATCCCTACGCTTGTGATCTTACCGTTTACACTTGCAGATAATTGGGTTCCCTTACCGTAGGTTTCCCAAATCCCGGTCTGGTAAAGCAGGCGGTATTGACGAATGGATTCTGAAGCATCGCTTCCCGGATAAGAATTATTTAAATAGGAAGTATAGTCCGAAACCATTTTCTTAAGTTCCGAGTCACTATAATGTACCGCTTGGGCGTAGAATACAGCGGAGCCGTCCCCCGACGAATCTGGCACATACACAGTAGAGCCTGGGGCACTGCTTATAACTTTGGAGGCGGTGAAACCTTCTGTGCCGCTGTAGGATGATTTAACTGTAAAGGAGGCTTTTTTGATTACAGTATTCTTTGCTGCCTTTGTTGCTCTGCTTTGAATATAGTTGTTATAGTTATCCACCGATGCAAAGTAGTCATACCAGGCTTTTGCAGTATCGTATTCCTTCTTTTTCACAAGATAATCATCATATGCCTGTTTCTTTTCATCATATTGGTTATAATCTGTTAACGCAGCATCATAGGCACTTTTTGCTTCTTCATAAGTGCTGTATTTTTTATTGAAGTCTGTGTCAGACTTATAATAATCCGATTGTACCGGTTCTACAGGCTTGGAACCAGGATCTGTAACTACTTTTGGTTCTTCGGGTACAAAACCTGCGTTCTTATAATTTGTTACATCCATTTTTGTTCCGTCAGTAAGTTGGGGAACATTGGATGCGGGCTTGGTCAATATCGTTGGAGCAGCTGCTGATACACTTGCGTAGCTTATCCAGGCAGCATTTATGTTATTGCCGTCTGCCCAGGCATTGAAATCAAGGTCCCCTGTTCCATCATCGGTTTTGCCGTCTGTGGTATCGAGAAGGATATAAGGTGTTGCACTAAGTTCGTTAACCGGGTTAACAAGGCCATAACTTTCCTTTCCGTTTGCAGAAGTAACGCGAAGTTTTGACATAACAAGCATGCTGTTGTCCACTTCATTTGCGGCTCCTTTGCGGCCGTAAGTATATATGACATAGTTGTCCTTTCCAACAGTCACAACCTTATAATCATAGCCTGTCAACAAGCCGTCAGCCAGCTTGAAAGCATCACCCGAGCTGCCGTAGCCTGAAAGCTGGAAAGGAACATTACTGTCTGTGGGGTTGTATGATAATGCCGTTAGCTCATCGTCTCGCTGTGGCTGGTAGATCTTTTGGGTGGCTGCGGTACTTCCGGGAAGCCTAATCCTCACTCCGGCATTTGTTGTGTTTCCGTTTGTGTCAGTCATGGAAAGGGTGCCGATATCACCGCCAAATGTGTCTCCAAGTGCAGACCATTTGTGTTTCCAGCCATCCGCCTTGTCATATGTGATGCTATACTTTATAAGATCCATCTCATAGCTGAATAACAGTAAAACCACCCTGAAACCAAGTCCAAGGGAAAAATCAAACTCATCAAAGCTAAAGCCTTCATATTTTCCTGAATATAGGCCTGTTGCAGTATCATATTCCTTTTTATATGCACCAAGAGTCATTTTGCATCCAACGCTGATTTTAATGAATACTTCAAACTTCACTATTTCGATGCCTATTCCGGCACCTGCTTCCACAAATGCCTCAGGAGAAATTGTCATACCGTTCCAATAAACGTGGCTGTCGGCGTCAACTACTCTTGCAACACGCTTAATTGTAGTCTTTTCCAGAGCTACCAATGTAACTTGGTATTTGCTGCCAAGTTTGTTACCATCCTGCTTTTTAAGAGTTACAGTTACCGGGTCGTCACCTTCGGACTTTATATAGCCTTCCTTGAATTCCGGCAAGGTGCTCTTTAAACCAAGTTTTCCGGAGAATGTAACATTAAATGCTTTATAATCCGTCTCAAACTTATATGTCTGGCCAGGATTAAGAATCGTCTCTGTTGACAAAGCAGCAGTTGGTTCTTCCTTCGGGTCACGGTCTACAGACAGACCTGTGCCAATTTCAATGCTGATACCCACAGTGACATAAACATAGACAATGGGGCATGGAGTGAGCCTATACTGCATTTTGTATTGAAGCTCTGCTGCTATGGCAACTGAGAATTGGCTGAAATAAAAGGCATTGTCAATTGGGTTGTATTTAAATAGGAAAGCAAGGGAAACTGAAAAATCCACTGAAAATGAACTGGACTTCATCTTGCCGTTATCCTTGGCATTTGCATATGAATCATCTGCACCCTTTGCAGTTTCCATACTTGGGTTTCTGAGGAAGTTTTTCATTTTTCCCATATCTGCCATGTTAGCTGCGTTTGCTTTTTTAGGCCCAAACCAGTTGCTTTCTGAGGTTGAGGAACCGGAGCCACCAGACCCTCCAGATCCTCCACCGGAGCCTATACCACCCGTACCGGCATCCCCGTTGGAATTGTATCCGCCTAAAGGTATACCGATTGAGAAGCCAACCTCATAGCCATTCATGGTTATGGTTACATAATCCGAAACACCAATTTCGGCAACGGGAAGCTTTGTTCCTATATCAAGGTTGAATTCGGGGAATTCATTTCCTGATTGCCCCATATCAACTCCTGACTCTGGAGTAGATGAGCCGTTTTGTGCCTTAAGATAATCAGCATTCTGATATGAACCGCTGGAGCTATGGTTTACAGTTTCAGTGTCCGGTATTTCGGAATCATCTGGGAGTGAATCTCCTGCTTTTTTCTGTTCCTGGACACAAAGAGCAAATGTGTCATCGCTTGTAAACGATCCAAGATAGTTATTGATTTTTGCAGCAGCATCCTCGGCACCACTCTTGTATGTTACTGCACCGGTGTTGGTGTCAATACTGGCAATTTCAGCAACCGGTATATTGTCTCCTGCAAGGCTGTGGGGTATAAATATAGGGCTGGGATTTGTAAATTTACTTCGTAGGTTTCCGTGATAATCCGGTGTCCATGTAAAGGCCTTTCCCGAGAGCTTTGGCGGATTGTGGTCCCCTCCAAGAGGAATATCCACAGTTGACAGCACACTTGCCTCTGCCCCGTACATCAGATGATTGTCTGATGATACATTATAATCACTTTCGTTTTGAGGTACAGAGTTGTTTATATAGCTTCTGCTCTTACCACTTATGATGTAACGGTACGCTTTTTGTTCTGAAGTAAGTTTTGCATATTGGTTGGGGTTTGTCACATCTGCTATAAAGGCAGGAATTACCTGTGCATAGTCATTGGAGTTAGCTCCGGCAGGTGCAACCAGGCTGCGAGGTGTCATGGTATAGAAGGCTTTGAGGAAATACTGCCTATAGCCCACAATTTGTCCCTTTGAATCGTACATAGGAACGGGGGCAAAAACGCTCTCATCGTAGTCGGTATCTTTGTTTAGGAAATATATAAACTCATCAATGTCGTCTCCTTTATTGTCTTTATCCAAGATAAAATACCCTGTTTGCATGTTAAAATATCCGTCAATTCTTCCATTGCCATTCTTATCAAGATACAAGCCGGTTTGAGAGATGCTTGTGGTCATATCGTTTGCGGCAGTTATGTAATTTTTTTCATAGTACCTGAAATCAAGTGATGCTGTTGATAGGTTCCTCATTTCAAGATATATTTTTTCATTTCCATAAAAGGATTTACCGTCCAAAATCACAATATCATCCGATGGCAGGTTAAAATTGATCCATTGGATGTTCTCGATATTGGAAGGATACTTTATAACTCCAGAAGTATCGGTTCCTGTCAAATCACTCTTGTTTATATTTTTTTGCTTATATGTAAAACGGTTTCCTGAATTCTTATCAGTTTCTGAATATCCTATTGTAATAAAACTAGAACCATGGGATTTAAATTTGTCAATGGTTTCTGTTATTTTGCCGGTATCGATACTGTTTAAGACATTGCCGTCCACATCCTTCAAGCGTTGGACAGAAGGACGAATATCTATCTTAAATTCCTGACTCCTAGTCATAACAACATTTATGGTGTATGTATCGGTGAGGGAAGATTGTGTAAATCCGTCCCATATCATATTAATATTGTATTTGTTGCTTCCTGCTTCCTTTTTCCCTGTGGCTACAATCTTGCCGCTGGAATCGGTGAGGTAAACGCCATAATCAAGGGTTGAATCCTCGGTCGCAGGCTTGTAGCTTGCAGTAGATTTTAGCTCTACCTGAATAGTGGAACCTACGTAAAGCTTTCCTGAACCATCCACACCGCCGCTTCCGTTTACTATTGATACGGTTGGCTGAATAGACTTGTAAACTCCGGAGGCTTCTGTAAGCTGAGCAGAACCTGAAGGCGAACTGTCGCTGTCATTTGCTGTATAAATACGCAGCCCAAACTTGTTGTCAAATTTGCGGCGTACAAGGTATCCATCATTTAAAGCTGCTAAAGCATTACTTTTGCCGTTATGTGCATCATATCTCTGTGTTCCTAGGCGTAATTTTCCTACATTATCGCCTACATTCCAAGAACTATCAATAGAGCCGGATGTATACCATCTAAGAGTATAACCATCCCACCAATTTCCTGATGTGCTGTGATTGGCATTAACATAAGCGTATTGTTCACCACTTGATTTCAAAACCTGAAAATAAGGATAAACATATTCAAGACCATAAAAAAATATATCTTCATCACTTGCCAGTGAAGCATTCCATGAAAATGTGCCGTAAAATCTTGAATACATGGCCGACCCATAGGGAATGGTTAAGTCTCCCGATGAATTGCCTTTTGATTCAATTTTCCAGCCATTGCCGTCTGCAGATCCACCTGTCCAACCTGATTTGTAGAGACCGCTCAGAGTATCCCCGTTGGATTGGTTGCTTTTATTTGCGATGTATGTCCTGTCCATCCACCTGTTTATAGGGTTAGAAAAACTTATGCTGCCAAGAGCATAATTATATGTAAATGCCTTGATTTCTCCATTCTTATCATCTTTATCCGGGTAGACAATTGTAGCCGATGGAGAATTCTTTTTATTTTTTATCTCGGTTCCGCCAACGGTGGCAAGCTTAGTTGGTGCCAACGAATCTGAGGCTTCCAAAGTATTTCCCGTTGCGTCGATGACGTCTTCGTCATATAACATTGTGGACAGATTCTTTTTAGACTCAACAGCTGTATTGTAAAGATAAACTGTTGCTGTGGTATCGGTAAGAGAACATATTTTGTTTGTGTCTCCTTTAAGGTTTGAAATGGTGACAGTAAAGCTAATCTTCTCATTTGTAGCTTTTCCGTCATTTATTAGGGGAATTTTGATGGTTTGTTCATCAATATCCGAATAGAAGTTCAGCGTGCCTGAAGATGAACCATAATCCCTTCCTGCAACAGCAGTACCATCCGTTGTACTATAATCCACAGACAAAACTGTTTGATTTCCGCCAGTGCGTTTTACTATAAGGATAGCTGTTCCGGATGCCTTATCCACTGTAACACTCTTTACTTCAAATCCGATTTGGCTTGCAGTTGGAGCCTCATTTTCTTTTACACGAAGCATCAAGGTATTTGCCGCATCATAGAGTGAACCTCCCTCACAGCCCACAATGGTGAACGTTCCGAACTTATCAGGCTGTGACTTGGTGTTGTCCTTGGACGAAACATATATATCCTTCACCCATTCGTCTTCAGCGAAGGTCACAGTGAATGCGTATCCTGCATATTTATCCGGATTATCCATCGGAACAACAGAATATGTTGTCGGCGGATTTAGGTCTATATCAGCGGGAGGAGTGCCCAAGACTTCCTGTTTGGCATTTTCATAAGCCATACCTTTCAAAGAGTCGGAGCAGTATGCTATGCCTTTAATGGTGAATACACATCTTATGTCATATTTTAAGTAATCGTCATTTGAAATGGTAAATTCATTGTCTGTTGCTCCAGTGACTACCTTCCATGCATTATCCGCAAAAATATACCATTGGTATGATTCTGCCTCTGTCCCAAGCTTCAGATGAAGATCACCTTTCTCATCTATCTTGCCTGTGGTGATTCCCACTGCCGGGGAAGGCTTTATGGGGTCAGGGTCCTTACCAATAGTCTGATATTTGGCAATGGGCAATGGATCTTCAACCCTAATTGAAATATCTGAAGAGCCTGCTGCATTGCTATAGCTTTTTACCCCTTCTGCAATATCTGTTATTGCCGGCACATAGTTTATGACAGCTGTGGCCCGTCCTTTTGTGCCTCCAAGCCTGTAAACGGTTATCTTGCCTTCACCGCCTTCATTTACCGTCAGTTCACTGGTACTGAATGCAAAGGTTCCATATGGGAATTTTGTTTCCCAACTGGAATTTGTCATAATGGTATTTCCGTTTTTATCTTTAATGGAAATGCCATTGTTTTTTTCCTTATAATATGCCAGTACGTTAAGGGGTATCGACGTGAACAACATAAGAATTGAAACTAACAGTGCCATAATTTTAAAAAATATCCGTTTAGTTTTCATATATACTCCCTCCAAATTAATATGACTTGATATACTTATTCAAAGTCTGTATTTGTATGAAAAATTTGTATAAAACTCTGAAGTTAATTTCTATGTACCACAAAATTTATTGTTGAATCAAAATCTTTCAGAGATATCTCAGTTTCCCACACTATATTAATTTCTAAATTAAAAGCGATAAATATATATGAAAAGTGAATAATCTATTACATTTGTCTATCTCAAATCCCGTAAAAGCGTTCGTTATTTGCTCTGTCAAATGTGAGATCATTAACACTTTTAATATAAATTGTATTGTAATTTACTGATTTAGTGCTAGAATGATAGTTGAAACAAAATCACAGATTAGGAATAGCAATTATGAAAGAATTAAGATATATAAAAGACGTTATACTAAAATGCAAAAATAAATATGTTGCAGGGATCATATGTATTTTTATGGTAGATATTCTTCAGATGGTCTTGCCAAAGGTACTAGGAATTCTTACAGACAAACTCAAATCCGGTAATTTTACCAAAGATGATCTTGTTACATACTCTCTCCTTATTGTTGTGGTTTCAATCAGCACTGCAATATTTCGTTTTTCATGGAGATATCTGGTCTTCGGAGTATCAAAAATTATTGAAAAGACCCTCAGGGAAAGGCTTTACGCACAGTATCAAAGACTTTCACCAACCTATTACAATAATCACAAAACCGGTGATTTAATGTCCCATGCCACAAATGACATTGACAATATAAGAATGATGGTGGGTCAGGGCGTTGCACTGGCATCGGACAGTCTTCTTCTTCCTGCAGCAATACTTGTAATGCTTATCCTCACGGCTGGTTTCAAAATGACCTTGGCTGCCTTTAGCCCCATGATTTTTTTGATTATAGTTGTAGTAGCTAATGTAAAGAACATGCATTCAAAAATTAACAGAATGCAGGAAGCAATATCCGATCTCACTGAGAAAACCAGGGAAAACATTTCCGGCATAAGGGTTATAAAATCTTTTGTACAGGAAAGCGAGGAGCTTGAAAAATTTAAAAAGTCCAACCTGCATAATAAGGAGATGAACCTTAAGTTTGTCCGCATAATGAGCACTCTTCATCCCCTGGTTATGGCCATTTCATACCTTACCTTCGCAATTACCCTGCTATATGGAGGCCTCAAGGTTATCTACGGCGAAATAACTCTCGGTGAGTTCGTAACATTCGCAGGATATCTTTTGCAGTTGATTTGGCCTATTGCAGCCTTAGGTTGGGTTACAAGCATATTTCAAAAGGGTATAGTTTCATTGAAAAGGGTTAACGTTCTGATGGATGAAAAGCCCGATATAATTGACTCCGAAGATTCACTATCCAAGGATGATCTCCAATGGAAGATAGAAATGAAGAATTTGAACTTCACTTATCCCGGAAGCCAAAAGCCCTCACTTAAAGACATTAATATTTCTTTGATGAAAGGCAAAACCCTTGCAATATGCGGTAAGACAGGAAGCGGCAAAACAACACTCATAAACCTTGTACCAAGGCTCTACAATGTTAATCCGGGAACTTTATTTATTGATGATATGGACATAAACAAAATTTCGCTGCTGTCCCTCAGAAAAAATATAGGATATGTCCCCCAGGATACAATACTTTTTTCGGCAACAATAAAAGAGAACATCAACTTTTTCCGGGACTTTGATGATGAAAGCATAATAAAAGCTGCAAAAGCTGCAGGGATTCATAACGATATAATGGATTTTACAAGGCAGTATGACACTATTGTTGGAGAACGGGGGGTAAACCTTTCAGGAGGGCAGAAGCAAAGGATATCAATTGCCAGGGCTCTGTTAGGTAATCCATCGCTTCTTATTCTTGATGATTGCCTGTCAGCTGTGGATACACATACCGAGGCACAAATATTAGGTGCCTTAAGGGATATAATGTCGGAAAGAACCAGTATCATGGTTTCCCATAGGATATCAGCCGTTAAAGATGCTGATGAAATAATAATGCTCGATGAAGGCCGTATAGTTGAAAGAGGAAATCATATTTCTCTCCTAGATCAAAAAGGGGTATACTATGAGCTCTATCAAAAACAGCTTCTTGCTGAAAAGATTGAGGAGGAGGAGTAAAATGTCTGAAGAAAATCTTGGCTTTCTTGAAGAAGAAAATTTAGGGAAGAGTTATGACTCAAGGCTTATGAAAAGGCTTCTCAAATACGCCAAACCATACAGGCTTTTTTTCGCCATATCTATAATTCTTCTTTTTGCAACTACCGTGACAGACCTCTCAGGACCTCTCATTATGAAAAAGGTAATAGATGATTATCTGTACGGTTATACAAAACCGCTTGTAGCCACTACAGCTGCTCCGAATGAGAAATCAATCGAAGGCAAAAAATTTACCCAGGCTGATGGCGATTTAAATAATACGAATCCTGACAGCATCTACTCAATGATATATGAAGGCAAGAAAGCATATCTGGTTAAGGGTTATTTAAAGAATAATGCTAACTTATCCGGTTCCATTATAAACGACCCATCCGGCAAAGGATTGTCCTATGAAACAAAAGACGGCAGTTTCCCTGCCAGAAGCCTTTCTAAAGATGAAATCAAGCTTTTGCGTTCTAAAGAAATAAGCTCTGTAAAGTTATTCTCCTTCCTGTTTATTGGCGTTATAGTTATAGGATTTTTGCTTAATTTCTTGCAAATATCACTTCTAAGCTATACCAGCCAGACAATCATTTTTAACATGCGAATGGAAATATTCAATCACATTCAAAGGCTTCCTTTAAGCTTCTTTGATAAAAACCCTGTTGGAAGGCTTGTCACAAGGGTTATAAGCGATACTGAAAACCTTAACGAGATGTATACGAACGTACTGGTAAACCTTGTAAAAGATATATCAATTTTGGCCGGAATATCCATAATTATGTTAAGCCTTAATTTCAAGCTCGCGCTGATTGTTCTGGCTGTTCTACCAATTGTGGCTGTGGCAGCTGGTATATTCAGAATAAAGATACGTGCCATATACAGATCCGTAAGGGTAGCACTGGCCAAAATTAATGCCGCCATGTACGAAAACATATCAGGTATGCGGATAATACAAGTTTTTGGCAGGCAGAAGGAAAACTTTAAAAAGTTTGAGGAAATTAACACAACCTATTATAAGGCTGGAATGAAAGAAGTTGTGGCCTTCGGTCTATTCAGACCCATGAATGACCTGGTATCTGCATTATGCCTGTCAGTGCTGCTGTGGTTTGCAGGCGGGGATGTAATAAGCGGAAGCCTTCAGTTTGGCGTGATGTTTGCCTTTGTCAACTACATCACCATGTTCTTTCAGCCCATTAACGATTTATCGGAAAAATACAACATACTTCAATCTTCAATGGCCTCCTCAGAAAGAATTTTTCTGATACTAGATACTCCTGTCGAAGAAAATGATGGGGATGATTTACCCAAATCAAGCAAAATCAAAGGGGATATCGAGTTTAAAAACGTATGGTTCGCATATAATAATGAAGAATGGGTTTTGAGGGATGTAAGCTTCAAGGTTCCGGAAGGAAAAACCGTAGCTATAGTTGGTGCAACAGGTGCAGGTAAAACTTCTATTATAAATCTCATCAACAGGCTTTATGAAATTCAGAAGGGCGAAATAACCATCGACGGTATCAATGTAAAATCTATAGGCAAAAACTCCCTAAGACAAATGATGTCGGTGGTACTTCAGGACGTGTTTTTATTTGGCGGAACGATAAAGGACAATATAAGACTGAACAACAATACCATCACAGATGAAATTGTCATATCTGCATCCAAAAATGTAAATGCTCATAAGTTTATTGAAAAGTTTGATAACCGTTATGATGAAGAAGTGAAAGAACGAGGTGCCACATTATCTGCAGGACAGAGGCAGCTTTTAGCCTTTGCAAGAGCACTCGCCTACAATCCCTCCATCCTGATACTTGACGAGGCTACCTCCAATATCGATACCGAGACGGAAGCCTTAATCCAGGATGCTCTGGAGAAAATAACAAAGAACCGAACCACAATCGTTATTGCCCACAGGCTTTCAACAATCCAGCATGCAGACATGATAATTGTACTTCATAAAGGCAAAATAAGAGAAACAGGGACTCATCAGGAACTTTTAGCAAAAAAAGGCATGTACTTCAACTTGTACAATCTGCAGTATAAAAGCGACAATAATGTATAACAATTTTGAATATACTGTAAAATTTTATTATCTTTATTATCTTTAATACTTTAATATTGAATAAAGGGTTTTATTCCGATATAATTTAATAATACTCTAAAACTACTTATTTAGGAGGTTAATCTAATTAATGGAAATCATAATCAGTTTTTTCAAAAGAGAATCCACTAGAAGGATTATGATTCTTCTGATACTCACGCTATTTTTGTACTTTATGAGGAGCATGTTAAACCTTTTTCTGCTCACATTTATCTTTACATACCTTATGCACAGGGCACAAAGCTTTATCAGCTCAAAAATATCGAGGGTAGTAAAGGTAAAGCAAAAAGTAGTAACTGTAGCTCTTTATCTTTTCCTAGTATTGGCTGTCACTGTTGGCTTGTATAATTTTCTGCCTTTGGTAATAGGTGAGATAAAGAATGTAGTAAACCAGATCTACAATTACTATAACCAACCTCATGAAACTGCACTGGAAAAAAACATAATGTCCTTTTTAAAACAATTTAATATAAAGGACATAAAGTTGTCTGATTATTTGCATCAAGGTATCGATATAATGGCTAAATCAGCCAGCAGCATAAGTAAACTGAGCCTGGACATTTTCTTATCTATTATCCTCAGTCTGTTCTTCCTTTTGGAAAAAAACAGGATATATAGATTTGTCTCGAAGTTTAAAAACAGCAAACTTTCGATCTTTTACAATGAGATTGAATACTTTGGCAAAAAGTTTGTCAATTCCTTCGGTAAGGTCATAGAAGCCCAATTTGCCATAGCATTTATTAACTGCATTCTGTCTACTATAGCTCTATACATTTTAGGATTTAGCCAGGTGCTAGGCTTAGGGCTTATGATTTTTATCCTTGGTCTCATTCCGGTAGCCGGTGTATTTATTTCCCTTGTTCCGCTTAGCCTTATTGCCTTTAATAACGGAGGAATAAACCTAGTTCTAATAGTCTGGATATTGATTGCTGTTCTGCACTCACTTGAGGCATATGTATTAAATCCTAAGCTCATGTCTTCAAAAACAGAGCTGCCCGTATTTCTCACATTTATTATACTGCTTGTAGGAGAGCACTTCTTTAAAGTATGGGGCCTAATAATAGGTATACCAATATTCATGTTTGTATTAGATCTTGTAGAAATAAAAAGCGGTGATGATCATCACAAAAGCTCCAAACTCTTTAAGAAGAATAAATAACGCAGAATAAATTACGTATAGCAAACACTATAATTTCCCAGACATTTAAAAAAGCCCTCAACCAGTTGAGCAAACTGATTTGAGGGCTTTTTATATGCTATAGGCTTAGTAATGGTTAAAGCATTTTTACCAATCTGTTATTGATCTCTTTTAAGAACTCTTCTGTATTAACTACCTTCTTGTCCTTAACTTCAGACAATTGTGCCAAATCCTTTGTCATTACACCTTCTTCAATTGTGAGAAGTGATGCTTTTTCAAGTTTATCGGCAAAATCAACAAGTGCATTTATTCCGTCCATTTCACCGCGTTTTCTAAGGGCTCCGGTCCATGCAAACAATGTAGCCATTGAGTTAGTTGATGTTTCCTGTCCCTTAAGATGCTGGTAATAATGTCTCTGAACTGTTCCGTGTGCAGCTTCAAACTCATAGTATCCTTCAGGTGATACCAAAACGGATGTCATCATCGCAAGACTTCCAAAAGCTGTTGCAACCATATCTGACATAACATCACCGTCATAGTTCTTACAAGCCCAGATGTATCCGCCTTCTGATCTTATAACACGGGCTACAGCATCATCTATCAGTGTATAGAAATATTCAATACCTGCTGCTTCAAATTTCTGTTTGTATTCTTTATCGTAAATTTCCTGGAAGATATCCTTAAATGTGTGGTCATATTTTTTTGAAATTGTATCCTTTGTAGCAAACCATAAATCCTGCTTCATATCCAAAGCGTAGTTAAAGCATGCCCTTGCAAAACTTTCAATTGATTTGTCCAGATTGTGCATTCCGAGAATTATTCCTGCACCATCAAAATCATGAATGGTTTGTCTGGTAACTTCCCCACTTTCTGATGTAAATACAAGTTCTGCTTTTCCAGCACCTTCAACACGATACTCAACATCTCTATAAACATCACCGTAAGCATGCCTTGCAATTGTTATAGGCTTTTTCCATGTACTTACAAAAGGTTTGATACTGTCTACAATTATCGGTGCTCTGAATACTGTTCCGTCTAAAATTGCTCTTATTGTTCCATTTGGGCTTTTCCACATCTGCTTTAAGTTATATTCTGTCATCCTATCAGCATTCGGAGTAATTGTTGCACATTTCACACCAACACCATACTTCTTGATTGCATTTGCCGAATCAACTGTAACCTGGTCGTCTGTCTTGTCCCTGTACTCCAGACCCAAATCATAGTACTCAGTTTTAAGGTCTATGTATGGCTCAAGTAAAATATCCTTTATCATTTTCCAGATGATTCGAGTCATTTCGTCTCCATCCATCTCAACAAGAGGAACATTCATTTTAATTTTATCCATTTCAATTCTCCTTTTCTATTTAGGTGATTCCAAAAAATAACTGGTCAACTGGCGATTTCAAAAATATTGAACTTAGTACTTTTCACCATTAAGAATTGACCAAGGAAGTTTTTGAAATCGCCTTATCCAGATACAAATATAGTAGGGCTTAAATATAATTATATTCAAAAGCTTATTTAACCAAGCTATATTTCATTCGATCTCGCTATCACTCTTTTTTCATCTTATTTTAATTTAAAATCACTATATAATCAAGATATAATTAAAATAAAATCATTATTTTATATTGCTTTCCATATAATCATTTTCCGTCTGGTTAAAATGCCTTGAAACAACATAAAAGTCCCTCAAATTTATTACTCCATCCATATTAAAGTCTATACTTTTATCATATTTTGAATCCCCATCTATTGAATTAAATAAAAGTGCAAGTTTTATGATATCTATTAAATTTATAACTCCATCTTGATTCACATCTCCACACCACATAATGATGGGATTATTTTTCTTCCATAGAACCATGTTATCTTGGATAGCACCGGTACTTATATTGCACATAAAATAGTTTGGTTTGGAAATTTCCAAATTGTATCCGTTATCATTTGCTTTTAGGCCGTTAACTTCAAAGTACCCACGCTCATTTGTGACAGCCCAAATATCTGTTCCCTGAACTCTAACTGTAAACCCTTGCATTACATTTGGATTATCATTTGCTGTTAAAAAGTCAGGCACAATATAGCCACTTGCTGTAAAAAGACTCTCAGGAGTCGGTTCAGGCAATGTGGTAGTTGCAGGTGTTAGAGTTATCTGGCTTGTGGGAGTTACTGTCTCAGTGGGCGTAGATGTAGGTATAGCAGTGGGTGTAGTAGTGGCTGTAGCAGTAGGTGTAGCAGTGGCTGTAGGTGTAACTGTCTGTGTCGGTGTATATGTTTGTGTAGGTGTTACTGGAGTCGCTGTTGGCGTTGGTGTCTGTGTAGGTATTGCTGGAGTTGCTGTTGGTGTTGGTGTCTGTGTAGGTATCTGTATCCATGCTGGCGTAGCAGATGCTGTTGGTGTCGCTGTTGCTGTCGGTGTTATAGATGCTGTTGGTGCTGTTGTTGCTGTTGGTGTTGGTGTTGGTGTTGCTGTTAGTGTTGCTGTTGGTGCTATAGATGGCGTTGCTGTTGGCGTTGCTGTTGCTGTCCGTGTTATAGATGGTGTTGGTGTAACAGTAGACACATTATTATTATGCACAATAAAGGTCATATTATCGCCTACAGCACTTATATCAGAAATGGCAAATCCAGATTCTTCTTTATTCCACCACGCTGAATTTGGTGATGTATTGAAATCAAACCTGTCCTTATAACCACTATGAAACAAGTCTCCCTCGCCACCTTCATTAATATCATTTTCCAACTCATACAAACCATCAGCTTGCTCAAGTGATACCATATAGTGGCTGTCACTGGTCATATTCTGGTAATCATTTTTCCCATTTACATCTATATGCCATATAACCAGGCCTTCATCAGGTATTTTTGACCATCTCCCTTTTTTTACAACACTTTCAATTACAAAGAACTCATTTGCATTAGGGCCGTAATAAACAAAAACATCTGAGGAATTGGACTTGACTGTAACCTTTGTTTTATCAGGCAAATCATTCAGTCTGGTAATACTTCCCCACCTTGACATAAAACTTCTTAAAAATGCATTTGGCGGTTGAGGATTTGTTTTATCATTACTTCCCATAATGCAATACTGCCCTACTCCGTTTGAATCCTGCTGATAGTCATATAAATCAGGATACTCACAAACCAGGTGGCAATTTTCATGAACCAAAGTTCCTATAGTTGGACTTGTATCGATATTGCTGATCTGGTATCTGCTAATGTAAACATCCCCGCAATAAAATTTATCAATCTTTCCTTGATGAGGCCATAGACCTGCTCCCCACTCTACACCTGGCTCCCCGGCATATAACACATTAACAGCCATCACCATTTTATTACTATCTGTTTTAAGCTTTGTAAAGTCATACCCATTTTGTTTCATAAACTCCAGTGCCTCATTTACAAGTTCCTTGTCCCTTCCCTTGACATTAATGTCATTATAATAGGATTTTGGGTTTTTGGCTCTGTAATAACCAAATACTTCATTAGTATATAAAAGCTTACCTCCTGATATATCAAAAAAATAATCTCTCATTGATCCATTGTTATTATATCCACTGTACCCCTGTTTATTAATGAGGTCATCCATTTCTTCTTTTGATACTTCCCAGGAACAATCCGGAAAGTCAATAAGAATTGTCAATCCTGTAACGATACTATTGCCTTTACCGGAAATTATAGAATCCCCAGGTGATGCATAAGACTGCTGCATAATAAAAATTAAGGACAATAAGACTACTGCCAAGGAAGAGAATTTCATTATTTGTTTCATTCTGCACCTCCTACCAGTGTTATAATTTAATATTTAGTCATGGCCAAAAAAATGACTTCCGCTATGAATTTCGCTTTAGTAGAAAGCAGAAGTAATTTTTCATTCATGTATTAAATAACAAAACGAACTGCTAATTTATCTTAGTAGTTCGTTTTATAACATTAAAAACTATTCTCTTTACTTATCCTAAACAACAGTTCTTCGTCCAACAATGATAGGCCATTCATCATCGCCCTTAAGGTTCTTCCCTTCGGTGATAAGGACGTTTTTATCTACTACAGCATATTGCAGGGATGAACCTGATTCTATAACTGATCCCTGCATTATTATACTATTTTTAATACAAGCTCCCTTTTTAACGGTAACACCTCTGAAAAGAACGCTGTTCTCTACGATGCCTTCAATAATACACCCGTCACCAATAATGGAGTTCCTAACCTCAGCCTCATCATTATACTTGGCAGGTGGTTCATCTTTAACCTTTGTATATATTTTACCGCCATCAACAAACAGCTCGCAACACACATCAGGGTCTAAAAGCTCCATATTGCATCTGTAATACATTTTAATTGAGCTTATGCTTCTCCAATAGCTGTTAAATCTATAGCCGTAAACTTTAAGTGAATCCAGCTTTTTAATCAGTACATCCCTTACAAAGTCGTAATTACCATGAGCTATGCACTCTTCCAAAAGATATATCAGAAGCTCCCGCTTCATTACATAAATCCCCATAGAACCCAATGTTCCTTTAGGTCTTAAGGGCTTTTCCTCAAAATCTGTTATTCTTTCATTATTATCAACAGATAGGATACCCATAATTGGTAAATCCTCAGGATATAAATCACTCATATCCCTGTATGCTATTGTTATATCGGCACCCTTATCTATATGGTAATCAAGCAGTTTTTCAAAATTAATTTTACAAACACTGTTTCCCACCGAAATCATTACATACTCCTGACTGCTTCGCAGTAAATATGTAAGATTATTATACATGGCATCGGCAGTACCTTTGTACCACCCTGAGCCATCATCTGAAAGATATGGCGGAAATATAAACAAGCCGCCGTTTTTCCTATCAAGATCCCATTCTTTTCCCGTACCCAAATGATCCATCAGAGAGCGGAAATTATACTGCGTCAGTACCCCAATATTAGTAATACCCGAATTAACCATGTTAGACAACACAAAATCAATAGCCCTGTACTTACCACCTACAGGGATAGCTGCTGTAGCCCTGATTGCCGATAACTCCTTCATACCGCTTTTGTTGCCGCCTGTAAGAATAATTCCCATTGCACTTTTCAATCGCACACACCGCCTTTAAATACACTTTTTCCTGAAGGAACATTAAGTGAACAATAATCGTCAGTAGTAACAAATCTGTCAATAACAACATTTTTACCTAGCTCTGCACCATCCGGGACATATGAACTTTCACCCACTACAGTAATTCCAGAGTAGTAAATAGCAGGCTTCAAGTCATTTTCCACAACATCACCCACTCCAATTTTTACATCATCGCCTATTATCACATTTTCTCCCAGAATACTCTTATTGATATATGAGTTAGCCCCGATTTTACAGTTTGTCATTATTATGGAATCTTCAATAACAGTATTTTCGTCAATAAAAACTCCAGGAAAAATAACAGAATTGCGGACTGTACCATATATCATACAACCTTCTGATACTATAGATGTTTTTACAACTCCTTTAGGCCCGATATAATGAGCTGGCTTTATGGGATTGGGAGTATATATTTTCCATGTGGGATCAAAAAGATTAAATATTGGAACTCTTTGAATAAGCTCCATATTTGACTGCCAGAAGGCCTCAATAGTGCCGACATCCCTCCAGTACCCCTCAAACTGGTATGCCCACATTCTTTTTCCATCATTCAACATACTGGGTATAATGTTTTTACCAAAGTCATTATCAGACTTGGGGTCTTCATTGTCCTTAACGAGATATTCTCTTAAAACCTCCCAGGTGAATATGTAAATCCCCATCGAAGCTAAGGTACTCTTCGGGTTTTTGGGCTTTTCCTCAAATTCAATTATTCTTCCGTCTGGGTCGGTTTTCATAATTCCAAGTCTGCTAGCTTCTTCATAAGGTACATTTATAACCGAAATTGTTGCATCGGCCTTATTCTTTTTATGCTCCTTAAGCATAAGCGAATAATCCATTTTATAAATATGATCGCCGGATAAAATTACTACATATTCAGGAGAAATTTTATCAACAAAATGGATGTTCTGGTAAATCGCATTTGCAGTTCCCTTATACCACTCACCCACCTCTTCTTTCATATATGGTGATAAAATCGTGACTCCACCGTTCATCCTATCAAGATCCCAAGGCTTACCAATACCGATATGTGCATTAAGTTCCAAAGGTCGGTACTGAGTCAAGACACCAACAGTTTCAATTCCTGAGTTTATACAGTTACTTAGGGAAAAATCGATTATCCTGTATTTCCCGCCGTATGAAACAGCTGGCTTTGCGACATTCTTAGTGAGGACTCCGAGTCTGCTTCCTTGACCGCCTGCTAATAATAGTGCTATCATTTCCGTTTTACTCATGAAATCATCTCCCCATAAAAGATATAGTAATATATTCTTGGAGGGTTTACAATACTTTTTTTGAAAACCCCGGGCAAATATTTATATCGAATAATTTTCTAGTATACTTTATATTTTTTTATAAATTTTACCTCATTGATATTTTGCTCTTAAAATTGTAATATTAGTATCAGGACTTTATCAAGTAATATTATTTATCAAATACTAAATTTCTTTACATATTATTTTTTAGTTATTTATATTAAAAGTGATAAATGTAAGATTATTAACACTTTTAATTTAATACGACATTTATTATTATATTACCTTTTTACTTTTTATTTAAACCGTACTAATTATTTTATATTATTTAAAAAGCATTTATTACTATTATTAATAATGAACAAAATCACTAACCAGATATATGAGGGGAGGAATATTATGAATCCTGTAAAGCTTGGCATTTTAGGATGTGGAATTGCTGCAAAAGACCTCCATTGGCCTGCTTTGAAGCAAATAAAAAATAAGTTTGAGATTGCTGCAGTATGCAACCATACTGAAGGAAAGGCAAAGGAATTTGCACAAATGGTAGGAAATGTTCCCTACGTCACAGACTATAAACTAATTTTAGCAAACCCTGAGATTGAAGCAGTAAGCATTTTACTTCCTATACACCTGAATCATCAAGTAACCAAAGAAGCTCTTGAAGCTGGAAAACATGTAATAGTAGAAAAACCCATCGCCGCTAATATGAAGGAAGCAGAAGATATGTTGGACTTCGAAAAGAAATACAAAACAGTGATGATGGTGGCGGAAAACTTCAGGTATGATCCTTTTAACATTAGGATAAAAGAGCTTTTAGACAGCGGCAGTGTAGGAAAGCCTTACTCTGCATTCTGGGATTGTTTTGATTTTTTGGAAACCAGCAATAAATATGCCCAAACTCAGTGGCGTATAAAGCACCAATACCCAGGGGGTTTTATAACAGACGGCGGTGTACATAACATAGCTGTTTTTCGTGATCTTTTCGGTGAAATACACTCGGGAAAAGCAATCACCAGGAGCATTAATCCCAATTTGGGAGAAATAGACTCAATGAGTTTTCTCTTTAGCACCTCCAGCAATGTAAGCTGTGTATTCAATTATTATTTCAGCTCAGTGGGTTACAAGGAAAGAACCCTAAAAATACTTGGAACCGAAGGTACTATGGTTATACAGGATAAGAATATAATCATTAAAAAGAAAGACACATCTGACTATATTGAAACAATCCAATCAGAAGGTGGATATAAGGAAGAATTTGAAAACTTCTATGATGCAATCCGAAACGGCCAGAAGGTTAAGTGCACATTCCTTGATGCTTACAAGGATTTAAAAGCACTAATTGATGCTTTAGAATCCGCTGTTAGCATTTAGGCATGATCAAAAAATTACTTAGTATGTATAATAAAGAGGCCTCGCAAAACAAGTTCAAGATATATTTTGCATGGGCCCCTTTAGGCATGTTGAAAATATAACTACTTTGTACCTGTGGAACCGAATCCGCCTCCACGATCCACACCTATATCCTGTACAGAGTCCACCATTTCAAAAACAATTTGCGGAACAGCCTGCAAGGTTATTTGAGCAACCCGGTCTCCCTTTTTTATGGAATACGTTCCATTGATATTGCCTATACTGCTAATAGGAAGCAAGTCATCTGTATCCTTTTTGGATGATGTGTTGGTCATAATAATTCCAACCTCACCCCTGTATCCGCTGTCAATGGTACCCGGGCTATTGGATACCCTTAGTGGTGTTTTATATGATATACCGCTTCTAGGCCTTACCTGCAGCTCGAAACCCTCCGGGATTGCAACCTTTAGTCCCGTAGGTATAATCACTGTTTCACCAGGCCCAATTACTACATCCTCTGCTGCTAAAATATCCATTCCTGCATCTCCATGTCTGGCATACTCAGGGAGAGTTACGCCATTTCTACAAATTTCTACAAAAATTTTAACCTCATTTGAATGCATTTATACCTCAATCCTCTCATTTTATATAAATAATTTCATATACCTTTAAAAAAGTGCCCCTTAAAAGCCCCTTCCTGACGAATCATTTCTTCCAGGTCTTTATATTTATCAGGCTTTCCATACCCATTCAGGCTAACATCTTTTGCCATAGCTATCAATCTTTCTAATTGACCTGAAGTCTCATTCCAAATATTAAGCCTTAGGGCCTCACACCCATGATTTCTCAAATCCTTTATAACCTCTGGTACAAATAATCTATTTGAACTTAAAATCATACTTCTGCAGTCAATATTGTCACATAATACAGGAAATTTTGCACCAATGCGATCCTTTAATATATATCTTTCCTTGCACGAGCTGCATCCGCATGATTTACCCGATTCCTTCATTCCCACCACACAGCCTGTGGGGCAATACTCACTTACCATAACAGGCAGCCTGCCGTACACAATTGTTTCTTTGCCCATAGATCCGTACTTTAAAATATTCTTGATTTGTTCAAGATTCAATTCAGGAGATATTGTAGCACCGCTTATTCCCAGATTGTTTAATTGCTGTAATGATATGCTGTTTAAAACATTAAAACTATAATCACATCTCACCTTAATATTTGAAATACCTTTAACATATTCAAGCTGCCCTATATTACCCAGCATTAAACCTTCCAAAATACCGCTTTCAACTACTTCCGGCAACTTGGATTTAATTATCCTGTCATAATTTCCACGGGTAATGGAAGGCAGTGAAGCATAAATACTGCATCCCTCTTTTTTTAAAGCTTGTAACGCGTCAAAATTATCTGGGTTCAGAAATTCTTTAAATGGAATGTATACTATATCAGCTTCATATGCATCATTGTGACAATTTTTGTTCCATTCATAAAAATAGACGGAAATTTTAACATCATTTTTTTCATTTCGACCATTTCCCGGGAAATTTAACAAACCCTTTTCCCATTCCCCAACCAAATCCGACCTTTTTTCGATATTACCTGCGGCTTTTTTATTATAAAGCTCATCTAAAGCCTTTCTTCTTAAGTTATTAATTTCACTGATGGGCACGGTAAGGTTATCATCCAGAACCACATTAAGCTTCTCAAAAGCAAAAGGAGTACTTCCTGTCTTATAAAGCTGCTCTTCTATTCTCTCATTTGTTATAGGCTTGTTTACTGCTATTTCCGGCAGCCTTTCAGAAGTAATCTCCACATTATTTTCTCCATCTGTTATTCTTAAAGTTATGGGAGAATTTTGTCTAATGGATAATATTCCCTCTATTTGGACTTTTCTAATAAAGGTTTTACCGTCAAAAGTCTCACCTGCTCTCATATTCAATGCCTTGCTTGATGTTCTGTAAATCTTGCACCCCTTCGGTATGTTACCTTTTATGTCCCCGATATAGGCTATGTCGCCTTTTTGTGCAAAATTCTTCTTTCCATTTTCTGTCCTTATATATGTCACGACAGTGCCGGGATTTATATCCTCTCCGTTTAGTACCTCGATACCATCACCTATTGACAGATCTTCCTCCATCTTCATCTTAATGCTGCTGGTCCTTTTATCGAAGGAAATGACTTTTCCTATATATATGCCCCAGTTCTTAGGCTTTTCATAGCACATCATATCCCTTCCGGTTTTCCCCTCAAGATATCCCTTTGAAAAACCTCCCCTGTTAAACACCTGCATTAGTTCCTTCATGTCTCTTTCTTTTTCCGCAGGGTCAAGTCTTACTATTGTGCCATCAGAATACGCGTCTATATATTTCCTGTATATCCTTACAACTGTAGCCACGTATTCAGGCTGCTTCATTCTTCCTTCTATCTTAAGTGAAGCAACTCCCGACTTAAGTATTTGTCCAAGCATTGGAAGGGAGCACAAATCCTTTGGGCTTAAAAGAAACCCTTTTCCACCTTTTACCCTATTACCCGAGCTTTCGGAAATCATTTCATAGGGAAGTCTGCAGGGCTGGGCACATTTTCCCCTGTTACCGCTTCTAGCTCCTATAAGACTGCTCATAAGACATTGCCCTGAGTAGCTGACACACAATGCACCATGGACAAATATTTCCGTCTCTATAGATGAGCTTTTTGAAATATGGGAAATTTCTTCAAGGCATAACTCCCTGGCCAGCACCACTCTTTTAAATCCCAGTTCTTCAAGAACCTTTACGCCCTCTTTATTATAAACCGTCATCTGTGTACTGCCATGAAGCTCCACACCCGGAATCTTTTCCTGTAATATACGTGCAAGCCCGATATCCTGCACGATTATTCCGTCAATACCCATAGTATAGGCATCAGCAGCTACTTCCAACGCTTCTTCCATCTCATTGTTTAGAACAAGTGTATTTAATGCGAGATAAACTTTTACATTTCTTACGCGAGCATATTTAAGAGCTTCTATAAGAAGCTCATTATCGAAATTGCCGGCATTCTGCCTGGCATTAAAATATTTACTTCCAAGATAAACCGCATCTGCACCGTTTTCCACCGCAGCTAAAAACGATTCCCAGTTACCGGCCGGTGCAAGTAATTCAATCTTCCTATTCATTCCAAACCTCTTCTATATGTTTTGCAATGTGTTTACTGAGTGTCGAATATTTTTAATACAAGGGGCATTATATCTGTCAAAGACCAAACAGAAGCATCTGCTTTTTCAGGTAGATTGCCAACCACTACTGTAGGTACTTTGTTAAATGTATGAGTCTTTAAAGTTACATCTTCAATATTTCCATGATCGCTGGCAATTATCAAAACATCCTCATCAGTATTAATTAATTTTATCAAAGACCCTAAAAACAAATCCAGCTTTTCAACAGTTTTATAAGCCTCGTTTATATCAGCCTTATGACCTATGAGGTCTGTCATAAAGTGTTCAAACAATGTAAAATCGTATTGTCGGCTTATTTTATAAAGCCTTAAAGCTGCTTCTTCCGGTGTGATTACTTCCACATCATATCCGCTGCTTGCTAAAATCTCTCCGGTAATATCATGATATATTCCGTTTCCTTTTTTATAGTCCTCTGTTGTTCTAAATGGAATACCACAAGCATGGGTCATAACGGAAGTAACAGATGGTCTATATCTTCTTTCCTTCGGATCATGCATTTTCACAAGGTATTCTTCCCTGTACACATTGGAATTAGTCACTTTATACCCCCTTTTTATAAGCTCGAAAAAAAGGTTTGATCTGGTTATAACCTTCTTTAAGCTAATGGTAGGCTGTCCGCTCAAATGCCTGCCAAGAACCATGGGAGCATTTACTCCTGTAAAAATTGTTGTCTGTCCTGTAGCACTCTGCGGAAGGCCTGGAACACCAAGACAAGCATCAGTAGGAAACACTTTGTAATTTTCCAGTATGTATTGTATATTGGATGCTTTCCCTGATTTCAAAGGGTTCTTTGCATCATCTTCTTCACCGATGCCAAATCCATCTATAAAAAGGAAAATCATTCTCATGATATCTATCTCCGCTTGTCCAATTATTTTTTAGATACCGATTTTAGCAATCGCTTTATAAACTTAATGGCCCTAACTAAATTAAATACCTCTACAAAATCCTTTTTAATCTTTATAATGGCTGCAGAAGTTTCCTCTGCTGCCGATCCAACGCTGCATATGGCAGATTCTATAGCCTTAATCTCCCTATTGGCAGTCTCAGAAACCTCTGAGATATTTTTGGTGATTGCAGGCATGTTTTTTAAACTTTCGTCAATATTCGACTTATTATCCGTGAGAATGGATTTTAATACCTTTAAGCAATCAGTCAGGTTTTTGAGAAAAACAATTAAAAAAACAGCCGAAACTGCTACAGCTGCCGTAATTAAGAGAAGTGCCAAGTTTGAAACACTTATATAACCGTCCATCCAACACCACCGCCCTTTAATATATTAAAATCAAATAATTTATCTATGTCTTACCTTGCCAATTGTATTCTTTACTCCGCCAAGCTCGGCCTCTTTTTTAGCAAGTTCAAGCTGAAGCTCGGTATTCTTGTTGTGCAGGGTTGCATTTTCTCCCGACAAAGATTTATTAGCCTCCTTGAGCCTTTCCAGCTCCGATGTTAAATCATTCAATTCCTTTTGAAGATGTTTCTCGGATTCGTGACATTTATAATAATCATCAGCTATATTAATTGCAGTAAGAACAGCCGCCATAGATGTACTAAGCCTTGTGTTGACCTTCATAATTTCATTCATTTTCTTATCTATATAAAGGCTTATTTTCTGCATATATTCCTCAGACTCAACACCAACCAAAGTATAATCTTTTCCGGCTATTCTCACATTAACCTTATTTTTAACGTCCATTCGATTCACTCCTTAGAAGGATTATGGCATTTGTACCATTATAAACAGAACTTTTTACTTGTCCTCTTATACATTATTCTTAATTATACTATAATTCGGCAAAAAATAATATATTTTTAATCATTGAATGACCAAAATGTTGCTTAGTCATGATCAAAAAATAACTTCCGCTATAAATTTCGCTCATGTGTTGACTTAACTCGTCAACACCCAGGATGCATGGCGAGCAGTTTAGCGTAGCTAAACGACCAGCCGCGTAAAAAAGCGGAAGTAATTTTTCATTCATGCCATATAATATAATTTCATCCTTCTAAAGCATAGCTGATCTTTATCTTCTGCGGCCTAATATCCTTAGGATGAACAAGAAAAGGTTTATGAAATCCAAATATAAATCCAAGGCACCCATTATTGCAACATTATTTTCTTTAGGAGTGCCTGCAAATGCACCATAGTACCTTTTTATTTTTTGCACATCATATGCTGTAAGCCCTAAAAACACCGCAACTCCTGCATAGGAAATAATCCAGTAAAGAGTAGGACTTCCTATGAAAAAGTTAACTATTGATGCCAGCAATACGCCGATAAGTCCCATAAGAAGAAATGACCCAATAGATGTCAAATCCTGTTTTGTCACTGCACCATAAACACTCATTGCACCAAAGAAAAGTGCCGTAATTAAAAATACATAAAAGATTGAGCTCATTGTATATGCGTAGAATATAAGTGATAATGTCAGTCCGTTTAGTGCCGAATATGTCACAAACATTCCTGCTGCAGTTGAATAATTCATCTTTGTAACTCTTGCCGATAAAAACCACACCATGCCCAATTCAACGAGAACCAATACAATTAAGCTTACCGGATTATATACCAGACGGCTTAATGGAGTTGACACAGTTATAAGTGCAGTAACGGCAGAAACCATCAATCCTAGAAACATCCATGCATATACCCTTATCATATGTACAGCTATCCTGTTGGATTGAGTATACCCATCATATTGTTGAAAACCGTTCATACTAAAACCTCCTTATTCTTTGTATTAACTAATATGAAAAGTGTTAATAGTCTTACATTTGTCAGAGCAAATAACGAATGTTTTTACGGGATTTGCGATAGACAAATGTAAAAGATTATTCACTTTTCATATTATTCACTTCAATGTATTTAAGTTAATCCTTAATGAGTGCCATAACCTCTGCTCTTGTCCTGGCATCTGTTTTTATAATTCCTCTTAATGCGGATGTTATGGTCTTTGACCCAGGCTTCTTTATCCCCCTCATTGTCATACATAAATGCTCTGCTTCCATAACTACTGCAGCACCAATAGGGTTAATAGTATCCATAAGCACATCAGCAACTTGGCTTGTCAGTCTTTCCTGAAGCTGGGGTTTTTTTGCAACAGTGTCCACTATTCTAGCCAACTTGCTAAGCCCCATTACCTTACCCTTTCTAGGTATATATACCACATGTGCTACACCAACAAACGGAAGTAAATGGTGTTCACAAATAGAATACGTAGGAATATCCTTAACAAGTACTATTTCTTCATGATTTTCTTCCTGGAATACCTTGACATATTCCCTCGGATCCTTATGCAACCCGGCAAAAATCTCTTCGTACATCCTTGCAACCCTGTCAGGTGTTTCTTGAAGCCCTTCCCTGTCGGGATCATCTCCAATTGCTATTAAAATTTCCCTGACTGCTGCTTTGACTCTTTCCTTATCAACCATCTTTAAAACCTCTCTTTACAAAACATAAAAGTATAGTATAAGAAACAACTATATAAATACTAATCATTTCTTATATTATACTGTAAAATTTAAAGAGTTCAAAGGCAAAGCCTAAAAAAATGAGTAAACACTAAAGGGAAATTATACGGGAAGTTATATTTGGGGCATACCTTAGGTCATTATACCAGTGACTCTTCCTTTTCCCTATCTTTCATATAGCTTTTTATAATGTTCAATGACTTATTGAAATTCTGATAGAACATAACTATCAAATCTCCCGGCATTGCATTCTTTATAGCTGCTTCCAAAGCTTCGCCCTCTGGAAGAATTATTTTGACTTTTTCCTTGTTAAACCCATGATCTATTATGGTATCATATAATAATTCGGCAACTTCCCCCGATTCTCTTCCCCGTAGATCATCGTCCTCTTTGATGTAGATATCTGTAAACATTTTACCGCACAGTATTCCAGCATCCCTTATACTGCTATTCGGCCTGTCTCCCGGCACGCCAATTACTCCTACATACCTGTTAGCCCTTTGTGATAATACAAAGTCCGATACACATTTAAACCCGGCCGGGTTATGGCCATAATCCAACAAAACTTTAAAGTCTCCCATATCAAACAAATTAAACCTGCCTGGATTGAGTTTTTCATCAGGCATAAAGGTTTTAAGTCCCATCTCAATAAGTTCTGCCGGAATACCGATTGCGTAGAGTGCAGATGCTGCAGCAAGAGAGTTTTCAATATTACATTTTACACATCCATTAAACGTAATTGGAATTTTTGTCACTTCAATAACTTCAATATCCTTTTTATCATAGATATGGATATACCCCTCTTTCAGGTATGCGGCAATCCCTCCGTTATTTATGTGCCTTACTATATATTCATTATTGATATCTGTTGAAAATAAAATGATGTTACCTTGTGCTCTTCCCAAAAAGTATCCAATCATAGGATCGTCAGCATTTATCACAGAATTGCCTCCAGGTTTAACTGCTTCAATAACGAGGGATTTGATATAAGCCAAATCTTCAATATCCTTTATGCCGTCAAGACCAATATGATCATCACTTATATTGGTTATAACAGCTACATCAGCAAAGTCATAGCCTAATCCACCTCTTACTATTCCTCCTCTGGCTGTTTCAAGTACAGCAATCTCTGTCTCCTTATTGGAAAGCACTATCTGTGCACTTATAGGTCCTGTATTATCACCATCCATTATGCACTCATCGCCTATAAAAATACCGCTTGTAGTTGTCATGCCAACCTTCCTGCCTTTAAGAGCCAATGTATGTCTGATAAGCCGCGTAGTAGTAGTCTTACCGTTGGTGCCGGTAATTGCAATAACAGGTATGGAATATTGACTTCCCTTTGGATATAGCATGTCCAGAATATCTGCTGCAACATTTCTTGGCTTTCCCTCTGACGGATACAAATGCATCCTAAGTCCGGGTGCAGCATTTACTTCTATTATGGCACCATTATTTTCACTGATTGGCATTGATATGTCCTGAATTTTCATATCAATACCCGCCACATCAATCTCTAAAACTTTTGCAGCTTTTATCGCAGCCTTTTTATTTTCCGGATGTATTTCATCTGTACAGTCCTTTGCAGTACCTCCTGTACTCAAGTTTGTGTTGGATCTAAGATATATTGATTCACCCTTCTTAGGTACATAGTCCGCAGTATAGCCATTTCTTCTAAGCAAATCCATTGCCACATTATCTAGTCTTATTCTTGTAAGAGGCTTTTCATGATGATTACCTCTTAAAGGATCCTGATTTTTCAACTCCACAAGCTCCGATATGGTATGGATTCCATCACCCTCAACACTGGGTGGTTTTCTCTCGGAAACTGCTGAGACTTTATCCCCAACCACAAGTATCCTGTAATCCTTCCCCTCGATATAGGATTCAACCATTATCGCCTTACTGTGTTTTATAGCCTCCTGATAAGCTAATTTTACATCCTCATCACATAACAGGTTGGTAGAAACTCCTCTGCCCTGGCTTCCATCATAAGGCTTTACAACTACCGGGTAACCTATTGACTTGGCGGCTTTTACCGCCTCTTCCTCAGAATATGCAATTTCTCCATATGGAACAGGGATTTTATAGTCTGTCAGTATTTTTTTGGTAAGATGCTTATCTGATGCTATATCGACAGCAACACAACCTGATAAGCTTGTTAATGATGCTTCTACAAGTTTTATATTTTTCCCCATGCCAAGCTGCAAAATGCTTTCATTTCCAATGCGTTTAACCGGAATGCCCTTCTTGACTGCTTCATCATAGATGGCTTTGGTACTTGGTCCAAGCTCGCCTTCAACCTTTAATCTTTTCAAATTATCATATATCCTTGAGAATTGGCTTTTATCAACACTCTTATTCTCAAAAAAAGCCGATACAGTTTCAATAACGGTTTTTCCGCATTCTATCCCACATTTTTCATCTATAAACTGATAAATAATATGATAGACCGAAGGCTCCTTGTAAACTCGGGTCTTACCAAAAGCCACATCATATCCAAGAGAGTTCTGGAGATCAATAATTGAATGTTCTATAACATGTCCAATATAAGTACCCTCCTTAAGTCTATCCATAAAACCGCCTTCATATCCGAGAGAACAGCAGTGTTTCTTGAGCCCCGGAAAAAGCTCAATAATATATTCATTAAACCCCGGCATATCACAGGTAGGCTTTTCACATAAATCTCCTAGTTCCACCTCCATTCTGATGACTGGCTTAAAACTATATATATTCTTTCCTGCAAAAATACGTATATTATTAATTTGCAATTTCCTTCCTCCTGAAACCATATTGAAAGTGATAAATATATCAATGCAATCGAAGAACTTCTCTTCTTTTCATATCAAAACCGTAGCCTTCAGGCAATACATGAACCGTTACATTAGCTATTGCCAGTATTTCATCAGGCTTTAATTCAGATACATTAGAGCTAACAATGGATTTTCCGTCTATTATTGTAACTGCATATGAGCCCACAACTTCAAAATGTGCATCAGGATAAACCCTGATTGCTGTATCCTCATCAATTCCGATACCAAGCATATGGGGATTTTCCGCCACACCACACATGAGACGTCCGAACCTTCCCCTTTGGTCAAAATGCTGATCAATTATAGCCTCTTCCAGAAGTCCTAAACCGGATGCCATTTTGAGAGTACATTTCCTTGCAGGATCGTTGCTGTTTCCATCAACAATCATAGTGTTACTCATAACTGAAGCCCCGGCACTTGTGCCTGCTATAACAACACCCTTAAGATATGCCTCAATAAGTGCATTGAAAACCTTGGTACCGCCAAGAATACTTGTTATCCTCAACTGATCCCCACCGGTCATAAAGATGCCTCCAGAATTTATGATCTTATTGTAATTCTCCACATCATTTGCATCTTCCCTTGTACTTATATCAAGGACCTCGATATTATTTATACCAAGCCTTTGAAATACGTTCAGATATTCATTTCCGACTTCTATCGGGTGCTCAGTAGCTGTTGTCAGAACAATAAACTCCATATCACCAAACCCAGCTATTTCAGCGACTTTTTTAAGAATTTTGCTTTCACCCTTCTTATCTTCAGCACCACCGATAATAACCAGGTTTCCCTTCGATTTTTCTTCCATTAGATCCTCCATTACCTTCCATAGATGTTGTGCATAGTGTAATCCAATATTACATTATTAAACATAAGTCCTATTCCCATAAGAATTATATTAGCCATTATAATAGGTAATCCATGCCTGCTGCCATTTTTCGCAGCTAATATACCCATTATTACTCCAATAACACCAAAAGCATATGGTAAAATAAAAAGTGATAAAAAAGCACATATCCAGCCTATACCTATGCTTAGCACAATCCCTTTAGTCAATGTACCACTGCTTTTACTTATACCGTAATCATTCATACAATCACCTTTTTATATTATAGATACCGAACTGTAAAGCTATATATCAGTTCGGTATTATATGAAAAGTGTTTATGATCTTACATTTGTCATAGCTAATAACGAACGCTTTTACGGGATTTGCGATAGACAAATCTAAAAGATTATTCACTTTTCATCTATTAAGTACTATTTATTATTTTTCACACTTAGTAATTCTTCTTGCCAATCCTGTTATATAATTTATAGCCAATAAGGGCTAAAAATAGTAAAGCTATAAAACCCAGTTTATAAACAATTATGTTACTAATTACGCAAAAAAAGTAATAAAACCCATTTATTATTTGAGTTAGTAATGATGCCATATTAATTTTCGTAGCTCCCTTTTTTTATTGTTTTTCCTTCGTGTACAAAGCTTATCCCATTTACTATAAGTTCAAATATTTTGAGCTCCTTGTCATCCATCACCAAAATATCAGCATCACTTCCATTTTTCAAAACTCCCTTTTGCGGGTAGATCTTTAATAGTTGTGCTACATTTGCTGTTACAGTTCTAAATACATCTTCAATTTTCAAACCTTTCTGGATAATGCTTGACCTTATGTCATCAATGAGCATATTAACCTTACCAACACCAGGCTGGCCATTGATGTCAGGTATGCTCCCGTTAGCATCAGATGATATTGTTACCCTGTCAAACCCTATCTTCCTTTCGGTTATTGTAGATAATGCATCGGGTACATCATACCCTATTCCGCCCGTACTTCCTGCGGTCAGATCAATATTTCCTCCTGTTTTTAAATACTCCAATCCCTGCTCAAACAACATCTTGTTTCTGTTAATATGTGTAGGAACAAACATATCAATGGGAAACTCCGAGTCATTTAAAAGATCCTTTAAAGGTTTTATTCCGTCCTTACCGTCACCAACATGTATATGAACAACACCTGCTTTATTTGATATCATTGAACCAATTTTCACCTCATACGCAAGTGACTTTAATTCCTTGATATCCGGGTGGCTGCTTCTGTAATCAGATATTGCTATTTCTCCCGCACCGATTACTTTATCAATAAATGTTATATCTGAAATAACTTTTCCTGTGAGTGTTGTTGTCGGTAATCCATAGCTGCCTGTATAAATAAACGTGTTAACGCCTTCAGCTTCCAGTGACTTGGCTTTTGCAAGAAGTCCAGCCATGTTCCTTGTCAGTCCGTCAAATCCTAAAACGCCCACAACAGTTGTTATTCCTGCATTCACTATATCAGTCAAATATATTTCCGGTATTCTGCTTAAAGGGCCATTTTCTCCGCCTCCGCCTATGATGTGCAGATGCTGATCTATAATTCCCGGTAAAATAATCTTTCCAGTGCAATCAATGGTTTCAACATCCCAAAGCCCATCTATCGAAATATTTTCTTCAACTTTAATTATCTTTCCTAAAGCAACCAAAATATCCATTTTCCCGAGATACTGCGGGCTATATATGTTGCCACCTTTCAATAATTTAAACAATATTTCACCTCAAGTCTTTTTAATGTCTAGGAAATTATGGAGTATTCTACATACACAATCTCTCACGACAACATGAAGGTTGCAAAATCACTTCGCGATTTTGTTCAATATGTTCTGCAATAATCATTTTACATTTTTAATTATTGCAAAACATTTTCCTTGATTCATATGTTGCGAAAAATTCATCTTTGATAATGCAAATGCAGACGATTCAACTGCATTTACTAATGTAAAATCTTTTTCGTAACATATATAGAACCCAGTAAACGGCAGAATGCCCTAATTAATATAGTACTACCACTATATAATATAACCACCGATATAATATTAATACATTTAGGAATAACATTGCTGCTTGTTCGCATTTATGCCGTTACATATTTCCATTCAACTATGTAAAAATTGTTAATTTTCTGTTAATTTTATTATTTATTGTATACGAAAGTTCATATAATAATTATCTCTAAAATATATAGTATTTATGTAAACCATCAACCCCCTTATATAATTGAGCTTTCATTGTTTTTTACAATACATGTATATTGAACATGTGAGACTTTGCCTTTAAAATGGTACTTAATAACTTGTATCTAATTTACATAATTGTTATTATATAATTTGAATTTTTCCTAAAAGTCTGTTAATATTGTTTTTGATAATTTGTTTTCTTTATCAATATTTCTAATACTTTATTAAAAAGGGTGATGAGTGTGCCTTCTGAATTTGATTCACTTACGTCAAAGCAAAAGAAGATTTATTCTGTAATCGAAACATTTATTAGAGAAAATGGTATTCCTCCAACAGTTAGAGAAATAGGTGAAATGGTAGGGGAAAAAACACCAGGAGCCGTACAAGGGATTTTAAACAGACTTCAGCAAAAAGGAGTCATAAAAAGAGAAATAGGCATGGCACGTTCTATCAAGCTTGTTTCTGGGAATTCCCAGTATACAGATCCTGCATATATTCCTGAAGTGAAAAAGATAAGTAAAAGAAATATCAGTGATTTGTACAGCATATATAATGTTGTCAAATATCAGCCAGTACCTCCGGATTTCCTCGAGGATGCGACTGATTGTTTTATTTTAAACTGTCCTGATAACAGTTTGATTGATAGTGGGATAAAGTATGAAGATGTTCTAGTAATTTCAAGGGAGTCAAACATATGCGATGGAGATATTGTTTTGATTCTATTTGAAAACTCAGTACTCTTAAGAAAGTACTATAAGGGCGAGAACGAAGAAACTATCACACTTAAAGCAGACAGTAATTTACTTGGAAGAGAAACTTTTAACAAAGATGAAGTAATGATAGTTGGTAGACTAGTAGGAAAATATACTAAATATTAATCATCTGAATTTAGCTTATTGGAGGAAGATCTCGTTAAAACTATTATTAATTTATATCAATTGCCTTGAAAAATGTTAGGGGTAAATAAAAATTTCTGGTATTACAAGGTTTCAAATTTAAAGGATATCCCATTATAGGATATCCTTCTTTTATTATTTTTACTTTGAAATTTCACTTGTAATGAGGCTTCCCATCTTCATGGTTCCAACCAATTCGTTTCCTTCACTTACAATATCTCCTGTTCTGTAGCCTTTTTCAAGTACCCTTTCTACAGCTGTTTCGATATCTTTAGCTACATCCTCAAGACCGCAGCTATACCTCATCATCATTGCAACTGACAAAATTGTAGCTATCGGATTTGCTTTATCCTGACCTGCTATATCAGGTGCCGATCCATGAATAGGCTCATACAAACCAAGAGTGCCTGCACCAAGGCTGGCTGATGGCAGCATTCCTATGGAACCGGTTATCATTGAAGCCTCATCTGACAGTATATCTCCAAACAAATTCGACGTAACTATAACATCAAACTGCATTGGGTTTCTAACCAACTGCATGGCTGCATTGTCAACATACATGTGGTTGAGAGTAACTTCCGGATAATCTTTGGACATTTTAATAACTACTTCTCTCCAAAGTCTTGAGCTTTCAAGAACATTAGCCTTATCAACTGAAGTAAGTATTTTATTTCTCTTCATCGCTGACTCAAAGCCAACTCTTGCAATCCTTTCAACCTCACCAACACTATACATCTCTGTGTCATAAGCCGCCTCTCCCATTCCTTCAACGGCAGTTCTGCCTCTTTTTCCAAAGTATATACCACCCGTTAGCTCCCTTACTACCATTATATCGATTCCATCCTTAACTATATCAGCTCTTAATGGTGATGCATTCTTAAGTGAACTGTATATAATAGCCGGTCTTAAGTTGGCAAACAATCCAAGCCCTGCTCTTATAGCAAGAAGTCCCGCCTCAGGCCTTACATGACCTGGAAACGTGTCCCATTTCGCGCCACCGACAGCACCAAGCAGTACCGCATCACTTAACTTACACTGTTCTAATGTACTGTCCGGAAGGGGAACCCCATGTGCATCTATGGCACATCCCCCTATAAGAGCCTCAGTAAGCTCAAATTTATAATCATACTTTTTCTCAACTTCTTTGATAGTGGCAATAGCCTGCTTAATTACTTCAGGGCCTATTCCGTCTCCTGGAAGAACTGTTATTTTAAATGTTTTCTGTGCCATAAATAAACCTCCTAATAAATATCCTATTCCTCGTATATTATATAACAGCAAAAACAATTATTCTTCCTGTTATTAATCTCATTTACATGCTTTTTTAATGTTTTTTGCTCTATGATTTCAAAGACTTCCTATACTTTAACGGTGTCATCTTTGTATATTTTTTAAATATTTCATTAAATCTCTGCTGGTTTGAAAAACCTACAGCAAAGGCTACATCACCGATTTTTAAGGACTCGTCTGCCAGTATCTCCTTGGCTCTTTCTATTCTTACCTTGAGAAGGTAATTAATGGGGCTGATACCCATTTCCTCTTTAAAAGCCCTTGTAAAATAACTGGAGCTTAAGAATACGTATTTTGCAATATCCCCAATTGTTATATCCCTCTCAAAATTGTTATTTATATAATTTGCAGAAATTTTTATAAGCTCTTTGACTTTCATACTCTTGCCCATGATACTGGATTCCCATTCCATCTTTAGGGCCCTGGAAATATATACAAACAACTCCATAACAAGAAGTTGATCAAGAAAATCACTGCCTATATCTTTCTTTTCTCTTTCTTTCAAAATCCTGTTGAGAATTATTATAATCTCATTCTTTTGACTTACTTTCAAGGAAATAAAAGCACCTGACTCTTTGCTGCTGACGAAATTAAGGAAATCCTCAAGGGGTACTTCTGAAAACTCACTGATGGACTGGTTAATAAATTTAAAGTTAAGAACAATAAACTCACAGCCGTCTTCTGACTTAACAATAAACTTGTGGCTCTGGTTTGGCTTTATTATTACTATGTCGTTTGGACCAATAGGCACAGGTTGTCCGGATATTTCAAATACCGCATGTCCCTTTTTTATATATACCATTTCAAAAAACTCATGTTTATTTGGTTCCATCGACCAGTTTCTATCATGGATCCTTTCAAGCGTCTTAACTATAACAGGTATATATCCTGTAGAATTTCTGAGGCTTTCCCACATTTTCGGTTGAGCATCACTATTCAAATTATCACTACCTTAATCCATATTAAGGCATTATTGAGATATTACTTACCGTTTTGAGCGTGTGTTCACGAGTTAAGTTAACACGTGAGCGAATTTATACGATAAGTTATATTTTCAAAATGCCTAAATGTTACTCTATAAAATTATATATATAATATTAATTTACAGCAACAACTTTATGGAAGGTCATTGCAAAAATATATTATTCAAGCGTTTTTTGAAATGACCCATTAATCTTTTAATTCAATTAATTCAATTAATTCAATTAATAATTTCTTAATACCTAACTGGTTAGTTATAGTCTGACAACTGAGAGATATCAACACCTTTATAATAATACTTCAGTATTTCTTCAAAACTCATGCCTTCCTTTGCCAGATAGTTTGCACCCCATTGGCTCATGCCAACCCCATGGCCATATCCGATGGTTGTTATATATATGGCATCCTTCTTTTCTTCTATTTTAAAATTAGTTGAATTGAGTGAAAAAATGCTCCTTATGTCGTTACCCTTTAATACTTTATTGCCCACTTTTATTGTACTAACCCTACCTCCCTGCGTAAAGCTTAATGCTTCAATATTATTAATGAAATCTCCTTCATCAAATTTCAAATCACTGTATTTCTCTTTAAGCTTTTCAATAAAATCCTTCTCCTTCATGGAAATTGTTTTTTTAAACACATTAGCCTCTTCCTCACCCTTGCTTACCACACTTTTTAAATATGGAACACCATTTCCGCCCCAAACATCCTCAATATTTTCAGTCCTGCCGCCGCTGTTCGAGTGATAAAAGGGATTGGCTATGACATTGTTATATGTTATTATTATCCCCTTTGTCTCTCTGACTGCCATGGTTAATTTTTCCCAATTGCCTTTGGCTGAGACGGTTCCCCATGCCTTATATGCATCCTCTTTGCTTTTCCATGCCTGGCAATGTGCCGGATCTGTACATATGCAAACATCAGGATGCTTATTATCCGATGATTTATATACGCCTTTATACCTCCCCCAAAAGTAAGTCCTTGCCGCAACTGCTTGAGCCTTTAATGCTTCCAACTCGAAATTTGCAGGCATTTCAGCAGAAAGTACACCTCTTATGTACTGCTCCAAATCCGCCTCCTGCACTTCACCTTCTTTTACATTCATGAATCTGATCGTCTCTGTTTCCTGATCAGTAATTTTCTCTTCTTCAATATATTGAACATTGTTAACAGAACATCCGCGTACTATCAAAAACGGAAGTATTATAACGATTAAAATCAAAAGCAGAACATAGTATGTAATGTTTTTCATATTGTATCCCTTGTATATTTATTATTCATGATCAAAAATAATTTGTTAATATCTAATTTACAGTTGTCCATGAAATAAATATATTGGATAATCAGAAAAATATTACATCATTATTTTTTCATAATTTATATTTATATTTATATTTGGTTAAATGAAAAAGAAAAATCCACTTTGTAAGATTAAAATCCATCCCCTTTAGAAAATTTAGTGATTTTTCTAAAAGGAGTGGATTTTTTATGCGGGTAAATTGTTGTTTTTCATTATTTTTGG
>JAEYYB010000165.1 GCA_023430975.1 Bacillota bacterium | reverse complement strand
CAGCTGATTGGTCTCTGCGGAGAGGGCTTAGAGCATCAGAGCAGGGAAAGTATACGATAAAACTTTTATTGTATACTTTCCCTGCTCCTGAAGATTATTTCATGAAGCTTCGCAGAATTTCCAGTTTTCTTATCCGAAAATCCAGTTTAGTCAGGCAGCGAAAGGAATTCACCAAGTTTAACCAAATGCAAAATTACTAGCACTTTCCATATTGATATGATAAATATTAAACAACAATAAAATTGAATTTTTCCAGATGCTATTTGGAAGATATAGCCATGAACTTAACAGCTGGTAATTTTATGGCTCAAAATAGTTTGCTTTTAATAATGAATTACAATAAATAATATCCTACAAGGAGTGTTGCCAACATTTCCGATAAAACACATGCTATGTAAATTAATGGTTAGCAATTTGTATTTTCACCCCTTTAAGAAATAAATAAATAATGAATTAGTTGAATAACCAATAACCTATAATATCTATAATTTTTAAAAAAATTATACGCAAGATAACAATAATTATGTTGTTCTAATAAAGGGAATATGATACTTTATTATTGTGTGCAACATAATTATTTACTCATGAAAGTTTGACAATTTAAAACGATGGAGGATTATTATGATTAAGAAGTTTTCAGTAAAAAATTTCAGAAACGTCAATATTGAAAATATAGAGTTTGATAAAATTAATATACTTATTGGGCCTAATAATTCAGGTAAAACGAATTTTATTAAGGCACTTTCTTTTTTTGCCAATATGATTATTGGTGGCAAAGACAATTCTTATGAAAGTTCTTTCCTGGCAGAAGTAGACCGAAATGGTTGGGAAAAGTTACTAAATAAGTATGCAGATAACTCAGAAGTAGAGTTCAAATGGACTATACAACTTAATGAAGAGGATTGTGATTATTCTTTTGCATTTAACGTAGGAAGTCAACCCCAAAACTTTTTTATTACTAAAGAAGAATTGGACATGTCTGTAATACCAGTATGGGAAAAACGCCCATTTAATCATTTTAAATGTCATACAGAAAAGAAAAATGAATGCGTATTTTCAACTGCAGATAAAAAGGGACAACAGAACAGAAGAGTCACTATGCCTGTAAGCGATCAGGATACAGTATTGTTTCAATTTAAGGATACACTTTACGACAAACCAGAACTTGATAAAGAAAAAATTATTCGTAAGGAATTTAGCCCTAAATTTGAGCAACTCCAGAAATATTTTAAAGGATTTTGTTCATATTCAAGTGCACAATTCAGTTTACCTAATATAAGACAAGCTGCTGAAACAAAAGTAAAAGGACTTATACTTTCAAAAGACGGAAGTAATTTTATAAATGTTTTTAACTACTATAAAAGTAAAGATATATTTTTTAAGGTAAGATATGAAGAAAAACTAAAAGAACTGATGCCTTTTGTAACTACTACTGATATTACAACAGAATTTGAAAAATTAGTATTTAGGCTTGGATATGATTATAAGCAGTTTGATTTAAGTGATATTTCAGACGGAACGATTAAAGCCATGATTATGGCATTACTAATTACTCTTCCCGAAAAAGAAAGTTATTCTTTATTAGCTTTAGATGAACCTGAAATGAATTTACATCCTGCTTGGCAGAAAGTAATAGGCAGATGGATGCAAACTATTGGTGGCAGCCGTCAATATTTTATTAGTACGCATTCACCAGATTTTTTAGATGTTTTTACAGATGGTTTTAAGAATAATCAAGTTGGTGTATTTGTATTTGATTTAAAACAGGAAAATCAAATCACAAAATTGTCTTATGATAAAATAGCCGCTGAGCTTAAAGATTGGGAGCTAGGGGATCTTTATCGAACAAATGATCCAACAATTGGAGGGTGGCCTTGGTGAGTCAGATTGGGTGTTTTATTACAGGTGGTTGGACAGAGGCAGGAGCGATGAATTTATTTTTAAAAAAGATTAATAACAATTTTGACTATATCCAATGCCTCCCTAATAAACCAAAGTACAAAAAAGGCTTAGATGCAAAATCTAGTGGCTTAACAGGAGAGGCATTAATCAATGAAATGTATCGAAGAATGGAATTATATAAAGATGAGTATTCCAAATTTAGTGCAATTATTATAGAAGATGATCTAGATTGTAGATTTCATGGCAAAAGCGAAGAAGATATTATTAAATATAAGGATAACATCCAAAAAAAAATAAGTTTGATTTTAGAAAAAGAAATGCCTGTTTTCTTTTTATTTGCGTCTCCAGAAATTGAAGTATGGTTTTTATGTGATTGGAATAATTCATTCGTTAAAGTATATAATGACCAATATTTTTGCCATAGGCTAAAGATTTATATTGATAAGTTTGTTGTTAAAGAGTATTGGGAAAAAGGAATAGAAAATTATAGTGGGAAAAAAATCAGTGAAGAAATTATTGATGCTGTAGCAAATGGTGTAAAAAATGAGATTCAAAAAGAATATATAAACAAAAATATACCAATACACATTTGTAAAATTATTGATGATAGAGCTCTTTATTACTCAAAAAAAATACATGGTGATATGATGCTAAAGAATATTAATCCGGAGAAGTTGCTTGTGAAGTGTAATGTATTCTTTTCTCAGAGTTACCACAGTTTAAATTCGTTTAATTGATTTTAATTTTTATAAATTGGATTCAAAACTAATACAAAGGTGATTAAAATGATTTCAGGTTTTATTGAATGGCTTAAAAAGGATCATTAGCAGACACAGAATGGATTATACCAGACTTGGTTTTACTGTTTAATTGTGTTCTTGCAGAGTACTGGTAAAGTCATATAAATCCGTATGGTAATTTCATATTGAATAGAATGAAAGAATAGTCATTTAAGTGAAGTTGATGGTTGTTGTGTTAAATTATATAATGCATTGTGCTTTTCACTAAGCCTAATATCAGAAATATACCTGAATCTTACGAATTAAGACGTTAAATATAGATTAATGATTAATTAAAGGGTGATAATTTTAACGTGGGTGAAAACTCCAATTTTCTGCCCAATTAATTCCTTAGCGTAGGATTTGTCGAAATATTGGCGAGACTCTAGAGATGCAATATAATTAATATCATTTGATATGTAATTAACCCATCATGATTTTCTTAAAGGTTGTATCGGAGTTTTTACATAACTTGACAGTACGTTTAACATTAAAATTGAACCTCGACCTCTGATATTTTATATGTTCCTAATTCGTTGCAAACAGATAGAGAAGTAGGAATGTGAATTTATGAAGAGATTGGATTTTTTGCACAACTGGATTTTCGGATAAGCAAACTGGAAATTCTGCGAAGCTTCATGAAATAATCTTCAGGAGCAGGGAAAGTATACAATAAAAGTTTTATCGTATACTTTCCCTGCTCTGATGCTCTAAGCCCTCTCCGCAGAGACCAATCAGCTG
>JAEYYB010000161.1 GCA_023430975.1 Bacillota bacterium | reverse complement strand
CAATGAAATAATGGACTTATTTATATCATCATTACCAAAGGTCTTTAAGCAGCGGTTAAAACTTTGTGCTTGATTTGTATTAATTTTTCAAGGTTCATACCCATATTTTAATGTGGGAAAGTTGAGTAATATAATTAAGAGAGTTGTAAATTCAGGACATGAAATAGGAAATCACTCATGGGATTATTTAAGCATGAATAGCATGTCCTCATCACAAATTAAAGACTATATCAGTAAGACAAATGCTGCTATTTTGCAATATGCAGGTGTAACACCTAAGTTCTTCCGTGCACCGAACCTTGCACATAGCCAGACTATGTATGATGCTATAGATTTGACATTTGTACAGGGTATTACATGCAATGACTGGGTACAATCGTCATCTGCATCTGACAGAGCTAATGCTGTTATAGCTGGGGCTAAAGACGGTACAATAATTCTGATGCATGATAATCAACCAGACCCGCATCCAACACCTGAAGCTCTTGATATATTGATCCCTAAGCTTCAGAGTCAAGGCTTTGAATTTGTAACACTTTCTGAATTGTTCCAGAGAAAAGGCGTTACATTAAGGGCAAATGACAATGTAGCTCATACTACATTGCCTAACTGATCAGGTGTATAAATAGCTTTTTTTAAAAAATTAAAAGGACAGATTGATTATTTGATCAATCTGTCCTTTTATTGCATACAAAGTTGAGTCAATTCATTAATCGGTTTATTTGGTGTCAGTTTGTCCAACGAAGTAAAGTTAATCCGTGTAAATACGATATTAAGTATGATGTTATATAATATATATCGTTTGTTTTAAAAGTGTTAATCTGAAATGGCGTTTAATCATATTATATAGTGCAGAATTCTAAGATTTATCGCAGGATATCAAGATTAAATCTAAGTTATGCAGCATCCTTCTTTTTTAAATGCCTGGTGTAGTGTGGCATTTTCTAATAGTTTTTTACTTAGGTGGTATTAATGAAGCATAAAGGTTGAGTGATGTGTAATGAAAAAAGTTGTGGTAATTCCTGATTCATTTAAAGGTACTCTTAGTGCTACAAAGATATGTGAGATTGTGAGTGCGAAGGTGAAAGAATACTTTCCGGCCTGTGAAGTTGTTTCAATACCTGTAGCTGATGGCGGTGAGGGGAGTGTAGAGTGCTTCTTGACTGCATTAGGAGGTAAAAAGGTGTATTTGAAGGCTAAAAACCCGTTTTTTGAAGATATAGATTCATTTTACGGATTAATTGACAATGGAAACACTGCAGTGATAGAGATGGCAGCTTGTGCAGGATTACCGCTGGTTGAGGAGAGAAAGAACCCTCTGAAAACTACTACTTATGGTGTTGGACAATTAATATTAGATGCTGCAGCTAAAGGTGTAAAGAAGATAATTGTTGGACTTGGTGGAAGCAGTACAAATGACGGCGGTTGTGGAGCAGCATCAGCAATTGGAGTTAAGTTTTACAATAATAAAGGTGAGGATTTTATTCCTGTTGGTGGAACGCTTTGTGAAATTGACAGAATCGATATGTCAAACAAAAATGAAATTATAAATGGAATTGAAATAGTTACGATGTGTGATATTGACAATCCGATGTACGGACCAACGGGTGCAGCCTTCGTATTTGCAATAGCCATAGGTAAACCTTTGACGTGATCTCCAGCTTTTCCCCGGCTCCAAACCGGACAGGAACCTTTCGATTCATCCGGCTTTCCAACAAACCAACCTACTTGCCTTCCTCGGCTTTCGACTTCCTGCTACCTCACGATAGCAAGATGCTTCAGTTTAAAACTTTAAGCTTTTTCTGGTATTTTAGAATCTTCAATTTCATTTTTGAGTTTATTTCTTGTGGCATCTCTCCACTTTGTACTATCTTTAGACAATTATAACAAAACCATGCTAAATTTGGAACCTTGTTTATTTTATCAAGGGGTAATGCTCCGTCAATTCTTTGGCAATGCCTATAGTTGCTTCTTAGATTTTCTCCGCAAATTTTGCATCTCCCCCTATCTCTGTTGTAGGCATATTCTCTGTTCATGTAATACTCGAAATTATTTAAGCTCTTTTCATCACATTTGAACAGTTCTACATCCTCATAAATTGGAGGGCGGGCGAGTGGTGACTGCTTTGTTCCATTTTTCTCTATTATATAAAGTTTTCTTCCTTCTTCACTATACGGTGTCATTTTCTGATTGTAATTGTACTTATCCCATTGACTATGCGTTATGTATGCTTTGGTTATTCCTATCCAATTTTCGTCGTATCTTACTGCAAACGTTTTATCTTTCCTTTTCTCATGTCTATGTGGTCTATTGTTTAGTTCTGCGAGTTCTACAAGGTGTTCTTTATATTTCTTTCCGTATATCTTCCTGAAGGTTCTATATGCCGTCTGCATTATTCTATGGTCCATAAATTTGTATGTATTACTGCATATAGCTACTTTATAATATTCCGCTGCTCCTGTAATAATCGAGTTTATTCTCTCTATTTGTGCTGCCATCATCTTGTCATCCCTCATTGATTTCAATTTCAGGATTTCTTTGCAGATGTTATCAACCTTTGCTATAACTTTGTTTTTGTTGGGATAAAATTTCCCAACAATTCCTTTATAACCTTTATTATCAGGTCGTGCCCTTGGTGGGGCTGCTAGCAGTTCATATCCAAGAAATTTAACTCTGTTTTCTTCAAGGCTTGTTATCAATGTCTTTTCTTTGGAAAGGTTTAATTTTAATCGATATTTGTAGTACTTTTGCAAGTATTTCAAAATTCGGGTAGCTTCATTTATCATCGTGGTCATTATTAACCAATCATCACAATAACGTATCAAATACTTTGGAACTATACCTTTTCTTTTCAGGTTTGTTCTCGCATAGCACTCATTCTTGTATTTGGATTTAGGATGATGATACATTCTTCCAATTGTCCAATCAAAATCATTCAGGTATACATTTGCAAGCAATGGAGATATGCATCCACCTTGGACTGTTCCTTTTTCTGTTTGAAATTTCTCTTTATCGTATACATAACCGGCAATTAGCATTTTCTTAATCATTTCGATTATTCTTTTGTCCTTTACACCTATCCTGTATAGCTTTCTTAGAAGTATCCTGTGATTTATGTTGTCAAAGTACCCTTCTATGTCTCCTTCTATGGCTATTATCGGCTTTTGTGGTGTTTTGAGATTTATGAGTGTTTTTGCAAACGTCATTGCATGATTTGTTGCTCTGTATGGTCTGAATCCAAAGTTTTGAGGGTAGAATTTTGCTTCGCATATTGGTTCGATTATTATTCTTATGCACTCTTGAATTATCTTATCAATGACCGTTGTAATTCCTAACGGTCTTAACTTGCCATTTGCCTTCTTTATGTATGTCCTTCTGACAGGTTTGGGTTTGTAGTCTTTTATTGATTTTTGTATCAGTCCTATCAGTTTGTTTTTGTCCATTTGCAGGTACTTGTCCATCCTGCTGCCATCTATACCTGGAGTGTTTGCTCCTTTGTTGCTTTTTATATTGTGTATTGCTGTTATTATTGTGACTTCGTTAAATGCAGCTTCAAGTATTCCGTTGAAACCTTTTCCTGTTTTACTTTTCTCATAAATGAAATCGAGTGTTTCTTTTAATTCCTGTTCGCTCGTGAAGCTGTGCTTAATGTTCATAGTCTTTACTATGGCTCACAACCCATATTTCAGGGAGTTAGACTTCACTTCGTTTTAAATCTGTAATCAGCCTGTCTGGTACCCTTCGCCATGTAAACGGCTTTCCCGTTTTCGGACTACTACGATACCTGTGTACAACAATTACCTTCTCTGCAACTGCCATGCTCCAGTTATTGTTGCATCCCTTGTTCCATTTCGTCTATCCTTTTCAATGAGAGGTTTAGGTCCTGCTGTGCTCCGGAAGGTTCTTTATATTGTTTGAGTTACAGTTACACAATTAAGTTTGCAGTCATTTCAGGCTGCAACGGACAATACTACCGTGGCAAAAGGATTGCCCGACCTTCAAACTTCCGACTTTCGTCGGCCGCCGCCTGACGAAGCTTTACGACACATGTTCAGTTTTAATTAACCTTGCCTTCTCGGATACCCGCACCATTATTATGCCATACCTTGCGGTTTAGGCTTTTCAGGTTACGACTTCACTACACTTTATACCCCTTAAACTGGCAGGTTTAAGACGCATAGTAGAGGATTAGTACTTGCCCCATCTCCCACTTATCAGGTGGTATTAGCGATGTTAACTCTAGGCAGCAAGGGGAGTTTCACCCCTTGAATTTGACGAAACAGTTTGGTACAATTTTTGTATTAAATTGTCCGAAGGCTTTATTCCCGCTTGTTACACGGGGGTTATAGCCCAACAAGGCGTACCCACAGAAGGGTGCAGACCATGAAATGGTAAAGCTCCTGGACGAAGGTACAAAATGCCTTTCACAATCAATTAAAAAAGATTTAAACAGAGATTTGAGTAAGGTGCCAGGGTCTGGGGCTGCTGGTGCAATGGGAGCAGGAATGATGGCGTTCTTTGACTCAAAACTTCAAATGGGAATAGAGACTGTTCTGGATACAGTGAATTTTAACTCTGTGATTGCAGATGCAGATATGATATTTACAGGCGAAGGTAGGATTGATTGCCAAAGCCTGAGGGGAAAGGTTGTAATTGGAGTTGCAAAAAGGGCACAAAAACACAATGTTCCACTTATTGTTATATCTGGTGGAGCTGACTATGATATAGATGAAGTATATAATTTTGGCGTAACCTCTGTTTTTACAATAAATAGGTTGCCGGAAGCTTTTGAAACAATTCGATATAGAAGTATAGAAAACACGGAATTTGCAGTTGAAAACATATTACGCCTGATCAAAAGAATAAAAGGCAACAAATGAAAGGCAATTCTGTTTAAATGCCAAGCCAACTTGTAATTTATCTGATGGGCTCGGTATATTTTTTTGCTTCAATATTCCTATCATTTGATTTATACTATATGAAAGTGTTAATAATCTTACATTTGTCAGAGCAAATAACGAACGCTTTTACGGGATTTGCGATAGACAAATGTAAAAGATTATTCACTTTTCATATAGATTCAGAACACTATTGTCCGTTCTTTGATACAAATATTCATATCAAACAAGTACTTACACTCCTTAAATTTTAGTCTATAATTAATAAAATGTGACTTTTTTCTGCTTTGATTCGTTTTATTGATGAAAGGGGGTTTTTTTGATGCAAAAACCATCACAGCGGCCGTGTGATAATTTTTCGGAAAAATACAGTATCTATGGAAATATGCTGTTCCGAATCTGTATGATTTATCTTGGAAATAAGGAAGATGCCGAAGAAGCCATGCAGGAATCGTTTATAAAACTTATGTACAAGAGCCCTGGATTTATAGATGAGCAACATGAAAAAGCATGGCTCATCAGAATAACAACCAATGTATGTAAAGATATGCTTAGAAGTATCTGGCGTAAAAGAGTTGTAAAAATGGAGGAAATAGAAAATTACTGTGTCCATCCTTCAGATATAGATATTATGGAAGATATATTGAAGCTGCCTGCAAAGTATAAGGCTGTTATATATCTGTATTATTTTGAGGATTATACGGTTAAGGAGATATCTGAGACATTGGGAATTAAGAATTCAGCTGTAAAAATGCGTTTAAAACGCGGCCGGGACATTCTGAAAATCGAGTTGGAAGGAGAGGGGTTATGAAAAAAAATGATATTAAAAGAGTTATTGGTAAGTTTGAACCAGATAAGGGAATGGAATATAGGTTGTCCGAAAATATACTTAAAAAGCATAAGAAAAAGTTCTCGCTTAGAACTGCCGTGTCTGTAGTCAGTCTTGCAATGGTTATTTGTATTGGAATATTGGGGTTTAGTTTCATAATTAAAAAGTCTGACAAATTCATTGATAAAAGGCCTGATGCCACTCTAAATACCGAGAATTCTAGAACAGCTGTTAATATACCTAAAACGGAGCTGCCAAAGGATACAAACTCCACTATTAAGATGGACATGATAGGGCTTATTGTATATCAAGGAAGGATATATACTCAAACAGATACAAAAGTAAGTGTGGAAAGTGCAGAGAATTTGCTTGATGAAAAACTTGGCACTACAAAGGGAAATATAGATGAATGGAGTAAACAGGATGATTATGCAGTAGAATTTGCATCAACTGTAGGAGAACAGGATGTTTATTCTGTTAAAGGCTATGATAAAAGCTTTAGAATAATGACATATTTAAAACAAAATGGAACTTTACATGATGCACAATTCTATGAGTGCCTTAACGGGATTACTGTAAAAACCGGTGCTGATGTTTTTGATAAAATGAAGGTAGAGAACAATATAAAAGCAGCAAGATATGAGGACTTCGAAAGTTGGAATTATGGTAAACAACAATATAAGGAAATTGCAAATATCAAGGCGTTAAACAGCTTTTTGAATGAATTGAAAAATACAATTCCTTATAAACAGGAAAGTATGTCCTATTTATTTGAAAGCCAAGATGAAAGTCAAAAGTTTGTATATGTCATTTTAAATGATGGCTGCCAGGTACAACTAAGGCTTTTTAAAGGAGGATATATACATTATGGCTTTTTGCCGGTCTTTTTTAAAATGGAAAATGAAGCTTTCAATGCTCTTTGGAATGAACTTGTATAGCTTCAGTTTTGTTGTCAATGATGGGTCAGTGAAAATGGCTGATTCCAACATGGTTTTTAACTGTCTTTAAGGTAAAATACTGTTATCAAAGTGTGAAAAGTAACGCATGTAAATTATTTTTTATATTGAGATCAAGTAAATAAGATTCTAATAGAGTATAAAGGTGTATAAGCTTAATAACGGAATATAAAACCATTATATAGCCAAATAAGGCAGATTATCAATTTGAATATTTAGCAGCTAAGGTGTTATAGTATTAAAGCTGTCGCTGATGAAGCGGTCTTGACATGGTGAAACATGTTGGGGCAGGGAGGCATAAGGTGTAAGGTAATAAAGTGTTGACATTAGACAGCGAGTATGGTAAGATGAACTTCCGCTCAAGTGAGTGGGACAAAAATGGACTTTGAAAAGTAAACAGTGTAAAAAGACGAAAGAAACTCGTTAATTTTAAGATGAAGCTCTATGAGCTAAATCAAATTTGAGTAACTTGCGAACTTTATAAAAGTCAGTAAGTAGTTAAAATT
>JAEYYB010000104.1 GCA_023430975.1 Bacillota bacterium | reverse complement strand
AGAACCTATATTGCACCTCTAATATTCTCGGCCGGTTTCCAGAAGAAAATTTCCAGTGTAGTTTTAAGCTATAACTGTTTTTAATATATCATAAATTTGCACTCTGCACCACTGATATTCTCTGCTGTTTTCCAGAAACATGAAGAAGGCTGGGAAAACCCAGCAATAATTGGTATTACCTATTACCTACTTAATAAACCAAAATTTCAATCCTTCTTTTTTTCAAATTGAAATATTCTTTTAACCTTTACAAATCTATCTCCTTGATGAAATTTGTATCTTCCTGGCTCAATTAAAAGATTATTTTCTTTCATATATTCGATTAATTTTTCTCGTTCCGAAGCATTCCATACTCCAAAAAGACTTGGCCTAAAATCATTATCAATCATTGAATAATCAAATACTTCATCTTCACGAATTTCAAAGGTTAATACTTTTCCTGAAAAAATAGTTACTTTCTCTTCAACATAATAAGTGTAAAATTTCAGACTTATTAGAGGGATTATGAATAATAATACTATGCCTAATCTAATAGAAAGTTTTTTTGATAATTTCATAAAAATCCTCCTGTCTGCACCTTTGATATTCTCTGCTGGTTTCCAAAATTGATTTCAAAGCCCTTTAATTCTCCTGTAATTTTCTCTAAAAGCTTCACTAATTTTTGAAACTGCCATTCCGTAATCTTCTCGAGAAAAAAATTTAATAGAGTCACTCACTACTGGTAGCTCAACGCCCACAATAGACTCTTCAAAAAGCAACATTGAATCTATTTCATTTTTTGTTTTGTCATCGTAGAAATGAATTTTTCTATTCCATTCTTCATTCACCGTGTATATATCGCAGGACTCAGAAATTATTCCAGCTCTTATTACTTTTGAAATAAAGCTTGTGAGCTCGTCAAATGATGGTGGAGCATCACGGTTTATAGATGTGTAATTTCGTATAATATTTATTAATTCACAAGGCACTTTTGGCATACAATAGAGAATCGCCACATCTTTATCATTAAGCTTAATAACATCCATTATTTGTCCCTCCAATTAGGCATAGTTTATAGTACTTAATCTAGATATGATCTTGGGATTAAATGAGCCTGGCCCCCTGATATTCTCTGCTGGTTTCCAGAAGTAAATTTCCAGTGTAGCTTTTAGTCTACAACTATTTTTAATATATCATAAATTTGCAGTTCTTGGACCGCTGATATTCTCTGCTGGTTTCCAGAAGAAAGTTTCCAGCATAGATTTCCATTATACCAATTTTAACTCAATATAAAAAGTCGCTGCTGGTCCAGCAAAGTACTTAGCAACATCTGGTCAGTAGTTACAGACATTAAACAATTTGACACAGTAGTTTGTAGTTGCTAGTTGTACAATTTGAGTATAAAATAATTTCTATAATGTAGTAATACTATTTACGATAATAGGTGAAGAAAATGAATACCAAAAAAGAGATTTATGCAGTATTTAATAGTAAAACAATAAGAATTTATCAAGCGTATAACGAAAAAATTGCCAAGGAAGCAGTAATGCTAAATACATTTGGTGAAAGCTTTAATTTAAATAGAATGACTTGGATTAAACCATCTTTTTTATGGATGATGTACCGATCAAATTGGGGATTAAAAAAGGATCAGGATCATATTTTAGCTGTTGATATACTTCGCCAAGGTTTTGATGAATATCTTTCTCATGCTATTTTAACTACAGATGAATCCAAAATATTTTCTTCTCATTATGAGTGGAATCAGGCATTTGTAAATAGCGAAGTATATTGTCAATGGGATCCAGATAGAGATATCTGGGGTAAAGCCATTGGACGAACAGCTATACAAATCGGAATAAGAGGACAAGCTGTAAAGGATTACCTAAACAAATGGATTAATAAGGTATCTGACATTACTTCTGATATAATAAAGTTGCGTGCCCAAGTAATAAATGGTTGTTTGAAGAAAGAGTTACTCCCTAAAGAAAAAGTTTATCCAGTATCAAATATAATAAGAAAGAAATTAAATATGGACTAATGTTTTTTAAAAAAAATATCAAAAATAGAAGTAGCTCTAAAATTTATAGGCTACTTCTATTTTCAAAATATTCTCTAGTCCTCCATCTCTTGGCACTCAAAGCTTCTCATTATTATTGTGATAACACGTAGTGCAGCCTCTATTTCATCAATTGTTAGTTCAGGAAATTCTTGAGCAATTATTTTACTGAATACGCCATCTTCTAAAGAATGAGTTATATCCGTAAGCAAAACATCTTTCCCCTTTATTTTCAAGCCAAAAGTCCTTCTATTCTCAAGATATTCCGTTCTTATATAACCGTACTCAATGTATTCCATGCTCTTTAAATTATCAGGAGAATGTGAAGATTGATGAAAAAATTTCTCTTTAAACTTATCTTTATCATATTCACATTCACCTTTTTCTAAAACTGATTGAGAGATGTTATTAACTTCATTTAAAAAGTCGTCTCTTTTCTCTAACATAAATTCTCCTTATCACTTTATTTTCCAACCTTTTTAGTCGTTATATTTATAACCCAGTTTTCGTTGAACTCATCTAACAAATCAGAACCTATCCCATATGAACCGGGTTCAGTAGTTGGCTTAAGAAATACATTTCCAGTATTATCTGCCTCTCCACCAATCATATCTTCATATTTGAGTCCTTTTGATTCGAGCCATTCTTTTGTACCTGGTTTAGCCTCAATCCTAATTTCATATGAATGAGATCCTTTTTTTTCACCAAGGTCCTTGGCACTACGTTCCTTACCTTTTAGGGAAATCCACTTACCATCTCTTGTGGGTTTACCATTTAGCACCTTAGGTACAAGACCTTCTTTAGATGCCAATGCCTCAGCCTCTGAACCATATCGAATAAATATTTCTGGTTTTCCTTTAACCTTGCCACTAACTCCTGGTTTACCTTTGACTTGGTATACATTCCCTTTTTGTTCTACCACATCATCAAGCCAGCTTGGTTTGAATGGTATATTTGTCCCTGCCGTTGTAAGGCTTGGGGCATTTCCACTTGGGCGTATAGAACCTAATTTATTAAACCCATTTTTTAAGGCTATACCACCTTCAACTATAGAAACTAGACCAATTCCTATATTGGTAATGTTTGATGATGCATTATACATCTCATCAATTCTGTCAGAATCTTTGGCAATTGCTAAATCATTGGTTCTCTGCTCCAATCCTTTGGCATTTTCCATGTATCTGTTATACTGACTATCTGCATAATCTTTTCCAACAAACCAGGCATCTCCCCAATACTTAATAGCTGCACTAGGCTCAATTAACATAGTCTTTATTATTGCATTACCCGCACCAACTGCTACTGCTTGCTTTTCTCCAAGTGTTTTTGCCTGTTTTATTGTGTTTATACTATTAATTACGCTATTAGCAGCTGCAATACCGCTATCAATAGCTCCGCCAGCCTTATTAATAATATTTCCAACTTTTGCACCTAATTTATCATTTTTAGTGCTGTCTGGAGGAAGTTCAATATCCCATACTATATCTTGTCTTTCCTCTGGGGATTTCTTAATAAACTCAACTACTTCATCTAAATTTTCGCCAAAGTACCTAAAGTCCCACCAATCGCCACGAGCATGACCAGTTGGGTCCCAATACATTAATGGTTCGTTTCCGCAGTATGTATACAGATTTAAACTGAGAGGATCATCTATTTCGCCGTAATATGTATCCTCCTGCAAGAACCTAGCAATTGTCGGAACATACATTCAGGTTATTCAACAAATAGAATCCCCCCAACCTGAAATTGAGAGGCTTAATTCAATAACGTTTACAATTAGATTAATTAACCTATAAACACAACAACCGCTTCATTTTGAAATGCCTTTTCAAGCATTGTCTCTAATCTTTTTCACTCAATGCTTTTTTTATCATTTTTACCATGCTAGTACAAGGATTTGCAATACCAATCTTTTTACCTTCTTGTTCACCGCCACCGATATTTAAACCCACAACTTCACCGGATGCATTTACGATGGGTGCACCACTTGTTGCCATAATTATAATATCTTTTTCCTCGTATTCAAAGTAAAGCATTTTGTCTGAAGCTGATTTAACTGTTGCTTTATGTAGTTTTGGTTCCAGACCAAGCATTGTCGGTGATGCAAGCCATACCGTTTCACCCTTTCGTGGAAGTTTGGAACTCAGTTTTAAACGGTTGGCTTTCAGCTTTTCACCGAAATAAATGGCAACTATATCCTTATCCACATTGGGGTTAGTGTCAGCATCCTCAATCTTTAAAATTTTCTCGCATTCTCCACATGTGTTGTCATTATATGCATCTTTAAATGTGGCTTTTTTGAAAACGTCTGGCAGAACTGAAGCAGGAATTTTTTCTTCCAAGCCTCCATCTTTTCCAAATAAGTGATAAGCAGTTAAAACCAAAGATACTTTTTCGTCTTCTAGTTCTATAGCAAAAGCTGTTCCAGCCTCGAAAGTTTTATCTTTTAACTCAAACTTTGGCTTCAATACTGAGTTATCGGGAAGAATAGGTGTAGTTGTAGCTTTTTCACTTACTGATGAACAGGATGTCATCAGTAAAAGGGAAAGGATTACTAGAATAATAATTGGTTTTCTAATAAACATAGTTTACCTCCATTGTTATCATTTTATAAGCTTTGAGGGTTATAGTTCTAGATTATATACAATTAACTAGACTGCGTTGAGTTCTGCTTCTTTATAATTTAAACCTAAGTAATGAAACGGGAATCTTTGTGCACCTTTTAATCTTATCATTATTGTTTGCTTTATTTGCTTAAAATCACTAATATCGTCACAAGACAAATAAAACATAGCCATTATTTTTCCTCCATATTTAAATGAATTTTATCATTTTATCAGGACATTATCAACATAAACTCTAAACAATAGGGATATTTTAATTATGTAGATTATTAAACTTGTACCTGTTACGAACTACTTTATAATTTATAAATAAATGTTAATTAGAAGTTGTGGCCCCCTGATATTCTCTGTTGGTTTCCAAAAGAAAAAAGCCGGATATCTCCAGCTCGATTTTATTCACAAAATGTTGGTACGCCATTATATTTTAATTCTGGCATACTATTCAGTTTATTAAAATAAACATA
>JAEYYB010000079.1 GCA_023430975.1 Bacillota bacterium | reverse complement strand
TTACATTTGTCTTAAGCAAATCTATTAAAATCAGTTAATCTTGCTATTTGTCTATCACAAAATAACGTTAAACCGTTCGTTATTTTGCTCTGCCAAATGTAAGATTAATACTGATTTTAATTATGTTAAACCGTTCGTTATTTGCTCTGTCAAATGTGAGATAAATAACACTTTTAATATTTTTAAAGTGTTATTTATAAAAAAATATCCCATGGATGTACGCCCGGAGGGTTGGATGAAAATGATAAATTTTCATTTTGAGTCGGGTGCTTAAAACCTATTTCATGAGACCATAATGCTATTTGTGCTTTTTTAGTATTGGTAATACCATATTTTGCATCTCCGAACAATGGGTGTCCTATAGTAGAAAACTGAACCCTTATTTGGTGAGGCCTTCCGGTATGAAGCTTAACCTTTACCAGTGATAGACCATTTATGCTGCCAAGTACCTCGTAGCTCAAAATTGCTTCTTTTGCTTCAGGAGTACCGGGAAGCACAGCTTTTACCTCATTTGTGTTGTTGTTTTTTAAAAGATAATGGGTCAGCGTAGCTGAAGTTTTTTCTGGAGTGCCTGTTATTACTGCATAATAAATCTTGTTAAACTCCCGCTTTCTAATTTGGTCCGAAAGCCTCGATGCCGCTTTGGATGTTTTGGCAAAAACCATAACACCTCCCACAGGTCGGTCAAGCCTATGAACCAACCCTAAAAAAACATTACCGGGTTTTTGATATCTTATTTTTATATCGTCCTTCAATATTGTAAGGAGATCCAAATCTCCCGATTGGTCCTCCTGTGTAGGAATATTAATCGGCTTTTCAACGACAAGAATATGATTATCTTCATATAATAAATTTATTTTTAATGGATATTTCAATAGCTAGGCCTCCCAACGTCCGAAAATTCCACATGGGAGCAAAAGGCTTGGTGCTGTTATGGGAAGCCCGACTTCTCCGCATGTGACTTTACCACCAAGTTTACTCTTAAGAAGTACATTGAGTATGTTCTGCAGGATTATTGGAGAGAAGCCTGTTGTATAGGAATTTATGAGCATGAACAACGGCTTGTCCGATAGGATTTTGCTGCATTCATCAATAATCATATATAAAGAATCTTCTATTTTCCATAATTCGCCCTTAGGACCTCTGCCATATGAGGGAGGATCCATTATGATTGCATCATACTTGTTGCCTCTTCTGAATTCCCGTTGAACAAACTTAACAACATCATCGGTTATATATCTAACTTTTTTGTCCGAAAGGCCGGAAAGCTCTATATTTTCCTTAGCCCAGGTAACCATGCCCTTTGATGCATCGACATGACACACATCAGCACCTGCATATGCAGCAGCTACTGTTGCTCCACCTGTATAGGCAAAGAGATTAAGGACGCTTATTTTCCTGGAAGCATTCTGGATTTTATCTATAATCCATTTCCAGTTGACGGCCTGTTCTGGGAATAGACCTGTATGCTTGAAGTTAGTTGGCTCAATATAAAAAGACAGCTTGTCATAGCTTATTGTCCAACGCTCAGGCAGCTTGGTTTTAAATTCCCAATTCCCTCCACCGCTTTTACTGCGGAAATAGTGTCCATGGGGTTTTGACCAAAGCTCACCTGCACTTTGATTTGGCCATATAACCTGAGGATCAGGCCGCCTTAAAATGTATTTACCCCATCTCTCCAGTTTTTCGCCATCTTTGGCATCTATTATCTCATAATCCTTCCAGTCATCAGCAACAATAATCAATTTATTAAACCTCCGGTATGTATATATTAAAAGACTAAAATATTAAAATATCAAAAAACATAAACTTTCAAGCATATAATTATAACATATTCAAATCAGGTAGCAAAGATTGGTTTGATTTATTTTTACACATTTACAAGCTTCTTATGTGTTTAAAATTATTCTATAGTCATGAGCGATACACTTTTTATTTATATAAGCAGTATTGATTAAAACTTCTTATGTTGATATTATATATATGCTATAGTATTTATTATCACTTTTAATATATATGAAGAGTGAATAATCTTTTACATTTGTCTATCGCAAATCCCGTAAAAGCGTTCGTTATTTGCTCTGACAAATATAAGATTATTATCATTTTTATATAGGAAGGTTGCGAAGGGATTATTTTAATAAGCTTATAAGATAAATATAAGTTTTAGCCGATACATAAAAAAAGAATATGATACGAGGAGTGAAATAAGCATGGATGATTTAATTGAGATAGAGAACATTCTGCCTGAAAAGTCAATTATCAAGACCAGACATCCAGGTAGTTACGATTGGGTGACAACAATTATCCGTAAAGCTTATGGAAACTGTATTGAAGTCGAGCAGGTTGAAGACTATATGGTTAAAGTAATTATGATCGGCGATAATTTGTTAATCAAGTACTCGGACAATGAATTTCTATATACCATAGAATCAACAGTACAAGAAATTAAATTTACATCAAGGGCAGTGCTGCTAACTGTAAATAACATTAAAAGAATAAAGAATATAAGGTATTCATACAGGTATGATGCATACTTAAGTTCAAGCTTAAAGGTTATGGAAGATTTCAGCGAAGTTTATTCTGTTGTTACTAATTTGAGCAACACGGGTATGAGTATAATAACAAAGGGCTACATGGAAATTGGTGAAAAAGTAGATATGAATGTTTATCTATCCAGTGATAATATCATAAATTTCAAATGCGAGATTAAATGGAGCGATGTAATTTGGCCCAATAACATGTATGGAGTTCATATATTGGATATGGACACTGTTAACAGGGAGAAGTATGAAGATTACATAAAGAAGCTGGAAAGAAAGGAAAAACGGCTGATTTCCAAATACATAAATAAAACTAAAATGTAGGTTTGAGGTGCTAAGTTTTGAAGAAGATTGGTTTTACTACAAGCATTCCTGTTGAGATAATTTTTGCAGCGGGAATGATTCCTGTTGACTTGAATAATGTTTTCATCACTGCTGAAAGTCCCCAAAAGAATATTGAGGATGCAGAGAATGCTGGATTTCCAAGAAACACTTGTGCGTGGATAAAAGGAATTTATTCAGGGGTTGTAAACTGTGAAGATATTGATACCATAATAGGAGTTGTTGAGGGCGACTGCTCTAATGCTAAGGCCTTGTTGGAAGTGTTGGAGTTAAAGGGCATTACGGCTATTCCCTTTGCGTATCCCAGTTCAGATACTGCCGAGAAGCTTGGTTTAGAGATCAGGAAGCTATGTGAATATTTTAATGTAACTTTAGATGAATGTAATAAGGTTAAAGATGAGCTTGATGAGATAAGAAATAAGCTTGTCTACCTCGATGAACTAACATGGAAGCATAATAAGGCAACCGGGTTTGAGAATCATCTATGGCAGGTGTCCAGCAGTGATTTTAACGGAGATTATAAAGTATTTTCAGATGATATTACAAATTTGATTAATAATATAGAAGCTAGAAGTGAGAATAAAAACAGAATCAGATTGGGGTATATTGGAGTTCCTCCCATTTATACAGATTTGTATGATTTTGTTGAAGAGAAGGATGCAAGAATAGTTTATAATGAGGTCCAAAGGCAGTTTACAATGGCGGATAGTATAGGAATAAGGGATTTGGTCAAGACTTATTCAAACTTTACCTATCCTTACAGTCTTAGCGGAAGGCTTAGTGATATTAAAAAGCAAATAGAACTAAGAAACATAGATGCAATTATACACTATACCCAATCATTTTGTTTCAGGGGAATAGAGGATATTGTAATTAGAAAGGAACTTGGAGTGCCGATATTGACATTAGAGGGTGATAAGCCCGGTAATATAGATGCAAGGACCAAGCTTAGGATAGAAGCATTTATTGAAATGTTAAAATAAGGGGAAGTTAGAAGATGGTAGTTTTAGGCTTTGACATCGGAAGCAGAGCTGTAAAAGTTGTATTATTCGAGAATGAAAATTTTCAAAAGAGTTTGGTTTTTGATACTTTTGATTTTTATAAAAATTATTGTACTTATATAGAAGGTAAAATATTTGTAGATTTTGATAAGCTTGATATGGGTAAGGCAGATCGTATTGTTAGCACCGGTTATGGGCGCAACAATATAAATATAGATGGTGCTGAAGCTATAACAGAGCTTAAGGCACATACATTCGGAGCAGTTTGGCAAACAGGACTTAGCGACTTTACACTTTTGGATGTGGGCGGGCAGGACAGCAAGGTAATCGACATTAAGAATAAAAGGATTACCGATATGATATTAAACGATAAATGTGCCGCATCATGTGGAAGATACCTGGAAAATATGGCAAAGGTAATAGGGCTAAGCGTAGGAGAAATAGCAAATTACTCACAAAATCCAGTGGATTTAAGCTCAACATGTGCAGTTTTTGCCGAGTCGGAGCTTATAGGAAAAATTTCTGAAGGATATGCGATTGAAGTTCTTGCAGCTTCAATAAATTACTCTTTATTTAAAAGGATGAAACCTCTGATAGAGAGATTTCCAGGGGAAAGTATAGTTGTAACAGGTGGGGTGGCTGCAAATAAAGCCCTTCTTGATTTTATTAAAAAGGAAACAGATTTTAAAGATGTAATAGTGCCGCAATACCCGCAGTTAAACGGTGCATTGGGCTGCTGTATATATTCAATGAAATAGATTTAGGAATGCCTTAGAAATAACTTCATATTCTAGAGTCCAAAACCCCGACGATTTAACGGGGTTTTGGACGATGAGAATTGGATGTTATTTCTTAGCCATTACTTAATAAGAATTATTAATATAGTTAGGGATGGAGATTTTAGTCATTCCCTAGTAAATGGAGGACAGTTATGAAAAGAGCAGTTGTATTGCTTTCAGGAGGTCTTGATAGTACAACTTGTTTATCGGTTGCGATAAAGGACGGCTATGAAGTATTTCCCATATCATTTGATTATGGACAGAGGCATCGTCGGGAGCTTCACTGTGCAGGGCTTATTGCCAAGTACTACAAGCTAAAAACATATAATGTGTTTAAGCTGGATAATGTAGGAGGAAGTGCTCTTACAGACATGAATATTAATGTACCTGAGTATAAAGGGGATAAGTTTATACCTATAACATATGTTCCGGCAAGGAATATAATTTTCCTGAGTTATGCAGTGGGTTATGCAGAGGTTGTAAATGCTGAGGCTATCTATATTGGAGTAAATGCCATAGATTACAGCGGTTATCCTGACTGCAGGCCGGAGTTTATAGATGCATTCCAGCAGATGGTTGCTGTAGGAACCAAAAGCGGGGTTGAAGGCAGAGGGGTAAAGATTGTTACACCTCTATTGAATTTGTCCAAATCGGAAATTATTAAGCTGGCATGCGATAAAGGTGCACCACTGCATTTAACATGGAGCTGCTATAAGGGCGGAGAAAAGGCTTGCGGTGTTTGTGACAGCTGTGTCCTTCGCTTGAAAGGATTCGAGGAAGCCGGGATAGAGGATCCTATTGAATATTCCATAAACAATATGGAAATTGATATTGCCGGAAATCAAGCGATGAACAAAGATGAGTTGGATATTAACCAATAATTAACTGGTCAATTGGGCATTTCAAAAAGCTGAATTTAATTATATTATATTATTAAAAGTGATAAATCTATTACATTTGTCTGTCGCAAATCCCGTTGAACCGTTCGTTATTTGATCCGCCAAATGTAAGATTATTAACACTTTTAATATAGTAAAATTTTGGATAATGTATTTTTATTAATGCCTTTAGTGAAAGGAATAGATATGAATAAGAGATTAATGAGCATTACAAAAGTTTTTACTTTTGATAGTGCACATCATTTATATGAATATGAGGGTAAATGTAAATACATTCACGGGCATACCTACAAGCTTGAAGTAACTTTAAAGGGACCTGTAAATAAAAATGGGTTTGTTATAGACTTTAATGATCTTAAAAGGATAGTCAAGGATGAGGTTATTTCAGTTGTTGATCATAGGTATCTTAATGAACTTTTTGAGTTTAATCCTACATGCGAGCTTTTGGGATTTTGGATATGGGATAAGATTGATGCATCCATAAAGGGTCAGGAGTACTTTCTTGAAAAAATTGTTTTATGGGAAACCCCCACAAGTTTTATTACTATAGATAGAAAAGATATGGTTTAAAGATCAGGAAGATTAAAGATAGGAAGATAAATTAATATGAAAGTAAACGAAATTTTTCTAAGCATACAGGGGGAAAGCATTTATGCAGGTTTTCCCACTGTATTTGTGCGTTTTAGCGGATGTAATCTTAGGTGTTCCTACTGTGATACAGCGTATGCCTATGAAGATGGTACAGAGATGAAACCGGAAGAAGTGTTTGATGAGATAAAAAAGCATTATTACAAGAGGGTTTGCATTACAGGCGGTGAGCCTCTTTTGCAAAGGGATATGGAAAAGCTATTGGTGCTGTTGGAAGACTACAATGTCACTATAGAAACTAACGGTTCAATGGATATAAGCCTATTCAAATTGCCCGCAAAGCATTCGTATGTAATGGATGTCAAATGCCCGTCCAGTGGAGCTTCCAAGGAAATGAACCTGCTTAATATGGGTTTTCTGTCAGATAGAGATGAAATAAAGTTTGTGATTGACGGGAAAGAGGATTATGAGTGGGCAAAGGCCATAATAAAGGAGCATTATAGGAAGGGTATCATTACATTTTCGCCGGTATTTGGAAAGATTGAGTACTGTGACTTGGTTGATTGGATATTAAGAGACAAGCTGGATGCAAGGTTTCAGATTCAGCTCCATAAAATTATTTGGGGTGTGGATAAAAGAGGGGTTTAATAAAAAATGCTGGATTGGGAAGAATTAATTGGAGCATGTTCTGGCTGCCAAAGGTGCGGCCTGGGTAGTACAAGAAAAAATATAGTTGTTGGCAGGGGAAATGCTAATGCTCCTCTTTTGTTTATCGGAGAAGGCCCGGGAGAACAGGAGGATAAGCAAGGGTTGCCTTTTGTGGGCCCAGCGGGAAAGTTACTCGATATTTTACTGGATGCCCTGGAAATTGGTAAAGACCAATATTATATCGCAAATGTGGTTAAATGCAGGCCTCCTGGAAACAGAGTTCCTCTTGATGACGAAGCGGAAAAATGCCTTCCTTATTTAAGGAATCAGGTTTATCTGATAAAGCCAAGGATAATTGTATGTCTAGGTGCAACTGCTATGAAATATATAGTGGATAAAGATGCTAAGATTACGCAGATAAGGGGAACGTGGATTGAAAGAAAGGGCTATTGGATAATGCCTACATTTCATCCTGCAGCACTATTACGTGATGAATCGAAAAAAATTCTTATGTGGCAGGACATGAAAAAAGTAAAACAAAGGTTGGATGAACTATGTCAAAACAAGATAGATTAAATAAACTATTTGCCGAATACCAAAATGAATTTGCCGGAGAAGAAATAGTATTGGATTGCGGTAATATAGATACACGTATATTATTGATTGGAGAGGCACCGGGGAAGGATGAAGTAAAACTGTCAAAACCTTTTGTGGGAGCAGCCGGGAAAAATCTGAACAAGTTTCTTGAGGTAATTGGGCTTATGAGAGACAACATTTTTGTTGCAAACTCAATAAAGTACAGGCTGTCAAAGATAAATCCCAAATCAGGCCGCAAGATTAACAGGCCGCCTACAAAGGATGAAATAGAAAAGAACCAAAGATATCTCATAAAAGAAATAGAGATCATTTCTCCGGAGATTATTGTAACATTGGGGAATGTTCCGCTTAAAATGGTTTCTGGAGATAAAAGTATCAGTATAGGTAATGTTCATGGTGAATTAATAAAGATTCAGGTTTTAGATAAGGAATACTCATTATACCCTTTATATCATCCAGCCAGTATCATCTATAATGCCAGCCTTCAGGATGTATATATGGAGGATGTGGTTAAATTAAAAGGCATTCTTGAAAAATTAATTTGATATTCAACTGGTCGTAATTTAAACTTATAAGGATTATTATGAAGAAAAAAGGAGAATAAAAAGTATAAATTACATTAAAGTGCATAAAATAATCTTTTAAGGTGTTGAGATAAGTCTTAGAAGGTGGTATATTAAATAAGCTGTCGTTGAGACGCTGCTGAGAATGAGCAGCGAAGAGGAATAAATAAGAGATAAAAAAGTGTTGACAGCAAAAAAAAAGTGTGATAGTATATAAAAGCTGTTTCAAACGCAGCGATGGACTTTGAAAAGTAAACAGTGTAAAAAGACGAAAGAAACTCGTTAATTTTAAGATGAAGCTTTTATAAGCTAAATCAAATTTGAGTAACTTGCGAACTTTATAAAAAGCTAGTAAGTAAT
>JAEYYB010000056.1 GCA_023430975.1 Bacillota bacterium | reverse complement strand
TCACAGGTGTTTATAAAATCCCCAAGTATAATAAGTACAATTTGAGTTAAAAAGTTCGACGCGTCGAACTTTTCCTCGTAAGCCATGCCCAAACTGGATTGCGGGGAATTTATGCAGATATTTCCACCTGCTGATTTGGGTTTTTTGCCGCTCAAAACTTTAATTTACTGGAAAGTCTCTGCTTGGCCTTGCGAAGCCCTTCTCTTTTTTTGGGGGGAAATGGTTCGCCCCGGAATCGCTCCGTAGGCGGTCTCGATAGCAACAGAAAGAGACAAACAAGAGAACCGGAATAAAAAAATATAGGATTTTTTGTCCCGATTCCCTTGTTCCTGAAGTGTTTTTCAGTTATTTATGCTATGCCAGAACTGCCGACCTGACAAACTGACTGTACAAAAATTTATTTTCGTGGAATTAAACTATAATTTTGCCGGATAGTCTCTGCTTGTCACTTACGAAGCTTTTCTCTTTTTTGGGGGGAGAAGGAAATTTACCTGAGTTTCACTTCGCTGGCGGCTTGCTGTGTTAACTGTAGATTGTCAAGGAATTCTAACTGTTCTTACAATTATATACGTAAAAAACGCCATCTGGATGAACGTAGATTACATATTCTGGACTTGTTTCAAAAACAGGAGCTATTAAAAGCGGACGAAGGTCATTATCAAGAATATCCTGTTTAATAAAATCAATTATCATTTGATGTGAAGAAATAGCCATAGCCCCATTATAGAATCTTTTTTTACCTTTATATATTATATATTTATGAGCAACATAGTAATTTTCAGCCTTCATAATATTTAACAAGTCTCCAACTGAGAAAATACTTAGGAAGTCATTTTTCAAAGAATCAAACATTTTAAAAAATATCTTCTCTTTTTCTTCCTTTGAAAAATCACCTTCAATTTTAATTAACTTACTCAATTTGTATTGATCTCGCATACTCAAATCCCTCTATTTCAGTAATTTCATTAATTAAAGTCTTTAATTTATGAATGCATTTTCAGTATAGCTTGCACCCCTGATATTCTCTGCTGGTTTCCAGAAGCAAAATTTCCAACTGATATTTCCATTATATCAATTTTAAAACAATATAAAAAGCATTCTCTGGCCCTATGATATTCTCTGCTGGTTGCCAGAGTAATGATCAAAATAAAATCTCGGCTTTTACACCGCGATTTTTAAAAATTCACATATCCATCAATTCAATAAAACTCACCTATAAATTTAATAGAGGCTTTCAAACAAATTCCCATCCAAAAGATCAATATCAGTATCATTAATAACAATTTCAGATCCATTCTCAATATCAACTTCAATTTCAAAAAGGGTTTCAACCCTCTCTGAATCACATCTTAAAACAATTCACTGCTCTTTTATTATTGGGTCAGTGTATTGCTAAAATTTAGATTAACAAATTTAAAAATATAAAATTTGGATATTATTGCTATATAGCTTCAAAAAAATACAAATTCACAGTAATTTTATGTATGCAAAATAATAATGTTTTTAAAATCATGTCATGTTGTATCTAGGCAATATAGTCGCTTGATATAAATGTATTTAAACAATAGTATTTTATTATAAGTTGGACTCAGCTTTTTACAAGTCCGTACAAACAAATAATAAAGTTGTGAAAGGAGGCTTTGTTGCTTTTAAAAACTTAGTTCGAGAGGGTTAGATGTATCTTTGTTAGTACTATACCAAAAATGAGTATACTAAGGAGGAAAAACTAATGAATAAGAAAAAAAGTTTAGCTTTACTTATTGCTTTATTTACATTTATGTTTATTACAGTAGCTGCATATGCACAATCTTACACTACAGCATTCCCGACAAAATATAACGGGGAGTGGGCAGTTAGGTATGAATTAAAAATTGATACTTATAGGAAATTAGTGTCTATTCAATATGGTGGTAGCCGTTCATGGAGAAATAATAATCCTGGTAATTTGAAATATGGAGATTTTGCTAAACAAAATGGTGCTATTGGACATGATTTAGTTGCTGGACGTGACGGCGACTTTGCAATATTTCCTGATTATGCTACAGGCAATAACGCAAAGAAGACATTGATTACTACTACATACTATAGTTATACTATTCAAACAATGATGGAAAAATATGCACCACGCTCAGAAAATAATACAGACGCATATATAGCTTTCATAGTTAACAGAACCGGAATGTCTAAGAATACATATATTAGTAGTATGAGTAACTCTCAGTTAGAAAGCCTGATAGATGCTATGAAAGTATATGAGGGGTATTCAGTTGGGACAGTATATACATATGTAGAAGGATAGTGCATGTTTATACATTTTATAAATCTCTAAGTATATAGAACTAGAAGCCTCGGTTAGTCCTAGCTTCCAGCAAGGTAAAACCAGAAAAGTATACAATAAAATTCCTATTGTATACTTTTCTGGTTTCAGCGTGTTACTGGTTGCTGGTCCCCTGATATTCTCTACTGGTTTCCAGAGCAAAAGTCTTGATATTGATTTGCTTATTGCCAGAGGATGCCGTGGGGCTGATATTCTTGCTGTTCGTGCTGCCCGCCAGTGTGGTTTTAAGTACATTGAGTACACGGCATACTGGCAGACCTGAAGTTGAGGAAGCTAAGGTCCAATAGTTATTACAATACAATTGCTTTACTATTTTCAATTCTATTTCGACCTATAATAATACCAAGTATTTTCGATCCCTTCTAAAACAGTGAGATTAGGCCAACTAGGCTTATTACCATCTTTAGAATAGACTAGACCGCTATCATATTGGAAAAATGCTGTTTTCTGAAAGTAAATGCTATTTCCTTCCTCAGATATCCTATTAAATCCCAAATCGTTAATAATTATTTTAATATCTTTACTAACCCTATCATCTTCTATGATAACTTTAGACGTTTTTTTATTTAAGTTGTTTTCTACTGAAAAATGTGTATTGCTTTCTTTGTTTATGTAAATGTTTCCTTCTAAATTACTAAAATAACTGGCTGTATCATTAAAAATATTTTTATTCTTATGGTATGTATTAATGATGCCTTCCATTTTATTCTCCGAATCTTCAAGGAAATCCCAGACGGAAAACACTCCTAAACCAATTCCACTTAAAAACACTATAACAATTAAAATGAATAGTATCCTTTTCACATTTCTATTTTTATGCTTAACAATCTTAATCACCTCTTGATTAATTTACATTATCCTATTCATTATATCATTAACAAAATCCCTAAGCATAGGTTTATCAATTCCAATGTTACATACCATTAAAATCTATTAGTGGTACATTGCTTGAATTATTCATGTCTATATCTTTTTTATGTTTCAGTGGTCATGCTCATCATCGTAAAACCTAGAAGTATCCATTAATATTTCCCAAAAGAAGGTAGCTTCAAGATTCCTAGCTATTTGATTTGCCATACACCACGCCAGTACAAATAGTTTCTGCAGCCCTGATATTCCTTAATAGCTTTCCATATCTCTTCCTATAGGTAAATATATTAATAAAATTATTCGAAAATAATTTCGTCTTTCTCTGATATCTGAACTTTGACTAATTCTTTAACTTGATTTATTCTCA
>JAEYYB010000180.1 GCA_023430975.1 Bacillota bacterium | reverse complement strand
TATCACCTACAATATTTTATTAAGGCTAAGCTGGGCAATCTTCTAGCATATAATCTATTCTTCGTGCTTTTACCTTTCGGTACGCAACAATCCGTGGTGCATGGAGATTGCCCGGAACCGTCTAATTTACGGGCTTTATAGCTCCAGTAAAACTCGTTCTCTTGCTTTTGCCTTATAATATATTTACCAACTTTTTCAGCTATGTTTCATCCATTGTTGGTGCCATTATTGGCATGTAGGTCTAATTTATATTGAAGTAAAATCAATCTTATATCACAGTTCTCCCAAATGTATTTTTATAGCCGTTCTTGTCAAATAATATTATTACCCATTTTATTCCACATCAACTTAAACAGTGTTATAATATATCTACCATTTCATTATTATAATCAGAGGAGAAGAACATTGCTACAAAAGAGAACATGCAGTAACTGCATACGAGGAACAATTATTACTGTTAATAATGATGTATTATGCAGAGATAATGGTGCTGTTGCATCTGATTATTGCTGCTCAAGGCACAAGTTTGCACCTTCTACACTTGCTGATACCAAAAGCCAGTTAAAGTGCCTAAATTGTGAAAACTTTATATTAAACATAGTAAGTTCAAAGGATCATCCTTCAATAGGGGTGTGCCAACTTTTTACTGTCCGCCAGTTTGATGGTAAAACTAAAAATGCATGCTCAAAGTTCATCAAAAGAAATAATCTTGAAGTATCATAATTTCCAGGCATAAATAGGCTGTAAAGTGTTTTTGCTAATAATACGATATATATATAGTAAAATAACTTTATAACTTTCTATGGTTGGAGGAGAGAATATATGTCATTGAGTATAAATGATATTTTCACCCAAAAATTAAATGATATTCAAAGCAGGGTACCATTAAGGATGAATATGCCTTCAACTAAAGCCTCATTTCAGAAAGTCCTTGAAGAAGAGACAAATAAAGATGCTGTAGATGATATACAAGCATCTGATAATATATCACCGGAAAAAAACACTTCTTCTGAAAAGATAGCTATGCCAAAAACGGCAGCCTATAACTCCATGAATACCGACAGGCTCAAATCTGAACTTTCGAGAGCAAATAGTTCGGCTTCTGTTCCCAAGGACAAGATAAAACAAATGGAGCTTATTAATACAGCAATCGAAGAAGCATCTCAAAAATACGGTGTTGATGCAAATCTTATAAAAGCTGTTATAAAACAGGAATCAAGCTTTAATCCCTACGCCCTTTCAAGTGCTGGAGCACAGGGACTTATGCAGCTTATGCCTGGAACTGCAGCCGGTCTAAACGTTACAAATCCCTGGGATATTGAACAAAATATTGATGGTGGAACCAGATACTTGAGAGATCAGTTAAATGCATTCGGCGGCGATTTGAAGCTTGCTTTGGCTGCCTATAATGCTGGTCCGGGTAATGTAAAAAAATACAATGGCGTTCCTCCATTTAATGAAACACAACATTATGTTAAGGTAGTTATAAACAATTATAATGAATATAGAGACGAAAAATAAGTTATCCCCAACAGTAATCCACATTATCCACATACTTATACACAGCTAAATATGTCATATTTTGCTGTAGTCCAAGATTATTTCCACATTATTCACATCTATTAATTCAACATATCAACATTGTTATGCCATAAAATTATTTGTCGAATTATGTAAGGTATGAATGAAAAATTACTTCCGCTTTTGAGCGGGTGTTGACGAGTTAAGTCAACACATGAGCGAAATTTATAGCGGAAGTTATTTTTTGATCATGACTAAATAAAGAGCATTTTTTCTACTTTTCTCCCAATCTCAATCCTGGAATAGCATTTAATCTTAAATCACAAAAAGCACCGTTAATAAATCCATAATATGCAGCACATGCAATCATAGCTGCATTATCCGTGCATAATATCGGACTTGGATACAAAACCTCTATACCCTTGGCCTGTGCATGTTCCTTCATTTGTTTTCTCAAACATCTGTTGGATGCTACACCGCCAGCGAGGGTTATTTTATTTACTTCCATTTTTACTGCAGCAGTTACGGTATTTTTAACAAGTACATCCACAACAGCTTGCTGAAAGCTTGCGGATATATCATTAATGTCATATGTCTCACCTTTTTGAGAAAGGTTATGCAAGTAGTTTAACACCGCAGTTTTGAGCCCACTGAAACTGAAATCCAATGAACCTCCGTCAAAATAAACCCTGGGGAAGTTAATAGCTTTAGGGTCTCCTTCACCTGCAGCTTTGTCAATAAGGGGACCTCCCGGATATCCAAGGCCAATTGCTCTGGCTATTTTATCAAACGCCTCCCCAGCAGCATCATCCCTGGTTTGTCCCAATATTTGAAATTTATCATAAGCCTCCACATAAACTATATGACTGTGACCACCTGAAGCAACAAGACACACAAAAGGCGGTTCCAATTCCTCATGCTGAAGATAATTTGCAGCAATATGTCCCTCAATATGATGAACTCCTATCAGGGGCTTGTCTATAGCAAATGCCAGCCCTTTTGCTGCTGAAAGTCCTACCAGCAGTGCACCAACAAGGCCTGGTCCATATGTAACTCCAATGGCATCCAAATCCTTTAACTTAATTCCTGCTTTATCCAAAGCCTCATCTACAACCGGAATCATCAGTTCGACATGCTTCCTTGAAGCAATTTCCGGAACAACTCCTCCATACTTCTGATGAAGGCTTATTTGTGAAGATATTATATTTGAAACAACTTTCCTGCCGTTTAAGACAATCGATGCTGAAGTTTCATCACAACTCGATTCAATTCCCATGATAAGTATATCTTTTTTTGTCTCCATGGCCTTAACTCCCTTATACACATGCTCTGCTAAGGAATTTCCTTAACACCACTAAAAGTATATGTGGAAAAACAATTGATCTAGCACAATCAATCCACCTAATACAAAAACATAATATGAAAATACTCTCAAATTACCTTTCGATAGAATCTTCAGCATAAATTTAATTGCAAAGTATCCCGAAATCGCAGCTGCTACCATTCCTAGAAACAAAGGTATCATTTCAATTTGTGCAGCAGACTTGTCTCTTATAAGGCCCAATCCTTCGTCAGCTGCTGCAGCAAGAATAATTGGGATTGACAAAAGGAATGAAAACCTTGCAGCAAATTCCCTGTTGAGACCTCTGAATAAAGCACCTGCAATGGTGAGGCCAGATCTTGAAATAGCAGGCAAAATCGCAATTCCCTGGGCAATACCAATAAGTACTGCATCTGCCATAGTTGTTTCCTTTTCCCCTTTATCCTTGGTCTTGATGGATTCTGCAAACCACAGAATAAGTCCCGTAATTAAAAATTCAACACCTAATGAGGCACCTGAGTGCAAAAGCTCTTCAATAATATTTTTAAGAGCAAATGCAATAGCCAATGTAGGAATTGTTCCAACCACTATTAAAAGGGTAAGCTTGCTGAAGGGCTTTTTAATTATTTCAATAATATCCTTTCTGAATACTGCTACTACGGCAATAAGAGTGGCAAGGTGAACAGCTATGTCAAATGTAGCGACACCTTCCTTAAGCCCGAAAATCTTCTGAAATAATACTAAGTGTCCTGAACTGCTTATTGGTAAAAACTCCGTTAATCCCTGTATTATTCCTAGAATAATACCTTGTAAAATATCCATTATTCCCTCACCTCGTTAATATTCTCTTTCTATATGAAAAGTGTTAATAATCTTACATTTGTCAGAGCAAATAACGAACGCTTTAACGGGATTTGCGATAGACAAATGTAAAAGATTATTCACTTTTCATATAAAATAAATTTGATTAAGATTACTAGCATTTTTAGTCATGTTGAAAATATAACTTACCGTATAATTTCGCTTATGTGTTAACTTAACTCGTTAACACACGCTCAAAACGGTAAGTGATTTTTCAATCATTCCTTAGCATACACTATTAATCTTACATTTCCCTTACATTTCCCTTACAGATAACTTACAAATTTCATACAAAATCTAAAGTATTGATAATCTAGCGGTCAATAACTTCAAGAACTGAAATTCAACAACTATTTTATAGCAAATTATGCTAAAATGCAAAATTTTATTGTATGTATAAATTATATGTCGTTATTTTCTTCTATATTAAATATAATTGGAACTATATGAAAAGTGAATAATGTAAGATTATTAACACTTTTCATATATATTAAAGCCATTATTTTTTCATTCACGCCTTAACATAGTTCCAAAATCATTACAGTTGTGCCTGTGCTGTCAATATGTTTAAAGACGGGCCCTGGATTATTACTTCATCAGTAACCTCTTTGTCCTTACTTTCTACATGCTCAATGACTTGATTGATATCCTCAACCGGAATAACTTCAATTCCTATGTCTTTATATATTTCCTGCCAATTTTCCTTTGGGATGAGCACTTTTTTAACTCCAGCCATCTTTGCAGCTTCAACTTTTGCAGTAACTCCGCCTACCGGCTTGACCTTGCCCTTGATGGATATTTCCCCAGTCATTGCAATCTCGCTGCTTACAGGAACGTTATTTATTGCTGAATATATCGCTGCAAAAATTGCTATTCCTGCAGATGGACCATCAATTGGCATACCTCCAGGAAAATTAAGATGGATGTCATACTTTCTACAGTCTATCCCCAGCACCTTTTTAAAGACAGTCACAACATTGTCAACTGATGATTTTGCAGTCCCTGCCCTTTTTAATTTGTGGCCTCTTCCATCCAGCTCTTCCTCTTCAATTATTCCTGTAACAGTAAGTTTACCCTTTTCATCTTCTGTTTCAATTGCTGTGGCTTCAATATCAATAAGCACTCCTGTGCTGCTTCCTAATACTGCAAGGCCGTTAATGCATCCAACAAACTCTCCTGCAATTACTTTCTTTTCTGCTCTCGGGTTGTACCTTCCAAATTCAATTACCCATTCAACATCTTTTGTGGTAATTGTACCCCTGCCTTCAATCAATGCTGATCCACCTGATATCTGAATAATATTTACCGCATCCCTTCCATTTTGTGCGTATTTTGCTACAACTTCCTCCACACCTTCCTCAGTCTTAAAGCCACCCCTTATGGCAGCATTTTTAGCAATTTTCGATACTTCATCAACCTGTAGAGGCCTGAAATAGACTTCCACGCATCTAGACCTGATTGCTGCAGGTATTTCCTCAGCTTGCCTCGTCGTTGCTCCAACCAGTCTGAAATCAGCAGGAAGGCCTTTTTGAAATATATCATGTATATGTGAAGGAATGTTATTATCCTCTGAACTATAATAAGCACTCTCCATTATTACCTTTCTATCTTCAAGTATCTTTAAAAGCTTATTCATCTGTATGGGATGCAATTCTCCAATTTCATCTAAAAACAGCATGCCGCCATGTGCACGGGTTACTGCCCCTGGCTTTGGCTGCGGCACACCTGCTGCACCATAAGCACCCGCTCCTTGATATATCGGGTCATGCACTGATCCTATAAGAGGATCGGCAATACCTCTCTCATCAAATCTCAGAGTGGTTGCATCCATTTCAACAAATTTTGCTTCTTTTTTAAAAGGTGAGATTGGACTTTGTCTCGCTTCCTCAAGAATAACCCTTGCCGCAGCAGTTTTTCCTACACCAGGAGGTCCATAGATAATTACATGCTGAGGATTCGGACCGCATAATGCAGCCCTAAGTGCTTTTATGCCCTGCTCCTGCCCTACAATATCCTTAATTGAAGCGGGTCTGGTCTTTTCTGAAAGCGGTTCTGTAAGTTTTATTTCCCGAAGCCTTTTAAGCTTATCCAATTCCTTTTTTGACTCTTTCTCAATCGCACCTTTGTTACTTTGTTGGGACTTTAGAAGATTAAGAAAATACAGCCCAATTATCAAAGTAAAGAAAAATTGTATAAAAAATAAAATACCTGTAAGCATTAAATAACCTCCTTGGAAAATATAAATCCTTCCTAATGGATGATTAAAGAATTACTTACCCTTGCGATAGTGAGTTCGCGAAATTAAGTGAATTCGAAAACAAACATATAGGGTAAGTTATTTCTTTAACATTCCTAAAGTATTATTATTAGCATAGGAAGTCATTTTATGCTGTTATAAACAATGTTAATATTTGGATAAATAAAAACGAACTGATCTTCAATCAGTCCGCTTTTTATAATTATTATTACTCGTTACGCATCTATGATACTGATTCCCTTTTGATTCGAGACTTCTTTCCCGACGTTTTTTTTAGAGGCTTCTTGTTCTCATTGATCACCATAGTTGGAGTTCCATTATTTTCAACTGAATCTCTGTTAATGGTGCACTTTTCAACATTTGTAGAGGATGGAATATCATACATGACATCCAGCATAATTTCCTCAAGAATCGCCCTTAATCCTCTTGCACCTGTATTCCTCGCTATAGCCTTTTCTGCCACAGCGTCAAGAGCATCAGGCTCAAACTCAAGTATTACATCATCCATCTCAAAGAGCTTTTGGTATTGCTTGATAAGTGCATTCTTCGGCTCTGTGAGAATCTGTACCAGAGCTGCTTTATCAAGAGGATGCAGCTTTACAACAACAGGAAGTCTTCCTACAAATTCGGGTATTAATCCAAACTTTAAGAGATCCTGCGGCAAAATGTTCTGCAGGATATTACTAACATCCCTTTCCTTGGCAGTTTCTATTTTTGCTCCAAAACCTAATGACTTCTTTCCAATTCTATTTTGTATAATCTTATCGATACCGTCAAAAGCACCTCCACAAATAAAGAGTATATTCGTGGTATCAATCTGAATGAACTCCTGATGCGGATGCTTTCTTCCACCTTGGGGAGGTACCGATGCAACTGTACCTTCCAGGATTTTTAAAAGTGCCTGCTGAACTCCCTCACCACTAACATCTCTTGTTATGGATGGGTTTTCAGACTTTCTGGCAATTTTGTCAATTTCATCAATATAAATTATACCCTTTTCGGCCTTTTCAATATCATAGTCTGCCGCTTGTATCAGCTTGAGAAGTATGTTTTCAACATCTTCCCCAACATAACCTGCTTCAGTCAAAGAAGTAGCGTCTGCAATCGCAAAAGGTACATTCAATATCCTTGCCAGAGTCTGAGCAAGAAGCGTTTTACCTGATCCTGTAGGACCAAGCATAACAATATTACTCTTCTGCAATTCGGTATCACTGCCCTTAATATCTGAGCCAATCCTTTTATAATGGTTATAAACAGCAACAGATAAGGATTTCTTCGCACCTTCCTGACCGATTACATACTGATCAAGAATGGCTTTTATATCCTTTGGTTTGGGTATTTCACTAAGGTCAGTATCAGCCTTTATATCTTCAAATTCTTCTTCGATAATTTCGGAGCATAATTCTATGCACTCATCGCAAATATATACCCCAGGACCTGCCACCAACCTCTTGACCTGTTCCTGAGTTTTGCCGCAGAATGAACATTTAAGCTGCTTCTTTTCATCATATCTGGACATCATTCCACCTCATTTATTATCTTCTATACATAACTTCGTCCACTAAGCCGTAAGCTTTTGCATCTTCTGCCGACATGAAAAAGTCTCTCTCAACATCTTTTTCTATGATATCAAGAGGTTTGCCTGTGTTTTCACTTAAAATCCTGTTCAGCTTACTTTTTATTTTGAGCAGCCATTCCGTATGAATCTTTATATCAGTAGCTTGCCCACGTACACCGCCTAAAGGTTGGTGTATCATTATTTCTGCATTTGGAAGTGCAAACCTTTTCCCTTTTGTTCCTGCCGATAATAAAAATGCTCCCATACTTGCCGCCATACCGACACATATAGTAGAAACATCAGGCCTAACATGCTGCATTGTATCATAAATTGCAAACCCGGATGTAACTGATCCTCCCGGACTATTTATATAGAACTGTATATCCTTGTCTGGATCTTCCGCTTCTAAGAAAAGCATCTGTGCAACTATAAGACTTGCAGTAACATCATTAACTTCATCGCTTAAAACTATTATCCTATCCTTTAGAAGTCTTGAATAAATATCATACGACCTCTCACCTCGGTTAGTTTGCTCTACAACTATTGGAACAAGACTCATTGCGTTGGCCTCCTTTTTTATTATATTATATTATTTCCCACTTATGGATGGATTAAAAACTAATTTTTGTTAAATAAAAAGCAATAAACAAATTGATAAAAGAGTTATTAAACAACCTTTGCATTTTCCATGAGGAAATTGATTGTTTTCACAACTGCCAAATCTTTCTTAATATATTCTATATCGTCATCTTTTAAATGTTTCTTAAAATCTTCCTCATCTTGTTTATAATTTCCTGCAAGTTTTTTTATTTCTTCATCAATTTCTTCTTGAGAAACTTCTATTTTCTCCAAATCAGCAATTTTATCAATTACAAGTTGGTTTAAAACATCCTTCTCAGCTCTTGATCTGAATTGCTCTATTATAGCATCCTGGGAAATACCATATGCACTCATATATCTATTGATATCAAGCCCTTGATATCTAAGTCTCATATCAAAATCACGTATCAAAATATCTATTTGCTGGTTAATCATTACTTCTGGAATATCCACAGTAGTGCTTTCAGCTATTTTATCCAACAGTGCTGTTTCAGTTTCATGTTTTGCATTTGCTTCAGCTCTTTCAACAAGCTTCTTCTTTAAATCTTCCTTGTATTCAGCTAAAGTGTCAAACTCGCTTATATCCTGTGCAAACTCATCATCTATTTCTGGATATTCCTTTATTTTAACATCGTTAATCTTAACTTTGAAAAGTGCAGCTTTGCCATCTAAGTCTTCTTTACCATAGTTTTCAGGGAATGTAACATTAACATCAACTTCATCTCCTGCTTTTGAACCGATAAGCTGCTCTTCAAATCCAGGTATGAACTGGCCTGATCCTATCTTAAGGCTATAGTTTTCGCCCTTACCGCCTTCAAATGCAACACCGTCAATGAACCCTTCAAAATCGATAACCGCCATATCTCCATCTTCTATAACTCTATCTTCAGCAGAAACTATTCTAGCACTTTTTTCAACTACTGCTTTAAATTCATTTTCAACATCTTCATCTGTTACATTTGCTTCAACTTTTTGAACTTCCACGCCTTTATATTCACCTAACTCAACCTCAGGCTTAACTGTAACCTTTGCAGTAAAAATGAGATTTTGTCCACTTCCAATTTGCTTTATATCAACTTCAGGCTTGTCAACAGGATCTATATTATTTTCGGTGACTGCTGCTTCATATGCTTCCGGACAAATTATGTTAATAGCATCCTCATACAATACACCTTCACCATATGCTCTTTCAACTATATGTCTAGGTGCCTTTCCTTTTCTAAATCCTTGAACATTGAATTTTGATGCATTCTTTAAAAATGATTTTTGCATTCCTTCTTCAAATTTGGCTGCATCCACCTCAATCTCCAATTGAATAACATTTTTTTCGATATTCTCAATTTTAACGTTCATCTTAACGCCAATCCTCCCATTATATGTAATTTTTATCTACACCAGTAAATTTGCAGATGTCTGCCATGAAAACCGGTAATAATCGTTATAGTCAATTTAATCATTCAAGCTCTAAATAAATCAATACCATTGGTCTATAAAACAGTCATTCCATTATAACATAAAACATTCTCAAATTCCAATAATAACGCATGAATTTTTTAATCATTTTCACATATTTTTATTGGTTTAAAATCAAGATAGTCAGCCGATATAAATTTGAACTCCAGTCCGTTATTATTCCCAACTACTGCATTTTTATAACTTTCCCCATGTAAATGACCATATATACATAGATTAACATTGTATTGGCACATCAATTCTACAAAGCCTGTAGGCTCCTTTTTAGAATTGAACGGCGGATAATGCATTGCAACGACTATATATTTCCCATCCCCTAGAGATGCACTTTTAAGTGATAGTTCCAACCTTTGTACCTCTCTGTTATAAATCTTTCTGTCATCGCTGCCAAATCCGTCATCTCCGGGACTGATCCACCCTCTTGTGCCGCACACAATTGCACTGCCCAGATTATAGCTGTTATTCTGCATAAACTCAATTGTTCTAAACCCATTAGCAGTAAGGAATTGCTGCAGCTTGCTGTGAGTTGTCCACCAATAGTCATGGTTGCCCTTGGAAATTATTTTTCTTCCAGGGAGGCTTTCAATAAACTCAAAATCCGCTTTAGCCTGATCAATATAAGTTGCCCATGATATATCCCCCGGAATAATTACAATATCATCATCCGTTATTGTCTCCAACCAATTGATTTTCAGCTTCTCCATATAATTAGACCATTTCCATCCAAACACATCCATAGGTTTGTCTATGGATATGGCCAGATGAAGATCTGAAATAGCATAAATAGCCAAACTTATTTTCCCCTTTTTACACGTTTATACTCAATATTAACACTACTCATATAATAATAAAGACTAATGAAAGAATTCATAAATTTTTATGGCTATGGCATTGGTAATACCTTCTACAGCTTCGAGGTCATCAATACCTGCTTCCTTTATTTTACTTACTGAGCCAAAATGCTTTATAAGTGCCTTCTTTCTTTTGGGCCCTATCCCCGGAACCTCATCTAAAGCTGACTTTCTATATCTCATTTCTCTTAGCTTTCTATTATAATCAACAGCAAATCTATGGGCCTCGTCCTGGATAGCTGTAACAAGCCTGAACGCATTAATATTCTTTTCAAAGCTTATTTCTCCCTTTTGAGACATCAATCCCCTGGTTCTGTGTTTATCATCCTTGACCATGCCATATGCGGGTATACATACACCCATGCTATTCAAAACCTCTTTTACTGCATTAATATGTCCAAGTCCGCCATCGATTAAGATCAGATCAGGCATTTTCGAAAATTTGTTAGTGCCTTTTAAATCCTCTTCTTCTCTGGGTTTAAACCTTCTATAGATAGTCTCCTGCATACTTCCATAATCATTCTGGCCTACTACCGATTTTATTTTAAACCTTCTATACTCTCTGTTTGCAGGAGAACCTTTTTCAAATACAACCATTGAAGAAACGATTTCCGAAGTACCTGTATTTGATATATCATAAGCCTCTATCCTCTGAGGAGGCTCATTTAGGTCTAGAAGTTGAGCAAGTTCCTTCAGGCCATCTTTAGACATTGCATGGTCTCTTTGAATTTTATCCCTGAATTGGTTCAACGCAAATACAGCATTCTGGGAAACCATCTCTACCAATTTATGCTTATCGCCTTTTCTTGGAACCTTGATATAAACTTTTCCTGCTCTTTTGCCTGTAAGCCACTTTTCAATTATATTAATTTCGTCAATATCCTCCTGTAAAAGAATTTCATGAGGAATAAACGAAGTTGAACTATAAAACTGTTTTACAAATGAAGTTATAAGCTCTTTATCTTCTACCTCGTTGACACCTTCAAATATAAAGTGCTCTCTGCCTAAAAGCTTGCCCCCCCTTATAAAAAACACTTGAATACATGAATCAGTCTCATTTTTCGCATACGCTATTACATCCTGGTCCTCCATCGCAGTTGAAAGAACCTTCTGCTTCTCCGCCACATGCTTAAGTCCTCTGATTTTGTCCCTAAGACTTGCGGCTTTCTCAAAGTTAAGGTTTTCTGCCAGCTCATTCATTTGATGCTCAAGCTTATGAATTACTTCCTCGTGCTTACCCGCAAGAAAGCTGCAAATATCTTTCATCAGATTCCTGTATTCCTCTTTATTGACATTGCCCTGGCACGGACCAAGGCATTGATAAATGTGGTAATTCAGGCAAGGCCTCTCCTTACCCACATCTCTGGGAAATACCCTGTTACATGTCTTTATGGGAAAAAGCTTTTTCAAAAGGTCAATTGTTTCCCTAACTGCAGTCACATTTGAATAAGGCCCGAAGTATTTGGCACCATCCTTTTCAAGTCTTCTTGTAATAAGAACCCTTGGATATTCTTCGTTCAAAGTTACCTTTATATATGGATAGGTCTTATCATCCTTAAGAAGAATATTAAACTTGGGTTTATGTTTTTTAATAAGATTACATTCAAGTATAAGTGCCTCAAGCTCCGAGTGAGTAACAATATATTCAAACTCTGCAATCCTTGCTACCATTGCTTTTACCTTGGGCGCCATGTTCGCGGATGATTGAAAGTACTGCCTTACCCTGTTTTTAAGAACAACTGCCTTACCTATATATATAATCTGTCCATTTTCATCCTTCATAATATAAACGCCCGGTTTATCGGGCATTTTCTTTAACTCTTCCTGGATATTAAACATATATTCTCCCAGAGTAGGAATGGCTTTAGTCATTTCTTAATCACTTTTTATAAAGATGTCTTGAGCCACTCGCTTATCATTTCTGTAACTTCATGCTCATCAAGCTTCTTAAGAGCTTCATCTAAAATCTCTCTGCTTTCATGGTAACTAATTTTGCTGATTAACTCCTTATGTGATGCTATTTTTGCCGGATGCATGCTTAATCCATCCACCCCCATACCGATAAGAAGTATTGCAGCTGGGATATCTGAAGCCATCTCTCCGCAAACACTAGCAGGTTTTCCTTTATCATGTGATTTCATACAGCAGTATTTAACTGCTGTGAGAAAATCAGGATGCATATAAAGTTTATGATTTTCTATTGAATGCTTACGGCTTGCTCCCTGCATTTCTTCAAGCAAGTCATTGGTACCTATACTGATAAAATCAACTTCTTCAAGTATGCTGTCTATATTTTCTATACCTTTTCTGTTTTCAATAACAGCACCAATCTTAAGGTTTAGCTTTGACCTGCTTTTCTCATCCATTGAATTAACTACGTTATTAATGATGCCTTTAACTTTAATAATATCATTAACGTCATTTACCATAGGAAACGTTATGCCTACCTGACCAAACAGTGCGGAATTGACAATAGCACTGATCTGTGCAGTAAGCACTTCCATCTGTGTAAATGAAAACCTTATTCCCTTTAATCCTTCTTTATTTATGGACATTTTTGATGTAAACCCGGAAAATATTTTATCTTCCCCTGCATCCCATGTCCTTATAAATACAGGTTCAGGCTTCATTTTTTTAACTATTTTGGAATATGTGGCATACTGCTGTTTTTCATCAGGAATTTCCTTTGAATTGATGAACAATATTTCAGTCCTTACCAGCCCTATGCCATCTGCCAAATTACTGACAGCAATATCACATTCATCGACATTGCTTATATTAGCCATGACAACTATTCGCTTGTTATCAATGGTTTCTACATGGGTATTCTTCTTTCTGAAGAAACCGCCAAGGTCAAATATCCTGCTTTTGTATAAATCCTTATATAAGGAAACCTCCTTTTTTTCAGGCTCTATAATAAGAGTTCCATTATTGCAATCCAAAATAGCTGCCTGTCCATTGGATCTCATTATTAAATCATAGGAAACCTTATTCATAAGTGGTATCCCTAGGCCTCTCAATATAATTGCAGCATGAGAAAAATATGCTGCTCCCTCCTCAGAAACGACTCCTGCAACATTCTTTTTTCCAAAAGCAGCCGCCAGCCATGGAGTCAGGCACTTAATGCCTATAATGCATTTACTGTCAATATCGTCCAAATTCTGTTTGACTGTTTTTCCGCCAATAATATTTCTAATAATCCTGCTTCCAATTTCTTTTATATCAATAATACTTTGCTTCGCATAATCATTATCACTGATCTCAATAGCAGTTGCATAGCTATTAATGCACATATCAACTGCATTTTCAGCAAAAATCTTTTTTACTATAATTAGATCCTTTATTTCACTAATAAAATACTTATCTTCAAGAATAGTCTTATAAGCCTCAAATATGAGGCTGTTCTCCGCTTCCAACCTTTGCCGCAAGTCATTGCTAAGGTCGCATATCTCTATAAGAGTCTTATCTATAGCTACCTCAAGTCTTAATATTTCGTCATCTATAAGACTTTCTTTAATTTTACCTCGATTAATTTCAATACTTGTCTGTTCAAATGCATATATTTTACCAACACCTGCTCCGTTAGAAACAGGCGTTCCATTCAATATGAATTTTCCCATTATCAGGTCCCTTCGACCAGGCCGGCAGTTAAGTATTTCTCCAAATCGGATATCGCTGATTGCTCATCTTCTCCATCAGCTATAAGAACAATTGTTGTACCACTGCATATTCCTAAAGACAACATTCCTAATAAACTTTTTGCATTTGCCTTTCTTTCTCCTTTTTCAATCCATATTCCGGATTTGAAATTTGAAGCCTTTTGAATAAACATAGCCGCCTGCTTTGAGTCAAGACCTGATTGATTCTTTATTGTAACTTCTTTAGATATCATATATATATGACCTCCTAAAAATTCTTAAGTATTTTTAACTAGTATTTTATCCCATAATTAACATATCTAATCTCGCACATTGCACATAACCTTACATATATCAATCTTTACACTATTAGTCATTATTAATTATAGCAGAAATTTTAAAAATTCATATAATTAATTATAAAATTAAATTATTTGTTAATTCATTGTTCGAATATAAAAACAGGAAAGCCATAGCAATTATAAGCTATTACTTTCCTGTATATATCCTAAGAACATAATAAATCTATTAATGATTCCTTAACTTGGCTCAGTAGGTTGTGGAGCTTTTTTTACATTTGCCCTTTCAACAATACTTTTTTGCATAACAAGGTAAAATATCAGGCAGATTGCAAATAGATAATAGCTTGCATAACTGCTTATGTTATCCTTTATAAAAAGATAAATATTTATAACAATATTGTATGCGAAGAAAGCAATCTCCCAGAAAACATCTCCTGCTCCGCCATTTTTAATATATGAGCCCTGGAAGACTCCATTTTTAAGTAATATAAGAACAATCATAGAAATTATTCCCATAGCTACGAACGTAGCACCATATACTATCATAAGGTTTCTGTCAACTTTCTTTCTCCTAAGATCATCGTACTCTTTAACCCTTTCCATTACGGAGGCTTCAAATCCTTCCGGGGGCTCTACAGTAATATCCTCCTCGTAGCAGTTAAAGATCTCATTAAGACTGTTATATTCAGCTCTGCAGTTATCGCAGGAATTTATGTGCTCCTTAAGACATTCATCCTCTTTGCTGCTTATGTTTCCATCAAAAAACTTCATTATCAGGTCACTGAACTTTTCACAACTCATAGAGCTCCCTCCTTTCCTTCAGGCACCAGTTTACCTTTTAACATTAATCTGGCTCGATATAATCTGTTTTTAATAATGGTAATGGGCTCATTCATAATATTAGTCATTTCTTCATAGGATAAACCATTTTGGTGAAAAAGTATAATGGGAACTCTGTACTTTTCAGGGAGTTCCGAGATGGCTTCCCTAATCCTCTCTACTTTTTCCTTCCTTATATAAAACTCCTCAGGAGTATCTTTTTTGTCAGAAACATCTATGGCCTCGTCAATAGGCAGTGCATCAACTTTCTTTTTACGTACAATATCAAGGCAGTGGTTAGTGGCTATCTTTACTATCCATGTGGAAAATTTATATTCAGGATTATATGCTTTGAGGTTCTTATAAACCTTTAAAAATACTTCCTGTGAAATATCATTTACTTCCTGTTCATTGTTAATAATATTGTACACAACTTTAAACACAAGTCTCTTGTATCTGCTTACAAGCTCAGAGAATGCATCCTGATTCCCTTTAATACATCTATTGACCAGTTCAATATCGCTAACAGAGGGGTCCACCAAACCACACCTCCTTTCAATTTGTCAATACTTTCTTTATATAATTATTATACGACAATTTTTCTACAATGTCTGAATTTTTTGATATAATTTAATCATGATCAAAAATAACTTCCACTATAAATTATATAAACTATATTAAAGTGATAAATCTATTACATTTGTCTTAAGCAAATCCCGTTCAACCGTTCGTTATTTGCTCCGCCAAATGTAAGATTATTAACACTTTTAATATAATTGAAAGCGAGAATTCATATGCGACTTATAAACAAAAGTAAGGGTACAGTACTCGCAGAAAATCTTGTAGTAGCAAATAACTTTAAAAGCAGGTTTATTGGACTTATGGGGAGAAATCAATTGCCTACCGGAGAAGGGCTACTTCTTACAAAATGCAACTCAATCCATATGTGTTTTATGAAATTTGCATTGGATATAGTGTTTATCGATTCCTCAAAGAAGGTAGTTCACTTAATAAAAGGAATACCGCCATGGAAGGTTTCAGGAATTGTGAAGAGTGCGAAAAATACCATTGAACTGCCGGTTGGGACTATAGAGTTATCCAAGACTGAAATTGGAGACTTTTTGGATTATTAATATTTATTCTGTAGAAGTGAAAAAGTATGATGCATCATACCATAATTATCTGGATAGATAATAAAAAAGCCGGGAGATTCATCCCGGCTTTTATTTGAGGAATTTGCAAAGCAAATATCCCAAAAATTCTATTTTATAGAAATTATTCTATAATCTTTGAAACTGTACCAGATCCTACTGTTCTACCACCTTCACGGATAGCGAATCTTAAGCCTTCTTCCATAGCTATAGGAGCGATAAGCTTAATTACCATTGTGATGTGGTCACCAGGCATACACATTTCTGTTCCTGCTGGTAATTCAGCAACACCAGTAACGTCAGTAGTTCTGAAATAGAACTGTGGTCTGTAACCGTTGAAGAAAGGAGTATGTCTTCCACCTTCTTCTTTAGTTAAAACGTAAACCTGTGATTCGAAATGAGTATGAGGTTTAACTGAACCTGGTTTAGCCAATACCTGACCTCTTTCGATTTCATTTCTCTGGATACCTCTTAAGAGAGCTCCGATGTTGTCACCTGCAACAGCTTGATCAAGAAGCTTTCTGAACATTTCAACACCAGTTACAACAACCTTCTTGGATTCTTCAGCTAAACCGATAAGTTCAACTTCGTCTCCAACCTTCAATATACCTCTTTCAACCCTACCAGTAGCAACTGTTCCACGACCTGTGATTGAGAAAACATCTTCGACAGGCATAAGGAAAGGCTTGTCTGTAGGTCTTTCAGGTGTAGGTATGAAATTATCAACTTCAGTCATTAACTTCATTATTGGCTGATATTCTGGAGCGTTTACGTCAGTTGCATTTGATTCAAGAGCAACTAATGCAGAACCTCTAACGATGGGAATATCATCACCTGGGAATTCATATGAACTTAAGAGTTCTCTTAATTCCATTTCAACTAATTCGATAAGTTCTTCGTCATCAACCATATCACACTTGTTTAAGAAAACAACTATGTATGGTACACCAACCTGACGTGAGAGAAGAATGTGTTCTCTAGTCTGTGGCATAGGACCATCAGCAGCTGAAACAACGAGTATAGCACCGTCCATCTGAGCAGCACCAGTGATCATGTTTTTAACATAGTCAGCATGGCCTGGGCAGTCAACGTGAGCATAGTGTCTGTTATCAGTTTCATATTCAACGTGAGCAGTTGAAATTGTGATACCTCTTTCTCTTTCTTCTGGAGCTTTATCGATCTGATCGTAAGCTGTGTAGCTAGCTTTTCCCAAGAATCCCAATACCTTAGTTATTGCAGCTGTTAATGATGTCTTACCATGGTCAACGTGACCTATTGTTCCAATGTTAACATGGGGTTTCGTTCTTTCGTATTTAGCCTTTGCCATTGTAAAATCCTCCTTTAATTAATAAATTGCTTTAATTATTGGTATATCAACAGGGACTATTGTCCCTGAAGAAAATCATTTTTTCAGGAGCAATTATTCATTGCCGTTTGCATTTCTAGTTTTTGAAATGCCTTCCTGTATACTCTTAGGAACTTCTTCATAGTGGTCGAACTGCATGGAGTAAACTCCTCTACCCTGTGTTCTTGAACGCAAAGTAGTTGCATAACCAAACATTTCTGAAAGGGGAACAAATGATTTTACAACCTGAGCTCCACTTCTTGCTTCCATTCCTTCGATTCTTCCTCTTCTTGAGTTCAAGTCACCTATAACATCTCCCATGTACTCCTCAGGAACTGTTACATCAACTCTCATCATTGGCTCGAGAAGCACTGGATTTGCCTTTTTACAACCATCTTTGAAGGCCATTGATCCAGCAATCTTAAATGCCATTTCTGATGAGTCAACTTCATGGTATGAACCGTCAATAAGGGTAACTTTAACATCAAGAACCTGGTATCCTGCAAGAACACCGTGGTTCATTGCTTCCTGAATACCTGCATCGATAGCTGGAATATATTCTTTTGGAATAGCTCCACCGACTATCTTATTAACAAATAAATATCCAGCACCTGGCTCTTGTGGTTCGATCTCAATCCAACAGTGACCGTACTGACCTTTACCACCGGACTGACGAACAAACTTACCTTCAACCTTAACATGCTTACGGATTGTTTCCTTATATGCAACCTGAGGCTTACCAACATTTGCCTCAACCTTAAATTCTCTCATCATACGGTCAACAATGATTTCAAGATGGAGTTCTCCCATACCTGCGATTATTGTTTGACCAGTTTCAGGATCTGTATAGGTCTTAAATGTTGGGTCTTCTTCTGCAAGCTTGGACAAAGCAATGCCCATCTTTTCCTGTCCAGCCTTTGTTTTAGGCTCGATAGCAACATTTATAACAGGCTCTGGGAATTCCATTGATTCAAGAATAATCGGAGCATCATCGGAACAAAGAGTATCACCTGTAGTGGTATCCTTTAACCCTATAGCTGCCGCTATGTCACCAGAATAAACAGTATCTATTTCTTCCCTGTGATTAGCATGCATCTGAAGTATTCTTCCTATACGCTCTCTTTTATTTTTTGTAGAATTTAACACATAAGAACCTGATCCCAATTTACCCGAATAAACTCTGAAGAAGCATAGTTTACCAACAAATGGGTCGGTCATTATTTTAAATGCCAATGCAGAGAATGGGCCCTCATCATTTGCTGGCCTTTCCATCTCCTGATCACCATCAACTGCGAGACCTTTTATAGCTGGAATATCAAGTGGTGATGGCATATAATCAATAACAGCATCCAAAAGCTGCTGAACACCTTTATTCTTATATGAAGATCCGCAAAGTACAGGAACTATTTTATTAGCAATAGTTGCCTTTCTTATGCAATCCTTCACTTCTTCCAAAGTGATCTCTTCGCCTTCAAGGTACTTCATCATAACATCTTCATCAAGATCTGCTACGTTTTCCATTAACAAAGAGTGATACTCGTCAGCAAGATCTTTCATATCTTCAGGTATTTCAACTTCATCAATAACTTTTCCCAAATCATCCTTGAAAATATATGCTTTCATTAAAACAAGATCAACTACTCCCTGGAAGTAGTCTTCTTTTCCGATAGGAAGTTGAAGAGGCACTGCATTAGAGCCCAATCTATCCTTCATCATCTTTATACAGTTAAAGAAGTCTGCTCCCATTATATCCATCTTGTTAACGTAAGCCATACGGGGAACTCTGTATTTGTCAGCCTGTCTCCAAACAGTTTCTGACTGTGGCTCAACGCCGCCTTTAGCACAGAACAATGTAACTGATCCATCAAGAACACGAAGTGATCTTTCAACTTCAACTGTGAAGTCAACGTGTCCCGGTGTATCAATAATATTTATCCTATTGCCTTTCCACTGAGCTGTTGTCGCAGCAGAAGTAATTGTTATACCTCTCTCCTGCTCCTGCTCCATCCAGTCCATTGTGGCAGCACCTTCATGAACTTCACCGATTCTATGAGTTCTACCAGTATAGAATAGAATTCTTTCAGTCGTTGTAGTCTTTCCAGCATCTATATGAGCCATTATACCAATATTTCTAGTATTTTCTAGACTAAATTGCCTGGGCATCTTAACCTTCCTTTCAAATATCCATAGGGCCCAAATTAGTACTTATCGAAACAATATTTTGGACATTGAATACATTATAAATTAACTCTTACCATCTATAATGTGCAAAAGCTTTGTTTGCTTCTGCCATTTTATGTGTATCTTCTTTCTTCTTATATGCTGAACCTACGCTGTTAGTTGCGTCCATTATTTCTCCTGCAAGTCTTTCTTTCATTGTTCTTTCGCCTCTTGCACGAGAATAATTAACCAACCATCTCAATCCCAAAGTTTGCCTTCTTTCAGGTCTTACTTCCATAGGAACCTGATAAGTCGCACCTCCGACCCTTCTAGCTTTAACTTCGAGTACAGGCATAATGTTGTTTAAAGCCTGCTCAAATACTTCCAATGGGTCTTTTCCAGTTTTATTCTTAATTATTTCAAAAGCGTCATAGCATAATTTCTGTGCTACACCCTTTTTACCATCAAGCATTAAATTGTTTATAAGCTTTGTAACCACCTTATCGTTAAATAACGGATCAGGCAGAACATCTCTTTTTTGAATATGTCCTTTTCTTGGCACTTTGCTTCCCTCCTTCTTATGATAATATATCATAGGTACTCGCGGCAATTATTTGCCGTCGCCAGTGCTCGTACATGCAAATATATATATATATAAACAACGTACTCTGCACTTTTTTCATACTACGTGCCTGCACATTGTACGAATCTTATTTCTTAACTGCTCCAGCCTTAGGTCTCTTAGCACCATATTTTGAACGTGACTGCATTCTTTTTGCAACTCCTGCAGTATCAAGAGTTCCTCTTACGATATGGTATCTAACCCCTGGAAGGTCCTTAACCCTACCTCCTCTGATAAGAACAACACTATGCTCTTGCAGATTGTGACCTATCCCCGGAATATAAGCAGTTACTTCTATACCATTAGTCAAACGTACCCTTGCAACCTTTCTCAAAGCTGAGTTTGGTTTTTTAGGAGTAGTAGTTTTAACAACAGTACAAACACCACGTTTTTGAGGTGCACTCAAATCTGTAGTCTGCTTCTTCAATGAGTTAAATCCTTTTTGGAGTGCAGGTGCAGTTGACTTCTTTTCCATAACCTGTCTTCCTTTTCTTACTAACTGGTTAAACGTTGGCATTACTTCACCTCCTTTCAATCCTTTATTAATTATTATAATAAATAACTATTTTAGCAGTCTGTTATTTTAAAACACAAGCCACTGCTGCTCCAACTTCTATGCCACATGCCTTACCAAGCTGCTTCATAGTATCAATATAAACAATTTCAATTCCATCGCTTAAGCATAATTCTTTTAAGCTTCTAACAACTTTTTCATCTGCATCCTTTGCAATATAAACAGTATCTGCAAGTCCATTTTCAACCGCTTTCATGGACTGTCTAATCCCTATTGTCTTCCTACTGCTCTTAATACTCTCCAACACCTTTTACCCTCCAGGAATCCACTAAATTATATAGTGTGCTTTGGTATATCCTTTCATTAAGAAAAAGTATCCCTCGGTTTGCAAATACATTATTTTACACAATTTACTACTAAAACGCACACTAAAATATTTTATATCTTAATGTTTATTTTGTCAAGGATTAAGGAGTCAGTTATTAACCAACTCCTTATAATGCCTGGATTATTTGAAGTTTTATACTTTACTCTACCCCAACAGTACTGATATTAATATCCTTGTATCTGCTCATTCCTGTTCCGGCAGGTATTAACTTACCAATTATAACGTTTTCCTTAAGTCCAACCAGAGGGTCAACCTTTCCTTTTATAGCAGCCTCTGTCAATACCCTTGTTGTTTCCTGGAATGATGCTGCCGATAAGAATGACTCTGTAGCAAGTGAAGCCTTAGTTATACCAAGCAATGTCCTCTTTGCTTCAGCTGGTCTCTTACCCTCAGCCACTGCCTTGGCATTTTCTTCATCGAAATCAAATATATCTACAAGGCTTCCTGGGAGAAGATTTGTGTCGCCCGCTTCTTCAACCTTAACCTTACGAAGCATTTGCTTTACTATAACTTCTATATGCTTATCGTTGATGTCAACACCCTGCAGCCTGTAAACCCTTTGTACTTCTGATAACAGATAGGACTGAACGCCATTTACACCTTTTATCTTCAGTATATCATGAGGGTTAACAGAACCTTCTGTCAACTCGTCACCAGCCTCAACCACATCAGCATCACTTACTTTGATTCTTGATCCATATGGTATGAGGTAGTTCCTTGTCTCTCCATCCTCTGAAGTAATAATAACTTCTCTCTTTTTCTTTGTCTCGCTTATTTTAACCGTACCCGGTATTTCGGATATGATTGCAAGACCCTTTGGCTTTCTTGCTTCAAACAATTCCTCTACACGAGGCAAACCCTGTGTGATGTCATCACCGGCAACACCACCTGTATGGAACGTTCTCATTGTAAGCTGTGTACCCGGTTCACCGATTGACTGTGCTGCAATAATACCAACAGCTTCACCAACGTTACAATCTTCACCGGTAGCAAGATTGGCCCCATAGCACTTACCGCAGACCCCATACTCGGAGTGGCAGGTAAGAACCGATCTGATTTTAATCTTTTTGTGTCCAGCTTTCACTATCTTGCTTGCTGTATTTTCCTTTATCATCTTGCCTGCTTCTATTAATACTTCACCGGTTTCCGGATGTGTAATAGCTTCAGCGGCATATCTTCCTGTGATTCTCTCTTCGAGACCCTCAATGACTTCTGTGCCGTCTTTGATGTCTGAAACAACAATACCTTTTCTTGTACCGCAATCCATTTCTCTGACTATAACGTCCTGACTTACGTCAACAAGACGTCTTGTCAAATAACCGGAGTCGGCTGTTCTTAATGCTGTATCTGCAAGACCTTTTCTTGCACCGTGGGTTGATATGAAGTATTCGAGAACGTTAAGACCTTCACGGAAATTAGCTTTTATCGGTATTTCGATTGTCTTACCTGATGTATCCGCCATAAGTCCTCTCATACCGGCCAGCTGTCTTATCTGATTAACGTTACCTCTGGCACCTGAGTGAGCCATCATGTAAACCGGATTAAATCTATCCAGGTTGGCCATCAACGCCTGTGTAATGTTTTCTACCGTTTCAGTCCATGCAGTAATAACTGAGTTATATCTTTCTTCATCAGATATAAGACCTCTCTTATACTGTTTTACTATATTTTCTATCCTGTCTTCAGTCTCTTTAAGATAACGCTGCTTAACCTCAGGTATAACCATATCGGATACGCTGATGGTTATTGCACCTCTTGTTGAATACTTAAAGCCCAAAGCTTTTATCTTATCAAGAATTATCGCAGTTTCTGTAGTTCCATGAGTCCTTATGCTTTTATCAATTATACGGCCTAATGCTTTTCTATCAACAAGGAAAGTTATTTCCAAATCTGCTTCCTTCTCAGGGTCACTTCTGTCTACAAATCCAAGATCCTGTGGAATAGCATCATTGAATATTATTCTACCTGCTGTGGCATTAACTATCCTATCGCACCACTCACCTTTAATAAGCCTTTTCATTCTTACCTTGATAGGTGCATGGAGCCCTAGGAACCCATTGTCATACGCCATTATTGCTTCTTCTGGCGATCTGAATATCTTACCTTCACCAGGCTCACCCGGTTTTTCTATGGTAAGATAATAACTTCCCAAAACCATGTCCTGTGTAGGTACTGTAACAGGCTTACCATCCTGAGGCTTCAAAAGGTTGTTTGCTGAAAGCATCAGGAATCTTGCTTCCGCTTGTGCTTCTGCTGAAAGCGGTACGTGAACAGCCATCTGGTCACCGTCAAAGTCAGCGTTGTAAGCTGTACAAACCAATGGATGGAGCTTTAATGCTCTACCTTCAACAAGTACAGGTTCGAATGCCTGAATACCAAGTCTGTGAAGGGTTGGTGCACGGTTTAGAAGCACAGGATGTTCTTTGATTACCTCTTCTAAGACATCCCATATTTCATTACGTACCCTTTCAACCATTCTCTTTGCACTCTTTATATTATGTGCAAGACCGTCATTAACAAGCTTCTTCATAACAAACGGTTTAAAGAGTTCAAGTGCCATTTCCTTAGGAAGACCACACTGGAATATCTTAAGGTCAGGACCGACAACTATAACCGAACGCCCTGAATAGTCAACACGCTTACCCAATAGGTTCTGACGGAAACGTCCCTGTTTACCCTTAAGCATATCTGAAAGGGACTTTAACGGCCTGTTACCAGGGCCTGTTACAGGTCTTCCTCTTCTACCGTTGTCTATAAGTGCGTCAACTGCTTCCTGGAGCATCCTCTTTTCATTTCTTACAATAATATCAGGAGCACCCAAGTCTAAAAGTCTCTTTAAACGGTTATTTCTATTAATAACCCTTCTATATAAATCGTTTAAGTCTGATGTCGCAAACCTTCCACCGTCCAATTGAACCATAGGTCTCAATTCAGGCGGTATTACAGGTACAACATCCATGATCATCCAATCAGGCCTGTTGGTTGATAGCCTGAAAGATTCTACAACTTCCAACCTCTTTATTGTTCTAATCCTTTTTTGCCCAGTCGTTTCTTCAAGTTCAGCTCTAAGCTCTTTGGACATCTGATCCAGATCAATTTCCATAAGAAGCTCTTTTATTGCTTCTGCACCCATTTCTGCTCGAAATTTGGGGCCGAATTTCTCCAAACTGTCTCTGTATTCCTTTTCAGTTAAAGGCTGCTTTTTTGAAAGCGGTGTCTGGCCTGGGTCGATTACAACATATGATGCGAAGTATAATATCTTTTCAAGTACCCTTGGAGACATATCCAGGATTAGACCCATACGGCTGGGTATACCCTTGAAATACCAAATGTGGGAGACTGGGGCAGCCAACTCGATATGCCCCATTCTTTCCCTTCTTACCTTGGATCTTGTAACTTCAACACCACATCTGTCACACACAATACCTTTATATCTGATTCTTTTATACTTTCCACAGTGACATTCCCAGTCCTTCTGAGGTCCAAAAATCCTTTCACAGAAAAGGCCATCCCTCTCAGGCTTCAATGTCCTATAATTGATGGTTTCCGGCTTTTTAACTTCACCCCTTGACCATTCTCTTATCTTTTCCGGAGATGCTAGGCCTATTTTTATAGAATCAAAGTTATTTAGTTCAAACATCGGCTTCTCTCCCTTCCTTAGATAATATCGTCGTCATCAAATCCGCTTCCGAAATCCTCAGCATCGGCAAAAATATCCTCTTCAATTACATCATCAATTTTATCTCCGGTACTGATATCTCCGATTTCAAAATCGTCCATATCCATTTCCTCATCCAAAACGTCCTCTCCGATATCATCGAAGTCGGCTAACGGAATTTCATCTTCTCTTCCTTCTATATTAACGTTTAGTTCTTCAAGTTCATCTTCTACAGATTCTTTAATTGCAATTTCTTCCTGTTCTTCAGAGTATACCTTCACATCAAGACACAAGCTTTGAAGCTCTTTTATCAATACCTTGAATGACTCAGGTATTCCAGGTTCAGGAACGTTTTCTCCCTTAACAATTGCTTCGTAGGTCTTAACCCTACCTACAACGTCATCAGACTTAACTGTAAGTATTTCCTGGAGCGTATATGCTGCTCCATATGCTTCAAGGGCCCAAACTTCCATTTCCCCGAATCTCTGTCCACCGAACTGTGCTTTACCACCCAATGGCTGCTGTGTAACCAGTGAGTATGGACCGGTTGAACGTGCGTGAATCTTATCATCAACAAGGTGGGCGAGTTTCAATATATACATGTAACCCACAGTTACCCTGTTATCAAATGGCATCCCTGTTCTTCCATCATATAAAACGGTTTTACCATCAGGATCCAAACCAGCCATCTTTAGAGTTTCAACTATGTCATCTTCTGTTGCACCATCAAATACCGGTGTTGCAATCTTCCAGCCAAGTGCCTTTGCAGCAAAGCCCAAGTGAACTTCGAGCACCTGACCGATATTCATACGTGATGGAACCCCCAGTGGATTAAGAACTATCTGAAGTGGTGTGCCATCAGGCAGGAACGGCATATCCTCTTCAGGGAGTATCCTCGAGATAACCCCTTTATTACCGTGTCTTCCGGCCATCTTGTCACCAACGGATATTTTTCTCTTCTGAGCTATATAACACCTTACCAATTGGTTAACTCCAGGTGGAAGTTCATCGCCGTTTTCCCTTGTGAATACCTTAACATCAACTATGATACCTGACTCACCGTGAGGAACACGCAGTGATGTATCTCTTACTTCCCTTGCCTTTTCACCGAAAATTGCCCTTAAGAGTCTTTCTTCGGCAGTCAGTTCAGTTTCACCCTTTGGAGTAACTTTTCCAACCAGAATATCCCCTGATCTGACTTCAGCACCAACTCTGATTATTCCTCTATCATCGAGGTCTTTTAATGACTCTTCACTGACATTCGGAATATCTCTTGTTATTTCCTCAGGACCAAGCTTTGTATCTCTTGATTCTGCTTCATACTCTTCTATATGAATTGATGTAAACACATCATCTTTTACCAGCTTTTCGCTTATAAGGATAGCATCCTCATAGTTGTATCCTTCCCAGGTCATGAAGGCAATCAATATGTTCTTACCAAGTGCTATTTCGCCAAGCTCGGTAGAAGGTCCGTCAGCTATAACATCGCCTGGTTGAAGAACTTCACCTTTAGAAACGATAGGCCTTTGGTTGATACATGTTCCCTGGTTTGATCTCATATATTTTAATAACTTGTGAACTTCTTTTTTACCATCATTGTTCTTTATAACAATCTCATTAGCAGATACTTTATCTACTACACCGCCCTTTTCAGTAAGAACAACAACACCGGAGTCCTTTGCCGCCTTATATTCTATTCCTGTACCTATAACAGGTGAATTCGCCTTAATAAGAGGCACTGCCTGACGCTGCATGTTTGATCCCATGAGGGCACGGTTCGCGTCATCGTTTTCAAGGAACGGAATCATAGCTGTTGCTACAGATACCAGCTGTTTAGGCGAAACGTCCATAAAATCTACCTTTGAGTGTTCGATTTCAAGGATTTCTTCCCTGTATCTTGCGGCAACCTTCTTAGCTGCAAAAGTACCGTCATTATTAAGGGGCTCATTTGCCTGAGCAACGAAGAATTTATCTTCCTCATCAGCCGTGAGATAAATAATCTCATCTGTTACACGGTCCGTTGCCTTATCAACCTTTCTATAAGGAGCCTCAATAAAGCCATATTCGTTAATCCTTGCAAAGGTACTTAATGAACCTATAAGACCTATGTTAGGACCTTCAGGAGTTTCTATAGGACACATACGACCATAGTGAGAGTGGTGAACGTCACGGACTTCGAAGCCCGCTCTTTCTCTGCTCAAACCACCAGGACCAAGTGCACTGAGCCTTCTTTTATGCGTCAGCTCAGCTAATGGGTTTGTCTGGTCCATGAACTGGGACAACTGACTGCTTCCAAAGAACTCTTTAATTGCGGCTGCAACAGGTCTGATATTTATAAGGGCTTGAGGAGTAACTATGTCTATATCCTGAATAGTCATTCTTTCCCTTACAACTCTCTCCATTCTGGCCAATCCTATCCTGAATTGGTTTTGCAGGAGTTCTCCAACCGAACGGAGTCTTCTGTTCCCAAGATGGTCTATATCATCAACTGTTCCTATACCATAGGAAAGATTTATGATGTAGTTTATAGATGCAACAATATCATCAATTGTAATATATTTAGGAATAAGTTCTCCCAAATTTTCTTTTAGAGCTTTCTTTATATCAGCTTCGGTTTTGTTTTCATTCAAAATTGATTGAAGGACATCTACTTTAACTTTTTCATTTACACCTGTATCACTTAAGTCAAAATCTACATACGCCTTAATGTCCACCATTTTATTGCCGATAACTTTTACACTCTTGCCTTCAGCCAAAACATGTACAAAACCTATACCTGAGTTTTCTATTTCAATGGATTTCTCTCTTCCGATAACATCGCCTTCAGCTGCCAATATTTCACCTGTATCAGGGTGAATAATATTTTCAGCTGCTTTAAATCCATATATTCTTGTAGCCAACGATAGCTTTTTGTTAAACTTAAATCTACCAAATCTCGCTAAATCATATCTTTTAGAATCGAAGAAAAGGCTGTTTAAAAGAGAACGTGCACTGTCTACAGTAGGTGGTTCACCAGGCCTCAACCTCTTGTATACCTCAAGTAAACCCTCATCAGTAGTTTTTGAGTTATCCTTCTGTATTGTTGCTAAAATACGTTCATCTTCACCTAAAAGCTGAGTTATTTCATAGTCCGTACCAAAACCCAAAGCTCTTAATAATACTGTAATAGGAAGCTTTCTTGTTCTATCGATCCTAACTGAAATTATATCGTTAGAATCTGTTTCATACTCAAGCCATGCTCCTCTATTAGGAATTACGGTATTTGAATAAAGTTTCTTTCCGGTTTTGTCAAATTTCATTGAATAATATATTCCAGGGGACCTTACCAACTGGCTGACGATAACTCTCTCCGCCCCATTAATTATAAAGGTACCGTTATTGGTCATGAGAGGAAAATCACCCATAAATATTTCCTGTTCTTTAACTTCACCGGTTTCCTTATTTATTAGCCTTACTTTAACTTTTAAAGGAGCTGAAAAAGTTGCATCTCTTTCCTTGCACTCTTCGACACTATACTTGGGATTATCATCAAGAGAATAATCTACAAAGTCCATTATTAGATTACCTGTGTAATCTGTAATGGGAGATACATCTCTAAACACTTCCCTAAGTCCCTCTTCGAGGAACCACTTGTAAGAATTCTTCTGAACTTCAATAAGATTTGGCATGTCTAGAACTTCATCGATTTTTGAGTAGCTCATCCTAGTAGTTTTACCCAGACTAACGGGATGTACCATTAAATATCACCTCATAATTATGACTTTTTAGGACTAATTTCTATAGCTTGAAAACCTGCCCCCTTCCAAAAATCCATATCGCTACAACTAAATGTATCAAACAATTCTATTGTTTTTAAATTAACAATTACTTTTACTTTATATATAAAAATCATTTAATCATGAAGTTTAATAAAAAATATTAAGCTTCTAGTGAACATTAGCTATATTAAAAGTGATAAATCTATTACATTTGTCTGTTGCAAATCCCGTTGAACCATTCGTTATTTGCTCCGCCAAATGTAAGATTATTAACACTTTTAAATATAGTATGATTAAATTGATTTTATTTTCGTAATTCTTTACATACAAACTAAAAGCTATTAAATAAATAGCAATTACCGAATAATTCCAAGTTTACACTAAACTCTTTCAATACTCTTCTCCTAGTCAATGGTATGTAATAATCCAATATTTTTCAACAAACTATATAAATACGCAAAAACTATGGTAAATATTCCATTTTGTAAATACCATATCAGCTACAAAGATATGCATTATGTCCTGTGAATATTTTTAATAAAAGTACATAGACTAATATAATGCATGTTTAATCTATTAAAATATTATTAACAATTATTGTCTTATTTATTCTATCGTGTTATAATTTATTTGTAATAAGTATAAAATTTCAATAAAGCTGTATTTTACCATGAAATTATAACGCAGTATATAATACTACCATTGAAAGTACAACTTGTCAAGATTAAACAATCAAATTTAATCTTTTTTTTATTTTTCTAATAGATTCATTTTTCTACATAAATTATGGTATGTTTTAGCATCAGCGAAATTTTTACATTCCTCTTTATAATTTGACATTTGCAAATTATAATGCAAAAAGCTTCTTAGCCACATTTTACTGTAGCCAAGAAGCTTTTTATTGATTAAATTATTTAATTTCGCAAGTTGCTCCAACTTCTTTGAACTTAGCTTCGATTGATGCAGCTTCATCCTTAGCAACATTTTCTTTTATTGGCTTTGGAGCTCCGTCAACGAGGTCTTTAGCTTCTTTCAAGCCTAAGCCTGTAACTTCTCTAACAACCTTGATAACCTTTATTTTGTCTGCTCCAACATCCTTCAATATTACATTGAATTCAGTCTTTTCTTCTGCTACAGGAGCTGCTCCACCAGCTGCTGGTCCTGCAACTGCCATTACAGGAGCTGCTGCTGATACGCCGAACTCTTCTTCCAATGCTTTAACTAAATCAGCCAATTCCAATACTGTTAACGCCTTAACATCTTCAATCATCTTTGTAACTTTTTCACTAGCCATTTTAATAACCCTCCGTTATTTTCATATACTTTAAATTTTTAATAGTTAATAATTTTAAATCAAGCACTTATTAAGCACTTTGCTTTTTTTCTGCAATAGCGTTCAATACTATTGCCAATCCTCTCAAGTTTCCGTTCAATACATTTACAAAACCGGAAATTGGAGCATTGAATCCACCGAGAACCTTTGCAATGAGAACTTCTTTTGATGGAAGCTCTGCAAGCTGCTTTATGCCGTTTACGTCAATTACCTTGCCGTCCACAACACCAACTTTTAATTCGAGTTTTTCATACTTCTTTGCATACTCTGCCAATACCTTTGCAGGAGCAACAGGATCAGTGCTACACATAGCTATTGCAGTAGGACCATTTAAGTGTTCATCAATACCTTCAATGCCGTTTTCCTTTAAAGCAAATTTGGTCAATGTATTTTTAACAACCCTGTACTCAACTCCAGCTTTTCTCAAAGCATTTCTCAGTTCAGTATCTTGCTCAACTGTAAGTCCTCTATAATCAGCGAGTACAATTGATTGAGCTTCCTTTACTTTTCCGGAAAGTTCTTTAACAACTTCCTTCTTGTGGGCTAATATGCTTTCACTTGGCACTTCTTTTACACCTCCTTTAAACTATCTTAAAACCATTATAAATAACTAAACCCTCGTACGGACATAGACATACGAGGGCATTAAATATCATTCATTTAAACCTCGGTAGGAAGGATAACCTGTTATGCCTTACGGCTCCTACTGTCTATGGTACAGTATTCAGTTTATTTAATTATTTAAATTTAAAATAATTTTCTTATTCAGTAACCTTTGTAGGGTTAACCTTTATGCCAGGGCCCATTGTTGATGTAACAACAACGCTCTTTAAATATTGTCCCTTAGCAGCTGCAGGTTTCGCTTTAACAACTGCATCCAATAATGTGCGGAAATTGTCAGCCAGCTTATCAAGACCGAATGACGCTTTACCTATTGGGCAGTGAATTATGTTTGTTTTATCAAGCCTGTATTCAATCTTACCGGCCTTGATATCAGCTATTGCTTTCGCAACATCCATGGAAACTGTTCCAGCTTTTGGGTTTGGCATAAGTCCTTTAGGACCAAGCACCTTACCGAGTCTACCAACAACACCCATCATATCGGGAGTTGCAACAACTACATCATATTCGAACCAGTTTTCATTTTGTATCTTTGGAATGAGCTCTTCTGCTCCAACAAAATCAGCTCCAGCTTGTTCTGCTTCCTTAGCTTTATCGCCTTTTGCAAAAACAAGAACTCTTACTTTTTTACCAGTACCGTGTGGAAGAACAACCGCTCCTCTAACCTGCTGGTCAGCATGTCTTGAGTCAACACCAAGCTTTATGTGAACTTCGACAGTTTCATCAAACTTTGCCTTTGCAGTCTGCTTAGTAAGATCCAATGCTTCAGATGGATCATAAAGTTTGAATCTGTCTACAAGCTTTGAACTTTCTTTGTATTTCTTTCCTCTCTTCATTATTATCCTCTCCTTCGTGGTAAATTTTCGGGAAATCTAATTCCCTCCCACCTTGGACAAACAATGTCCAATTAAGCTAACACATGATTATTTGAATAAATATTATTCTTCTACAACTATACCCATACTTCTAGCTGTACCAGCAATCATGCTCATAGCCGCTTCAACGCTTGCTGCATTGAGGTCAGGCATTTTTAATTCTGCTATTTTCCTAACTTCGTCCTTTGAAATCTTTGCAACTTTTTCCTTATTTGGCTTACCTGAACCGCTTTCAATTTTACAAGCTTTTTTCAATAGTACAGCCGCTGGCGGAGTCTTTGTAATAAATGAGAACGATCTATCTGCATATACTGTAATAACTACAGGAATTATCAATCCCATATCTTTTGCAGTTTTTTCGTTAAACTCTTTACAAAATCCCATAATGTTAACGCCATGCTGTCCTAATGCTGGTCCAACCGGTGGAGCCGGAGTCGCTTTACCCGCAGGAATCTGAAGTTTAATATAGCCAGTTATCTTTTTAGCCATATTATCCACCTCCCAATTTTATTTTTGTGCATGTTTAGTAATGGCTAAGAACTAACATCCAATTCTCATCATCCAAAATCCTGTTAAAACATCAGTATTTTGTCCTCGCGAATATGGTGTTATTTCTAAGGCATTCCTTTAGTAATGGCTAAGAACTAACATCCAATTCTCATCATCCAAAATCCTGTTAAAACATCAGGATTCTGTCCTCGCGAATATGGAGTTATTTCTAAGGCATTCCTTATATAAGTGCTATTGCACTATTTAATAGCATCAAAGATCAATAAATCAACCAGTAACACTATTGTAAACTAAATTTTGCTGATTTGGACAAGTTCCAGTTCAACCGGAGTCTCTCTACCAAACATCGATACTGCCACGCGAACTTTTCTTTTTTCCATATTTATTTCTTCAACAAGACCAATAAAGTTCTCAAGTGGTCCAGAGACAACTCTGACGTTATCACCGACTTCGTAGTCTACTACCGGCATAAATTCTTCAACACCCATAGCCTTGACTTCTTCATCTGTGAGCGGAACAGGCTTAGAACCCGGACCGACAAACCCGGTCACACCTCTAGTGTTTCTAACAACATACCAGGACTCGTCCGACATAATCATTTTTACCAATACATATCCCGGGAATACCTTTTTTAGAGTAGCCTTTTTCTTACCATCCTTGATTTCAATCTGTTCTTCCATCGGAACAACAATATCAAGTATGTATTCCTGCATACTCCTGTTTTCGACAATTTTTTCCAAATTGGCCTTAACTTTATTTTCGTATCCAGAATAAGTATGAACTACATACCATTTAGCATCTTCTGACATATCGTTACGAAGCTAAAAGCTTCATACCCTCCTCAATATTATCTTGCTTTAAAGACTACACCTGCCAAATTAAGCAAACCAAAATCTGCAAGCCAGATTATAATGCCTACTACTAAACAAGCCAGTAAAACTGTAAGAGTATTATTTGTAAGCTGTTGTCTATTTGGCCAAATTACCTTCTTAAGTTCACTCTTTACGTCTTTGAAGAATCTGGTAAGGCTTTTTTGTAAATTTGACATTTTTGATTCTTTTTTAATTACCTCTTCAGCCATAAGTATATCTCCTAAAAATTATTTTGTTTCTTTATGTTCTGTATGTTTTCTACAGAATCTGCAGTACTTTTTCATATCGAGTCTATCAGGATCATTCTTTTTGTTCTTCATAGAATTGTAATTTCTCTGTTTGCACTCTGTACATGCCAATGTTATTTTTACTCTCATTCTTAAACACCTCCAGCCTCTAATAACGTATCTATGTAAAAATTTTAATGCATAAAAAAAAGACCTCTTTGCAGTGCAATCATTAATTTAACACATATTTCATTATAAGTCAAGGCTAAATTTAATATTTGTTTTTTAGCCTTGACTTAAGAAATGACTAAAATATTGCTTAGGGCATTTTACTCCTCAATAAGCTCGCTGATAGGTGCTCCTGGTGGAACTATTGGAAACACCTTGTCATCCCTGTCAATTTCAAAATTTATGACAACAGGCCTGTCTTTTGATGCTAAAGCCCTCTTTAACGCATCATCAACCTCTTCAGGCTTGGTTACATTAATTCCTATGGCACCAAACGCCTCTGCCAATGCAACAAAGTTGGTTCCCCTGTCTATAGTCGTTGATGAAAATCTGCTGTCATAAAAAAGCTCCTGCCACTGCCTTACCATGCCTAAAACATGATTATTTAAGAGTGCTACAATTATAGGAACCCTATATTCAACTGCAGTTGCCAGTTCTGTAAGATTCATCCTGAAGCTTCCGTCTCCTGCAACATTTATAACCTTTTTTTCAGGTTTACCGATTTGAGCTCCTATACTCGCACCAAGGCCGAATCCCATTGTGCCCAATCCACCTGATGATATAAACTGCCTTTGATTGGTGTACTTGTAAATCTGAGCTGCCCATATCTGATTCTGTCCAACTTCCGTTGTTATTATCGCATCCCCTTTGGTAAGTTCGTAAATTCTCTCAAGAATGTAATGAGGCCTTAATACACCATCGTTTTGATATTTTAACGGAAATTCCTTTTTCCATGAAATAACTTTATCCGCCCAATCCGAACTCTTTCTTTTATCAACCTTTGATATAAGTTGTTTTAGTATTTTTTTAATGTTTCCGCTTAATGGATAATGAACAACAATATTCTTCCCTATTTCTGCAGGATCTATGTCAATATGCATTATCTTTGCATCAGGTGCAAATTTCTTAACATTGCTTATTACCCTATCACTAAATCGTGCACCTATGGCTATAAACAAATCCGATTCAGATACAGCCAGGTTTGATGTTCTGGTTCCATGCATACCTGTAAGTCCTGTAAAAAGCTCATTTGTGCCTGGAAATGATCCAAGTCCCATTAAAGTGTTAGCCACTGGTATTTTACATTTTTCAGACAGCTTTAGAAGCTCCTCATTGGCACCGGCTATGGTTACTCCGCCCCCAGCCAGTATAAAGGGAGATTTTGAGCCGTTTATGATATCGGCAGCCCTGTCTATTTCCTCTTGAGTTACTCCTATAGGTCTATCAGGTACTGTTTTGGGTATTTTCTTTTCATATTCTGCAGTAGCAGCAGTAACATCCTTGCATATATCAACAAGAACAGGCCCAGGCCTTCCTTCCTTTGCTATATAAAACGCTTCCCTTAATATATCAGCAAGCTTTTCTACATCCTTTACTATATAATTATGCTTGGTAATAGGCATAGTAATTCCTGTAATGTCAACCTCCTGGAATGAATCCTTTCCCAAAAGTGCGGTAGCTACCTGCCCGGTTATTGCAACCATTGGAACCGAATCCATATATGCTGTTGCTATTCCTGTTACAAGATTTGTTGCACCAGGACCTGATGTTGCCAAACAGACGCCCACCTTGCCTGTAGCTCTGGCATAGCCATCAGCTGCATGAGAAGCCCCCTGTTCATGAGATGTCAGTATATGCCTTATATCATCCTTTGCTTTGTATAAAGCATCATATATATTTAAAACCGCACCACCAGGAAATCCGAATATGGTATCTACATTATGCTCCTTTAAGCATTCAATCAATATTTGTGCCCCGGTCAACTTCATTTTATTTTCCTCCCATTCTACCAATATTAAAAGTGTCATTAATCACGCATTTATAAGAGCAAATAACCAACGGTTTCAGCGGAATTTGCGATAGATAAATGTATAATTAATGGTTTTTAATTCATTATTGTCCTTAAACGTTTTTACTTAAAACAGCTCCTGTACTTGCCGAACTTACCAATTTTGAGTATCTTCCCAAATATCCTTTTGTTATTTTAGGAGCTGGGGCAGTCCATTCTTCAAGCCTTTTTGCAATTTCCTCATTGCTAAGTTCAACATTCAGCTTACCATTTGTTATATCAATACTTATAATATCGCCTTCTCTGACAGCCGCAATAGGTCCGCCTTCCATCGCTTCGGGTGAAGCATGACCTATAGAGGCTCCTCTTGTAGCACCTGAGAAACGTCCGTCTGTAATAAGTGCTACATCCTTATCCAGGCCCATACCGGCAATTGCAGATGTGGGTCCAAGCATTTCTCTCATGCCGGGACCACCCTTTGGCCCTTCATACCTGATAATTACTACGTCGCCCTTAACAATTTTTCCGTTATATATCGCTTCAATAGCGGCATCTTCTGAATCAAATACCCTTGCCGGCCCTTTGTGCACAAGCATTTCCTTTGCGACCCCCGCACGCTTTACGACAGCACCGTCCGGAACAATATTTCCTCTGAGTATCGCTATCCCGCCTGTAGCACTGTGGGGATTTTCAATATCCCTAATTACTTCATTATCAAGAATTTTAGCATTTTGTATATTTTCACCTACAGTTTTACCTGTAACTGTTATCAAATCAAGATTCAAAAGGTTTTTCTTTGTCAATTCCTTCATAACTGCCTGAACCCCTCCTGCAGCATAGAGATCCTGAATATGATAAGGACCTGAAGGTGCAAGCTTGCATAGGTTAGGAACCTTATTGCTGATTTCATTTATTATATCAAGATTTATTTCCACACCTGCTTCATTTGCTATTGCGGGTAAATGAAGCACCGAGTTTGTAGAACATCCAAGAGCCATATCCACTGCCAATGCATTTTCAAATGCTTTCGGTGTCAGTATATCTGAAGGCTTTATATCTTTCTCCACAAGCTCCATTATTTTCATTCCGGCTGTTTTAGCGAGCCTGATTCTTTCTGCATATACAGCAGGTATTGTACCATTTCCCGTAAGCCCCATACCAAGAACCTCAGTGAGGCAGTTCATTGAGTTTGCAGTAAACATACCCGAGCAAGACCCGCAGCCGGGACATGCACTATTTTCAATATCACACAGCTCTTCTTCATTGATTTTGCCTACCTTGTATGAACCAACCGCTTCAAAAACACTGTTGAGATCCAGCTGCTTTCCATCTCTGTTCAAAGAAAGCATTGGCCCTCCGCTTATAACTATAGCAGGTGCATTTATTCTCGCTGCTGCCATCAGCATGCCTGGGACAATCTTGTCACAATTGGGTATGAATACCATTCCGTCAAAACTGTGTGCAAGTCCCATTGCTTCACAGGAATCCGCAATCAACTCTCTTGTAGCCAGAGAATATTTCATTCCCATATGACCCATCGCAATACCATCACATACTCCTATAGCACCGAATTCAACAGGTGTTCCGCCTGCCATCCTGATTCCAGCCTTAACTGCCTCAGCTATCTGATCCAAATGGATGTGGCCTGGAACTATCTCATTCTTCGAGTTTACAACACCGATTAGTGGACGCCTGATTTCCTCATCTGTATAGCCCATTGCTTTAAACAATGACCTGTGAGGTGCTCTTTCAATTCCTTTTTTAACTACATCACTTCTCATATTCATATTCCTCACTTTCTATCTATTTATCTTTATATTAATTTAGTCTTAACTTTTGTTGTGTACAATAAACATAACTTGATTAAGGAGATCTCAAAACTTCCTTGGTCAATTTTAACGGTGGAGCAATAAAATCAATATTTTTGAAATCTCCAGTTGACCAATAATTTTTAGAAATCACCTAAAACAATAGCCGGGGGGTAACCCGGCTATTTATAAACCCAGAAGTAAACCTTTGATATAATTAAAAACATTTTACTACGTTTTATATAAACCTGTCCAGTGTTTTTATTAGATTTATATCTATAACCCAAAAATCACTACTTGGTAATGCCTTAAATATTACTTACTATATGAAAAGTGTTAATAATCTTACATTTGTCAGAGCAAATAACGAACGCTTTTACGGGATTTGCGATAGACAAATGTAAAAGATTATTCACTTTTCATATAGATATTAGATTAAATATAAAATTATGTTCAAATATATATTTTGCAATAGTCGAATTATCCAATGCACTAAATAATCCTTTGAGGCTGGATGCAGAGCTGAATACCATTAATATTGTAAATATTATGTATATTGTAAGAAAACCTTCAACACCGCCGAATGCAAATCCGCCTAATTTATCTACCTGCTTGAAAACGGGTAGTTTTGATACTTCACCAAGTACAAGTCTTGCGAATATCAATAAGACTCTTACTATGATATACAAAACAATCATACTGATAATATAAATAACAATTTTAGTCATTTCTTCGCTTATCACATTATTAATTTGCTGCATGTCTATAAGTTTAGTCGGATCAGGAAATTTGCTTTTTAACACATCCTTTAAAAAACCTGGAACATTTAGATTCTCCACTACTTTATCCGCAATAGCGTTTTTTGCTCCGGAAAAAGTTCCTGATTGCTGAAGTACCAAACTATCAAGTATCTTCTCTCTTATTTTATCATGCAATGCTGTTCCCATTAAAAATTTGGAAACGTAAGGATAGAGCAGAAATGACAGTGCAAGAGAAATTACGAAAGACAGCAATTTGAATACACTCATAATAAATCCCTTATACATACCAATGACTGCAAATCCCAGAATAATCCCAATAACCACCAAATCACACCAGTTCATTTTTTCCTCCTGTAAAAAAGATAATTTCAATCATGCCTTAGGCATGTTGAAATATAACTTCCCGTATAATTTCGCTTAGTGTTAACTTAACTCGTGAACACACGCTCAAAACGGTAAGTAATATTTCAATCATGCCTTAAATATTATTTATAATCAAACTGTTCTTACATACCAGGACAGTTTTTTGCCTGCTTAAAAAATGCACCTCAGATATATTAGTCTTTGAATCAAACTTACCTAGAAGCTCGCCCTTACTGTTTATATAATAAACTGAAGTCCCTGTATTAATTGCAATAATTCCACTATATGTCCTTATATTCTTTACCTTTATGTCCACAGAATAAATTACATGCTTCTCTCCATCATCATTTATAAGAGTAATATCTGTTTTATTTCCAGTTATCTTTCCAGAACTGTCCATTTCTCTTAATGCTGCAACAATTGTATCTCCAGATAACAAATCCCCGCATATAACACTCTTATTGGTAAACTTTTGTGTCCACTTTACCTTTCCTTCGTTGTCATACAAATATACATTGGAATCTCCCGCTGCCGCCAGATCCCCATTGCCCAGGAAATCCACAAAAGGAAATAGGGAAGTATCACCGGCATCCAAAGCCACTCCACTTTTTTTGCTGAAGTCATGTAATTCAATAACAGCATCTGATTTAATACCTGAAGCATCAAAGCTGTTAATGACAAATGAGTCACCCGAAGGTGAGACTTTTGACATGAATACAAACTTCTTAGCAACTTTTGTATTTATAGCTTGAGCACCATTCTTTTTAAAAACTGTTACAGCACCTCTATAACCTTTCTCCTGCCTCACAACAGAGACATAGCCCGCCTCGTTAACATCGGCATTTATTATATTGCCCTCCATTTTCTTGCTCCACTTAATTGTCTTACCAGAAAGAAGATAGACATCCTTACCCTCTAAGTCCGCCACCACTATAAATGACCCCGCAGCCTTAACAATAGGATTTGCAGCATATAAGGGAACAACCCATTGTTCTTCTCCATCTCCATTCAATGCCTTGACCCTGTTTTTGATACATTCAATTATAAGGCCTTTATTAACAGTGAAGACATGCTTCTCATTTGCTCCGATTTCTATCTCTTTAACTATTTTATTTCCTTTTTTATTTCCCGATATTTCCATAAGCTCATTCACAATATCTTTTAGGCTCATATTCTCCAAATCCACATTTTTGCTTTTCAAATACATGAATAATGAAGTAGCTATAACCGCTAAAAGCAGTACTGCAAAAATAATAAAGTTCCTGAGCCTAAAGCTGCCAGTGCTTTGCTGATCTTCATGCATATCTTTGTTAATCTTTTCTTTTTCGGAATATTTCATAATCTATTTCTCCGAGTTTCTTTTGTGATTGGGACATGATTTATTATTTTATCATATTTTTGTTATGATTAATTAATTTTTTTGTCATTTCTTAACTCTTGGATCAGTATGGCAAAAACCATAAATAAACCAATGTAGCCAAATAGCGTATATAGCGAAGCTATAAGGTTTGCAAAACCGAAACAGGACATGGGAATAATAAATAAACATGTCATTACTGTAATTATCTTTTTATTTACTTTTATTTTACTGCCAATCCTGTCAACCAGACAATAACCTGAAGTAACCGCTGACGAAAACATTGCCAGCCACAATATAAAAGTGTACAAGCTAGTAAAGTAAGTGCCGTATTTCTCCATAACACTTAAGATTGGAAACTCCTTGCCGGAAACTTCCCAATAAAAAATATTGATAACTGTATTTAACAGCAATGCAATAGCACATAATGATATACCTCCAATAATTCCTCCTAAAACTCCTGTCTTTCTTGTTTTGAGGTAAGGAAGCATATTGGACATTACAACAACTGACATTATGCTGTTATAGCTTACATATATGAGAGAGGATAGAAACCAGTTATCTGTAATACCTTTTAAAGTACCTGCAATGTTAAATACCGATGTGTCTTTAAATATTATAACATAAAAGCCTGTAAAAACTATTCCTAGAATAAGGACGGGAGTAATCAAGCTGCTTAAAGCAACCACTCCTCTTATATCTGTGAGCATCAGCAACATGCATATAAAAGCCATTATCGCCACCCCCACCGGTAACTGGATATTCAGCTTATCTGATAAAATACTCCCTAACCCGGCTACCATGATACTTAATACCGAAAACATAAAAAGTGTCACTACTGTATCCATTATCTTACCGAAAAGCCATCCAACAGTAGGATATAAAAATTCCTCATAACTCTTAATTCTTCCTGTGTATACCTTGTCAAGAACCAGCCACCCTACTACGGCAAACAATATACCTGCAACCACTATACCATAGAATCCACCTTTATAATATCCTGAAAAAAATCTTGCTATTTCCTGACCAGAGGCAAATCCTGCTCCTATTATTGTTGTCACATAGATACTTGAAACTTTATAAATGTTTTTTATTTCTTCACTCAAAAAAACAACCCCAGACATAACAAATATTTCATTATAATTCTATGTGGGACCGTTAAATTAATTCTTAATAATTTCTTATATGTTTTGCAATAATCATTATATATATGAAAAGTGTTAATGATCTTACATTTGGCGGAGCAAATAACTAACGGTTTTTACGGAATTTGCGACAGACAAATGTAATAGATTATTCACTTTTCATCAATGAAAAGTGTTAATGATCTTACATTTGGCGGAGCAAATAACTAACGGTTCAACGGGATTTGCGACAGACAAATGTAATAGATTATTCACTTTTCATATATATATTAAAAAGCTAAAACACTTTTAATACATAGTGTTTTAGCTTTTTATCAATCTGTGCTATCTGTAATTGGTCTTACTTACTTTCAACGGACTCTAGCAGCTTCTTGAGAGAATCCTTAACACCGCTTGGCATATCAAAATCTAACTTTGACACAATCTTTCCAGTGAATTTTCCGTCTATCACTGCATAATATGATGTTGCATCCTTAGGTATATATTCGATCTTAACCTGCCCTGGTGCCTTCTTCAATTTGTAGGTTATGGTAACTTCAGGTTTTGCTGTCGGAACAATTTTACTATCAGCATCAAGATCAACAAATCCGATACCAATCAATGCCCTGTAGAAAACCCTTACAAACACTTCACCATCGGAATTCTTTTTGTTCGCATCTTTACCATTTACTGTATACTTATCCTTATCAGTATCCTTTTTCTCATCTAGCATAAGCTTGACATCAGTAGTCTTGCCTTCCATATCAAATGTGAATTCAGATACATCGTATATATCAGGTGCATATACCAATCCTTCTACCAAATCCTTCAACGGCATGTCAAGATAATCCAGGCTTCCTAGAGGAAGAACAAAAATAGTATCACTTCCTTCTAGCTTACCGTATATCTCTTGACCTTTGATAACTTCAGAACCCAAATAGAGCTTTTGAGTACCTTTTTTCGTATCAAGAGTCATTACATATGTCGGCTTGTCAAGGCCGAATTCCGCTAAATCCTTAGGTTTATCCTCTTCTATTGAAGTTGCCGCCAAGTTTGGCAATCCATCAAGGCATGGTTGAAGTTTGCCTGAATTTGCCACACCTTCCAAAGGTGCTGTCAAGTACCACTGCTTAGCATCGTTAAGATCAACTTTGAAAGCTACTTTGCCTTGACGTTCAAGAGTAAATGATTTGATGTCATCCTTGGTAATATCAAATATCTCCTTTTTCCAGAAGAAGTACTTGGAAACCCTAAAGGAACTTACACTATATTTATCTACAAGATAAACTGTGTTTGAACCTTTTGTCTTTACATAAGTTGCTTCATCTGTTGGAGTATCGCTACCTACTTCGATAGCCTGTTCCTTACCATCCTTAGTTTTAAAGGAAACTATAGTCGGTTTGTCAAGACCATAAACCTTTAAATCGGCTGCATTTTCCTCTATGACCTTTGATGCACTTATTCCAGCAGCATTGTTAGCCATATTTTCAGTTTCTATTTTGCTATAATTGACTCCTGCCGGGTAAGTCAGCACCCAATCTGTTCCTTGATGGGTAACTGTAAACTTATTTCCGTCATTCTCAATTGTGTATTCTGTAATATCCTCTTTCTTAGCTTCAATTAAGGGTATTAATTTTACTGTAGGTACTGCGTTACCACTATCTTCATCATCTTTTTTATAGACATTAACAGCTACCAAAGCACCAACTAAAAGAACCATTACCACAGCAAGAATAATAACATTCTTGAACGTCCTCATAGATGCCTCCTCCTAAGCCATACGAAGGTTCCCAATCCAAATATCAGAAGCGGAACTGCACCTATTAAGATGATGGCAGTAATATTTGCGTTAGTCTCAGAAATACTAATTGTCTCAAAGTTCAGGCTTTTTGGTGGTATACCCATATCATCCTTATTCTGTATAAGCCAGCTCATGCAAACTGCAAGTATCTGATATGTGTTTTGAGTTAATAATTGATCATTAAACATTGAGGCATTACCCCATACCAATATCCTGCTGTCTTGTGTGCCTCCGCTGTATTCTGCAGCCACCACCATATCCAAAGGACCGTTTATATCTTTTCCTTTAGATTGATCAATCTGCATTCCGACAGCTTTTTCCGATGTTCTTGCCAAAGATATTATTTCAAGTGCTTCCTTCTTTGCTTTTAAGATATTGATACTTCTTGAATTTGGCATATTCAATGTAAACTGTCCAGAAGGAATATCACCGAAAATAGCATTTGCTTCTAGTGCTACAAGAAGATTGTTTGGCTCTCCTGAGATATACCTGCTATCATCGCCTTCCTTAACCTTATCATAGTTAAGGCTTAAGTTATATTCAGCCAATACCTTGTCAAACACCGGCATATTCTGGTTTGGAATAACAGGGTCAAACGCAAAGAATATTTTACCCCCTCTGTCAAGGTAATCCTCTAACTTTTTCCCCTCATCATTGGATAAGTCTGTTTTAGGTGCCATTATAAAAATTGTCTCACAATCATCCGGAACCTTTGGTTCTGTTTGAAGGTTCAAAGCTTTGGTATAATACCCTCCAGCCTCTACAGCTACCCTGATCTGATTGAACTCATCAACAAATACGCTCTCATTATGGCCTGTAGTATAATATACTGTTGGCGTCTTTTCATTTGAAACTCTCTTTATAGCTGTGGTTATATAGTTCTCAACCATAAGGCTGGTATCCTGACCATATTGAGTAGCCTGGGAATAAGTAACACTGCTTGCAGGTATTACATCCAATTTATTACCGCAGGACACTAATACATCGCCCTTTGCAATTTGCTTTGTCTTTTCCGGATCAAGCTTGCTTATAATAGCCGGATCCTTATCCGGATCAACATATTTTACAATTATTTTATCTGATGCACTCTGATATTGCTTAAGAATTTCATTTAATATAGAATTTTGATCCCCTACTTCAGTCGTTGTATTATCGTAAAGTCCATATATTGTTACTTCTTTATTGAGCTTCTTGACAAAATCTATTGATGTTTTATTTAAACTGAATATCTTATTAGTTGTTAAATCCCACTGAAGGTCAAGTTTGATAACTATGAGATTTACAACAATTGCAATTACTATAACGATTACAGCTGTCATTAACGCGGCTGCACCGTATTTAAAACCCTTTGAGCTTTTATTCGCCATTTTTATCACCCCTGACTCCAACGTCTTTTTTCAATTATAAGAAATGTTATAACAATTAATGATACTGTTACACTTGCAAAATAAACCATGGTATTCAATCTCAATATACCTGTTGATTGATCGGTAAACCTGTAAAAGAGAGAAACCCACCTTAAAACTTCTGTTACAACACCACCAAAAATTGATGCAAAAGATCCTACTATAAACAGGAACAACATTGTTATAAAGCTTATGATGGCCGCTATAATCTGGCTCTCAGTCAATGCTGAACACAGCATGCCAATTGCAATAAGGCAAGAACCAAAAAGCAGAAGGCCTACATATCCAGCCAACATCTGCAATGTCACTGTACCTTTAAATATGACGATTACCAATGGATAGGCCAAGGTAAGTGCTATCATAACAAAAAATACAAAGTATGCTGCTAAAAACTTTCCTACAACAATACTCGATATTTTACTAGGCGTGGTAAAAAGCAAAACTTCGGTACCGTTTTTTCTTTCTTCCGCATATATTCTCATTGTCAATATTGCACAAAACATTATAAGTATTAAAGCAAAAATAGGCTGTTGAAACATCCATACCAATGTTCCAAGACTATTAGACAGATTAAAGAAATAAAACAAAAGTGATGACATAAACATAAAAAGACCTAATATTATATATGCCATAGGGGAATTAAAATAAGACTTTGTCTCTTTTTTAAATACGCTAAATACACTTGAAAGATACCCCATCCTATTCAACCTCCTTCTCTTCTACCGGGTTTTCACTAGCCTCTTTTTGAGCTGCTTTATCCAAGCTAACAGCCTCGTTCTTCAATACAACATCATTTTTAGTAATCTCAAGGAAAACATCCTCAAGGGACTTATCCATTGCTTTAAGCTCCATAATAGGGAATCCTGCTTTTGCCAACTCAAAGAACATAGGCTTTCTTATGTCCGCATCTCTTGTTGACTCAATAAGGAAACTGCTTATGTCGCTGTCATTAGCTGATGATGCTTCTACATTTATTACTCCATGCAAACCTTTTAAGATATCCTTTACAGAATTTTCAGGTCCTGCTATCGATACATTGTACCTTGCACTTGAATCCATTGACTTTGACAGGTTTTCAGGAGTATCTACGGCAGAAATTCTTCCCTTGTTTATTATTACGACTCTTTCACAGACTGCACTTACTTCAGGCAAAATGTGTGAGCTTAATATTATTGAATGATTTTTTCCAAGAGCCTTAATAAGATTTCTTATTTCAATTATCTGCTTTGGATCAAGACCAACTGTAGGTTCGTCCAATATTAAAACTTCCGGGGAGCCAACTAAAGCCTGTGCCAATCCAACCCTCTGTTTGTAACCCTTGGACAGGTTCTTTATGAGTCTTCCTCTTACATCACCAATCTTAACCAAATCCATTACATCATCCAACTGATTTTTTCTAAGACTCCTCTTAACATGCTTTAAATCACATACATAATTCAGGTAGTCCGTAACCGTCATATCCATATAGAGTGGCGGCTGTTCAGGCAAATACCCAATCCTCTTTTTTACCTCAATAGGATCTTCCATAACATCATAGCCGCATACCTTGACCGTCCCACTTGTAGGTGGCATGAATCCGGTTATAATATTCATGGTAGTACTCTTCCCTGCACCGTTTGGTCCAAGAAATCCCAGAATTTCTCCCTTTTCCAGGGTAAAACTCAGGTCCCTAACGGCATTAACATTACCGTACCGCTTAGACATGTTTTGAATTTCAATCATCTTAATGTATTCCCCCCTGTATATAATAATGTTAAGTTTTCCTCAAGAAAGCAAAGACGTAATATCACAATTATCTCAAAAGAATTTTAATAAATTGTGAACAAATTGTTACTATATTAAAAGTGAATAATCTCTTACATTCGTCCGTCGCAAATCCCATTGAGCCGTTCGTTATTTACTCCGCCACGTTATTTGCTCCGCCAAATGTAAAATTAATAAAACTTTTAATATATATTATGAGCAATTAGATTTTTCCTATTAACCATTTTGCTCATACTTGTCCATTATATAGGTTTCTAAATGTTTTTTCAAGTGATTTTATAATGCTGAGAAATTATGGTATAACACACATCACAATTTCCTTGAAATAAAAACATCCGGCTGCTGATAGTGGTTTTAAACCATCTGCTGGCCGGATATTTAACAGGTAAGGACTTATTTTACTCTTGGCTCTCTATTAAGCCTCATGAAGCTTGACAGCACAGGACCTAATGATGAGAATCCTAAAATCAGCACCCAATCGTTAATAGTGAGGGGCACGGTCTTGAATACGCCTTGAAAAGCCGGCATATATACCACACCAAGTATCATGATTACAGAACACAAAACCGATAGAACCAAGGGCATGTTGTTAAATAAAGGTATCTCAAAAATATTCTTCCTCTCGGATTTACATTCAAATACATGTATAAGCTGCGTTATAACCAATGTCACAAAGCTTGCCGTCCTGGCATCATCTAAACTTCCCGTAAAATGAAGGATGCTTATAAAAACTGCAAGTGTACTTATTCCTATAAGTGTTCCCCTGAAAAGTATCAATTTTAGAAGCCCGTTTGAGAAAATGTTCTCTTTTGCACCCCTTGGCTTTCTTTTCATAATATCCCTTTCCGGCGGATCTAATCCCAATGCTATGGCAGGCAATCCATCCGTTACCAGATTGACCCACAATATCTGAATGGGCAGCAGCGGAATAGGAAGACCTATAAGCATCCCCAAAAACATGGTAAGCACTTCCCCAAGATTACATGACAGCATATATCTGATAAATTTCCTTATATTATTGTATATTACACGGCCTTCCTCCACAGCGGCAACAATCGTTGCAAAGTTATCATCCATAAGGATCATGGCAGATGCTTCCTTTGTGACATCAGTTCCTGTCTTTCCCATGGAAACACCTATATCAGCTTCCTTTACTGCAGGTGCATCATTAACTCCATCACCTGTCATCGCAACAACATGGCCAAGCTTTTTGAGTGCTTTTACTACCATCAGCTTGTGTTTCGGCGACACTCTCGCATATACCGATACCTTATCCGCTACTTTCATAAGACCTGCATCGCCTAATTCATCGAGCTCCGCACCAGTAAGAACCATATCGCCTTCCTGAAGAATACCTATCTCCTTTGCTATAGCCGCTGCAGTTATTTTATGATCCCCTGTTATCATAACAGTTTTTATTCCAGCCATCTTGCATTTATTAACCGCATCCCTAGCTTCTTTCCTTGGAGGGTCTATCATTCCTATAAGACCGGCAAATGTCAGATCCCTTTCAATCTCATTCTTATTTAATCTGCCCGAACCCAACTTTTTGAAGGCAACTCCCAAAACCCTCAGTGCATCTGATGCCATAGTATCATTTGCAGCCATAACTTCATTTTTTTGTGTTGAAGTTATCTTCTTAACTTCAGAAGCTGCATTTATATTCGAACATTTATCGAGTATTATATCAGGTGCCCCTTTTGTAAATACATACCGTTCCCCATTCTTAAACTCACATATAACCGACATGCACTTTCTGTCCGAATCAAAGGGCAGCTCATCAATTCGCTTATATGACACATTCAATGTATTTTCACTAATACCCGCATTAAGTGCTGCCTCTAAGAGAGCTATCTCAGTTGGATCCCCACCGAACTGCACCTGATGCTTGGAAAAAATACTTTTAATTTTATTAAAACCCTTTTCCTTCTCTTCGTGCGGGTTAATAATAACCGCATTGTTGCATACTCCCCCGATTTCAAGGGCAAACCTGGCAGTGTCATCAATTTTCGAACTGTCAAAATCAACTATTTCCTTTCTTCTTGTCTTTTCAGACCATGTATATATTTTTCGCACAGTCATCCTGTTCTGGGTCAGGGTACCTGTTTTGTCAGAACATATGACACTTGCACACCCTAAAGTCTCAACAGCAGGAAGTTTTCTTATAAGTGCATTTCTTTTGAGCATTTTCTGAACACCAAGTGCTAAAGCTATTGTTACTATGGCAGGTAGCCCTTCAGGTACGGCAGCAACAGCAAGGCTTATTCCTGACAGAAGCATTGTAAAAAGCTGTTCGCCTCTTAAAATTCCTGTTATTGAAACAATGGCACAGATAATAATGCACCCGAATACTATGAACTTTCCAAGGCCGGAAAGTTTCTTCTGAAGAGGGGTTTCATCGGTTTCTATGTTCTGAATCATATCGGCTATCTTGCCCATTTCAGTATTCATTCCTGTGGCTTCTACTATTGCCTTTCCTCTGCCTCTTGTTATAATTGTACCCATATAAATAATGCTGTTCTTTCCGGTTGGATCGGATTTACTATCCTTAGATTTGTCTACAGGAACCGACTCACCTGTCAATAGCGATTCATCAACCTGCATGCTGTTAATCTGAATCAGCCGGCAATCGGCAGGAATCCTGTCTCCTTCCTCCAGAACCAGCAGATCACCAGGCACAATCATATCTGCAGGTATATTGTCCATAGTCCCGTCCCTTATTACCTTTGCTGTTGGTGCTGTAAGCTGTTTTAATGCATTCATGGTCTTTTCAGTTCTGAACTCTTGCAAAAAGCCTAAAACCGAGTTAAGTATAACAATAGCAATTATTGTAACCGCTTCTGTTATTTCACCCATAAAAGCAGAAATTATTGTTGCTGCTATGAGTATCAATACCATAAAATCGGTAAATTGCTCAAAAAACATCTTCACAGCCGAAACTTTCTTTTTCTCCGCTAGTGAATTAGGGCCATGTATTAAAAGAAGCTTCTCTGCTTGTTTTCTGCTTATACCTTTATATGTTTCCTCAGGATATGAATCTTCCTTTGACAATTTCCTTGACGGCAAACTCTCTGTATTTTGCTTTAACCGTGTTGTCTCCCTCAATACATAACACTCTCCTTAAATTCTGTTTATCAGTCCTATTTCTATGCATAAAAACGATTAATAGACCAAAATAATGAGCTATTTAATCACAAATCAATTCTTTCGTATATAATTCTATATATAACTTTTCTTTTATAAGTAAGCAATAATTGACAACTTTATAAAAATAAATAATAATTATACTATTACAATAAGGAGGATTCTTTATGAAAAAGAAAGTTTTATTATCCGTATGCAGTATTATTTTTGTATCACTATTTGCTTCTACATCATTTGCTGCTGACAGTGTCAAGGAATCACCAAAGACAAAGATTATAATCGATGGTAAGGTCAATAAATATTCAAATGCCCCAATCAATTATAACGGTAGAACTTTGCTTCCCTTTAGAGAAGTATCTGCTAATTTGGGTGTAAAAAACGATGATGAACATATAATTTGGGATGGAAAAGATCGCAGTATAGTTCTTAAGAAAGATGATGTTAATGTTTCCCTAAAGATAGGAAGCAAAAAAGCTACTATCAACTCAGTTGAACAAACATTGGACGTTGAGCCGGTAATTTACAAAGGCAGGACTTACATACCGGCAAGATTTGTTTCACAGGCTTTTGGGAAGAAAGTTGTATGGGATCAAGCATCCAACTCGGTAATGATAAGGGAAGAAAAAGAGTTTAATGAAGTAAAAAGTATACTTGAGAAGTCCAATGAAGCAACAAAAGACGCAAAAACAATGAAATGTAGTTATACTGCCGATATGAACATGACTGTAGCAGGTCAGAAAAGCAATGTAGCGATGAGCGGTGCTATGGAAATGGATGTTAAAAACCTAATTATGCATATGACAACCAATGTGAAAATGCTTGGAATGTCACTTCCTTCAGAACAGTATATGGCAGACAGTAAAATATACACCAAAGATCCTATTTCCGGAGGTTGGATCTATCAAGAGATGGATATGGAGCAGTTCAAAAAGCAAATGAGCCAGCAAGCCACCATAGAGCTATCTGAAAAAATGTATGCAGGACTTACTGTTGATAATAGCTCAAAGGATGAAATAATTTTAAAGGGTAATATTTATATGGATTCCCTTATGAGTCAGTTGGGTGATAGCGTAAAAGGAACAGGCATTGAGTTTAATTCAACTTACATGGAAATGTTACTCGACAAAACAACCTATGTTCCAAAGAGTGCAAAAATGGATATGTCAATCAGTATGAATCAGACCATTGGAGAAAGCACACAAAAGATTGATGCTGATATGAAAATGGAAATGAAGTATACTGACTTTAATGGAGACTATGAAGTTAAGGTACCTGATGAAGTTATAAGTACTGCCACAAAAGCTGAATTATAAGCTAATCATAAATTTTCAAAATAAAAAGCCGGCTCTTACCGGCTTTTTATTTTTGCTATCATTTTGCAAGTTGTAAAAAAAACAGTATTGGTTTATTATATAAAAAGTGATTAAGAATATACTCTATTTATACAAGGAGATAATAGAATGAGTCTTGGTAGTGCCTTATGCAAAAAAATGAACGAGCTTTTCCCCTTACCGGTACATCCTTTCAACCTCCAAAATGAGGGTGTCAAAACCTATTCCCAGTGGCAATACGAAAAGGGGATTGAAACAATTAAATTTTATTTGGAAAAAGTAAGCACCGAAGAAATGTTTAAAGACAAGGTTGTTTTGGATATTGGGTGCGGTGCTGCCGGAAAAACCTTGTATTACGCTTCATTAGGAGCAAAAAAGGTTTATGGAATTGATGTTGTTCCCAGGTATGAAAAAGATGCCTATTCCCTTGCTAAAGAAAAAGGCCTCGAAGACCGTTTCTGTTTTATTCTTGGCGATGCTTCAAACATGGACTTTGAGGACAATACTTTTGACGTAATAATTATCAACGATGCAATGGAGCACGTATCAGAACCTCTGAAGGTTTTGAACGAATGTCATCGCGTTCTGAAAAAAGGCGGCAGAATATATCTCAATTTCCCCCCATATCACCACCCTTTCGGGGCCCATTTGAGTGATGCAATAGGCTTCCCATGGGTACACCTGTTTTTTAGTCAGGCAACACTTATAGAAGTATATAAGGATTTGGTTAAAGACCTGCCCGACGGTAAAGAACGTATCGATTTTAGAATCTCAAAGGCTGATAATGGTAAGGAATATTTCTCTTATATAAATAGGATGACTATAAAAAGATTTAACAGAATTCTCTCTCAAACCAGTTTTAATGTGCTTTACCATAGAGAAGTACCCTTAAGGAATATTTTAAAACTTCCGGCAAAGCTGCCATTACTCAAGGAATGCTTTGTAAAAATGGTAGTTTGTATTCTGGAAAAGTCATGAGAAATTGTGGTGTAGAGTACACCATAATTTCTTACACATCAAAAGACCATTCATCATAATTTTTCAACATTTCATCGCCGGTTTAAACCAAAAAAACCATTTTAGCTATATTATGTGTTAAAGAGATACCGAACTTATATAAAGCTTTTCAGTTCGGTATTTACAGCCGGCTTTACTTCAGAAAATATTATTTAATATTCGAAAGGATGATTTATTATGAAAAAATTCTCAAAAGGTCTTATTTCACTATTAGTTGTATTGTCATTTATGATTGTTCAGATTTATGAAATTCCTGCAGCAAGTGCCTTAGATAGCTCCAGACTTGTTCAGATAGCAAAATATACCCAATACTACCGCTGATTCAACCGGCAGAAACTCAAATATAACCTTAACAAATGCACCTTATATATCTGACGGAAGTGTATATTCAAATGGAATTTATCCTTATTCCAGTACGACTGGAAGTACTGTCAGAACTCCAAACATTAAAGCTTTTAACTTTAATAATTTCCGTGTAAGCTTTGAGTTTAAAATAAACTCGTTACCAACTTCAAGAAAACCAATAATTGTCGGCGGTGACTCCTATCGCTGGATAGGTGCCAATGTTGAACCAAACGGTACTATATCACTTCTTTGGAACAATTCCAATTACACACTTAGTACAAAAACTATTCCGCTTGGCACATACAATACTGCAATAATGCAGTACGATGGTTCAGTAGCCAATCTTTACCTCAACGGAGTTCTTGCCTGCTCACAAAACTTCAAACCAGTGAACTGTGGTGATGCAAACTTGCAGAATACCAATTATTCAAACGGTACAACTTTCCTTGGGTATCTTCGCAACTTAACTGTATACAGCACTCCTGTTGCTCCTTTAGTAGCAAAATATACTCTTGGGAAGTTAAGGCAAGCAATAAAAAGGACGATTGAATTATCTCAATCAGTCCTTTTTTATTTTCCATATAGACCCAAATTAAAAGTGATAAATCTATCACATTTGTCTGTCGCAAATCTATTAAAATCAGTTAATCTTGCTATTTGTCTATCACAAAATAACGTTAAAACGTTCGTTATTTTGCTCTGCCAAATGTAAGATTATTAACACCTTTAATATAAACAAAATCGCTTCACAATTTTTTATGTCTATGAAATTATAGTGTCTTATTGTGATAACAAATTTTTATGTATAATCATATAATGACTTTAGACGTCTAATTGTTAGGCAATTCAACAGTATGTCACCATAATACTTCAGGCCTTCTGTAAATAACAGGAACTATATAAAAGTATTATAACAAAGATTATTGCACCAGGAGTTGGTAATAATGACTTTCACAATTATTTTGCTTGCCGTATCCCTAAGCACTGATGCGTTGGGAGTAGGAACAGTCTATGGTTTGAGACGGATAAGAATTCCTTTGGGTTCAAAGCTGTTTATATGTTTTTTTTCAATTATTTACTCGGCTATTGCCCAAGCCTTGGGTAAAACTTTAAGCAATGTTCTTTCAAAGGATTTGTCCAACTTAATAGGAGTAGGTATACTTTTCTTCATGGGTATCTGGATTATCCTTCAATCAATTATGGGTAGAAATGAATCCCCTAGCAAAAAAGAATTTGTCAGAACAGGCACTCTTTTACAAATCGCTATTAAGTCTTTGGGCATCACAATACAAATCATAAGGAACCCAATAGAAGTGGATTTTGACAAATCAGGAACTATCGACCTGAGAGAGTCAATTTTATTGGGTTTCGCCCTGTCCTTAGATGCTATCGGAGTAGGAATAGGAAGTTCTCTTGCAGGATGTCACTCAATTTTTATTCCATTTGCAGTTGGCTTTTTCCAGCTGATATTTCTATACACAGGCTTATTCATTGGTAATAGAATTACATCATACGGTAGGATTAATAAAAAGATCATATCTATAATCCCCGGTATATTACTTATGGCCTTGGGTGTATCAAGGCTTATCTAAGGCGACCTATAAATTTCATACTAATTTTACATACCTTCCAGGCAATAAAAAATCCCCGTTAGCGGGGACTTTTTATTGCCTGGAAAAATTATGGTATCGCAAGTAATATTTTTGTCATTCCTTAGTAATAACAAAAAATATAACTTCCGCTATAATTTCGCTCATGTGTTGACTTAACTCGTCAACACCCGCTCAAAATCGGAAGTAATATTTTTGTCATTCCTTACCTAATACCCTGATTTTATTGGCATAGGGATCGGCAGTCCCCTGGAGCTGGCATTTTTCTTCCTTAAGGATCCTAATATATTCAACTATGTCTTTTGATATTCTTTCTCCCATACAAACAACAGGAATCCCTGGAGGATAAGCCATTACCATTTCCCCGGCAATTTCACCGACAGAATCTTCTAAAGCTACAATCTTTTTATCTGAATAGAAAGCATCCCTAGGCGACACTATCATTTGAGGATTGTGAGGAAGCATAGTAGCTGCCCTGTATTCCCGCACACCCTGCTTTAATGCTATATCTTTCAGTGCACTCACAAGAGCATCCATATCTTCTTTTCTATGACCGATACTCACGATACATAATATATTGTATAGATCAGACATTTCAACTTGAATCTTGTATTCTTTCCTAAGCTTCTTTTCAATCTGATACCCGGTTAGTCCTAATCCCATAACATTAATTCCAAGCTTAGTCTCATCAAAGTCAAAACATCCTGGTGTCCCAATGAGATCTTTTCCAAAAGCATACAACCCGTCAATGCTATTTATTTCGTCTCTTGCCCACCTTGCCAGCTGCAGAGCCTCATCCAAAATTTCACTTCCATTTGTAGCCAGCTGTTTTCTCGCAATATCCAAAGAAGACATAAGCACATACGATGAACTGGTGGTGTGGGTAAGATTCAGTATTTGCTTTACTCTGCCCGGTGCAATTATATTGCTCCTTAACAGCAAAACGGAGCTCTGGGTCATTGAACCTCCCGTTTTATGCATGCTGGCAGCACTCATATCAGCTCCAACTTCCATAGCTGTCAGCGGAAAATTGTCATGAAAAGACATGTGTGCTCCATGGGCCTCATCAACAATGACCGCCATACCATGCCTGTGAGCTATTCTGGTTATAGACTTCATGTCTGAAGCCACACCATAATAGGTTGGGTTTATTATAAAAACAGCTTTCGCATCGGGGTTATCCTTTATGGCTTTTCTCAAGCTTTCTTCGGTTATTCCCATGGCAACACCTAATCTCTCATTGATTTCAGGCTGTATGTACACAGGCATAGCCCCGCTTAAAATTACTCCTCCAATAGTCGATTTATGTGCATTTCTCGGTAATATAAACTTGTCACCGGGTTCACAGGCACTCATAATCATGGCTTGAACCCCTGCGGTCGTTCCATTGACAAGAAAATACCCATGTTGTGCTCCAAATGCGTTAGCTAATAACCTTTCTGCCTCATATATCACCCCTGTAGGGTTGTTGGCAAAATCAAGCTCCTCCATTCCATTTGCATCCATTTGAAGAACATGTTCGCCTACAAAATCACAAAATTCCTTTATACCCCGGCCTTGCTTATGCCCTGGCACATGAAACTGCACAACACTATCCTGTATATACTTTTTTACAGCATCAAATAGTGGTGTTCTATCCTGGTTCAGACCTACCAAACCTCATCCCCCCAAAACAGGCATAGCGTCCTTCTACAAATAGCGACAAGCGATATGCCTTTTTAAGCAACGGTTATAGTGAAACAGACTTTTATAAGTTTAAGAAATATTATTTATATTAAAAGTGTTAATAATCTTACATTTGGCAGAGCAAATAACGAACGGTTCAACGGGATTTGCTTAAGACAAATGTAATAGATTTATCACTTTTAATCTAAGATATATTAATCGTTCTTAATATAAACATTGGGTACTTATGCCTGTATCTCCAAGACATAAAATATATGTAATCAGCTTTTAATTTAATTATTTCCTTCACCAGTAACCGTAGTCAAATATGATATTTCTTGTATTAATATATTAAGAATGGATTATGTTGGCTACATATTGTAAAAATTTTCTGTAAATTAAAAAGTGGTCTTACTTAAAGTAAAACCACTCAAAAACTACATGTTTTGTAATAATCATTTTACAATATATATAAAGGAATTATTTCTGGATAATTGCTAGTTACAGAATTAAAATGCCTTGCAATAATTATTACATCGGCAATATTTATAACATCATCAGAATTTAAATCATAAACTGAAGCATAATTCTGATCAACTTTTGTAGTGTTAAATACCTTAGCCATTAAAACCAAATCTGCCATATTCACTACATTATCCTGGACACCATTTGCAGGAAAATCCCCTGCCCATAATAATACAGGAGCTTGCTGCGTGCCTATTGAAACATCACCATTTATTACTACATTTCCAATCTGCATTTCCAAAAATCCCTGCTTGGTTATTTTTATTGAGTATGTTCCTTCTGAAGGAATATTAAGGCTAAAGTAACCGTTACTATCTGTAATAGCATAATCAATATTTGTACCAATCAGTTCAACTTTGAACCCTGCCTTTACTTTGGGTGCCACATCAGGTGAATATGTAAAATCCGGTGCTATATACCCTGAAAATTTAAAGGTTTTAATCTGTGTAGGTGTAGGAGTTTCCGTTGGGGTAGCTGTAGGCTTTGGTGTTGCAGTCGGGGTAGCTGTAGGCTTTGGTGTTGCAGTCGGGGTAGATGTCGGTATTGGTGAAACGGCATTTGATGTACTGCTTATTACAAATGTCATAATATCTCCTTTATCACTAATACTTGAAATATTAAACCCAGAGCTGGTCCCATTCCACCATTTTGAATTAGGTGTTGTGATATCATTAAACTTGTCCTTGAAACCTGCATAGAAAAAGTCACCTGTGTCACCAGTGTTCACATTTCTTTCCAAATCGAATTTCCCATCAGCTTGTTCTATCGAGGTAATATAATGCTTTGTAGCAGTCATATCCTGATAGTTATTGTTACCCTTCTTGTCAATATGCCAAATAACCAGCCCTTCTCCGGGGAAAGTTGCCCAATCACCCTTTTTGCGGATGTTCTCTATTAAGAACATCTCGTTATTGTTTGTCGTGTTTATGTATCCCAATACATCCCTTGTCCCTGCAGGCACCGTCACTACCGACCCATCAGGAAGTCCATTTAACCAATTAATATTATAAAATTTACTTATAACGCACCTGCTATAAGGATTTGCAAAGTTATCGAATTTTCCGATAACCTTGGAATCGCCATCATAATCATAGTAATCAGGCCATTTTAATATCATGTGCTCACACTCATGGTTTATGGTAGAAGTTTGCGGTTTGGTACCAATGTTTGTAAACTGATGGCTGTTTATTCTAATACCATTGCTAAAAGTATAACTAAATCCTCCTGAATGAGGCCATAACCCGTTAGCCCAGCCAGCATCAGGTGTCCCTGCATAAAGCAGTGTTAATGCCATTATTGACTTATCTGCATTCAATGAAAGCCCTTCTGTAGTGAAGTTCTTATTTGTATTAAGCCACGCACAGACTTCTTTCATTAACTCAGTGGATCCGGCATATCCTGTTCCGCTGTCATAGTGGCTCTTTTCATACTTTGCTGTGTAAAAACCTATAAGCTTATTGGTAAATTCGAGTTTTTGACCTGATATATTATAAAAGTGATCATAAACAGAACCGGCCCCAGCTTTGTTGAATAGCTGCTCTATTACATCAGTTGCTATAGCACTCTTAACATCTGGAAAATCAACAAGTACAGCTAATCCACTAATTTTTGATGGTGTTGCCGTAGTTATTACAGGTACTCCTGACGGTAGAGGTGTTGGAGATGCTGCTAAAACATCTTCTTCCAGTGGTGCATTTAACTGAATTTCGCTACGCTTGTCCTTTACTTGTTTTAATACTATACTCTTATCCTCATATAGTCCTTTCTTAATACCAATGGATTTAGCTTCATCTTCACTCAAATCTGTACCCTTATAAACCCTATTTGTTGCCTCAAGCCTTCCACTGCTATCAAGTTTGGCATAGCATATATTCCCCTTTTTATTTCTTATTAAAGTATAGCCGTCTTCACTTTCTACCCGTTGATAGTATTCATCGCCAAAAACCTTAACTGCAACTCTAGTTCCATCAGGCTGTTTGAACTGAAATTTCTCACCGTTCATAGGATGTGCGTACAAAGATATACTAAAAAGAAACATTACAACTGATGCACCCATGATGCTTGCAAAGAGCCTAAAAATCTGGCCTTTCATAAAATTCCCCCTAAAAATAAAACTATTTAATAGAAATTTTAGTTATCCTAAGAAATATTTCTATATTAATATTATTACATATTTCTGCCAAGATTTCAGCATAATAAAGAAAAGTTATACTTAAATAATAAAATAACATAATGATAATACTATATTAAAGTGTCAATAATCTTACATTTGGCAGAGCAAAATAACGAACGGTTTAACGTTATTTTGTGATAGACAATAGCAAAATTAACTGATTTTAATAAATTTGCGACAGACAAATACAATAGATTTATCACTTTTAATACAAAAAGTTAAACGCACTTTTCATTCAATTATCTGGAAAGGAATGATAAAACAATATGAAAAATTTATCCACAAAAGAGCTGGCTTATATTAACGATATGCTTTCCTGGGAGCTTTTAGCCACTAAAAAGTGCTATCAATATGCCAGTCAGGAAACCAACCCGGTATACAGGCAGCTGTTTTTTGATGCCTCAAAAATATCTCAGCAAAACTACAGCAATCTGCTTGGATTTGTTGAACAGGTAAATAGCTCGCAAGGAGGTCAGGCTAAACAATGATAAATGAATCTATTATAACATCAAAATCAGGAGTCCAAAAAATTGGCAAGCCTGTTTCAAATGAACTTCCAAAGGTTAAGGATGCCAATGTGAACCTTAGGGACAGGTTAAATGATATTTTGCTTACAACAAAACACAATCTCGTAAGTTATCAGATAGCTATAAACGAGATTCTTGATGAAGAATTAAGGCAATGTGCCATTGACAATCGTAACAGGAATCAGGACATTCACAACAGAGTTTTCACAGAATTATTTAACCTTGGTGAATACCAGGCAGATCTTGCTACTCCTCCACAAGTTACCGATACATTTGAGGTTTTCAGCAATTACAAAACCCAATTACCATACAAGCAGTAGGATTTTAGGAACTAATATTTCAATCATGCCTTATTAAAAATGAGGGAGCGTTGCAAACTGCTTATAAAGGCATGATTGTAATATTACTTACTGTTTTATAAATAATACAATGATATCAATGTTTCTTATTTTTATCCACAAGATACAATTTTGCACATTTTAATGCATTTCATAACATTGACATTGAGACTAACATTATGGTATTTTTAAAAAGTCGTAATGCTAGTTTTTTCTTTATTTCCATTAAATCGGCATTTTTTCAACATCTGCATTAGAACTTTTAATATTGATAATAACATTAATATATTACTATTATTAATAGCAATTCTATAATTATTACTTAGACAGGAGACACTGAAATGCTTAAACCTTTGAAGTATATGCTTTGTACAATTACAATCTACATGCTTTTTACCATGCTAAGTGGTGCAAGTCATGCCGAATCTTTTTCCTATAAGATATTTCTTAACAAGAAAGAGCTTACAAATACGCAGCCGATAAACGTCAAAGGAAGAATAATGGTTCCTCTTCGTAAAATACTTGAATTTATTGACGCTGATTTCGAATGGATACCAAATAAAGCAATGGTAAAAATCACCAAAGACAAAAATAGTATTGATTTGATAATTAATACACCATTTTGTACTGTCAATGGAAAAAGCGTTAACATGGATGTCCCGGCACTCATAAAGCAGGGAAGAACCTATGTACCCATTAGATTTCTTGCAGAATCTTTAGATATGGATGTACACTGGGATCAATCTATCAATGCAGCTATGATAAGCACGGAAGTGCCTAATTATATTACATCTGTTGATAAGGCAGCCCTAGAGGAAAAACAGGCAGCTAATTCTACTCCTGTTTCTACCCCTACCCTTATTCCTACTCCGGTACCTACACCGGATTCGGAAAATATAGCAACTGAACTACCTTCACGAGTACCAACCCCAGAAACTTCCAGCAATTTTCAAAATGAGACTGATTTATCAACACCTTCAGCTGTAGCTCCAACTCCCACAGCCTTATCCATCAACCAACCTGCAAATACGGTTGAAGATATCAACTTGATTATAGATGGTGAGGTACTTGATTATAAGTTGATAGGTTGTAGGCTTAAAGAACAGGAAGGCAAATTGCACGCAGACAATCTTCTTGCAATGTTGGTCCTTAGGGTATATAACGAATATGACTCAACATCAAATGGATGTAAGCTTAAATATTATAGTGATGAAGATGAAGGAAGTTACACCGTCCTAAACACCAAACCCACGGATGAAAACTGGGTACCTATACTTGATGTGTGCAAAGAGTTGGATTTAAAGTATGAATATAAGGATCATACACTTTATATAACATATACCACATGAAGATTGGTATCAAGTAACAATTAACTTTATTCGATAAAATTATATATAATTAATTGGACGGTGCTAATATGAAAACTGAACAAATAAGAGAACTTGCTTTAAAGATAAAGCAAAATGTAAGTAAGGTTATTGTTGGAAAAGATGAGATAATCGACCTATCTTTAATCGCTTTAATCACATCAGGACACATACTCTTGGAAGATGTTCCTGGTATGGGTAAAACCATACTTGCTAAAACTCTTGCCAAATCTTTAAACTGTTCCTTCAAAAGAATCCAGTTTACTCCCGATCTACTGCCCTCCGACTTGACCGGAATTAATTATTATAATCAAAAAAGCTGTGAATTCCAGTTCCGCCCCGGCCCGATTTTTTCCAATATTCTTCTGGCTGATGAAATTAACAGAGCTACACCAAGGACCCAATCAAGCCTTTTAGAATGTATGGAGGAAAGACAGGTTACAATAGATGGAGAAACCCTAAAACTTGGCAAAGCTTTTATGGTCATAGCAACCCAAAACCCTGTTGAGACGCAGGGTACCTTCCCTTTACCCGAAGCACAACTGGATAGATTCCTGTTTAAAATTTCAATGGGCTATCCGACAAACGATGAGGGAATTGAGATATTAAAGCGTTTTATAGTAAATAATCCAATAGAGGATATTAAACCAGTTGCATCATCTGATGACATTATGGATGCACAAAGCTCCTACTGCAGCGTCCATGCGAGCGATGACATTCTAAAATATATTCTCGAAATCATAGAAAAAACACGAAACCATCCTGATATTATTCTTGGTGCAAGTCCCAGAGCGAGCCAGGCTCTTTTAAAAGCCTGCCAAGTTTATGCAATACTACAAGGCCGCAGTTTTATTATTCCTGATGATGTTAAATACCTTGTTAAGCCTGTACTACGCCACAGACTGATAATGAAAAGCTCTATTTTAGGAAGAAACACAAGCAGCCTGAGTAATGTTCTGGATCAAATAATATCAGATACTGCAGTGCCGTCAGAGGAAAAGCTATCGAAAGGATTCAGATAACTTATGAGTGCTGCTTTGTTGATCATATCAGCATTGATTATAGTGTATATCCAGGCAGCTATTTATAAGCACTGGGGACTTAAGGGCATTACATATTCAAGGTGCTTTGGTTCTTCCCATGTCTTCGAAGGTGAAGAAGTCCAAATGATCGAAATAATATCTAATAATAAGCTGATTCCTGTTATCTGGCTTCAATTGGAATCGGAAATCGATCCTCACCTCCAGTTCCAAAAACAAGCCAATCTTGATGTAAAGCACCAACAATTCCATAGAAGCTTTTTCAGCATCATGCCTTTTACCAGAATAACCCGTAAACATACTGTAAAATGCGTCAAACGCGGCTTTTATACACTAAAATCCGCAGTACTCTCATGTAACGATGCATTGAGTATCGTTCAAACCTATGAAGATTTGTCCCTAGATGCCAGCATACTGGTTTACCCAAAAATAGTACCTGTTGAACACTTAAACCTCCCATGCCAAAGCTGGATGGGAGATACTGTTGTAAGACGCTGGATTATTGACGATCCGTTTATGGTCTCAGGCATAAGGGATTACCAGTTTGGTGATTCCATGAACAGGATAAGCTGGAAATCAACCGCCCGTACTGGTAGTATTAAGGTTTATAATACCGATTACACATCAAATATGAAGATCATCATACTTCTGAACATTCAATCAAACGAAGACAACTGGGACGATAATACCAATGTTGAGCTTATGGAAAAAGCAATATCTTATTGTGCATCAATCGCCAGTTACATGATGTCAAAAAGCATTGAGACAGGTTTTTGCTGTAACTGCCATTCATCAGAAGACGAGAAAACACCTCTACTTATACCTGCCGGCTGCGGTACCGGTCATATAAACCTGCTGCTGGAATCAATGGCCATTATGCAGCTTAAAAGATCAGTTATATTTCATTCATTTATGGATAACATGCCTGATAGTTTTATTAATAATGCTGATTTTTTGGTTGTAACAAATTATGTTGATGAACAGATTGAAAAAAGCATTCAAAGGATAAAAGATGTAGGCTGTGCTGTGGAAATACTCAATTTGGAAGAAAAGTGATCATTTTACACTTACCCCTATAATGTTCGTTTTACTATACAAAAGATTAATCAATCCAGCTCCCTCGTGGCGGATCACCTGATACCCATTTTGCAGTACCCGGCTTCCAACTGTATACACAAGCATTTAATTTTCCGATACCTTCTTTTGTAATAGTAACAGTTCCGCCGGCATCAATAATTTTATCACCATCTAAAAGGGGACTTGTGACAAGTAATTTATCTATTGTCCAATCCTGCTCAACCCTCCAATAAGTACTGCCTATCCTTGTTTCTGTTGTGGTTTCCAATGTGTCAGGTTCTGTTACCGTAACTGTGTATCTATACTGCCTTATATCGGAATCATATTGGGTTGTAGTTTTATTTCCATCAACATAAACCCTGACATTCTGGGGAAGATTTCGCCAATCGCATGATGGAGGGTCAAATGTTATTTTTCCTATTGGAGCCGCTGACGGTTTAGGTGTAGGTGTAGGTGCAGGAGTGAGCGTGGGTGTAACTTTCGAATCTTCTGTGCTAAGTTTAGGAATCACTTCTGTTTTATAATCAGGTTCATGGGCTCCAAGAGTTGCCCACCAGCCTTTTTTATAGCTGCACTCCCTTTTATATTTTATGTACCCATCTTCTTTCTCTGTAGCTTCTAACCTCTCGATCTCAGCCCATTCACCCCAATTATGATTATTGGCATCGTATGAACTTAGTGGCATCTGATTGAATGTTATCATTGTTGCAACCTGTTCTGGCGTACTGCCATCCTTAAACACCTTGTACCTTATCCACTCATCGTGTCCTACATGTTGGCAGGTCGCATGCCACCACTTATAGAAGCGAAAAACAATTTTATATGTACCATCTGTATCATCATAATCCATAAATATTTTTTCAGATTTATTAATTTCACTTTCACCGCTGACCACTTTTATTGATGGCTCGTCTATGTAGTATCTATTATCAGAATAATCAATTGATATTGAAGCATAAACACATTGCGTCAAGTATACAACCCATATTATCAATATAATTATTTTTATTTTGATTTTTATTCTTTTCAAATTAAAAACCCTCCCTGTATAAAAACCGTTCTGTGTTTTTTACAATTATAGGTTCTATATCTATGTACCATTTGCCGTCTATTTTTACTAAGTTTCTAGATTCATAATCCATTGCATAACTATCAGGCTTGGGATATCCATATACTCCGTACATAACTCTTACCTTGGTATCATTTATATTCTCAACTAAGCACTTGGTTTGATATTCCTTAAGATTATTCATTTTCATCAAATTATTATAGCCACCGCTTAATTTTTGATACTTCTTTTCAAAACCCTCTTTGCTTGTTATGCCTTTCTTTTTTAGAGATTCCGGTGATAAATAGTTATAAACCTTATCCCATTCTTTCGCCATCTCCAATTCAATCACTGTTCTTACCATATCTGCCAACTCTTTGTATTGGTCATTAGCTATAGAAGTTGTAGTTGGTGTCACTTTTGGTGCCAGTGTAGGTGCTGTTTTACCGGTGGTAATGTATACAGTCCTTGTGGTTCCGTTCCATTCCACATATGCACCTAAAGCTTCACTGACAAAACGCAACGGTACAAATGTTCTATTCTCTTTAATAACTGCCTTTGCATCTAGGGATATTACCTTTCCGTCTGCAATAGCTTCCAAAACTCCTATTTTCAATTCTATTTGAATTCCATTTTTGTTTATATATACAACCTTTAACTCGCCGTTCCAATCAACTTTACAGCCTAAATTTTCAGCTACAAATCTGACAGGTATCATAGTTCTATTGCTTTCAGTATCAATAAAAGGACGAGCATCAGGAAAAGAAATTGCTTTTCCATCGACTTTCACTGTAATATCTTGAGAGCTTGCAAAGCATGCAATACCAATAAATAATGCAATAACCGAAACTATTGCCACAATTATCCTTTTCATGTAAATTACCTCCTAAATTTTATATATATATTATATAGTATCATGGCTTACAGTTATTTCAATATAATTTCAATCATGTCTTAATATTGATTCGACTTCACTTGCAGGCATCGGTTTATAAAAATAGAAGCCTTGAATTAAATCACACTGGTTATCTCTTAAAAACTTGAACTGCTCATCTGTTTCAACACCTTCTGCCAGTACATCAATTCCAAGATTTTTAGCAATCTGAATAATACTTCTAATAATTGCCATATCTTTCTGGGATCCTGTAGATATTCCACTAACAAAGTTGATATCAATTTTTATCAAGTCAATTGGAAAAGTTTTAAGCCGGGTAAAGGACGAAAAACCTGTGCCAAAATCATCTATAGATATTGAAATTCCAAGGTTTTTAATATCTTTAAGCCGTTGTAAAACAGAATGATCTTCATTAAAAGCAACACTTTCTGTTATCTCAATCTGGATTTTTTTAGCATCAGTTTCTGTGTCGCACAATATTTTACTGATCTTATCAGCTATACCAGTATCTTTCAACTGTTCCAATGATAAGTTTATAGACATTGAGATATCTTTATCATAAATGCTCTGGAACACTTTGAGTTGTTGACATGCAGTTTTAAAAACCCATAGTCCAATTGGCCTTATCAGTCCTGTTTGTTCTGCCATTGGTATAAAAACATTCGGTGAAACAATACCATATTCTTCATTCTTCCATCGTAATAGTGCTTCAAATCCCATTATTTCTTGTGTTTCTGCTTTTATCTGAGGTTGGTAATACAGAAACAATTCATTTTTATCAAGTGCTCTATATAAGTTATTCGTCAATTTCATCTTTTTAACGGTATCGTTTTTAATATCTGATGAACAATAAACACATTGATTTTTCCCTTTATTTTTCGCTAAATACATGGCTATATCAGCATTCTTTATCAAAGTCTCAGAGTCCTCTCCGTCTACCGGATATACCGCCACACCGACGCTGGCTGTGACAAAATACTCCATCTCCTGAACTAAGACGGAATCTTTAAAAGCACCCATAATTCTTTCGCATATTTTATGGAGATCTTCCAGTTTTTCAATATTGGAAACCATTATCAGAAATTCATCTCCGCCAAATCTGGCTAGACTATCCTCTTCTCTCAAACTCGAAGAAATCCTATTTGCCATTAGCCCCAGCAGTGCGTCACCGGTTGTGTGTCCCATTGTATCGTTTACTGATTTAAAAGAATCTAAATCTATAAATATAACTCCTATCATGGAAGCCTTTCTTTTTGCTGCATGTATTGATTTGTTCAAATGTTCTACAAACCAGTCTCTATTATATAATCCTGTTAAAAAATCATAATAGGCCATTCGAAATAATTTTGCTTCAGATTCCTCAAGATTTTTCCTCTGATTATCTATTTTTTCAATATTAGAGGCGGTCTCCTTTTTATAAGAGGCTATGAGCACAACTATCAAAATAACACCTATATAAGAAATGGTCCCCGGCAGCGAATTGGCTGTTTTGTTGTGGATCATAAAATTTATTGAATTTAAAACATTTCCGGTATTTATCAGAACTGCAGTTATATATCCCGGTGTGCCTGCTTTTAGTACGAGATATATTGATATAAGCATCTGCAATTGTGTTACTATTCCTCTAAGAGTAGCTCCTTCTATATAATTAGAGCCTATAACACTGTTATCGATTGGCATACTAATTTGCAGCAAAGCAAAAACCAAATATATGATAACACTAACAATAATACGCATATAACTGGCTTTTATATTAACTGTTTTAGGGATAATAAAATTATATTTTTTGATTGTTTGATATATTGTTACAATTGGAATCAACAAAATAATCGGTGCCATTTGAGGCAGTTTCGCAAAAGTATTGCCAAACAGCACATCTGTTGATGATGCGAGAACTAACGTTACAGCAAAAGATAGAAAAATAGCACGTGATTGCATCTTAATTGTATGTTCTTCAGCTTTTTTATTCCATAAAAACAAAATTACCAAAGCGGTAACAATATATCCGATATAATAGAAAAAGAATATCCAGTCCCAAATATTATACTCAGCAATACTTACCGCATTAGTCCATCCAAAATCTGTACGAACAAACTTATATGGATTGGGGTTAATACCGGATGGAACGGCAAAAGCAAATACTGTAATGGCAGCAGGCGTATACAATAATGAGTAAGACCACCATTTTTTTAGCAGCTTATTATTCTCTGAAATAATCAATACAAAGTGAAGGAAAATGCTGTAAGCTGTTCCCCAACCAACAGCTGAAAAACGTCTCCAGCTTTCGCATGTTGCTTCATCAGGAGCAATGTTTGCAAGAGCAAGCCCTGCAGACCATAAGTTAACCGATATAACCATGATAAAAAAGCACCGATTTGCAGGTGCCTTACGATTGTTTTTTATAACCAAAATACCACTGACAAGTGAAACAATGCATACTGAAAAGAACAATACTGAAAAAAATGATGAATACAGCATATTCAGCCCCTCTTTGATATAACTGATTATCAGCTTTACAACATACGTCAGTATTTTATGAAAGCGATAAGATATACAAAAGTGTTACTTCATATATCGGCATATTTTGTTGAAAAAATAACCAAAAATCCGATATTATTTCTTAGCCATTATCAAGTGTGCTGTATTGTACGATTACATTAATAATCACGATATTATTTTTACTGCTTATGTGGTAAGATATTATGTATATTAAAAGTGATAAATCTATTACATTTGTCTGTCGCAAATCCCGTTGAACCGTTCGTTATTTGCTCCGCCAAATGTAAGATTATTAACACTTTTAATATAGGATGTAAATTAATATTATTACATCTGATAAACAGATTTATTTGATTCATTATCTCTAAAAGATTGTCTTTCAGCTAAAAGGAAGGTCTATATGCCAAACTTTGTAAAACACGTTACAATTAAGCTAATGCAATCAGCCATTGAAATTTTATTTATTTTTCCTATACTGCTTGCCATAACCATATATGCATACCCAAATGGCCAAGTTCTTACGATTATTGCAGGGCTGGTTGGTTATTATTTGGTAGGTATATTATTAAGCAGGTTTCTTAGGAATAAATCCAATGCTATTTATGCGGTTCTCAGCTTAGTAATAGGAATATTTTCATTACTCATCATCGGATCATTTAAATCATTTTCTTTTTTACATGGGATTATGGCATCATTTTCGATATTCAGAGGAATTCGCATAAACAAGAGCAATTGGATGAAACAATCCCCTATTCCAGTCTTCAATTTACTCCTGGCGACATATTTTGTCTTCAACGTGATGTTTCTAATGTCAAAAAGCCTATATCCATACGTTGGCTTATTGAATATTGCTGGGCTTTTCATGATAGTTGTGTTTCTATCCCTTTGCAGTTTGGAGCAGCTAAAGGGAGCCTTTTTCAAATTAGGAAGCAAAAGCCGCATCCCTTCCACACTTTTAAAGTTTAACATAACTTCATTGATCATTATATTGGTATTAATAATTTCTTTATCAAGGTTCAAGCCTTTTTGGGACTCTGTAATAGTTCTTGGTAAATCTGTAGTTTTAGTGATCTATAGTTTTTTTAGCCGTCTATCTTTCAGTACAGACGGCAACAATGTCCCGACCGAAGAAATACAGATGTTTGGAAAGAAATATTCAAACGATATTTCTATTCTTGATGTTATATCAAATATATTAAGAGTAGCAGTATTAATAGGTTTTGCAATTCTGACCATATATGTTATCTTTAAGTTTATATACAAAATAGCTGTATGGCTTTCCAGCAAGTCCGAAGAAAATAGAGTTAAAGAAAATACACTTGGATATGTGGATGAAAAGGAGCTTTTATTAAAATCTTCTTCAAGATACCGACCTAATATAAAAAGCTTTTTACACCTTTTCAGTAAAGAAAAGTCATGGAAAGACCTTTTGACAAACAGAGATAAGGTCAGGTTTATATACAGGCAAAAAGTACTGAGCTTTATAAAAAAGGACTTTGGTTTTAAAAACAGCCTTACACCAAATGAACTTGCTAAAGAAGTTGAAAGGCTTTATAAGGAAAATATTTCAGATCTTACTTCTTCTTACAATAAAGCCCGCTACAGTTATGAGGATATAGAAGATAGTGAATTGAATATACTTATAAGTAAGCAGAACAAAATCATGAAATGAGAAAGACCTACAAACAATTTTCTGCTTGCTGGCCTATTTTTATACACAATTTTTAGGCTCTGTATAAACGTAATTCCCCCTATAACAATGTTGGAGGTATTTCTTCTATAATATCCCTATCCTTTAAAGTACAAGCAAGCTTCTCAAAGCTTAGCCCATATCTTGAAGCTATATCTTTTGCATAACTTTTCCCCTGGGGTAAACCCGGCACTATCTTGTATGTTCTCTTCGCTGCTTAAGGATTACTATTATCACTATTATCACTATTATCACTATTATCTCTATTTTCTATTACACCTGAAATCAGACTGACTATTTTACTGTCTCCCGGCAAATTTGAATTAAGATTTTCCAGATCCTCCGCCAGTTCATGAAAATGGGTTGCAAAGACTGAACGTGCTCCGAGAAGCTTTAATGCCATGGTAACCTCTTTTGATATGTAAAATCCTTCATAATGAGATATGAGAACCAATAAATGGCTCTCATATCTCCGTTAATTTATAATCTGATTAATATACGTTTAAGGGGGACTTATCTTTAATCAACTTGAATATCTTTTAAGTTTGACTTTACCTTATCCTTGAAAGCCTTAAACATATCATCCTTTGTCTTGTATTTTCCCGCAAGGTATGATGTCATTACATCGTCAAAGGTCCTCTCAATAATATCATCATATTGTGTAAGTACTTCACCGTTAATATCTTTAACGAAAGGCTGATAGAATTTGAAAAGGTTTGTGCCTACAACCTTGCTGTCACTAGGTGCTCCCTCATCAATTATATCCAGGTTATTGGGGAAATCCTGATTGTCTAGGGCCCACTTCTTCAATGTATCTTTATTAGCTGTAAAGAATTTAACAAATTCCCATGCTAGATCCTGCTGCTGTGACTTTGAGTAAATACCCATCCATGTACCTCCCCAGAAGTAATTGAATGGTGCCGTTGTTATACCCCATCTGCCTCCATTTGCAGCTTTTGTGTCGTTGGAGTTAATTATCCACGGAACCCCCCATGGCGGGCATGCCCAAACCATTGCCTTTTCATCATTAGCTATAGCTGATGCCCAACCTGGTGTCCATTGGGTCAATGCTGCCTCATACTTATTATCTCTCAATGTTTTTGCAAAATCAACCAATTCCGTAACTTTGTTATCAATATTGAGCTTATTATCAACAACCCAGCCCTGGCTTCGTGCCCCCAAATACATTTTCTTGGGTTCTTCCCAAGTTGGGAATAACGAAACCTTTCCGCCGCTCTTCTCCTTAAGAGTCTTTGCCGTTTCAAGCATTTTCTCTTCTGAAGACAGCATCTTAGCGATTTCGTTAGGATCATCAGTACCCAAATACTTTTTAGCAACCGGCTTCTTATATGCTATAGCTCCTGGAGCTGCCTGGTGAGACAATGCCTTTAGTGCTCCATTCTTATCGGTACCTACCTGAACTGTAAATGGAATCATTTTTGATGCTACATCCTTTGCTCTTTCAGTAAGGTCTGCGAATGCATCTGGCATTTCAACAAGCCTTTTGGCAAATGCCGATTCAGCAACAAATACATCCGGTACTCCAGTGCCTGCTCTTATAGCAGATGTCAGCTTATTTTGATACTGGGAATCTCTGTCTGAAACAATTGTCAATTTAACCTTAATATTTGGATATAGCTTATTGAATGCCTCAACTATCTTTGGTCCCTCACTGCTGTTAAAGTGCCAAAATGCTATTTCTCCCTTGTAATCTTCCGGACTTTTAGTTCCTTCATTTGTGTTATCACCATTATTTACCACAGGTGATGCTTCTTGATCATTTCCTGAGTTGTTTCCGGAATTTTCATCAGACAGACATGCTGTCAATGATCCGGCTGTCATGAAAATACATACAAGTAACGCCAATACTTTCTTTGATTTTTTCATTATCTTTCCCTCCCTCGGACGGTCTCTCTTTATCTATTAAAAGTGTTATTAATCTTACATTTGGCGGAGCAAATAACGAACGGTTCAACGGAATTTGCGACAGACAAATGTAAGAGATTTATCACTTTTAATATAGTTATATAAAAGATAACCAATTTAAGATTTGTAGCCTTTTGGAAACTAAAACAACTATTTTAGATTAAAAGTGTTATTAATCTTACATATGTCACTTTTAATCTATATTTAAATGCCGGTCACCCCCCTCAAATCAGAACAATTAACAATACTGCTGTCTTAAATTGGTTATCTCATCTTTTATAATAATATGTTATTCCTTAAAACCTCTTGTTTCAACCGATTATATTGCCTTGTTACAATGTGACATAATTTTGAATATTGTATTAAAACGAGTACATAAAATTACAGATGGGTTATATATTTTTGAAGTGTTCCCGCAAGAATTTTTAATTTTTATACTGTGGCAGTTAACATTTCTGGTATCCATAGCAAAATTATGCAATATGGCAGCAAAATTATCATGTACATAAAATTGGCCAAAATTGCGATTATTAATATAAAAAATCTTGCTGTTATGACTTTCTTTAATATACAATTATAGTATAGCTTGTTTTTAAATATATAAATTATTGATGGAAATGGAGCTTTATATTATGATCAATGTATCAAAGCCGATTAAAACTACCATGCTGTATTCGGACAAAATTATGGATGACATCATGTCTCCACTGGCAAACAGAAAAGACTATACAAAAGGTGCTTCAACAACAATACCTGTATACTGCTGCCGGTTGGTCGGCGTAACAGAGCCAGCCAATAATTACTATGACAATCTGGCTGACCTTGACTGCAAGCTAACGAGCCTCGGAAACGTGTATCTTAAATTTACAGAAAACATACCAATATTGATTGACAACGATATATCTATAGAAATAAACAGACCATGGCAGGATAAGTTCTTAGAGACAGCAACGGAAGAATTTATTTCCATATGCGATATACCAAGGCTATTATCTGAAATCTCTGTGGGACCGTTAAGAAATGCCCTTCAAAAGGCACTCGTAGATATTATAAATCTTTATAAAAAAAATTCACCAGCGATTACTTCCACCATATTTAAAAACTTCTGTATCAAAATGCTTTGCTGGCTAAAAAAATACGCATCCCAGATGTTCAGAAACGTGGATTTTCAAACAGCTGTACATAATCCAAAGGTTCTTTTCTATGGAAATATTAAAGAGCATGAGGTCTACTTTCTATTAGTCCTTTCAAAGTTAGGTGCAGATGTTCTGTATATAAACACAATGACTGATGGTAAATTTGGTGAAATTGATAACAGCAATGTTCATTCCTATTTGGCGAAGCTTCCAAAGACTGAGGAATTAAAAAAATTTCCCGTTAAAGCTATACAACAAAATAATACACCACCTGGGAGTTCATATAATCCTGGCTTACCTCCATCAGTTCTATCACCTGTTCAAAATCCGGCTCAGAATCCTATTCAACCTCCGGTTCAGCATCCGGTTCAGCATCCGGTTCAGCCTCCGGTTCAGCCTCCGGTTCAGCCTCCGCCTTCAATTACCATTACAGCACCACATACCGTTAGAAGGGATCATCCAGGAAACGGAAGGCGTGAAATGTCATTGGAAGAACTTGCTGCTCTCTCTACGTCAACTGTCATGATACTGGCATTTAATGAGGCTGGAGAGTTTCTCCACAGAGGCTCTGGAGTTGTTATCGGAACCAATGGCCTTATGGTTACAAATTATCATGTACTGCAGGGTGCCTGCTTTTTTGGTGTCCTGTTCGAAGGTATGGATGAAGAAAGACCATATGTTACATATACAGTAATAAATGCCAATGTTCATAAGGATCTTGCACTTATAAAAATTAACTTCAGAACCCCCCCAATAGAGATTTCCAGAACCGGAGATCTTGTGAGAGGTCAAAGAGTTGTTGCTATCGGAAGCCCGTTTGGACTCATGAATACATTTTCCGATGGAATTGTGTCAGGTTTCAGACAATATGACAGGTTTGACTTTATTCAGATAACGACACCAACCTCGTCAGGAAGCTCTGGAGGGGCTCTTCTTAATATGTTCGGCGAACTTGTGGGTATAACCACTGCAGGTTTTCACGAAGGGCAAAACCTTTCTCTTGCAGTTCCAAGCAAATACATCATTGAGCTTCTGGAAAACAGGTTTACAGCATTGAATATTGAAATAATGGATAACTACTTCGCGTTCAGTTATGATAGACTCACCATTAATTTTGACGGATTCTTCAGCTATCTTTCAAATGAAAGAGATTATAAAATTGCCTTTCTGCAGAGCCGATATGATCAGACGGACCTTAGATCATATTCCAGAGACAGACGTTTTATGGATTCTATAGAAAATTACTTTATTGAAAACATCAAAAACACGGCACTAAAATATCGTATCGAAAAATACGAGTTTGAGCTTATGGTTTCAAACATGTTTTTTACTTATACATACGACAGAGGCAGGCTTACAAATAAGCGATGGGAGCATAGATAAACAGACTATTAATGATACATAAAATAAAGATACCCAACTTAGGATTAACTTTAATTTTATTTCCAATGTTATCTCAGCTTATGTGTTAACTTAACTCGTTAACACCCGCTCAAAATTGGAAGTAATATTTCAATCATTCCTTATAGTTGGGTATCTTTATTTATTAATCATTCCTTAAATACTTACACCAATTCTTTATCTTCTACCAGCAAATAAACCGGCACTTCAATTATATCCTTACTATCCAGCCTTGTAACCTCAGCTGTATTATTATCCTTCACGTTTTCCAGCCACACAGGAGATCCTTGGTATAAAACCTGAATTATCTTTCCTGATGAAATTATTTCTTTAGCTCTTATTGAGTCCAAGTTTTTACAACTCCTTTGTTTTTGTTATATATTATGTCCCTTTTTGCTTGCTTCTATGTGATTATAAAAATTGAGAAAGGATAAAGATTTTATATTGGAAAAATATTTTTTTGCTTATGGTATATAATCCCACTTATTAAATTGTTGATTTTTGTAAATCATAAATAATACACTTTCATACCAGAAGCAAAGGAGATATTAACACCATGACTTTAAATATCAACCCTATAATACTGATTGGAATTGTTGCAGTCTTTACTGTCTTATTCTGGGTGAATATAAAGAGGTTCAGGCAGCTTCATATAATAAAGATGAATGATACCTCCCTAACCTGCGAAGAGCTTGAAGAGCATGCAAGAAAAATTGCAATAGACCACACAGTTTCAAAAAACATCAGATATAATAACTGGCCGGTCTTGAATATGAATGAGGACTATGACTTTATAAGATCGGTTTACAAGGAATTAAATAATGCTGCAAGCATCAAAAATGCTGTTCCGCCTGCCGCCGAATGGTTATTGGACAACTTTTACATACTGGATGAGCAGGCTAAAGTTGTAAGAAAGGATATTTCAAGTGAGACATATCTAAGGCTCCCTGTCTTAAAATGCGGGGCTTTAAAAGGTTATGCACGTATTTATGCAATTGCTGCCGAACTGGTGTCCCATACAGGCGGGCAGATAAATGACAGAATTATTTTGAATTACCTGAAAGCTTATCAGAGCCACAGCAGCCTATCAGACAGGGAGATTTGGGCAATGCCTGCCATGATAAGGATTTTGCTTATTGAGAGCATTAAAGTTATTTGTGAAAAACTTAATCTCACAATTAAAGAATGGCAGCTTGCCGATGAACTGATAGAAAGCGTTTTAAAGAGCGAAGATATTAACACCTTAAAATTCATAAAAAGCATTGAGGCAAGGCTCAAATCCACTGAGCAGATAAGTACATCCTTCATTGAACATTTGTCTTATCGCTTGAGAAAGTCCGGAAGAGGCTATGCAAAGCTTTCCGGAACATTGGATGATATTCTTTCCAAATATGGCAGCAGCACATCGGATATGTGCCAAAAGGAACATAATATTCAAGCTTCATACTCGGTATCAATAGGTAATTCTATATTGAGCCTTAAATTTCTATCCTCCTTCGATTGGTCATCTGTATTCGATGAAATCAGTAATGTTGAAAAGGCATTAAGTGAGGATGAATCATATCGTTTGATGGATCCTTGTACCAGGAGCTTCTACAGGCAAAGGCTTGAGGAGATCGCTGCCATATCAAGAACTACTGAGATTCAAATAGCAAAAGAGGCTGTCAAACTTTCTAAATCTTATGCCCAAAGCTCACAAAGTGATTATGATGAACGAAAAAAACATGTTGGTTATTATTTATCAGGTGATGGAATAGCAGAGCTTGAAAAGGCCATAAACTACAGGCCCACAATATTTAGAAGACTCGCTTTAAGCATTAAAAGGCATGCTGCATCACTGTACCTTGGGTCAATAATATTGCCCACTATACTCATAACCTATTTTTTAATGCATTACACATATAGTCTTTCAAAAAACAACGCTCTTTCCCTGTCCATTTTTACAGGCTTGATAGTCATAATCCCTACATCGGAAATAGTCACCAGCCTAGTAAATTGGACTCTATGCAATACCACAAGGCCTTCAACTCTACCCAGGCTTGAGCTTAAAGACGGATTAGGAGAAGAACACAGCACATTGGTAGTAATTCCAGCCCTTCTTCCTGATGAAAAACGAGTTGAAGAGCTTGTAAGCAATTTGGAGCGGCATTATCTTTCCAACAAGGAAAACAACCTTTATTTCGCCCTTGCTGGAGACTTCAAGGATTCTCCTGATGAAAAGAGCAAGCTGGATCAGAAGATTGTTAATGCAGGCCTAAATGGAATAAGAAGGCTCAACAACAAGTATAAAAGGGATAACGAAGTTGATATATTCTATTATTTTCACAGGCACAGAAAATTCAACAATGTTCAGAAAAGATGGATGGGATGGGAAAGAAAAAGAGGTGCTTTGGTAGAGCTTAACAGCCTTCTTACAGGCTCTATGGATACCAGTTACAGTATCATGTCCTGTAGCAATAACTCCATACCCAAGGTTAACTATGTCCTGACTCTTGATGCAGATACCATTTTGCCAATAGGCAGTACAAAAAAGCTTGTTGGTATCATGGCACACCCTCTCAACAAACCTGTTGTTGATGAAAAAAAGCAGATTGTTGTTGATGGTTATGGACTTATTCAGCCCCGTATAGGTTTCGAGATCCAAAGTGCCAATAGAACCCTTTTTTCCAGGATATATACAGGCCAGGAAGGGATTAATCCGTATGCCTGTGCCATTTCCGATATCTACCAGGATGTATTTAATGAAGGAATATTTACAGGAAAGGGAATTTATAACCTTAAAGTATTTCAGAAAGTACTTGATAATGCAATTCCTGAAAACAAAGTATTAAGCCATGACCTGCTTGAAGGATCCTATCTCAGAACCGGACTTGCAACGGATATTGAACTGGTTGATTCATTCCCTGGGAGCTATGCCTCTTATGCAGAAAGAATGCACAGGTGGACCAGGGGCGACTGGCAGCTGCTGCCATGGTTAGGAAAAAAAATAAAGAATAAAAGTGGAAACTTCATAAAAAATCCGCTTAATTTAATCTCCATATGGAAAATAATTGACAATATGCGTAGAAGCCGTGTAGCACCCTCCATTTTTTTATTGATTATATCAGGCTTCTCCGTTTTACCGGGATCAAGCCTGTTTTGGCTGGGGTTATCACTATTTTTCATTTTCTTCCCAATAATAACCTCAATCATTGATTATTTTGCATCATTAAAGTTGATTAGAAATAGGGTTAAACGCCACATACCTGTTATTTCAGGGATTAAAGCAAGCTTATACCAACTCCTGCTTCAGTTTACATTTTTGCCCTACCAGGGTTATTTGGTGACAGAGGCCATTCTAACCACTCTATACAGGGTATTTATAAGTAAAAAGAACATGCTGCTGTGGGTTACCGCCGCTGATGTTGAGAAGGATCAAAAAAATACTGTTCAGAGTTTTTGGAATAAAATGAACATAACCGCCCCCCTATCATTGGGTGTATTGGCGTTTGCAATCATATTAAAGCCTAATTCGGCTGTATTTACAATACCGCTTTTGGTTATATGGTCATCCTCCCCTTTCATCGCTTATTTTATAAGCCAAATAAGATTGGACGAATCCATCCAGCTTTCAGAAGACGATACTAGGGATCTTAGGATTATTTCAAGAAAGACTTGGCGGTTTTTCGAAGAGTTCATCAATCATAAGAACAGCTACCTTCCCCCCGATAACTTCCAGGAAGATCCCCCAAACGGCGTGGCATACAGGACATCCCCGACGAACATCGGCCTTGGGCTTATGTCTTTTCTTGCTGCCAGGGACTTAGGGTATATCGGAACCCACGAGATGATTGAAAGAACCTCAAAAACACTAACAACAATTGATAAACTTGAGCGTTGGAACAATCATCTTTATAATTGGTATGACACTCGCACATTGAGACCCTTAAGGCCCCGTTATGTATCCACTGTGGACAGCGGTAACCTTGTTTGCTATCTTATAGCATTTAGACAAGGTTTATATGATTACCAAAAGAGTCCTTTCATTGACAGAAAATATATACAAGGTATTGATGACACTGCTTTTCTCGCATCACTCGAAAGCGGCATAGAGCTAAACAGGCTGGATCCCATGGATGTGCTTCCATCTGATGGCAATGGAAGTCTTTTTACCTGGAAAAGAACTCTTGAAGAGATAACAAAGAGTATCTCCAGCCACAACATCAGGAAGTCTCCATGGCTTTACAAGCTGCAGAAGATGATTACTTCCTTAAGAGAAGAATTAGATTTGTATCATCCATGGATAGATGTATTCTTAAATGCATCCAGGATTTTTGCTCGTGATTCTCATGAAAATCCAGGAGTTGTTTTGCATTCCGATATTAACGATGACTATGACGAAAATATATTTCTTAAAGATGCCTCCGACGGCATGGATATTAATGGCAACAAGTCTCCTCTGCCCGATTTGGGCCTTGAAGGCTTACGGTCAAATTCCTCTAAAGGTGCTGGCCTAGGTAATAGAGATATACTAAGGCTTGCTGAGGATGCCACCGCCAAAATTAAAATAACCATGGGTCCTTTAGAACTTGCAGAAACGTACAACAAGGTTCTTTATGAAATTGAATGCATAATGGATGACTGCAAGGACAAGACAAACAGCGGCTACCAATGGTTGCAAGGTTTGCATGCCTCGATACACAAAGCACTTAGTAACTTAAACAATTTTAACAGCAAGTACGAGCACATAATTGAAAAAGTGAGCGGTATAATTGAAAAAACAACCTTTAGTCCTCTTTATGACTCGAAGAAGCAGCTTTTTTCCATTGGATACAATCTGGAAGAAAACAGGCTAACCAACTCATATTATGATCTCCTTGCATCAGAGGCGAGACAGACAAGCTATATTGCAGTTGCAAGAGGGGAAGTGCCTCCAAGACATTGGTCCAAACTGGGCAGAAGTATTACTGTCGTAGACTTTTACAGGGGACTGGTTTCATGGACTGGTACAATGTTTGAGTATCTTATGCCCCTAATTCTTATGAAGAATTACAAAAATACACTGCTTGATGAGACTTACTCCTTTGTTGTGAGAAGCCAGAAAAAATATGGCAGACATAAACGTGTTCCATGGGGTGTATCAGAATCGGGATTTTATGCACTGGACATTGATCTCAATTACCAGTATAAAGCGGTTGGGGTTCCATGGCTCGGCCTTAAGCGAGGTCTTCTTGAAGACACCGTAGTATCTCCATACTCCACCTTCCTTGCACTCCTTGTAGACCCAAAGAGTGCAGTAGATAACATTAAGAGGCTTCGCAGGGAAGGCCTTGACGGTGCATACGGGTTTTATGAAGCTATTGACTATACAGCTGAAAGACTTCCTTTTGGTTCGCGAAAAGCAGTTGTAAAAAGCTACATGGTTCACCATGAGGGCATGAGCCTTCTTTCCCTCAACAACTTTTTAAACAGGAACATAATGCAGGTACGTTTTCATAACGATCCTGTTGTAAAGGCAGGGGAGCTTTTGCTTCAGGAAAAAGTTCCTGTTGACTTTACATCGGCAATGGAAAACAAGGAAAAAGCAGTGCCATACAAAGATATGGTTTATAAAGGCAGGGTATCCCTACGCAAATTTACTTCACCTGATTTCACCCTGCCAAAGGCACACTTGCTTTCAAATGGAAGCTATTGTGTCATGATAACGGATAGAGGCACAGGTTACAGCAAAAACAACCTTACTGCCGTTACAAGGTGGAGAGAGGATATAACACTTGATCCAAGCGGTATGTTCTTTTATATAAGAAGTATAGAAGACAATACTCTATGGTCCTCAACCTATGATCCAATAAATAAGAGACCGGACAGCTATGAAGTAACATTTTCCGCTGATAAAGCCAAATTCAAAAGAATTGACGGAAATATTGAGACCATAACCGAAGTAACAGTTGCATCAGAGGATAACGCTGAAATAAGACGCTTATCTTTAAAAAACCTTGGTGAAAATCCTGTTGATATGGAAGTAACAAGCTATTTTGAAGTTGTTATGGCACCTCAAAATGCAGATATAGCTCATCCGGTTTTCAGTAACCTCTTTGTAAAAACCGAGCTTGTACCTGAAATGAATACACTACTTGCAGTAAGACGTCCAAGATCAGAGTCAGATAAGATCTATTGGCTCTTTAACACTGTATTTGTTGAAGGTGAAACAATGGGAAGTCCGGAATACGAAACAGACAGGCTGGCATTTATAGGAAGGGGACATACCATATCGGATCCTGTTGCATTGGAGCGGGCAAAACCTCTATCTGGTAGTGCCGGTTCTGTTCTTGACCCAATAATGAGCACAAGAGTAAGGGTAAGAATTCAGCCTAAGCAAACAGCTAAAATCTCTTTAATAACTGGAGTCAGCAAGGGTCGTGATACTGCTTTGGAGCTTGCACATAAGTATTCTACCCCAGAGACTATTGAAGGTGGATTCAAGCTTGCACAAACTCGCAGTCAGGTTGAGGCCGGATACTTAAATATCAACTATAAAGATCTGGAACTGTACCAGGATATGATATCCCATGTTTTATTCCTTAGTCCGTTACGGAGAAACTATAGCAACTTCATAAAAGAAAACAACAGGGGACAATCTTCTCTTTGGCCTTACGGAATATCAGGAGATTTACCCATTGTAACTGTAGCATTGAGTAAATCCCTGGATACAGACATTGTATATGATGTTTTAAAGGCCCATGAGTACTGGAAACTTAAAGGTCTAAAGGTTGACCTCGTCATATTGAATGAAGAAGAAGGCGGATACAGCAACCCACTCCGCTCAATACTCATGGATATCGTATCATCAAGCCATGCCCATGATATCATCAATAGGCCGGGCGGTGTATACCTATTAAACCGGAATAGCATGTCCGGTGAAGATATTGCTCTCATTTATGCGGTGTCGAGATTGGTATTGAAGGGAAACCAGGGCTCATTAGCCGACCAGGTAAAATATGCTTCTGTCTATAAAGACTATAAAGTGGGCAGCACAACAAAAGCCAATACTGCAAGTATGGCAAAAGGTGTGTTATCATCAGGGTTTAGCAAAATGGGCAATGAATTTGTAATAAGGCTTGAAAAAGGTGAATCTACTCCAATGCCATGGACAAATATTATCTCAAACCCCAATTTTGGTTTCCTTGTAACCGAATCGGGCTCAGGATATACATGGAGTGAAAACAGCCGTGAAAACAAGCTTACGCCATGGTCAAACGACCCTGTATCCGATATACCGGGAGAAATCTTTTACATGTGCCATAGGGACAGCGGCAAAATATGGTCTCTGACTCCATTGCCGGTGAAACAGGATGCAGATTACAATGTCACCCACGGCTTTGGATATTCCGCCTTTGAGCATGAAAGCAACGGTATAATGCATAATCTTGTACAAATTGCCGCAAAAGAAGCTGCGGTAAAAATGAACCTGATAAAACTGGTTAACACCACAGGAAACAGCCAGAACCTGACCCTTACTTATTATGTAAGGCCTGTCATGGGTGTCAGCGATCAAACTACAGCAATGCACTTACGAACCTGGCAGAATGATAATGGGACCCTCTTCATTGAAAATCCCTATAATGAAGAGTTTCATGGAAGGGTGACATTTATAGATGTCACAGAAAAGGACAGGACAGTGACAGGTGACAGAAAGGAGTTTTTCGGCACCGGAAAGTTGTCCCATCCAACCGGCCTGTTACAAAACGGCTTATCAGGAAATTTAGGCACTGGATTTGATCCATGTGCTGCCATGCAGATTAGCATTGATCTAGAGCCTAATGGAGAAAAAGAGGTTGTGTTCCTATTAGGCTCCGGTAAAAATGCTGAAGATGCCTATAATCTGGTATCAAAATATAACAGTTTTGATTCTGCAAAGAAGTCATTTGAAGAGGTAAGAAACTTCTGGAAGGGCAAGCTGGAAACAATACAGGTTGAAACGCCTGACAGCTCCATGAATATAATGCTGAACGGATGGCTGTTATACCAGGTAATAGCCTGCAGGCTGTGGGCACGTTCAGGGTTTTATCAATCAGGTGGTGCTTTTGGCTTCAGAGACCAACTGCAGGATTGCCTTGCTCTTGTAAGCATATGGCCTGAAATCGTACGTAATCAGATTTTGCTTCATGCCAGCCATCAATTTGTTGAAGGAGATGTTCAGCACTGGTGGCATGAACCCTCCGGCAAAGGAACAAGGACACGCTTTTCTGATGACCTTCTCTGGCTGCCATATGTGACAGCTGAATATATAAGGGTGACAAATGACAATAAAATTCTGGATGAGATGGTTCCATACATTGAAGATGAGCCTTTAAAGGAGTTTGAGGATGAGAGATACTCAAGCCCTCGCCCATCCGAGCTTAAAGAACCACTGTATGAACACTGCAAGAAAGCCATTGAAAGGTCACTGGCATACGGTGAGCATGGCATTCCGCTCATGGGATCGGGAGACTGGAATGACGGAATGAATACTGTAGGAAATGGAGGAAAAGGCGAGAGCGTCTGGCTTGGCTGGTTCTTATACTCTGTTCTAAATGCATTTGCTCCACTATGCCAGCAAAAAAAACAGCATGAAGAATCCCGAAGATATTCAGAGGCTGCAAAAGCCATAGCTCAGGCAATAGAGCTTAATGCATGGGATGGAAGCTGGTATAGAAGAGCATATTTTGACAACGGACAGCCTTTAGGCTCAATTGAAAATAGCGAGTGCAAAATTGATTCAATCTCCCAATCCTGGGCTATATTCTCCGAGGGCGGAGACAAGAATCGTGTTCGTGAAGCTATGAACTCTCTGGAAAATTATCTTATACAAAGGGATGAAGGACTTATAAAGCTTCTGACGCCGCCATTTGATGAAGGTGATTTAGAGCCTGGCTATATAAAAAGCTATATTCCAGGGGTACGAGAAAACGGTGGTCAGTATACTCACGCTGCAGCATGGGTCATAATTGCATTCGCAAAGCTTGGCGACGGAGACAAGGCTTTGGAACTGTTTGATCTCATAAACCCCATTAACCATACCAGGACACAGATGGAAGTCTCCAAGTATAAGGTGGAGCCATATGTTATGCCTGCAGATGTGTATGCCATACCCCCTCACATAGGAAGAGGGGGCTGGACCTGGTACACCGGATCTGCCAGCTGGTATTATAAATCAGGAATTGAGTATATTCTTGGCTTTAAAAAGGATGGAAATTCTATTATTATAGATCCTTGCATCCCTAAGAAGTGGAAGGGATATACGATAGATTACAAATACGGCAACTCAAGCTACAAGATAGAGGTTAGAAACCCTCAAGGAGTAAGCAGTGGGGTGCGTAAGATTGTGAGGGACGGCAAGAAGCTTAATAACTCCATCCCCCTTGTTGATGATGGAAAAAAACACAAGGTAGAAGTTGTATTGGGGTAAGCTAATGTTTGATATCATCCTATATCATAATAAAAGTACTTTCCATTTTTTAGTTATGAAAAAAAAACAACTTCCGCAATAAAGCGGAAGTAATTTTTCTTTCATGCCTTACCATATGTTAAGCTTTCAAGAATGGGAAATACTTAATAACTATTTACTCATCCAATGTCAGATATAATTTATGCATCACATGATAAATCCAGTTTTGACAATACATATTAACTATGCTAAAATATACGCATAATTTTAATATGAACAGGGGAGCTTGTATAACAGGCTGAGAGGAAGTTTCTAACTTCGACCCTTACACCTGATTTGGGTAATGCCAACGTAGGAAGTAATACAAGTACTTATTTGCGGGAAATGCCTGATGGTGTTTCCCGCTTTTAGTTTTGCCTCAGAGTTTTTACTATTTTTTCTGTTCATGTGTAAAGGGGATATAATTTTGGAAAGAGAGAAAAATTCAGTATTTAATCACGGATTAATTTGGTTTGGTGCAGCGGTATCTATATCTGAGATATTTGCCGGAACAAGTTTTGCACCACTGGGATTTGCAAAAGGACTTGCAGCTATTGTATTAGGACATCTTATTGGATTTGTTTTGTTCTATTATGTTGGGCTTATTGGTGCACAGACAGGACGAAGCTCAATGGAAACCGTAAAAATGTCTTTTGGGCAGAAGGGATCACTTTTATTTTCTGTATTGAATATCATGCAGCTAGTGGGCTGGACTGCCATTATGATTGTCTTTGGTGCAGAAGCATCCGGAGCTATTGCGTTTGCAGACTTTAAATGGATTTGGAGTATTGCAATTGGTTTTCTTATTATAATTTGGATACTTGTCGGCATAAAGAACCTGAATAAGATAAATATCCTTGCGATGGGTGGACTATTTTCCCTCACAATTCTATTAAGTGTCATTGTTTTTAGAGGCGGTGTCGGTAATGTTATTGGTGGAAACATGACTTTCGGTGCAGCAGTTGAACTCTCTGTTGCAATGCCTCTTTCATGGCTTCCATTGGTATCCGACTACACCCGTGAGGCGAAAAACAAAGCTGCAACATTTACAAGTGCAGCTGTTTACTTCTTTACAAGCTTATGGATGTACGTCATCGGTATGGGTGCTGCACTTCTTACTGGCGAATTTGATATAGCAAAGATTATGATGACTGCCGGACTGGGTATTTTGGGTCTAATTATCATTATTTTTTCAACCGTTACAACTACTTTTTTAGATGCATACTCAGCAGGTGTTAGTGCAGCTAGTATTTCAAAAAAATGCAATGAGAAGTGGATTGCAGTAGCTGTTTGTATTTTAGGAACACTACTTGCTCTCTTTACTCCGGTTACAAAATTTACAGATTTTCTTTATTTAATCGGAACTGTGTTTGCACCTATGATTGCCATTCTACTTACAGATGTGTTTATTTTGAAGAAAGATCACACCGGTAAGAGTTTTAATATTGGTAATTTGCTTATATGGGCGATTGGATTTGCTATATACCGATTATTCCTTAAGATTGATACTCCAGTTGGCAGTACACTGCCTGTAATGATTATTATTTCAATACTTTGTATTATTTCTAATAAAGTTATCGGAGGGAAAAAATATGTTTAATGAGATGCTTGAAAATGTAAGGATGGCACATCCACTTGTGCATTGTATTACCAACTACGTAACAGTGAACGACTGTGCCAATATTCTGCTCGCCTGCGGTGCTTCTCCGATTATGTCGGATGATGCAGGCGAAGTTGAAGAAATTACTTCCATTTGCAGTGCACTGGACATAAATATTGGAACACTTAATCAGAATACCATTCCGGCTATGTTTTTGGCAGGAAAAAGGTCAAATGCACTGGGGCATCCGGTAATCCTTGACCCTGTGGGTGCAGGAGCGTCAAAACTTAGAACCGAAACAGCACAAAAGCTGCTTGATGAGGTGAGATTCACCACGATCAGAGGAAATATTTCGGAGATTATAACACTTGCAAAGGGAAAAGGAACAACAAAAGGTGTTGATGCTGATGTTTCAGACGCAGTAACAGATGAAACGCTAGATAATACAGTTGCTTTTGCAAAGGCATTCTCAAAAAAGACAGGAGCCGTGATAGCTATTACAGGTGCAATCGATATTGTGGCAGATGAAAAAACTGCCTACATTATCCGTAATGGAAATCCTATGATGGCAAATATCACTGGAAGCGGCTGCATGCTGACAGCAATGACTGCAGCATACCTGGCTGCTAATCCCGACAAGGTGCTTGAGGCAACAACAGCGGCAGTCTGTGCAATGGGGCTGTGTGGCGAATTGGCTTTTGATAGATTAAAGAAAGACTGCGGAGGAAATTCCACATATCGTAGTTATTTAATTGATGAAGTTTATAATCTTGATGGTGAAGTACTGATGAAAGGGGCAAAATATGAAATTAAATAGAGAATCATTGCTTTTATACGGAGTGACTGATCGGTCATGGCTTGGTAAATGTACTCTTGCCGAACAGGTGGAAGAAACACTTAAAGGTGGTGTTACCTTTATTCAGCTTCGGGAAAAAGAGCTTGATTATGACTCATTTCTGGCGGAGGCAAGAGAGATCAAAGAGGTATGTAAACGATATAATGTGCCTTTTGTGATAAATGATAATGTTGATTTAGCGATTGCCTGCGATTCTGATGGCGTCCATGTGGGACAAAGTGATATGGAGGCTGGAAATGTTCGTGCAAAACTGGGAAAGGAAAAAATTATCGGTGTATCAGTACAGACAGTAGAACAGGCAATTCTTGCCGAGAAGCATGGTGCAGACTATCTGGGAGTTGGTGCGGTATTTTCTACATCCACCAAAACTGATGCCGACAAGGTCTCTCTTGAAACACTGACAGCGATTTGTAATTCTGTTAATGTACCGGTTGTGGCAATTGGTGGAATTGGTATACATAACATTCGGGAGTTGACGGGTACAGGAGTTGACGGTGTTGCAGTTGTATCAGCTATTTTTGCACAGCCGGATATCAAGCTTGCGACAGAAAAGTTATTATTACTTGCAAAGAAAATGTAGAGTTACCAAATTACAGAAGTGGCTGTAACTAATTAAAAAACAAGATATTTTTTGCCACATTGGCAAAAGCCTATAAGAATTGGAGATTTGAACTATGATTAAGAAAGTATTAACCATTGCAGGCTCGGACTGCAGCGGTGGTGCAGGTATTCAGGCAGATATAAAAACAATAACAGCACACAAGATGTATGCCATGAGTGCAATAACAGCACTGACTGCACAGAATACGACAGGTGTCTATGGTGTTCTGGATGTAACACCGGAATTTATCGGACAGCAGATTGACTGCATATTTTCAGATATTCGCCCGGATGCAGTCAAAATCGGTATGGTTTCAAACAGCAAGATTATTAATGTTATTGCAAACAAGTTGATTGAATACAAGGCTGAAAATGTTGTTATTGATCCTGTTATGGTCGCCACAAGCGGAAGCCGTCTGCTTTGTGACGAAGCGATGGAAGCATTGATTACAAAGCTGCTTCCTTTAGGCACAGTTATAACACCTAATATTCCTGAGGCAGAGACACTCTGTGGTTTTGAGATTCATACAGAATCTGATATGACAGAGGCTGCTAAAAAGATTTCAAATGCGGTAGGCGGCGGGATTCTTATTAAAGGAGGACACTCTCAAAGTGCTGCAAATGATTTGCTGTATATTGGGGGCAAATCTCACTGGTTTAATTCAGAGCGGGTGAATAATCCTAATACTCACGGAACAGGATGCACATTATCCTCTGCTATTGCCTGTAATCTTGCAGCAGGTTGCACCTTAGATCAAAGCATTGCAAACGCGAAGGAATATATAACAGGTGCGTTGAAGGCAGGGCTGAATCTTGGCAAAGGAAGCGGGCCACTGGAACATACATATAAAATTTAACAGATAGAAGTGATATGTAAAATGAAAAGATGCAATCTATACTCATATCAATAATGAAGTTTATCATTTATAAGGATGATTTAAGTTCATTGTTTTATCGTAATAACGAAAGCTTCCTATGATAGTTTATATATCATAAGAAGCTTTTTACAGACTTTTCACAGTCACTCAAATCTTATTACTGGATTTTCTAAGTTTTTATCATGCACTTATATAAGATCATCGACATTATGTTTGTCAACCACATCAGTTCTTGTCCAAATTATGTCACTTTCAGGTTTTTCATTAGCAACAAGATAATTGTATATATATATAATAGGATCATGTCCCTGACCAAATGGGTCTTGCCCGATAGCTGCATATATTATATCATCTTTTATAAATTCGAAAATTTCTTTGCTAAAATCAAAGCATACAATTCTTGTCTTTCCAACTAAATTTAATTCCTTTATAGCTCTTGCTGCACCGGCTACTCCACCACCTGTGGTAAAAATTCCATCTGTGTTTTTATGTTCTCTTAAAAACTTTTTAACTTTATCATAGACAAGATCATAATTGTCTGAAGCTTCTGTTTCAACAACAAGTTTAATTTGGGGTTTACTTTTTAAACGTTCCTTTATTTTTTCTGTCCTAGCCCTATGAACCGATACTGAAAGAGAACCTCTGAAAATTGCCACGTTTCCCTTTCCTCCCAACGCCCTGATCATAAAATCAGCGGCTAAAGTTCCTGCTTCGTTTATATTTGGCCCAAAGTACGCTGTCTTTTTTGAAGGCGTTGCCAGATCGCAATTGAAAATCATAACAGGTATATTTTTTCCTGATGCTTTTTCTATTAGTGGGACAAGCTCCTCAGAAAAACCGGGAACAACGATTCCATCACAGCCCTTATCCAGGTATTCTGCAAAGGCCTTTACTATCTTATCGGGTGAGTTTTGGGTAAACCCTGTATATTCGATAATTGCATTTTTTTCAGCCAGTTCTTTTTGTGCATACATTACACCTTGTTTTACACCAACCCAAAACTCATGATCCAATGGGCTGATAAAAGCAATCTTAAGTGTCTTTTTACTAACTGCTTCCACTGGAGTTACAGCAGTTTTAAATCGCTTAACCAACTTTTCTATTCCATTAAGCATATTCTTCAATGATGAAATATTCTCATTGATCAATTCTGTACCTGCAAGCTCTTCCTGCGTTACTGCAGCAACATCCTGAGTTTCTGAAGAAATCCTGTTGGCAGAATCGAAAAGGTCTTGGCCCTTTTCCCTTACTTCATGTGTACTACCGGATATAATACTTGCTTCAGAATAAACTTTTTTTGTATCGGAACTTAATATATCTGTATTGTTTTTTATTGTATCAAAAGCTTCCTTTATGGTAGAAAATAATTTCTTGCTAGCATCATAATTCTCAATACAGCTTACAATGCTGGTTTTTACATTATTGCTGCTAGCTGAAACATTATTTAGAAGTGTGTTGATTTTTGTTATACTTTTTCTTGTTTCTTCAGAAAGTTTGTTCATTTGATCAGCCACAACTGAAAATCCCTTTCCCGCGGCTCCTGATCTCGCAGATTCAATGGATGCATTAAATGCAAGCATTTTCAACTGATCGGTTATATTTATTATTAATGCACCCAATTGATAAATTTCTTTTAATTCCAGGTTCAAATGCTCAATAAAACCTGATGTACTGCTGAGGTTGTCCGTGATAACATCCATTTGCTGATTATAATCATCCAAGTTTTTATTACCAACATTAGTCGAATCCACTACGGAATTAACAAAAGTCTCTATACTGGCTATACTAGCTTCGATTGAATGCACTCTTTCATCCACATTGTAAATGCTATCCAATGTGTCCTTTACAGTTTTTAACTGTTCTTGAGCTTTTGTAGCTACATTGCCCATGCTTGACGCTATTTGCTCATTTCCTTTATAACTCGCATCTATACTTTTCGATACCTTGTCAATGGCATCAGAAATAGTTACAATATTCGTTTTGGTTAATTCAGTGAAACTCAGTAAATTAGCTTTCATATCGTTAAATGCTACACATAATGTTTCAAGGCCTTTTGCTTTATTCACCAAAATATCACTGGTGTTGAGCTGTCCCTTAGATAGCAAATGTGCGTTATAATTAATAAGGTCAATGCCCTTAAAAAATTTTATTAGAAGAAACTGAAGGGATCCTCCTAAGACTAATGCCATTAATCCAGAAATAATTTGAATTCTTCTGTATTCTTCCTGGTCATTTATCCAAAAACTAGATGTTACTAATACCAATAAAACAACAATTATTAAAATCGATAAAAAAATAATTATGGATCTTGTCCGATTTTTAGTCTTGATTCTTAATGTTTTTGTTTCTGGCATAAACCCATACCTCCATTATTAGTCGTTAGGCACATTTTTTCAAATATAGGGTAACTCGAAATCTCAGAGCATACACTATAAACTCTCCGAGATATATTTCGGTATATTTGGTATAAAAATTCACCTGAATATTATGGATATAAAGAATACTTTTATATTGATGAAGATGGCCAAACTGCTGTGCAGCCTTTAAGATGCCTTAATTCTTTTAATAAGTATATAAATTAGTAAATAAATTCGTAAATAAATTCGTATATAAATACCTATATAAATTAGTTAACATAATCAAAGTGGATGCCATTATAAAATCGACAACCACTTTTTATATCACATGATTTTTTATTCTTTAGAATCCACATTGTACCTCTACTTTTTCCCAAACAATGAATCCAATAGACCCTTCTTAGGCCCTATCTTCCTTAAAAGCTCCTCCCTCACACCAAGTATACCTTCATCTTTTGGGTTTATTTCCAACAATCTGTCAGTAACTATAAGAGCCTCATTATAAAGACCTTTATCCTTTAAAATAAGAAGCTTAAGGTTTAACAGGTTTTCATAATTTCCATCTATTTTAAGTCCATTATTACAGGATTCTTCTGCTTCATTTATCCGTCCTAATTTATACAATGCCCATCCTTTATTCTGATATGCCAACAAATAATTTGAGTTTATATCCAATGCCAGATTGCATTGAGCAACACATTTTTGGTATTCTCCTATACAGTAAAGTGTATGGCTCTTGTCAATATAAGCATCTATCATTGATGGATCAAGCTCAATGGCTTTATTGAGATATAGGAGTGATTCCTGGTACTCTTTGGCGTTATTGAGTGCCGATCCTGCAACATAATGATATAATGCATGGGATGGACTAAGCCTAATTGCCTTTTTGTACTCTTCAATTGCCATTTTGTAATTGCTCTGATTGGAGTATACATCTCCCTTGAGCTTGTGAAGGCGGTCTGTAATCCTATGATTAAGTGCAATAGCTTTGTCAATTTCTTTAAGTGCTTCATTGTGCTCATTCATGTTAAGCAGACTTAGTGCCTTGTAATAATATGCAACTTCATATTTACTATCCAGTTCAATAACTTTATTCATACAGTTTATAGCATCCTGGTAGCTATCCTTGTTAAAGAAACATACACCCTTGCTGTAATAAGCATCTGTACTGTTTTCATCCATTGCAATTACTTGATCACAAAGGCTTATCGCATCATCAAACCTTTCATATATCCTCATTACATTAGCCTTTTCAAGGAAAAGCCTTGAATCGGACAGTCCATACTCAGCTGCCCTTGAGAAAATATTCAGTGCCTCCTCATATTGTCCAACCCTTGTAAGAAGCTTCATCTTAATGACATATATATCAACCAGATAAAGGTAAATATTCAGTGCTTCTTCACAAGCCTCTATACATTCCTCGTAGAGCTCAAGTCCTAACAGGGCTTCTGCCTTATTTTTATAAGCATGTGCCATTTTAGAATCAATGCTTATGGACTTTTGAGCACTCTCAAGCCCCTCTTTAAATCTCTCCAGTTTGTTTAGTGCAAAAGCTCTGTTATTATGAGTCAATGCATCATCAGGCTTTTTCTCAATTGCCTTATCATAAAACTGCAGCGATTCCTCATACCTTCCAAACTCATCTATTATACATGCTTTATAGACTGTAAGATCATAGTCATCCGGATAAATCTCCAATGCTCTGTTTATTACTGTATATGCAAGTTCCTTTTTCTCCATAGCCAGTAGAACTTTACTGTACAAGAGATAGCTTTCATTATTCATTTTGTCACTCTGCTCAAGCTGGCTCAGTACGCCATAGCTTTCTTCTATCCTGTTGGAAGCCAGATAAGCTTCTGCAAGCTTTATCTTCACACTGGTATCCTCAGGGTTTTCTTTCGCTGAGTCTTCCAACTGTTCTACCCGGAATTGGTATGAACAACCTATAAGAACCCTGACCTCTCTATTGTATTGGAGCATATCCCTGAGCTTTTCCAGATGTTCTATTGCCTCTTCGTATTTACCAAGGCTGATGCAGCATTTTCCAATTGAGAATAACACATCAATAAAATCATCCTTAATTTCAATAGCCTTTTTATAATCCTCATAGGCAGCCTGGAAATTCCCAAGCCTGAAGTGGAGGTTTCCCCTGTAACTATGAGCGTAAAGGTCATTGGGTTCCTTAGCTATAAGCCCATCAAGCATTGATTTTGCCTCATCAAGCTTCCCATTGGTAGACATATATCTGGACTTTAATATAACCAGATCGGGGTGATCCGGACATATTTCATTTGCCGCATCTATGGCTTTCATTGCCGCATACAGGTCATAGTCATCTATTGCATGGCATCCCTTGTTGTGCTCATTTATAAAGTTCTCCTGCGTTCCATCGGGACACCCTATAAGCTTTTCATATCTGAAATAATCCTTGCTGGTTATCTTGTAAGTAACAAAATCAATAAAATTCTTGGGGTATTGTAGATAAAGCTTTTCCTTCTTTGCAACCCATGAAAAATAAGAGTTAAATAGCACCCATACCTCGTGTGGTATACTGTAGTTTTCCATTAGAAATGCAAGGATTCTTTCGCTTATCTCCCTGCCTGTGTCTATATTGTAGCAGATATCGCTCTCTAAAAGCTCTTTCCATGTAGAAGTATCAATTCTCTTCATAAAATTGTTGTAGTTTTCTTCAAACCTTTTCATGAATTCTTCTACAGGAGTCATCGGCTTACCTGATTCCGCCTCTTCCTGGCTTGCCTTCTGAAGTGCCTCCTCGTAAGCTGCCCTTAAGACCTTGAATCCTTCAGGATCAGTCTCCGGTGAACATACCCTAAGCTTGGTAGAATAAGCTCTTTTAATAATTTTCACATCATTTGTAGGACTTATTTCTAAAACCTTGAAGCAATCCATAATTAAAAGCCTCCTTTGGTATCAATGGAATCAAATATATCAGTAAGCTTTTTTCTATACTCTTCAACTTTCTTAAGATCCTGCTTATCCAAAACTTCCTCAAACTCCATTAAAAGCTGGGCTATTTCCTGCCTTTCCCTACCTATCTTTTCTTCATAAAGCCTTTCTCCCCTGGCAACCAAAAGCTTATTCTCATGATTTTCCCTTGGATGAATCTTTAAATGGGATATGCTCTTTATGCTTTCAGCTATCTCATCCGATGTCATATGACCCGGTTCCTTTTCTATAATCATATTCTTTTTAAGTCCCGTAGACACAACCATTACCTCCACTTCCAGTATGCCGTTAATATCATAGGTAAACCTTACATCAATGGCCTCTTCACCTGCAGTCTTAGGAGGCACCGGAACATTCAGTTCTCCAAGAAAAATATTATCTTTTGAGAGCCTTGACTCTCCCTGCAGAATATCAACATTAATAATTTTCTGGTTATCATATATTGTATAAAGCCTCTCCACCTTGCTTACAGGAATAGTTGTGTTGCGCTCAATTATAGGCAAAAAGTGTCCAGGCTCATGAAAGCCCTGTGACTTTCTCACAGTAACGCTTGTCCCTAATGTATATGGACATACGTCTGTCAGAATTACCTCTTTTATTGAAGCATCCTTCCCTTTGAGGGCCGCCTGAACTCCTGCACCTAAAGCCACAACCTCATCGGGGTTAATGTTCGCATAGGCCAGCTTGCCAAACAATTTGCTCACAAATGACCTTATGAGAGGAAGCTTTGTAGCACCACCTACCAAGAGTATTGAGTCAATATCGCTGATCTTTAAGGAGGCATCGCTTAACGCCCTTTCAACAGGCTCTCTGAGTCTTTGAAAAAGGTGCTTTGTTGCAGCTTCATATTCATCAAAGGATACTTCCAGTTTAAGTTCTTCTTCATTAATAAAGCAGGCTATTGTTGCCACCTTCTTCTCACTGAATTCACGTTTTGCCACTTCTGCCTGCTTTTTAAGCATTGCATGGTCCTTCTCCCCTAATTGAGATGTAGTAAGTGAATGGTGTTTTAAAAACATATTAACCAATATTTCTGTGAAGTCTTCGCCTCCAAGGTAATTGTCACCTGCAACTGCACGAACTTCCATTATGTTGTCGAACAATTCCAGTATGGAGACGTCAAAAGTTCCACCACCCAAATCAAACACAAGAAACTTGTTCTCTGTATCCCGAAGGTGAAGCCCGTAAGCTATTGCAGCAGCAGTTGGCTCGGTAATAAGCCTGTCAACCCTGAGACCTGCCAATTCACCTGCTCTTTTTGTCGCCTTTCTCTGTGCATCACTGAAGTATGCAGGCACGCTTATAACAGCCTCAGTAACCTTGGCACCTAAAAAGTGTTCTGCATCCTCCTTCAATGCCTTCAATAAAATAGCAGAAAGCTCTTCAGGTATAAACTCTTTAGTTCCAAGAACATATTTTTTCTTTGTACCCATGTTCCTTTTGAACACTGAGGCACTTAGTTCCGGGTGTGCTATCTGCCTCTCTTTAGCGATTTGGCCTACAAGCACATCACCATTATCATCTATACTAATAACAGAAGGTGTAAGATTTTGACCTAATGAGTTTGGGATTATCACCGTACCATCCTCTGTCCAGTAAGATACCAAGCTATTGGTTGTTCCCAAATCAATTCCGATTATTGCCATATATCCCTCCGCAAAATATCTTTATCCGGATACTATTATACTTATATTATCCGCATTAATAAATAAACTAAGAATAAATTTTCTATGGGAAAATTATTTTTGATAAGACATAAATAAATTTTACCAAAGATGCGATTTTTCTTCAATCTAAACTTTGATTATAGCATAAAAAGCCTTTTCGCATTGTTTGTAGTAGTTTCTGCAATCTCATCAAAGGTTTTACCCTTGATGTCGGCTATCTTCTCTGCAACCAGCCTTACAAGGCTTGAGTCATTCCTGCTGCCCCTGAAAGGCTCCGGTGTCAGGTATGGACAGTCCGTTTCAATCAAAAGCTTGTCAAGAGGCACATACTTTACCACATCAACAAGTTTTCCTGCATTTCTATATGTTACAGGTCCGCCTACAGATATGTAAAAGTTATTTTCGATGACTTCCCTCGCCATGTTTATATCACCGGAAAAACTGTGTATAATTCCGCCTACCTCCCTGGCGTTTTCATCCTTCAATATCTTTAGGGCATCCTCATTGGCATCCCTGATATGGACAATTATGGGAAGCTTAATTTCCTTAGCCAGATTAATCTGTCTGACAAAACAATCTTTCTGTACTTCTCTTGGAGACAGATCCCTGTAGTAATCTAGGCCTATCTCACCTATGCCAACAACCTTCTTGTCATTTGCCAGACTTCGAACCTTTTCAAGCACTTCATCATTCATCTCTTTTGAATAATGAGGGTGTATACCAACAGCAGCATATATGTAGCTGTATTTTCTTGATAATGAAACCGAGTGCTCTAATGACGGGATATTGTATGAGACATTCAGTATATAGGATACTCCGCTTTCATACGCCTTTTTTATAGCTTCGTCCCTGTCATCCTTAAACCTTTTATCATTAAAATGTGCATGTGTATCAAACAACATATAAATTCCTCCTATTTGTTTTGCAATAATCATTTTACAATCCACTTTACCTGATGTGCTTCCGTCATATCAGGCACCTCAAGCTTTGTCACCATTCTTCCAATCACATTCTCAGGCACGCTCCTAGACCGTTCCCTGTTACGCTTTAAAATTTCATCATATGGAGCTTCCATGTATATTATTTTAACCTTTGCTCCGTAGGAATGGAACAGATCTATTAGCTGCCTCCTAAGAGAACTTGTTAGGTTAGTCGCATTCCATACAAAGTTCTCATTCTTACGCAAATAAATCCTTGCCGTTTCTCTTGCCTTAAAAACAACTTCCCCCTGCTCATCTCTAGGTGATATATCCAGATCCTCTCTAATATCATCAAGTGATATTACAGGATAATTGGAATAGTTGTTTTGGATCCAAGTATCCTTTCCTGCCGCGGGCAAGCCTGACATAAGTATAACTTCTGACTTTGTATCGTCATAAGCTTCAAAATCGACAAAACCATTTTCCTTTTGGAAATATACAAACCGGCTTATGTCATTTGGAAAAGCCTTTGGTTTCTCCAAGCATCCCTGCTCTCTGCAAAAGTCAGTAAAAAGCGATACTCTTTCCAATAAATCCGATAAATCCCTGCACTCTCTTCCTAAAACATCCGCCTTTGAAAGCATTGCAAGCCAATCCATTCTGGTTGTCTGGCTTGCATCTATTACTGCTTTAGCCGAGTTGGTCTTTTCAATAAAAAACAGAGGCAATCCATGAAATCTCACAAGCTTGGCTATTGTCTCACGTATACCAAAGGGAGTGGATATTCCTAAACCCATATCCTTATATATGATTCTTCTTGCCGCCATCTCACCTTTAACAGCATGCCCCGGTGAAACTATAGCTCCTTCATCTTCCTTGGTGCAATACGGCTTTGCTACATCATGCAGAAGTGCTGCTGCAAAGATGATTGATTGCGAAACCTCATTAAGCTCCCGCCATTCCTCCAAAGCTGCAAGTTCTTCACAAACCAGCCTGGTATGTGTTAGTACATCTCCTTCAGCATGATGTACCGGATTCTGCTGTACACCCTCCATTGCCCTGATCCACTCAAAGCTATCATATATTTTACCCCAATCTATTCTATAGTCTGGTGCTTTTGGACATACAGGCAGGGACCAGTTATAATTATTAATTTCATCCAGATACAATTTTATCAACTCCAACACTTAACAATTTATCTATTTCTAATTTAAGGGCTTCCTGCAATTTTCCTTCCTGCTTTCGGTTTAACAGGCTTAAATAATTATCGTATTTTGAATTGAAGCTTTCAACAGCGTCCTCAATCAGCAGCTTTGTTAATACATTTCCATATTCATTCTTATGTATTCTTCCAACTTTTGAAATTACATTATTTAGCCTGTTTTCATTAATCATGCCCCTCATCTCGGTGATTATTGATTCAAGCATATCATCCGTACATACATTATATCCCGTATATTTTACACTCCAATCCGTGGCCTCATGAAACCTGCTTTCTTCTTCGAATTCCGCAATCTTTTTCTTGATTATAGGCCTTACAATTCCCTTAGCGGTTTTGATTAGAATAGGTTTTACAGGCTTTATCACTATTCCCTCTGCTTTATTTTCAAAATTCAAAGGCGGCAACCCTAATAACTTTGGTATATTTGACTCAAATCCAACAGGATAATCGGATGCCTTCTCAAAGCTTCCTTTAAATAAAGGCTTTGCATACATTAGCCCAGCCTTTTCAAATATGTTGACAGCAGCATCATAATCCAAATATTTTCTTTCATTGCCTGATTCTACAGCAATATCAAAAGCACAAAACTCAATATCAGGTGAATAGTAAACTCCCGTTTGTACTGCTTCAACCTCCCTATTTACAGCAACTTCAACATGTGGGTAACATCCTCCGAAGAGCTCCCCATATATGGTTATTCTTTGAATGTTTCTATACATATGAGATATGGTTTTATAGACTTCCTCAACCCTATCAATAATTTTATTTGCCATTACTCTGTGATTAAAAAAGTTATCGTCAGGAAGCAACATTTCTTTTCTTTTAGAATAACGGATATTGATACCATCCGTTATTCCAGCAAAATTTGAGCCATGAATCTTCTCGGTTACAACCCATTCATACTTTTTCAAATATCTGTAATCCTCAACCGAAAGTTTAAGCCTGTCAATTCCATCTGCTATCTTTTCATAGCTTACAAACCTCCAATCTGAGGTTTTGTCAACATCTTCTATTAACATATTAACCCTTCCCCTAAACTTTGAATATATCCGCATCTTTCCTTAATATGTTAGGAATTATAGGCCTTTCCAGCCAGTGGCTTTCTGAATTGAGTATGCTGGTAAGAAAACTTGCCCTTACATATTTATATCGCTCCTTAACCTCACCGTCTTCCTCAACTTTGATATACAAGCCTTCCATTTGGTCACTTACATCAGTTTCCTTCAAAATCTTGTCTGAATTTAAGCCTTTCTCATTGCATTGTTCTATAAGCCTCTCCCTCGCATTACCGGAAATGAAATGGGATCTCCCTAGAAGTCCGGTAAGTTCCTTATGCAAATTCATTTTCCCTTCAAACAACACCAGTACAGATGTTACAAAATCATAGCCCTTTAGCATCACTCTTCTGCTTTCAGTGCTTAAAAACCTTTGTTCCACTTTATCATAAATATCAAACTCCATAAAATAGTGAGGAAGCAAGTCATAAAAAACCGTATGCTTGGCATAAAGCCATTCCCCATAGAGGATGTATCTATCCCCTAGGATATCCCAAAGCTTTGCAGAATGTGCATTAGCCCATGTTTTAAAGAGATTGAAATGTTTCTCTCTTCCCCCTCCGGTTAAATAATGCCCTCTACTTTGCAGCAAAAGCTCTCCCTCTGGTGTAAAGCTTATTCCGCTATTTGCACCATCAACCTTTTCTTCAACAACTATAAATCGTTTCGCAATCTTACTAAACAGTACACTGCTAAGATCCTCGTCCCCGGGCTGACACCTTGATCCTTCAATATGTGGCGTCCTGGGATATTTTAATATTTTATCTAACATAAATTATCACTCCAGTCTGTTACAAACTTTACAAGCATGCCTTTATATTCCAAATAAATAAAGAGCCGTTAAATCCTGTTATTGGAATTAACCGCTCTCTTATACATAATTTTTTATATGTAACAGCCTATTACTTGACACAATTGGGGATATTACTATCCTTAACCTTATGCAAGCGAGGATTAAACCAATGTAATTTATTTATTCTATTAGTTTTTTCAGAAAATCTAAAATTGTACATCAATAATCCTCCTTTCCACATAATAACTACAACATTTTTCAAAGCATAGCATTTACTATTTTATTACAGGTCAGTATCTACTGTCAAGGAATATTTTTCTTATTCAGATTGGTCTATTCAGATTGGTCGCAGGAAAACAAAAATCTTTCTATAAACCCACTATATTCATCCTTCATAGGAAGATCAAAGTCCGCCTTTATCCTACGCCTTTGGGCAGTTGCGATACTGCCAGTCTTAGGGTTTATGCAAGGTTTCTCATACTCCTCCCAGTAAAGTCCTATACCCCGCTTCTGCCAATTAGGCACCTCATTAAAATTGATACCATTTTTAAATAAAAGCTCATTCTTATCACTAACAGACATTCCGCTTAATGAATCAGTTGCTTCTTTTACAGAGCTGCCCTTTTTTCTTAGCATCCAATAGCAGTGTGAATTTAAGGCATTCCTGTGTGCATCCTCGTTTCTCCATCTGAAGTAATCCACTACAGCTTTTGGATTGGGGAGCTCAGATATTCTGCAGTCAAAGCATGCCACATCCCCAAGCAATAATGAAAACTTTGCACTTGCCTCACCAGCAAGCACTGAATTATATTTACGTACCTTTCGCCCATATGCACCTTCATCTATATGAAACATAAGTGATATTTCATCGCTTTGAGTATAACCATATACCACCCTGAATCCACAATTCATAAGATGTTTAACAGTTTCGACCATATAATCCCTGAACCTTATATCATAGGGACTTTCAAATTTATGAACTTCTTTAGTAAGCCTTGTAAAGCTTCTTCCATCTATGCGTGCAACCATATAAACTTCAGGCAGGACACAATAATCATGGGCAGTTTCATAAACCCTCATTTTTGAGTCAAGTTCATCAAATTTCATCTTTCCACCCCTCTACAAGGAAATTGTTCTCCTCACTAATACTAACATAATAGAGCTCGTCGAAGCCCTCTTCCATTCTTGGAATCTGCAGCTTGGCACTTGTACTTCTGATGCCTATTAGTGAAACACGCTCTTTCCCTATCCTTTTATCATTTCTTAATATCGCTTCATTTACGCTTGAATGGAAATAGTACCCCACAACCTTAAACTTAGCAGCTTTAGCCATATCAATATACTTTTTCCTATCTTCCTGCGTGGGATTGGTATTATCAACCACAAAAGGTTGTTTAGCCTTTATACAGGCCTCAAGTATTATATTTTCCTTGTTTCTTGTCTTTAGCATATCCAGATTTATTCTAATATGTGTTTTATAAAGTCTATCCTTATAAAAAGTGCTTTTTCCTGTTGCCTGTAAACCTGTGAATATAACTGCTTCCATAGATGACACCTCTATATTACATTTTAATTCCCATCCTAATCTATGTAAACTGCAAATTTCATAATTAAACTTAAATATAATAGCTACAAAAACACCATAAACTTCCAAATAGAAAATTGTGTTTACTAATCCAAACCATCCAACAACTCACTTATTGACCTTACAATCCTGTCTGGAATTACTGTTGAGTCAACAGGCAATCCGGTATTCCTATAATCATTCCAAATTCCCAATATTCCGAGCTTTTGAGGCCCTTCCACATCCCATTCAAGGTTATCTCCTATCATCCAGGTATCCTCAGCCTTCACTCCAAGTCTCTCCATAGCCAATAAATAAACCTCGGGCTCGGGCTTTCCAAAGCCAGTTTCTCCTTCAACCAATATGGCATCAAAAAACTTTTCCAGCTGAAACTTCTCAATTTTTGCCCTTTGCTCACAAATTCCCCCGTTAGTTACCAGTGCTAGCCTTACTCCTCTTTTTCTAAGTTTAACTAAAGTATCCTGGGCCTTATCAAACATTATCATACTTTCCAAGTGTCTCTTCTGAAATAACCGTGCCATCTCATCAGAATAACCTTCATCCTTGCCGCCTAATCCTTCTATTGTCATTTTTATAAGATTCCTTCTTGCCAGAAGCATATCCTGCCTGCCGATCTTATGACGCTTTTTGTCACTCCAGTACCAATTTCTTATGCTATACAATTTGCTTATAAAAACTTCATATTCAAAAAGGTTATATTTATCTATAAAGTATCTGGAAATTTCACCCCATATTTTATCAGATATTCCACCTGATAGTATTACAGTGTCATCCATATCAAAAAGTATGGCTTTTGGCAGCATTTATTTACCCCATTTCTAATGTAATTCTCTATAAAATTATATCACAGTAAGATTCTGAGTAAATTAAATAAATCAAATTATTATTATAATGTAAAGAATGACAACAGATATTTGGGAACTCAGCATCATCTATTAATATCATTGGATAAAAAAATTAGTTTTGAAAACAATAATGATATTATCACTGAAATAATAATTAAAGAAAGCAGGTAAAATGCGATGGAATCCAGTCAAATTTTATGTCCTTCATGTAAAAGCAATAAACTTACAGCAAAATACGAAGCGAAGTATGTATATTCATATATCATTGATTCCAACGCTCCCGGATTAAAAAACGAGGAGGAATTGCTTCCTTTTCTTTATGATAACCGTGAGCAGGTTGAAGCCAGGCAATACATAAAATGCGAGTCCTGCGGCAAGCAATTCCCCTGTTTTTTTCCAGCAAAAAGTAACGGTATTGATTATGGTGACTTACAAATGATTCTCAATAACAATAATAGAACAAATTGAAGTTGTGTTAATAAGGCTGCTGATAAATATAGCCAGCAGCCTTATTCCTTACTCGTCAAGAAACTTTTCCTGTGCATCTTTCAACTCGCCCGGGTTTAGGCTATCAACAGAATAATTTTCAATTTTATTTTCTCCGTCACATCCCTTTTGGCAATACCAGCTCTTAACCTTTGCTTCTATTTCAGCATCTGTGCCCTCTACTTTGTATGGGTATACCCGGATTAGCTCCCTAGTTTCATTATCCCTTAATCCAACCCTACCTGCAGCTTCAAATTTACCCTGAAATTTTCTTCCCATATAGATCTCCTCAATAAGTAATTACATCTAATTTAGCTTTTACATATTAAAGTGTAAACAGTTTATCACTTTTAATATAGTTTTAGAAAATTGACTCGTTTTATACTTCCATGGAAATTAAAAGTTTTAATTAATCTTTAGGATTTTACATATCCTAATTAGGCAGTAAAATTTCCGGACAAAGATTAACCGACATTTATATGTATCAGGTGATATTTGAATCGCAGACATCAAGGAGCAGAATAAAATGGAAAATCAGTATGATAGAATTAAAATAGGTGAGCGTGGTGCACGTATCAGTATTATTGCTTATATTATTTTATCGGTATTTAAGTTAATAACAGGCTATCTTTCAGAATCGGAAGCACTTACAGCAGATGGTCTTAATAACTCCACGGATATTATTGCTTCATTAGCAGTATTAATTGGGCTGAAAATATCAAGAAAGCCAGCAGATGAAAACCACCACTACGGACATTGGAGAGCTGAGACTGTATCTTCACTAATTGCGTCATTGATCATGATTGGTGTCGGGATAAACGTTCTATATAATGCCATACGTTCAATATTCTACTTCAAAGCCCCGACACCCGATATAACCGCAGCTGTTGTAGGATTTATTTGTGCTGGAGCAATTTATATCGTATATCTCTATAATAAAAAGATAGCACTTTCCATTAAAAGCTCGGCACTTATGGCTGCAGCAAAGGATAATTTATCTGATGCCTGGGTCAGTATAGGTACATCAATCGGAATTATTGCATCTCAATTCGGGCTGCCATGGATTGATCCTGCAGCAGCTATAGTTGTAGGGATATTAATATGTAAAACCGGATGGGATATTTTCCGTGAAGCAGCACATAACCTGACCGACGGATTTGATAAGAAAAGCCTGGATAATATATTCAAAATAGTATGTCAGGTACCCGGAGTACTAAATGTAAAAAATATTAGAGGTCGAGTATATGGAAATAACATTATGGTTGATGTGAGCATAATTGTTGATGCTTCTCTTAACATTTCACAGGGTCATAAAATCACTGAAGATATAGAGAGTCATTTGAAAAGTGAATTTGATGTTATTGATGCTGTTGTTCACATCGAACCTGACAAATAGCATAATTTGGACGGCTTATGATACAAATCTTATATATTCATCCAACACCCTAGAGAGAGCATGTAAATAATCTTTAATTTCTTCATCCTGAACAAGAAGCCTGAAAACCTTAAGGATATCTCTTTTAAATCTTCTGCTTATTTTAATTTCAACTTCATCAAACAATAATGGACATAAATACTTTGCTCTCGGATCTTCAATTATAGAAAGCCTTCCCATCGAATCAACGTATGGAACAAAAGGGAAAATTCTACATGCTAAGGGACGGAACTTCCTTTTGCATATGCCTTGGCAAATTGCAAAAAGAATATCTGAATTTCCAAAAGGTTCATTTCTAATTTTTAAGAATCCTGAATCAGTGTGAAGCAATTCTTCTCCAGGATATAAATGCATGCCGTTGTTGCTGCCGCCGGAACAACATTTTTTATCACACACAAGACCGCAGTCAAATCTTAATGGCGTTGTGTTTTCTAATATTCTATATGCTTTTTTATATATAATTTTTTTATTCATAAGTACACCTTCATCAAAAAGATGATTAACCTTTTCTTTTACTTGCTTGGCTTAATTATAGCATTATTAATTGCACAGTCAATCAATAAGTAATCAATATTTGACAAGGAATATAAAAAAGATTAAAGAAAAATTTGATGGGGAACATGCAACGTTCCCCCTCTTACCGACATGTACATAAGTCTGGGATATTTTGAGAAGTTTTTATTCCTGTAAATTTTTAAAGCACAGATACCAATCCATGCACTTTAATCCTTGAGGATTTTGTACCCTTTCAATCAGCTCTTGATATGTTTTAGGATAAGGTACAATCACTGGCTGCCCTGGCATCCAGTTTGCCGGAGTAACAACCTTTTCCTTATCTGTAGTTTGTAGAGCATCAATTAGCCTTATAATTTCAGGTATATTCCTGCCATTGGTTAAAGGATATTGCAATATTGCCCTTATAGTTCCTTTCGGATCGATAATAAATACATTTCTAACAGTCTCAGTTTTGCTCGCATCCGGTGCAATCATTCCATATAGCCTTGCAATGGATGCATCCCTGTCAGCTACAATCGGGAAGGGAATTTGAATTCCTGTATGTTGATAAATATTATAAACCCATGCCAGGTGTGACGGATTACTGTCGATGCTCAAGCCTAAAAGGCAAGCATTTCTTTGAACAAAATATGGGTAGCATCTTGCAAAAGCAATAAATTCAGTAGTACATACAGGTGTAAAATCCCCGGGATGTGAAAAGAAAACAAGCCATCTTCCCTCATAGTCAGATATTTTTAAAGGCCCAAAAGTTGTTGTTGCACTAAAATCAGGGGCCTTCATACCTATTTTTAACGGTTCATTGTCAGTCATAATATCACCCATTTAATAAATCTTCTATATATTATGAGTGATTATGTTTATCTGTGACATGCCAATTACATTTATGATTGACAAGCTCTCTTTGAAATAAAAGTAGGTTTTATGTATTATAGCATTAACAGAATAATCCTTAACATAATTCTATGTTATTATGAAGAATTATTGAAATATACTTACAAATTTTCCCTCATTAATTCAAAAACTCTGCGAAAATTTCGCCACAGTTTGGCGGAGATTAATATCCCTATTGTTTGCTAAAATAAATATAGCAAGGAAGCAAATGTGACTTGATAGAAGATCAACCAACAGTTGAAAGGAGTCCCTATTATGAAATACAAAAACAGATTATTTTTGGCACCACTTCTTATTATAAATATTGTATTGTTTGCGGCATGTTCCTCTTATGAAAGCACTGAAACAAAAGTTGCTGCAAGTAATTCAGATAATATTATAAAAACCGGTAACTCCACTGCAAGCGGCAGTGCATCTCCCATAAAAGTGATTTCGGTAAAGTATGAAAGCGAAGATTATTATATCGATTGGAAAAGCCAAAGCCATCAAACCATCAACCTTAACAGCGGTTCCGCAACTATTACAAAAAGCGGAATTTATGAAGTTACAGGCACACTGAGCGATGGAAGCCTTGTAGTAAACGTAGACAAATCAATTGATAAAGGTATTGTGTACATTATACTGAATAATGCTAAAATATCTTCTTCAAAAAGTGCCCCAATATATATCAAGAATGCAAAAAAAGTCGTAATGCTGATGGAGAACGGTACACAAAACACCATTTATCAGGGCAGCGGATCTGTCGCAGATCAAAACGGAGAGCCTTCTGCTGCAGTTTTCTCAAAGTCAGATCTGACCATAGGAGGAAGTGGTACACTTAATGTTACCAGTGACTTTAACGACGGTATTACAAGTAAGGATAAGCTAAAGATAACAGATGGAACGCTTATTATCAAATCAAAAGGTGATGGTATTGTAGGTAAAGACCTGCTGGCAGTTCAAAAAGTTAACATTACCATAGATGCAGGTAAAGACGGTCTACGTTCCACTAATGATAAAGAAGCTGATAAGGGCAATATCGCAATTGAAAACGGTACATTTAAGATTACATCTGCAAAGGATGCCATTGATGCATATGCTGTTTTGCAAATTAATGACGGTACATTCAATCTAACTTCCGGCGGCGGCTATCCCGGTAAAAGTATAAAAAGCGGTGACAAGTTCGGTTTCGGTGGTCCTGGAGGACATTTTGATCAGGCCTCCACACAAGATACAAACTCAACAAACAAAGAAAGTATGAAAGGACTAAAAGCAGGCAGTATTGCAATAAAGAACGGTTCATTTACAGTTTCCTCATATGAAGATGCTATTCACAGCAATGGCAGTATTGAGATTAGCGGGGGTACCTTGACGCTTGAGTCAGGAGATGATGCTATTCACTCCGATAACAGTGTATCAATTTCCGGTAAAAGCATCGAAATTAAAAACAGCTATGAAGGCATAGAAGGTCAAAACATAACTATCAATAGCGGTGAAATCAAATTAACATCAAGTGACGATGGTTTTAATGTTAATAACAAATCTGGATTTTTGACAATTAACGGCGGAAACATCCATATGAATGCAGGCGGCGATGGAACTGATTCAAATGGCTCAATCAACATGACAGGCGGAAGTGTTTATGTAGAAGGTCCCACAAATGACGGAAATGGTGCAATTGATTTTGACGGCAACTTTTCCATAAGCGGAGGTACGATCGTTGCATCAGGAAGCTCAGGAATGGCTCAAGTGCCTGATACCAGTTCAACACAAGCTTCAATCCTTATGTACTACAGTTCCATACAGAAAGCAGGAACCGCAATCACCTTAAAAGACAACAATGGTAAAGTAATAGCAAGCACTACTCCTTCAAAGCAGTATGCTTCAGTCACAATTTCTGCTCCCGGCCTTAAAACTGGTTCAACTTATACATTGTACAGCGACAGCTCAAAAGTCGTGACTTTTACGCTCAAAAATGCAGTAACCTATTTAAATGAATCCGGTGAAACCACCAATCAAAGCAGAGGCCCTGGAGGTTTTGGCGGTGGCGGTGGCCGTGGCGGTCGTGGTGGTTCTGATGGTTCTGATGGTTCTGGTAGTTTTGGCGGCCGTGGTGGAAGAAACCCAGGAGGTCGAATTCAACAGCAGCCACAGTAATGTGTTAAATTCAAAGCCAATGAGGTGAATGCAATGAAGCTAAGTATCTCTAGAAAAAGAAAATGGATTATCTGTTCATTAGCAGTATTTTTCATCATAGCAGGAGTTGTAATTTATAAAGCAGCTGACCGTTACTTGATTGAGCATGTTGAGGTGGATTTGAGTAGTACCGTATCCTCAAAATCCAATACTTCCAATCTTACAGATATAGAAGTCAACAGCACAAGAAGCATTAACAGCAATTCGGAGACCTATACTACAACGGATATGAGCTACAAGAGTGATAATAAGACTATAACCATTGAAAAGGTAGTTACAGGATCTGGTTCAGATCAATTAGTATATTTTATAGCCGATATTCAGTTAGCAGATGCCACTTTGCTTAAATCTGCTTTCGCAAAAGATAAATTTGGCACAAACATTATTCAGGTTCCATCAGTAATCGCCTCAAATAATAATGCAGCTTTTGCCATAAACGGTGATTATTACGGCTTTCGAAATGATGGAATTATCATCCGAAACGGTGTGCTTTACCGGGATTTTCCAGCAAGACAAGGTCTTGCACTATACAAAGACGGCAGCATGAAAGTATATGATGAAAACAGTACATCAGGCGAGCAGCTTCTTGCAGATGGTGTTTGGAACACTCTGTCTTTTGGACCTGCACTGCTTGAGAAAGGAAATATAATTTCCGGTATTGAAAGTATTGAAGTAGACACCAACTTTGGTAACCATTCCATACAAGGCAAACAACCAAGAACCGGTATAGGAATTATTGATAAGAACCATTTTATCTTTATTGTAGCTGACGGTAGAAGTCGCGGCTATTCAAAAGGTGTAACGATGACAGAATTCGCACAAATTTTTAAGGATCTCGGGTGCACAATTGCTTACAACATCGATGGAGGAGGATCATCTGAAATGGTATTCATGGACAAGGTAGTCAACAATCCTCTTGGGAAGGGCCGTGAACGTGGTACAAGCGATATTTTGTATATATCGAAATAGAAAAGAGGTGTTACAATGACTATTTTAATACCGGCATATGAACCTACCGAAAAACTGATTAGTCTAGTTGTAAAACTCAAAGAGAAAACAGATTATAGTATTTTAATTATTGATGACGGAAGCGGAAAACACTTTCAACACATTTTTAAAAAAGCAGAGTACTACGGATGCACAGTATTGCATCATATAAAAAACAAAGGTAAAGGAGAAGCCTTGAGGACCGGCTTTGCCTACCAATTGTTAGATTCCGGTTCGGAGCCATTGGTTTGTGCCGATTCCGACGGCCAGCATTCTATAGACGATATCATCAAAATAGCCAATGCAATTGATGATGAAAAAAAAGAAATAGTATTGGGAGTCAGGCAATTTGAGGGTAAGGTACCGTTCAAAAGCAGATTGGGAAACAATGTATCGGCATTTTTCTTCAAACTTGTAACCGGAATTGCCATAACTGATACGCAGACTGGCCTTCGGGGATATCCTTCCCGGCTTCTATCATGGTTGGGCTCAGTAAAAGGCAGCCGATTTGAGTACGAACTGAATATGCTTTTGAACGCAAAGGAAGATGGAATTTCCATAAAACAGGTTCCAATATCAACAATTTATGATGATAGCAACAAAGGAACACACTTTAGGCCCATTAAGGACTCTATCCTTGTATTGATGCCGCTTCTAAGGTTTTGCAGTTCATCTTTGGCCTCTGCGATTCTCGACTTTATTTTACTGTTTGTATTTCAAGGGCTCACAGGTAGCTTGTTTTGGAGCGTTGTAATGGCAAGAGTCATCAGTTCAATTTTCAATTATTTAGTTAACAGGTTTTTTGTCTTCCGAGCAAAGAATGTTTCAAATATGCAATCGGCATCTAAGTATTTCGGATTAGCGGCAGTTATAATGTTCCTGAACTATAGCCTTATAGCATTATTGATAAATGTATTTTACGTATCGGATGTATTAGCAAAACTTTTGACTGAAATAACACTCTTTATATTGAGTTATTCTGTGCAAAAATTATATGTATTCAAGAAAAACAAGCTTTCAAAGCCAGCATATACTCCAGACTAATGTAAATTCATATAATGATAAATTTGTATAATCTAAATCCAAAAGAAGTGTTTTGCATCTCAAGCAACACTTCTTTTGGATTTTTTTCATGCCCTAGTATAATACTTAAACAACTGAAAAACATAATACTGAAAGATTTATATGCAAAGAAAGAGGTAAAAACAATGGAAAAAAAGCATACCGGGTTGTCAGCTATGCAGCTTACAATGATGGCACTTGGAACTGTTATAGGAGGTTCATTTTTTCTTGGTTCATCGGTATCCATTCATTCAGCAGGACCTTCTATTTTGATATCATATATCCTTGGTGGCATTTTGGTATATTTTATACTTACTGCTCTATCTGAGATGACTGTGGCAAACCCTGATGCAGGCTCTTTCCGCACCTATGCCACACAGACATTTGGTCAAGGTGCCGGATTTGTAGTCGGGTGGGTGTACTGGACCGGAATGATCCTGGCTATGTCCAGCGAAGCTATTGCTGTTTCATTAATGGTTCGTGGATGGATGCCCAATATATCCATAGCTCTTCTTGGAAGCTTGGTTATAATTAGTGTTACACTGCTAAATCTTTTGGGTGCTGATAAATTAAGTAAGCTGGAAAGCGGCCTCGCCTCAATAAAGGTATTGGCCTTAGTTTCTTTTATAATCCTGGCAATATTATTGATAACAGGAGTATTTGCGAAAACTCCAGCAATCGGTATCGGAGAATTGGCCAAGGAACCTTTATTTCCAGCAGGTATAAAAGGTATTGCAGGAAGCATGGTAATAGTTATACTATCTTATGCAGGTTTTGAGATAATTGGATTAGCTGCTTCAGAAGCATCAAACCCTATAAAAACAGTTCCCAAAGCAATTAAATATACAGTTATATCTCTAGTGGGATTATATATTTTTTCAATTTTTGCAGTCCTTCCACTGGTTCCTACAGCTGAACTAAGTGAAAATGCAAGTGCTATGGTATCGGCACTTAATAAACATGGGATCGGATGGGCCGGTACAGTTATAAATATTGTATTGATTACAGCTATACTTTCTACTATGCTGGCGGCTATGTTCGGGCTGGGAAGAATGATCCGCTCCCTTGCAGATGAAAACCATGCACCTAAGTGGCTTAAAGATAAGAGCAATGCTCCGTATCACGGAATATTATTTTCAGGTTTTGCCATGCTTGCAGGATTATGGCTGGGTCTAATGCTGCCCAGAGTTTATTTGTTCCTGGTAAGCTCCGGAGGCTTCGCTTTATTGTTTACCTATGGAGCTATTATGGCAACTCATATACGTTTTCGCAAAATGAATGGGTGTCCACCGAATGGAAAATGCCAAATGCCAGGTTATCCATTTACCTCCTGGATTAGTTTGGTAAGTATAATTATTGCTATTTTAAGTATGCCGTTTATACCGGGCCTAGCACCAGGCTTAATAGCAGGGATAATTATAGTAGCTTTATATTTATCCATCTATATGACAATAAAATTTTTCAGTTTGCGTAAGAATAATGGCCCAGGCTATATCTTAAATCATGCAAGATACAAGCCCAGATTATTAGAAGAATTCTCCAAGGAGCTCAATGAAGAAATAGATGATAAGCCTGACGATACAACCGAAGACTGAATTTGTTTTAATACTTGGTATGATAGAGCCGAATACTTTGATTGTATCCGGCTTTTTCTCATATGAACAAATTAATCACTTCAAACATGGGACTGCCTGTTTTAATAAATCGCTTGAGATTTTGCAGCTGCAGTTGTTGTTGCGATAAATCGCGGTGTATTATTCCATAACTTCGCAGACATTAATAGCACTTGTTTCTGTATTAACTCGCAAGCCTTTTGTCATAGATACCAAATTGTAAGTTATATAATTATATAAGTTCAACATCTGTACAAGCTATTCCTTATCTATACACAAGCTTAAAAATTATGCATCCGAATCTATCACAGGCAAGCTTTTATCAATAGCAAAACGAAGTATTTTTTTAGATGTATTCTTTTTAAATTCCTCCTGGCGAATTTTAACCGTTTTGACAGCTTTATATGAAACCATTCTGCTGTTTACCTTCTTTATCTCCTCATTGAAATAATCGTTAACATCTTCTATTCCTTTTGTTTTCAATGCTTCAAAGTCAGGAAAAATCTCAGCAACAATAACCTCTTTCTGTGTCTTGCTTTCTCCTGCGTAAACAATAACCTCTGACACACCATAGACTCTGGAGATTTCATTTTCAATTTCTTCAGGATACACATTTTTTCCATTGCTTAATATAATGAGGTTTTTCATTCTTCCAGTAATGTAAATCCATCCCTCTTCATCCAGTTTTCCATAATCTCCTGTTTTAAAATATCCCTCTTCATCGAATGCTTCAGCCGTAGCTTTAGGGTCCTTGTAGTAGCCCAACATAACATTAGGGCCTTTTACACATATTTCGCCTTCACCGTTTTCATCAGGGTCCTTGATTTTTACCAATTCGCCGATGATGGGAATACCCACGCTTCCTTTCTTCTGGTACTTATTCCTGTTGCAGGAAATCAACGGGGCACATTCAGTTATTCCGTAGCCGTTAAGGATAGTAATGCCTATTGCGTCAAAAGTATCGATAATATCCTGGTTCAGGCTGGCACCGCCGCATATAATCATTTCAAGCTTGCTTCCAAAAGAATCCAATATGCTCTTAAAAAACTTATGACGCAGATCAATACCAAACTTTCGCAAGAAGTTGCTTAGCTTCATCATTCTACGTAAGGTTTTGGTCTGACCGCTTTTTTCAGCACCTGCCCAGATTTTCTTGTACATATTTTCTACGAACAAAGGTACCAGTACCAAATGTGTAGGCTGCTGCTCTGCCATCTCGTTAGCAATGTACTTTAGTCCACTGGAAATATATATCTCAGACCCTTGTGAAAAATGCCCTACAAAATTTACGGTAGATCCAAAAGTATGATGCGGTGGCAGCACATTCATGGTCTTAGGAGAAATGGCAAAATTGTACATTCCCTGTGTCATATCTGTAACGATATTTTTCTGAGAAAGCATAACACCTTTTCCCTTACCTGTGGTCCCTGAAGTAAATACAATGGTAGCAAGCCGCTCGCTGTCGATTTTGTAATCATAATATGAGTTATCACCGCTTTTATAACGTTTCCCGCCATTTAGTGCAACATCAGATAGGTTATAAACATCTTCAATTTTTAGCTCTCCCATGCAGATACAAGTTTTGAGGTATGGAACTTTCTCACGCAACTCTTTAATTTTAGCTTCAATAGTCATGCTATAAATCAGAACTTCACATTCTGCAGTATTCAAAGTACCTGCAATTTCATCAATTGGCAAGTTTATATCTATGGGTACAACTACTGCTCCAATAGCCATAAGGCTGAAATAGGAACAAACCCAATCATACGAGCTCTCTCCGATCAATGCAACATGCTTATCTCTGCACCCCATCGATATGAGCCCTGTTCCCATATTTCGGATGTAATCTCTTGCTTCCAGATAGGTTACCTTCACCGTTTCTTTATCCCGTGGATTCTTTTTGTATGATATAGCAATTCTGTCCGGATATTTCTTAGCAACATTTTCCGTCATTATCCTGAAATCTTCAAAGATAGTTGTTTCATATAACGGATAGTTTCTATTTGCCATGATCCCATGACTCCTCCTTCAATAACCAGCTTCTACTGTAATATTATCATAATTTTATTATTTGTGCTATAACCTGCTCTTCAGGAACTGCAGAAATGCTAACCCTGCTTGATTTTAACACATTTATAAATATTTTTGTCGATTTTTGTTTGAATACACGATATAATAATTTTATTGGCCTTCACTCAAACATATTGGAGGTATTTATTAATGAATTCTTTCATCATAAACAAGATTAAGGCAGCTCTTGCACTCTTCGCAAAATATTGGATTTTAGTATTTTATATAATAACAATAAATTATCTCGAGCTTATTTTCAGCATTTGGACATTCAGAGGACTAAGCCCGGACTTTGCCTTCACTGTACTATTTTCTCTATCAGCAGGTACTGTGTTATTTATACTGTCAAGCTTGTTCCAGTCCAAACCAAATAAAATAATAGCTGCAATACTGCTAACTCTGCTCATCCTTGTCTATAGTATTCAACTTATTTATTACGATGTATTTAAAACTCCTCTGTCACTCTTTTCGCTTACAGGGGCAGGAGATGTACTTCAGTTCAAGGAAATCATTGTAACTGCAATTTTAAAAAATATTATTGCTGTTATACTGCTATTAATTCCCATGCTGATTTTGTTCTTTGCTCTTAGGAAGGCTTCTGTTACAAGATTAAAGTTAAGTTCTTTTTGCTTTCTATTGTTATTTTTAATCCTCAGTCGAGCAGCTTCTATAATATGTATAAACTTAACCAAAGATGATCCCTTTTCACAGTACTCGCTGTATCATGACTCTTATGTACCAGAGTTATCCATAAAAAAATTAGGCCTCATGACAACAATGGAATTAGATATAAAACGGCTTATTCCAAGTTTTAATTTCAACGAACAAAAAGATGTATTGGGATACAGTTTTATTGGAAAATCTGTCGCAAATGCTGTCTATGAAATTGAAGCAACACCTGCACCAAGTATTGATGTTAAATACACCGACACCACCCCAACTCCTGAGCCGCAATATGAAGCCAATATTTTAGATATTGATTTTAATTCCATAATTTCTAATGAGAAGAATAAATCTCTTCTTGATATGCATAAATATTTTTCTTCCGTTGAACCTACAAAAAAGAACCAATATACCGGAATGTTTAAGGGATATAATTTAATTCTTATAACAGCGGAAGGCTTCTCTCCTTATGCCATTAGCCCCGAACTAACTCCAACCTTATATAAAATGTCAACTGAGGGATTTGTATTCAATAACTTTTACAATCCAGTATGGAAAGTTAGCACTTCTGACGGAGAATTTGTTGCCTGTACCGGTCTCATACCCAAATCCGGAATTTGGAGTTTCAGCCGTACCGGTAAAAATTACATGCCCTTTGTGATGGGCAACCAGTTCAAAAATTTGGGTTATACTTTGAAGGCATACCATAATCATTCATATAAGTATTATGACAGGCATATTTCGCATCCAAACATGGGTTATGATTACAAAGGAGTAGGTAATGGACTGAATATAAAAAACACCTGGCCCGAATCCGATCTTGAAATGATAGATGTTACAGCAAGCGAATATATCGGCACCAAACCATTTCACACATACTACATGACTGTCAGCGGCCACTTGAATTACAGCTTCGGCGGTAACTACATAGCAAGAAAAAACAAATCCTATGTCAAGGATCTCCCCTATTCCGATACTTCAAAGGCGTATATTGCATGCAATTTAGAGCTTGAATTTGCTATAAAGTCACTTTTGGAAAAGCTGGAAGCTGCCGGTGTTGCCGACAAGACTGTAATTGCAATTAGTCCTGACCACTATCCGTATGGCCTTCCAAAAGAAAATATCGATGAACTTGCAGGCCATAAAGTTGAAGGTAATTTTGAATTGTATAAAAGCACATTTATCCTCTGGAAAAAGGGAATGGATACCGTTATTATAGATAAACAATGCTCAAGCCTTGATATAATACCTACTCTATCAAATTTATTCGGACTTGATTATGACTCACGCCTTCTGATGGGTACTGATATTTTGTCTGAATCTGATCCTCTGGTGATTTTTTCAAACAGAAGCTGGATCACCGACAAAGCCAGATATAATACAGCCTCAAACTCCATCGAGTATATAAATGAAACTAAAGCAGACAGCAATTATATTAAAGAAGTAAACAGAATTGTCTCTGAAAAATTTAAATACTCCACAAAAATTATTGAAACGGATTATTACGGAAAAATTATAAATTCTAAATAAAACCAGCTGTACCAAAGCCATTTCGGCTAGTTCACAGCCGGTTTTATTTCATTGATGCAAGATGTCTCTTATTTACTCAACGCTTACTTGCGGATAGCCTTCTGTTGTCTGATTAAAGTGTTTTGCTACAATGATCATATCTAAAATGTTTATCACAGAATTGTTATCCAAATCCATACTTTCTAAATACAGAGAATCACCTTTACAAGAATTAAAGGCTTTTGCAATCATAATGACATCTTTAATGTTTATAACACCATCATGGGATTCATCCAAATCTCCAGCCCACATCTCAATTGGTGCTTCCGATTGTGATAACGAAATATTACCGCTTACGATAACATTCTTGATTTGCCTTTTAAGATAACCATCCTTTGCAATCAAAACATCATATCCTTTATCTGACTTCGGTATATTTGTGATCTCGAAATATCCATTTTCATCAGTTGCGGTAGTAATTTGTGTTCCTGCAAGAGATACTTTGAATCCTGCTTTTATCGGGTTTGATGATTTATCTGAAAAGTCAGGCTTCACATACCCTGTTATTTTGAAGGTGTCCTGTACCAAAGCCTTACTGATGGTAAGGGTATAATTACCAACAGAAAGAGTTTTGTCATTATTGACAGCAATAAAACAAGTATCGTATGCCGAAAGATTACAGCTTGCCGTATTTGCATCTACAATTGTATTTCTTATATCGAAGCCATTGATATCATAAAACTTTATGGCCGATATGGTATCTGTATTTATATTAAAATGGTAAGTACCCGTGGATGAAGGAATAAACATAAACATATCTATATCCCCTAGATAGTCTATTTTGGCCTTGGTATCACCCATTTTAACCAAAGAACTGTCATTTATGGAGTTTCCATAATCATCAATTATTGGGCCATTAACACAAATACTGTAATTCATATCACTTGTGTCATAGTTATAAGCCGATATTCTTATATAGTAAGACTTATTTGATTCCAGTCTAAAACACTGTTCCACATTATCAGTACTATAGGAAGATATGGAAACCGGTCTATAACGTTCATCATATAGTATAATATCAATCGAATCCATGCAATTTAATGATAGGGAATAAAAGCCTTTTTCAGCGGTTGTGAAGCTGAAAAAATCTTGATCTGTATAATAGTCTATTTTTCCGTCTGCAACCTTCCCGATTTCCAATGTTTTTGAAAGACTTGGAGTGTTTTCTACGTCATCTATTATTGGTCCATTTATTGTGAATACATAGTTAAACATTGAAAATTCACTACCGCTATTTACATAGATATAATACTTATTACCTTTAGTTAAAGAAAAATAAGCTTTATTGGAACGATGATCCCCATAATCCATATCCACATAAGTACCGTTTGAATCAACTATTTCTATATTTGGATTGGGAAAATCATTGTAGGTATAGGTTATGGTAAACTTATCCAAGTAGTATATTCCTGTAGTTGAAGGTTCCAGGACGAAATAGTCATAATCCCGAACATTATTTATACTGCCCTTAACCTCTTTACCCAATTGTATTTCCTTGCCCGATTCTATAGAATCGCCATAATCATCTATAATCGGTCCCTCAAGTTGAAACCAATAGGTAAAAGGCCTGTCGCAATTGGGATTTTTTATATACATGTAATATGTCTCATCCTTTAACATATTGATATATGCTCTTTTATTACCGTTATTGTCAAACTTGGGGTAAACAGTACCACCATTTGCACCAACAACCCCCAACACATTGTTCATGAAAATGTAATTGCTGCCATAGCCACTACTCTGTGCATAAAAATTTTCAATATAGTATGTTCCGGATTCTGAAGGCTTAAAGCAGAAATAGTCTGAGTCATACAAAATATCTGCAAAGCCCTTAATTCGACTGCCCAATTGTATTTCCTCTGCCGTTTTCATTGTATCCCCATAATCATCGGAACTTGATAGCTTTATTGTGAATGAATATTTGTTTGAGCTAGCATAAGGCCTAGATATATTAATATAATATATTGTGTCGTTTTCCAATGAGTAATAATTATTGGATCCATTATTACTCATTGGAAGCTCTCCGCTCTCCTCATTATAAACTCTGATATTATCCCAACCTAATGTCGAGCTGTCAATATAATATATTCCGTTGACTGGAGCTCTGAGGCTGAAACAATCAACATCGTTATTATAATTTGTGAAGCCCTCAACTTTATTATCCAGGTAAATTTCCGTTGCTGATTCTTTTTTATTACCATAATCATCTTCACAGGGTCCTTTTATCAATATGTAGTAGCCAAACGCATAGGGCCAGAGAGAATCATGTGTAACAGATATATAATATGTTTGATCCTTTTCCAGATAATATGCCATTGAGTAATTGTAACGGCCTAATTGATTGCCTTCTTCATCATATAAAGTAATTCTATCAATCGCTTGTGTAGAGTTAAGAACATAGTTATCTATCTGGTAATTTCCAATACTGTATAATCCCTCTGCAGCAGTCTTAAAACTGAAATAATCGACGTCGTTTAGTTCTAAATACCCTTCAACAAGGCTCTCAACCTGGATTTGGGTTGCGGTTTCTTTTGTATTACCATGGTCATCTAAAACTGGCCCTCTTAGAACAAAGGAATAGTAGAAGGTTTTATTTACATAATCATCGTTTGAAACTGATATATAGTAGGTTTTACCTTTTTCCAGCTTGTATGAGTAAAAGGAACGGTATAAAGTGCTTTGTAGAATCTGACCATTTTCATCATAAAATTTCAAAGCACCACCCACTACTATATCATTGCTGTCATATGAAGAAAATTTCTCTATATAATAGATGCCATCGACAGACGGTGTAAAACAGAAATAATCTCTATCAGGGTAACTTTCAATTTTACCCTCTATAAAACTGTTTAACTTTATTTCCTTTGAACTTTCTTGTGTATCACCGAAGTCATCAACTACCGGGCCTGCAACACTAACGGTATAATCAACCGGTTCCTGATGAGGACTTTTTACCTTTATGTAATAATTCATTTTCTTCAAAGCATGGACACCAAGAGTTAAAGCTCCGCTGCCATGCCTTTCATCTGCAGCAACCTCATTTCCCGACAACTCCAATAAACTTGCCGATATACAATCACTGTATTTAATTGTAACAACTGTATCAACATCTATGTCGGTTGAAAAACAAAATACATCTGCAGGATCGGAACTATCGAGCCTACCTGAGATGGAAATGTCAGCAGGGATAGTAAATGCATCGGAAATGTCGTTTCCATAATCGTCGGCTTCATTCTTTGTTGGTATTGGAGTTATTGGTGCTGTTGGAGTTGTTATCGATGTTGGAGTTATTGTCGGTGTTGGAGTTATTGTCGATGTTGGATAGACTGAATTTGTCACTGTAAGAGGTTCTTTAGTTGGTGTAAACACAGGTACTGGCGTAGTTGAAGCTGCAGCCGTGGGATAAACCGCTTGTGCTACAGTTATAGGTGTATCTGGTGTAGACATTGGTGTAGAATAAACTTCTTGTGCTACTGATAAGTTTCTTGTGCCTGTTTGAATCTCTGAGCTTACTTGTGCACTTGCTGAGAAATTCACGTTAAAATTGGTAACCATAACACAAAAAACAGAAAACAAGCATATACTCTTTTTTATTCCCTTAACTATCATTTCTTTCTCCCCTTTTTAATTTAGGGGATAATTAAAGAAAATATCTATCCTTAAAAAGATATTTGGAAGATTTAAATGCATATTATGAAAAATAAAATGCTTTTTATGTCTTACTCAGAATATGAATCATATCTTGAATATCCCCTAACAAATAATAAAACTTATTTTTAATATAGATAAATTTTATCATTCGTTAGGATATTTATCAACTATTTGAAAAAGTTCCATATTATAACCCTTATGCGTTCAACTCAATCCACTCCTGCCTGGTTATCAGGATTTGCCTTGGTTTGCCGCTGCCATCCGATGCACTAACCACTCCCCATGCCTCCATTTGGTCCAAAATTCTAGCGGCTCTTGAATATCCGACTTTGAATTTTCGTTGTATCAATGATGCCGAAGCCTGCCCCAATTCCAAAACCATCAAGATTGCTTGCGGAAGCAGTTCGTCATCTCCGCTTGAATCAGGTTTTTGTGTTTCTGGGGTCTGGTTCTCTATCTTTTGTAATATTTCCTCATCGTACTCCGCACTCTGCAGCGATTTGATATGTGTTACGAATCTCTCTACTTCCTTGTCGGAAATAAAGCTTCCCTGTACTCTCAGAGGCTTTGGCTGACCTAGTGGATAAAACAGCATATCTCCTCTGCCAAGGAGTTTTTCTGCTCCAGCCATATCCAATATGGTTCTGGAGTCAATTTGGGAGGAAACAGCAAACGAAATTCTGGAAGGAATATTGGCTTTTATCACACCGGTAATTACGTTAACTGAAGGCCTCTGTGTTGCGATTACCAAATGCATACCTGCTGCTCTTGCCATTTGTGCCAATCGGCAAATGGAATCCTCTACCTCATTAGGAGCCACCATCATCAAATCTGCAAGCTCATCAATAATTATTACGATCTGGGGCAAAGTTTCCCCTTCTCCCCTCTCCTTTATGAGCCCGTTATAGCCCTTTAAATCCCTGACATTGTTTTCTGCAAAAAGCCTATAACGATTTGTCATTTCCATTACTGCCCACGTAAGTGCCCCTGATGCTTTTTTGGGATCGGTAACCACAGGAATCAAGAGATGAGGAATGCCGTTATAGATACCAAGTTCAACTACTTTTGGATCTACCATAAGAAGGCGTACTTCCGCTGGGGATGCCTTATATAGAATACTGATTATCAGCGTATTAATACAAACGCTCTTCCCAGACCCGGTAGCACCCGCAATTAAGAGGTGCGGCATTTTTGCAATGTCCCCAACCACAACATTTCCTGCAATATCCTTTCCTACTGCAAAGGCCAGTTTGGAAGAATAATTCTGAAACGCATCCGTCTCAATAACATCCCGAAGAAATACAGCCACATTTTTCTTATTGGGTATTTCAATTCCAATAGCTGCTTTACCTGGAATAGGTGCTTCTATTCTCACTCCTGTTGCCGCAAGATTCAGTGCAATATCATCGGCTAAGTTTACTATTTTACTGACTTTAACCCCTGCATTGGGCTGCAGCTCGTAGCGAGTGACTGTAGGCCCCTTGCTCACATTCAAAACCTTGGCACCCACCCCAAAACTTGCTAATGTATCAATTAGTTTATGCGAGTTATATTCAATATAAGCTTCGGTTTCTTCATCATAATCCAATACTTCATTTTTACTAAGAAGTTCAACCGGAGGTTCATATTGGGCAAAATCCATTCTCATTTTTCCAGACCGAACTGTGATGCATGGAGAGCTTTGTTGAGAATCAACACGACCTGTCGGAGTACATGGAAAGCTCTCTTGAGAGTCAACGCGACCTGCCGGGGTATATGGAAAGCTCTGTTGAGAGTCAACGCGACCCTCCGGTGTGCATGGCGAGTAGCGAAGTCCAGCACTATTCCCCGTTGGCTTGGAATCAGTTATTACTTTATTACCCACTTTAGTAAGTGTGATAGACCTTCTCTCTTCAAATTCACCATTATATTCTTTAAGTGTATTACAATCCATTTGCGAATCCAGGATAGTTTCTTCTATCATATCTTCTATGTCAAATTCTAGGTTGTCATTTACATTCTCTTCTATATCGTCTTCTATGCTATCTTCTACATTCTCTTCCATATCGTCGTCTATGCTTCCTTCTATGCTGTCTTCAATGCTGTCTTCTATATTGACTTCTTCTATATTTTCTTCTTTACATTCTGTAATTTCAACTTTAGCGTCTTCAACATCCGGCACCTCAGCCGCTGTAAGTTCACTTGCTTTATCTATCTCTGCCGCTTGTTCATCTATCCTTGGCCTAATAGGTTCAAAAGGGGATCGGTAGGGTACAAATTTTTTAGTTTCTTCTCGAGGAGTATATTTTTTTGAGTCATTTATGGAACTACGCCCAGAATTAAGTTGGTCTGGTGTTTCAGTATTTCTATTCGTTGTGCTTGGAGAATAGCCGGAATAAGCTATAGATTCCTGCTCCGAGCTGTGATCGGATATCTCCCAGTTATAGTTTTTGCCCACTCTTCTTAATCCTTTATTTTCACTGGATTCAACTACATCTCTGGAATTACTCTTCGCCTTTTTATATACCTCTTTATAATGTACATTTTTTATGTTATTCTTTTTCTTGATTTTCTTCGCTATCAAATAATATACAAAAGCACAATATGCTATCATTTCCAAGACAATAAAAATAATAAATTTAGCCCAAGACCCCCAAGTAAGATACAACAAAAGCGATATCATAATACCTTGAAAAATAAAGAAGTTGCGATTGATCCTAACACTATTCTTTCTTACTTTTGAACTTTTCTTCATTCGTATAAACATACCCTTCATCATTAGAATTATCATTCAATTTAATATATATTAAAAGTGTTAATAATAATCTTACATTTGGCAGAGCAAATAACGAATGTTTCAACGAGATTTGCGACAGACAAATATAAAATTTTATCACTTTTTAATATAGCACATTTTCGACATTTTTTGAATTAAACTTAACTTAATAAAATATAGAATTTTTTAGTTTGAAAGTAATATCTTGATCATTCCTTATGTACCAGGAATAATAAATATATATGGAAAATGTTTTGCAATAATTAAAAAAATAAAATGATTATTGCAAAACATTTAGTAAAAAATATGTTTCGGATAAGTAGTGTATAGCCCAGACGATATGCCTTGTCATACTTCATATGCCACCCTTCGTCATGAACTTATTAATATAATTCTTATCTATCACAACAAAGATCACACATGTAAAACTATAAAGACCTTAATGGCTTGCTAAAAAAAGGTTAAACAGCAGCAAATATAAATCATTTTGTATTTCAAAATAACTTCGGGATACCATACCTTGGACTATCCTGATTGTTGCCTGCTGCTTCTTTTATATAGTTGTCCAGCCGCCATCAATTGTTAATAACTGCCCTGTAGTATAACTTGATGCATCTGAAGCGAAGTATAGTATAGCTCCGTCTAGTTCACCATCTCTTCCTGGCCTTCCCATAGGACAATTTGACTTTATAACTTTCATAAAATCTTCATTTGCAAGTACATCTTCAGTCATTTCACTTGGAAAGTATCCAGGTCCGATTGAATTGACTGTGATATTGTATTTTGCCCACTCATTTGCCAGTGATTTTGTCAACATTTCCAGCCCGCCTTTAGTGGTACAGTATGCGGTTAAAGGTAATCCTGTCATTGCAACAGTACTGTGTATCGAACCAATATTGATTATTCTCCCATATTTCTTTCCAATCATAATTTTTCCAACTTCACGTGAAAAATAGTATGCTCCATTCAAGTTAACGCTCATCATTGTTTCCCATAGTTCATCGGACTGCTCTTCTGCCGGTCCGAACAACCCAATACCCGCATTATTTACCAGGATATCAATAGTTCCAAAATGCTCATTAATCTTGCTTACTGCACTCTTTATATCTTCAGTTTTTGATACGTCACATCTTAGTGATAAACATTTTACACCGAGTTTTTCAATATCTGCTTTTACGGCTTCCAGCTTTTCAACCCGCCTTGCAACAATAGCTATATTTGCTCCATGTTTAGCAAGAACTTTTGCAAATTGTACACCTAATCCGGAAGATGCTCCTGTTATAACCGCTACTTTCCCTTGTAAGTCAAATAAATCTGACATAGTACTTCCTCCTGCGTAATTAATATATTTTAATGCATCTGCAATTTCTTATTTCAATGATTAATGACAGCTCTTGTTATTTTAGCTATTATTTCTCCTATTTATTCATGAAGTTATCTACTTCAGCTTGAACCGATATAAGAAAAGATGGGTTGTGTATCGTTAATTACTTCCCAATACCGGGTAATTTGATATTGTTTACAGTATAGATAGTACTGTAGGCTACACCAATAATTATTCCACCTACAAAGTTTCCAAGAAGAACAGGTATAAAATTATCTATAAGCCCGCTAAATGTTATCTGGGAAACAATATTGCTTGATACCCCGGACATCTGAACATAGTCTGCATTCGTGCGTACCAGAATGCCTGCCGGAATATAGAACATATTTGCAACAATATGTTCATAGCCACTTAGAATAAACAAAGTAATTGGGAAAAAGCATGCCAGGACTTTTCCGCTTGTATCTTTAGCAGAAGACATCATCCACACCGCTAGACAAACAAGGATATTGCACAAAACCCCCAGCAAAAAAGCTTTTGAGAATGGATACTCTACTTTGTGGGCAGCTTTGGTAATTAGTTTTGCCAATATGGCACCATTGGCACCTTCCAATGCTCCTGAAAAGTGAATAATAACAACTGTAAACAGTGCCCCAACAAGATTGCCAATAAAAGATATCCCTAAATTAATAAACATACTTATCGTCGAAACCTTTTTTTGCAGAACCGAAATAATAATAAGTACATTACCTGTAAATAATGCCCCACCCGCAATAACGACCATCATTAGTCCGGTTGAAAATATTATACCTGATATTAAAGCAGCCAGGCTGAAATTTTGTATTGTACATGTCGCAATAATGCTTCCTATAGACGCTAAAGCGATAAACATGCCACCCATAAATGCAAGCATAAAGCTGTTAAAAATGCCTGTACTAGCTTTTTTTATTCCAACTTCTTCAGTATATTTTGTTATCTGATCAGGACTTAAAAAGTTTGCCATTATGACTCTCCTCCAGCAAATTCATCTATTAAAGTGAATAATATCTTACATTTGTCCGTCGCAAATCCATTAAAATCAATTACTCTTACCATTTGTCTATCACAAAACAACGAAAATCGCTCGTTATTTTGCTTTGCCAAATGAAGATTAATTATTTTGAACCGTTCGTTATTTGCTCCTCCAAATATAAGGTTATTAGCACTTTTAATATAAGGAATGACTAAACAACATTAAAATTATATTTTTTAAAAATATTCCTTATCTTATTAATGGACTCCTTGGTGGGCTCATTTGTATGAAGCAATTCATAATCAAAGCCAAGGCTTTCCCATTTATATTCTCCCATTTTGTGAAAAGGAAGCAATTCAATTTTTCTAATAACTGTGTACCGGGACAGATAATCAGCCATTTTCTCCAATGCTATATAATCCTCTGTGAAACCGGGAACAATAACATGCCTTATCCACACATCCTTTTTCTTTTCCTCAAGATAGTCCAGCATTTTTATTGTATTCTCATTACCCATACCTGTAAGGATTTTACACATACCGGTATCTATATGTTTAATGTCCAACAGTACAAGGTCAACCTCATCCAGTGCACCTGCACACAATGATAATGGAACACTGCCTGATGTATCAATGGCTGTATGGATTCCATATTTCTTACATAGCTGCAAAACCTCTTTAACAAATTCAGCTTGCAGTAGAGGCTCACCTCCGGAAAAGGTGACTCCACCACGTTTTATGAATGACTTGTATTTTAAAATATCCTCTATAACTTCTTCTGGTGTAAACTGTTTGCCGCCGTTAAAAGCCCATGTATCAGGATTATGACAGTATTTGCATCTCAACTGGCACCCTTGTAAAAAAATTACATATCTAAGCCCCGGTCCATCTAAAGTACCACATGTTTCAACCGAGTGAATATTTCCTGTCATTTTAATTAAAACCTTTCATGAAATGTTCTGTTTATAACATCTATTTGCTGTTCTCTAGTGAGCTTTATAAAGTTTACCGCATATCCGGAAACCCTAATTGTAAGCTGCGGATACTCTTCTGGATGTTCCATAGCATCAATCAGAACTTCCTTATTGAGCACATTTACATTAATATGATGCCCACTCTCATCAAAATATCCATCCATCAATGATACAAGATTGTCCAGTTTATCATCATCAGTCTTTCCCAATGCACCTGGTACTATGGAAAATGTATAGGATATTCCATCTTCACTATAATCAAATGGAATTTTCGATACAGATGCCATGGAAGCTATACACCCTTTTGTATCCCTGTTATGCATAGGATTTGCACCTGGTGCAAATGGTTCACCGTGTTTTCTGCCGTCAGGAGTGCTTCCTGTTTTTTTACCATAAACAACATTTGACGTTATTGTAAGAATTGACATTGTAGGTTTACTATCTCTATATGTTTTATGCTTGCTGAGTTTATTCATAAACGTCTTTACAAGATCAACTGCAATATCATCTACTACCGGATTGTTATTACCAAATTTAGGATAGTCCCCTTCAATTTCATAATCGGTTATCAATCCTTGTTCATTTCTTATAACTCTGACTTTTGCATGTTTTATAGCCGAAAGGGAGTCAACTACAACAGATAGGCCCGCAAGTCCACATGCCGAGGTTCTTAGAATTTCTTCATCATGCAATGCCATTTGAATTCTTTCATAGCAATATTTATCATGCATATAGTGTATAATATTGAGTGTATTAATATAAAGTTTGGAGAGCCAGTCCATTGTCATATCAAATCTCTGCATTACTTCTTCATAGTCAAGATATTCGGATGTTATAGGTGCTATAAGGGGACCTACCTGTTCTCCTGTTATTTCATCCTTACCGCCATTTATTGCATATAATAAGGATTTTGCAAGATTTGCCCTAGCACCAAAAAACTGCATCTGTTTACCTAATTTCATGGCAGAAACACAGCAGGCAATCCCATAGTCATCACCAAACTTTTCCCTCATCAAATCATCATTCTCATATTGAATTGATGAAGTTTCTATCGACAACTTGGCACAATATTTTTTAAAGTTCGTGGGAAGCTTACTTGACCATAGCACCGTCATATTAGGTTCAGGTGCCGGACCTAAGTTCACCAGCGTGTTTAATAATCTATAAGACATTTTTGTTACCATATGCCTGCCATCCAAACCCATACCTGCAAAAGCTTCAGTAATCCATGTGGGATCTCCCGAGAAAAGTTCATCATAAGCCGGAGTACGCAGGAATCTGACCATTCTAAGTTTCATAACAAAATGGTCAACTATTTCCTGTATCTGTTCTTCCGTAAACCTGCCTTCTTCTAAATCCTTCTCTGAATAAATATCCAGGAAAGTAGACACTCTTCCCAAACTCATAGCAGCACCATTCTGCTCTTTTACAGCTGCCAAATATCCAAAATAAAGCCATTGTATTGCTTCCAATGTATTTTGTGCAGGCTTACCGATATCATAACCATAGCTTGCTGCCATTAATTTAAGTTCTTCCAATGCTCTTATGTGTTCGCTTATTTCTTCTCTTTGTCTTATAATAGGCGAGTTCATTATATCAAAAACATAATTTGATTTTGCTTCTTTCTTCTTTTGTATTAAATAATCAACTCCATAAAGGGCAACCCTTCTATAATCACCGATAATCCTTCCCCTTCCATAAGAATCAGGTAGGCCTGTAATAATACCTGTATGACGAGCCTTTTTCATTTCATCTGTAAATGCATCAAATACTCCATCATTATGTGTTTTCCTATATTTGAATACATTTTCAACATTCGGGTCCATCGGCCTGTCATAGGCTTTAAGGGATGAACGTACCATCCTGATTCCTCCAAATGGCATAATTGTCCTTTTAAGAGGTTCATCTGCCTGCAAACCGACAATTTTCTCAAGTTCTTTATCAATATAACCAGGCTCATGAGAAACTATGGTGGATATAGTCTTTGTATCGATATCTATTATTCCTCCTCTTTCCCTTTCAACCTTCATCAATTCTTTTACTTTTGACCAAAGTTTTATCGTGGAATCAGTCGGTTGAGCTAAAAAACTTTCATCCCCATCATAGGGTGTGTAATTTTTTTGAATAAAGTCTCTAACGTCAATTTCTTTGCACCATTTACCTTGTTTATATTTTGAATTCATATACATTCTCCTCAACATAATTTTTGTGATGTTTTCTTCTTATTTTACCGCATCCCTTTATTAACAAGCCTTGCAGCGATGGTTATTGTATATTGTATACATGATAACATATTTTTGATGTCTTGACAAATGCACATTAATAACAAAACAGTTCCACCCATTGGAAATTTTCCTTGTTATATCTAAATCGAGGAATTCATTTTGGACAGAATAATCGCATTTGTCAGGTCTTTTCTGTTAAAGAGTGCTTCCCTAACAGATCCTTTGAGGCATCATAAAATAGCCACATCCTTACACAATGTTCTATAGTAATTGAATTGCATAGGTAAAAACTATATAAGAGTCATGAGAAAGTCGGAGGTTTCATATGGGCAGAACAAAGAAAGCATGGATCAATGCAGCCTTATTGGTTGTTACTTCGATTATCAATATAATGGGATCAATTGGCTTGATTAATGGCACCTCAATCGAGTAGGAGGCGGTGACTAACCGCCGACCTCTCACACCACCGTACGTACCGTTCGGTATATGGCGGTTCGATAAGATTCTAATGGAACTGGCAAACTTGTCAGTTCTTTTCTTTTAGCGTATGACCGTTGCTCCACCCTTCCGTTGTTACCTCAGGATTCCATCCCTACTTCATTACGGATATTCATAATACATATGGTTGTCTGTGTTCATAACAAGGTCAGCACTGCCGAAATTCATTATTAACT
>JAEYYB010000168.1 GCA_023430975.1 Bacillota bacterium | reverse complement strand
AAAATTCAATTAAAATGAGCTTTTTGCTCCTTTATTGTACCAAAAATAATGAAAAACAACAATTTACCCGCATAAAAAATCCACCTCTTTTAGAAAAATCACTAAATTTTCTAAAGGGGATGGATTTTAATCTTACAAAGTGGATTTTACTTTTTCATTTAACCCTTTTTATAAGCACCTTAAATATTATCAGTTATTTCAACACATCTTCCTGACTTCTGAAAGAAACTCTTCAACTACCCTCTCCTGGGGAATTTTGCGGACTATTTCACCCTTTTTGAACAGCAGTACTTCTCCGTCTCCGCCTGCTATACCAATATCAGCGTGCCTTGCCTCCCCCGGTCCATTCACTGCACATCCCATTATTGCAATTTTCAAGTTTGCCTCCAAACCTCGGAGCTTTTCCTCAATACTGTTGGCAATTTTTATTAAATCAATCTTGCATCTGCCGCATGTGGGACAGGATATGAAATCTATTCCGCCCTTCTTAAGCTCTAAAGACTTGAGTATCTCTATACCTGCCCTGATTTCCTCTACCGGATCTCCAGTAAGGGACACCCTTATTGTATCGCCAATTCCTTCTGCTAAAAGTGCACCGATACCCACCGAAGATTTTACAGTTCCCTTATAGACTGTTCCTGCCTCAGTCACGCCTAAATGCAGCGGATAATCAGCCTTCTCAGACATCATACGGTAGGAAGCTAACGTAAGTGGAACATTGGATGCCTTAATTGAAATAGCAATGTCTTGGAAATTGCATTCCTCCAAAAGTGAAGCATGATAAAGTGCACTTTCTACCATACCTTCAGCAGTAACTCCTTTATACCTTTCAAGTATATCCTTTTCAATAGAGCCGGAATTAACACCGATCCTTATGGGTATGTTTCTTTCCTTTGCCATTTGGGCAACCTTCCTGACCCTCTCCATACCGCCTATGTTTCCTGGATTGATCCTTATCTTGTCTACACCTTTTTCCATACACTTAAGAGCAAGCCTGTAGTCAAAATGTATATCAGCAACCAAAGGTATTTTAATCTCCTTCTTAATCTCACCAACAGCTTCAGCAGCTTCCATATCCAAAACAGCAACCCTTATAATATCGCAGCCTGCTGCCTCCAGCCTTTTGATCTGTTCGGTAGTTCCCTTGACATCCCTTGTATCGGTATTTGTCATAGACTGGACAAGTATTGGAGCATCTCCCCCAATATACAGTGAGCCTACAGGTATTTTTCTGGTTTTCTTTCGGCTTATTGAAAAATCGCCCATATTATTGTACTCCAATTCCGTTAAATATCTTGAATATATCACTAAACAACACTACAACAAACAATATCATCATAAATACAAATCCTGCAGCCATAATCATCCTCTCCTTTTCTACAGGAAGAGGTTTTCTTCTTACAGCCTCCAATGCTAATAAAATGAGTCTGCTTCCGTCTGCAGGCGGTATCGGAAGAAGGTTTGCTATACCAAGTGCTATTGATATAAACACCATTAGATTTAAAGTGCTTAAAATCTTGTCTTTTAATGTCGGTACCATCTGAACCACTTCATTCATTGTAGCTACCATGCCAACAGGCCCTGTAACCTCTGCAAATGAGAATTTGCCCTGAAAAAGGTATATTATAGAATAGATGGATACCCTGGTGTATGAATATGTGCTTATAAAAGCTTCCCTTACGATATCACCAGCCCCACCCTTTACACTTGGAGCAAATGCCATTCCTATATCATAGCTGTCAGAGCGGCCTTGTTCAAAGAATGGTTTAATTTGCAATGGTTCAACGTTGCCATCCCTTAAGACATTGACATTAAGAACGATATTGTTCTCATTACTTTTGTCATCTTTATTTTCATCAGCTTGATCATTTTTCAGCTTTTCATCATATACCTTCTTTAAATAATTCAAAATATCAGGCATGGATTTAATTTCCTGATTGTCTATCTTAAGTATCCTGTCTCCAGGTTTCAGGTTATTTTTTTCATCAGCCTGATTACTTATAACGCTATTGACGACATTGGATTCCTTTCCATAAGACTCCTTTGCTCTAAAGCCTAATAACAATCTATTTGCCGGTATCACCAATGGCTTTACAGTAATTTGTTCTTCATTACCGTTTCTCTCAATTTTAATATTGGCTTCTTTTCCCTTGGATGCCATTAAGAATAACATTTCCTCAGCAGGAGCATAAACCTTTTTGCCGTCATAAGATCTAATTATATCGCCTTCTCTTAATCCTGCCTCATATGCAGGAGATCCCTCAAGCACCTTGCCAACTTTTGTAGTCTCATAACCACTGTTGGATATAATAATCATCAAAAGAACTGTAGCTAAAAGTACATTAGCTATAGGACCCGCAGCAATAACTGCCATCCTGGTAAACACCGACTTATTTCCGAAGGATCTTTCGCTGTCCGATTCTTCTTCCTCCCCCTCAAGCTTTACATATGCTAAAGCAGGAATAAGCCTTAATGAATACATTGTTTCGCCAATTTTAATACTGAAAATCTTAGGCCCGAAGAACAGGGAAAACTCAAGAACTTGAATCTTACATAGCTTTGCTACAATAAAATGCCCTAATTCATGAACGATAATAATAATGTTGAATGCAATTATTGATAATAATAATGTCATACTTTACCTCCTGTCATTTAAACATATGACGGTTATTTTTTCATGCCTTATTTAAAATCATGTTTCTCGTATCCTTATCTACTTCTATTATATCTTCTAGGCTTGGATTTTTATTCTTTTGATGTTTTCCCATAGCTTCTTCTATTATAACCGGAATATCGATAAATCTAATCTTTTCTTCAAGGAACAACCCAACAGCCACTTCATTAGCTGCATTTAAAACAGCTGGCATTGTACCGCCTGCCTTTAATGCGTAAAAAGCAAGCCCCAAGCATGGAAATGACTCTATATCAGGCTCTTCAAATGTAAGACTCCTTGTTTTTAAAAGGTCAAGCTTTGAAAATTCATTATGACATCGATCGGGATATGTAAGTGCAAACTGTATAGGTATACGCATATCCGGTGAACCAAGCTGTGCCATTACGGAACCATCACAGTATTCAACCATGGAGTGAATTACACTCTGAGGATGTATCAAGACATCAATCCGTTCTATAGGGATGTCAAAAAGCCACTTGGCCTCGATCACCTCAAGCCCCTTATTCATAAGAGACGCAGAATCTATGGTTATTTTACTTCCCATAACCCAATTAGGGTGATTTAATGCATCTTTTAAAGTTACTCCTTTAAGCTCTTCATACGATCTTCCCCTGAAAGGTCCTCCCGATGCTGTAAGTATTAATTTCGATACTCTATTTAAATTATTACCCATTAAGCTTTGAAAAATTGCAGAATGTTCACTATCAACAGGTAAAATATTTACATTGTACTTCTTTGCTTCAGACATAACAATGTCGCCTGCTGTAACAAGGGTTTCCTTATTTGCAAGGGCTATATCCTTACCCTTTCTTATGGCTTCCAATGTAGGTATAAGCCCGGCAATACCAACAATAGACGTTACAACTGTATCTATCTCATCCATTGCAGCAACCGCCTTCAAACCATCCAGACCACCTAAAACCTCAATAGGCAACCCCTTCAGCCTTGATTCCAAATTCGCTCTCAAAGACTCATTGTTTATTGCCACAACCCTGGGCATGAACTCCCTGGCTTGCTTTTCTAAAAGGTCTATATTACTGTTAGCCGATAATCCTGAAACCTTTATTTTTAAATTTCTTGCAACATCCAGTGATTGTATGCCGATGGAACCGGTAGAGCCCAATATGGATATGTTTTTAGCCATCACTTCAACTCCCTTGCTGAACTATAGAACAAAATCATGGAATGATTTTGCAACCTTAATGTTGTCGTGAGAAATTGTGGTGTAGTATACGCCACAACTTACCAGACATGACAAAATTATGGAATATACTAATAAGACAAAACCACTGTTATGTAAAAATAGACAGTTGGTGCAACAAACAAAATACTGTCAAACCTATCCAAAACACCACCATGACCAGGCATAATATTTCCATAATCCTTTATTCGCGAAAACCTTTTTATGGCTGATGCCCCCCAGTCTCCTACCTGGGAAACAATGCCATTAATTCCTCCTAATACAATTAAATGATAGTACGGAATGGCATGGGACATATTTTTCTCAAGCTGAGAATTTATGAATAACCCAAAAGCAAAAGTTAGAACCATACTGCCCAATATTCCTCCAATAGACCCCTCAATTGTCTTCTTCGGACTTATTATCGGCAAAATTTTTCTTTTTCCTAAAAACTTACCTGTAAAATATGCAAATATATCGGTTGCAAAGGCACCTATAAAAATAAGCCAAATATAGTAAAAGCCGTTATCCAGCTTTCTTGTCAAAACAACAAATGCAAATAAGAATGGTACATAAAGCATTCCAAACACAGTAAGTGCTATATTTATAATGTTATACTTCTCATGAAAGAAAATTATTACCAAAAACAGAAACACTATAATTAAGAATAATACCAATGATATATAATTCGCTGATTTTATGATATCCAGATAATCAGTCACAACCCTGTTTTCTGTTTTAAGCCCTATAACAATAGCAGGCAGACATGCTATATAACCCAGTATCCTGACAGGCTTATAACCAACATTTGATACAGCATTATAAAATTCAAATATTCCTATGAGGGATAAAAGGAAAACCGATAAAGAAAGAAAAAAACTGCCTGAAAAAACAATAACAAAAAGTATTATTATACCAACAATCCCACTTATTATCCTAGTCTTCAAAAGTTACACTCCTCCATAACGTCTATTTCTCTTTTGATATTCTATTATAGCCTCATCAATATAAGACTCATTAATTTCGGGCCACAGTACATCTGTGTACCAAAACTCAGTATACGCCATCTGCCATAACAAATAATTGCTATGCCTTTTCTCACCACTTGTACGTATAAGAAGATCAGGATCAGGCAAATACCATGTGTAGAGTTTTTTTGAAAAATATTCTTCTGTTATTTCATCTTTTTTTATTATGCCCTTTTCTACATCAGTGATAAGATCCTTTGCAGCACTTACAATCTCATCTCTTCCCCCATAGTTTAATGCTATGTTGAGACAAATGCCGGAATTCTTACCGGTAGACTCTTCAACCCTCTTTATCTCCTTTTGGATTTCTGGTGAAAGTTCCTTAATGTTTCCAATAACTTTAATTTGAGCCTGGTCGCCTCCTAATTCCTTTTCTGCATTTTTAAGTTTCTCCAAAAGGAGATCCATAAGCTCATCAACTTCCTTTTTAGGCCTTTTCCAATTCTCTGTGGAAAATGCATAAACAGTAAGATATTTAACCCCAATTTTATCACAATACCTAACAATTTTTTTTAGAACATTGCTTCCCTCTCTATGCCCCAAAATCTTGGGAAGTTTTCTTTTCTTTGCCCATCTTCCATTACCATCCATGATAATAGCTATATGGTTTGGTATATTTTGAGGGTCAAGTCCAACTTTTTGCTCATCATTTCCCCTTTTTTTCAACAATCCCTTAAATAAACTCATCATGCCTCCAAAGATATCACTGCAATTCATCTATAAAAAACATTATTAATATTGCATTTGGCAGAGCAAATAACAAAGGATTAACATTATTTTGCGATAGACAAATGTAAAATATTAATTGCTTTTTATATAACCAATAATATCAAATTTTATTAATAAAATCTGTTAATCACCATTGCCAATATATATAATACATTAATTTTACCAATAAAACAACATTAAACTAAGCCCATATAATAATTAACCCCTCTTATATGAGGGGTTTTGCTAACAGCAGTCTTACTTTATTATCGATAACATCACACCTGAGTATCCTGTAACTCATATCGTACTCAGATGAAGTTTTTCTCGGTTCACTTGTCACCTTAATTTCATCTACTTCATATGAAAAATTTTTAATTATTTCCAATCCATCTTTCAGAACATATCCTGTTAAATCGGGCAGACTCAATATCTTACACCTCTAAAATTTCTTTATCCTTTTCTTCAACAACCTTTTCTATTTCAGCAATCCTTTTATCTGTTATGTTTTGAATGTCTTTTTCTACAGTCTTAAGGTCGTCTTCTGTTATGGCATTATTCTTTTTCTGAGCTTTAAAATGTTCAATTGCGTCTCTCCTTATAGCCCTGACAGCAACTTTTGCATCTTCGCCATATTTCTTAACAGTCTTTGTAAGCTCTTTTCTTCTTTCTTCTGTAAGAGGCGGGAAAACCAATCTGATCATTTTTCCGTCACTGTTTGGATTTAAGCCAATGTCGGATTTTTGAATAGCCTTCTCAATCTCCTTTATGATTTTTGCGTCCCAGGGCTGAATTGATATTATTCTTGCCTCAGGTATTGTAACACTTCCTAATTGTGTTATTGGAGTAGGTACACCGTAATAATCCACTGTAATCTTATCCAATATGGACGAGTTTGCCCTGCCTGCTCTGAGCCCAGCCAAATCATCCCTCAGAACATTTATTGTCTTTTTCATTTTCTCTTCAAATGGTTTATAATCTTCCTTATTCATACTCATAACCTCCTTGATTACCTAATAGATGTTCCTATTTCTTCTCCAAGAATTACCTTAATAATATTGTCCGGATGATCAAGACCAAATACAATTATAGGTATATTATTGTCCTTACATAGTGATGCTGCTGTTGAGTCCATTACACCAAGCTCTTTATGAAGTAAATCCAAATATGTAAGCTTATCAAATTTCTTAGCCTCGGGATTTATATTTGGATCACTATCATATACTCCATCAACCTTTTTTGCCAAAAGAATTACTTCTGCGTCGATCTCAGCTGCCCTTAATGCTGCTGTTGTATCTGTAGAAAAGAATGGGTTACCTGTACCGCAGGCAAATATAACAATCCTTCTTTTTTCAAGGTGCCTTACAGCTTTTCTCCTTATGTAAGGCTCTGCAATCTGCCTCATTTCTATAGCTGTCTGAACCCTGGTAGGTACTCCCCTCGATTCCAATGCATCCTGCAATGCCAGAGAATTTATAACTGTTGCCAGCATTCCCATATGATCTGCAGTTGTACGATCCATTCCTACGCCACTTCTACCTCTCCAGAAGTTTCCCCCTCCAACAACAATTGCTACATCTACTCCCAGCTTATAAATCTCATTTATCTTGTCACAAACTCCATTAATAGTATCAGTATCAATACCAACCTTATTACTTCCAGCTAAAGCTTCCCCGCTGATTTTTAACATAACCCTTTTATACTTAGGTGTCAGCATCAAAAATTCCTCCGATTCTCATATTAAAAGCAATTGTCATTATATAAGGCATAATTGAAAAATTACTTACGCTTTCTAATATACAATATTTTTATATATAAATATAGGAACATTTATTATGTTCCCATATTTTAATAATATTATATGCTTTAATATTAGCCACCGATCTGTTTCATAACTTCGTCAGCAAAGTTTTCCTGTTTCTTTTCGATACCTTCGCCTCTTTCAAACCTTACAAACCTTCTAATGTTTATGTTTTCTCCGATCGTAGCGATTTTTTCTGTCATAAGCTGTTGGATTGTTTTGTCATTATCCTTGATCCATGGTTGTTCTAAGAGACATACTTCTTTATAATACTTATCTATTCTTCCTTCAACCATTTTCTCAACTATTTTCTCAGGCTTACCTTCATTCAAAGCTTGAGCTTTTAAAATTTCTTTTTCTTTTTCCAATGTTGCTGTAGGAACTTCTTCACGTCTGACATACTCTGGTTTTGCAGCTGCGATCTGCATCGCTACGTCTTTTACAAACGCTTTGAACTCTTCGTTCTTTGCTGCAAAGTCTGTTTCTATATTAACTTCAACAAGTACACCGATTCTTCCGTCACCATGTATATAAGCTTCTACCAAACCTTCTGCTGCTATTCTTCCAGATTTCTTTGCTGCTGCTGCCAAACCCTTTTCTCTCAAAACTTCTATTGCTTTTTCCATATCTCCGTTAGCTTCTGTAAGAGCCTTTTTACAATCCATCATTCCGGCTCCAGTTCTTTCACGGAGCTGCTTTACCAATTCTGCAGTAACCATAGTAAATCCTCCATAAAAATATTAATATAATATTTATCCTAATATAATTTTTATTTATCTTATTTTTTATTAATATTGATTAATCTATTAATCAATATTATTCACAATATTATTCAGCTTCAACTGCCACTTCAACAGCTTCCTCAGCTTCAACAACTGCTGGAGCAGTATCTGTTAATTGTTCGCCCTGTCTTCCTTCAAGAATGGCATCTGCTATTTTAGCTGTAATCAATTTAACAGCTCTTATAGCATCATCATTACCTGGAATTGGGAAATCTATTTCATCAGGGTCACAGTTTGTATCTACGATAGCAACAACTGGAACTCCCAATCTCTTTGCTTCTAAAATAGCATTTCTTTCTTTTCTAGGATCTACTATAAACATAGCTCCAGGCAATCTCTTCAAGTTCTTTATACCGCCAAGATTCTTCTCGAGATCAACCATTTCCTTCTTAAGCTTAATAACTTCTTTCTTAGGAAGCACATCAAACACGCCGTCTTTTTCCATGCTTTCCAATTTGTTCAATCTGTCGATTCTCTTTTTGATTGTATTGAAGTTTGTAAGCATTCCGCCGAGCCATCTAGCATTAACAAAATATTGTCCGCTTCTTAAAGCTTCTTCTTTGATTGAATCCTGTGCCTGTTTCTTTGTTCCTACGAACAATATATCTTGTCCGTTCATTGCTACTTCTCTAATGAAGTAATAAGCTTCTTCTACCTTTTTTACAGTCTTCTGTAAATCGATAATGTAAATACCGTTACGCTCTGTAAAGATAAACTCCGCCATTTTAGGATTCCATCTTCTTGTCTGATGACCAAAGTGAACCCCTGCTTCCAATAACTGTTTCATAGAAATTACTGACATTTTATAATCCTCCTTTTAGTTATACCTCCACCTCTTCATCTTTCAGGAACACTCACTTAGGAGCACTTTTCCAGAAATCAGCCAGTGTGCGTATTTTTACCGTTTAATAGTATAACACAAGAAAATTATATTATCAACCATTTCAGACAAATAATAATTTTTTTTTAAATCTCACTTAATTGCAAAAGTAAAATCCACCCCAATTTTTGTTCAAGTGGAATTTACTTTTGCAAATACAAGATAACGTTCAGAGTAGATTTCACCTTTGCAAACTCCTGTGGTAAAAGAATGTGGTTTT
>JAEYYB010000164.1 GCA_023430975.1 Bacillota bacterium | reverse complement strand
TGCTAAGAATCGGATACCAATACGGCCTGACAGGAAGATCGAGAGAAAGCTTCCAAGAAAGAAACGGTTTCACATGAACAAGAAAGATGTCCTGTAATTTTATGGAACGTTAGCTTGATGACATTGGATACCGAACTTGTAAGTTATTTAAGTTCGGTATCTATAGTTTAAGATTGGAAGCTTATAAGAAGGTGTTTATAATGGATACGCAGACAAGTGCCGTGCCTCGAAAATCAATAATTGAAACTATATACATTGGTGTATTGTTTTTGCTCTCGTGCCTTATACTTTATGTACCGGCTATGCAAAATGATACGTACTGGCTTATCAACATAGGCAAGTACATGATGGAAAACGGCTTACCACATACAGAAAGCTTTACAATTCATGAAGGACTTGTGTTTAATGCACAGCAATGGCTGACTGAAATTCTTTTTTACAATATATACAGCTTATTTGGTGATATCGGTATTCATATACTAGGTATTTTAATATACATCATTATATCAATGGTAATATATAAACTCGCAATGCTGTTAAGTGATAGTAATAGACTAGTCTCAATGGGGGTTTCTCTTTACTCATGTATATTTTTGAGCTTTTATATGGTACCGAGGCCGCAAATATTTTCAATACTGATTTTTATTCTAATTATATATGTACTTGAACTGCATATTAAAAGTAAAAAGCAGCATCCTTTGTTTTTTATACCGGTTCTTTCAGTAATACTGGTTAATATGCATTCAGCAATGTGGATATTCCTATTTTTGATAATGGTTCCATATATAATCGACGGTATAGGTTTTAAGCTATTGATAATTAAAGGGCAGGGCTATAGGATTATCCCTTTTATTGCAGTATTTCTGACTTCTTTTGCAGTGGGTTTTATTAACCCATACGGCATCAGGAACATGATTTATGTGGTATATTCATATGGTAATAAGATGGTAAGCGATAGTATTAGTGAGATGCAATCACCGGATTTTAAAAGTATCCTTGGTATTATAATATTTGTGGTTTTACTTGTATTCATATTACTTCATATAATAGTAAGAGGTAAAACCAGGCTTAGATATGTGCTTTTGACTATAGGAACAATGTATATGGGTCTTTCGTCAGTAAGAAGCTTTGCATTGTTTTTGGCGTGCGGCCTTCCGTTTTTAGCATACTATTTGAAGGATATCAGGTTGCCTCCGGTAGAAGGGGTAAATAGCAGGCTAAAACATATTATTTTAGCTGCAATTGTTGGGATACTCATAATTACAGTGGTCTTAAAAAAATATGATTATACTAACAAAATGAATGAATTCAGGCCTATTGGAGCTGTTGATTTTATCAAGGAAAATGTCAGGACAGGCGAAATGAGATTATATAATGATTTTAATACAGGCGGGTACATTGAATTTGCAGGACTTAAAGCTTTTATCGATTCAAGGGCTGAAATATTTCTAAAGTCATTCAATAAGAAGGATGATATAATTATAGATTTTCTTAATATGAGGAAGGGCAGTATGTATTATAGAAAGTTTATAGAAAAGTATAAATTTACTCATTTTCTCATGTCGAAAAATGATCCGCTGTACGTTTTTTTAAGCGAAGATATGAGCTATAAAAAGTCTTATGAAGATAACAATTTCGTTGTATATGAAAAAATTTATTAAAGTGAATTATAATTCCAGGTAATGGTGAAATCTATGGCTACCTGACGAAAGATGGGGTAGGAATAAGCGTACATGTAGGGCATCCATAAGGAGACCATGCGGAGTTTGAAATAAGTAACAGTGAACTTCCGAAATAATAGCGATATGATACCTGAAAATTATCATTTTTTGCACATAAAATGAGGGAGCAAGACTATCTTATAGCCTTGCACCCCCTGGTTTTTAGAGGCTTAAAGTATTACTTCTTTACCGACTTAAAGGCATTTTTTCTTATCATTAAATCTGACAACTTTCCAAATTGCATTATTTTTTCAATTTCATCCTTGTATTCATCCTTATTTAAAAGGCTTCCGTCTTTTATGTTATATACTTTGCTTTCAGATGCGTCATAGAGATATTTGTCGGTTACAACAGAATAATCTCTTAAAAGAGCAAATCCATCCTTTTTGTTGAACATGTCCTGACCCATTGCATATGGAAAATCAATATCCATTAAGTTTGCTATGGTAGGCAGCAAATCAACCTGAGCAGATGTAGTACTTATGGTTTGGCCTCCCTCTATACCTGGAATGTGTATTATAAGAGGAACTTTTTGAAGCTTCAGCCAGTTGAAGTTATTTGGCTCAACGTTTTCAAGCTTGTAAAGATCGCTTGCTTGGGTCTTTGGCAATGCATAATGGTCACCATAGATTACTACAACTGTATTGTCATATAAATTGCGTTTTTTAAGATCTTCTATAAGCTTTCCAATACAACTGTCCACATAATTTATAGCACCTAAATAGTTACCGAGCACTGTATTCTCATATGGCTTTACATCAATGTTGGACTTTTCGCCAAAATAATCATATGGGTGGTGGCTTGACAGCGTTATGAGCATGCTGCAGAAAGGTTTTGTTGTATCCATTTTCTCCAGGGACTGTCTGAAAAAGGACTCATCGCTTAATGCATACCCGCCCCATCCGGCAAATTCATCCAGATTAAAGTCTTCATAGCTTATAAAATTCTGGATGCCAAGACTTTGGTACATGATAGACCTATTCCAAAAGCTTGGATTGTAAGCATGGAAGGATGAGGTAGTGTAGCCTCTTTCTTTGAGTGCCTTTGGAAGTGTATTATATACGTTGGTTGGATACCTTAAAAATACTGCTCCCTCATTAATGGGGTACAGGGAAGTATTGGTAAGAAACTCAGCATCTGAAGTATTACCACCCTTAACCTGGTAATAGTAATTGTCGAAATAGAAGTTTTCCTTTGCCAGTTTGTCTAAGTTTGGTGTTACTTCTTTACCGTTTATGGTTTTATTCATTGCAAAACCTTGGAGCGACTCTACCTGAACTATGAGAAGATTCTTGTCCTTTGCAACTCCCTTAAACTTATCACCTAAGGCCTGCTTGTTTTTGTAGAAGTCTTCCATCTGTTTCTTTTCTTCAGCAGTCATGGTTTTGCTTTGTAAAAGATCATCCTTTACAAAATGGAATATGTCATTGGCATGAAAATAGAGTATTCCCATATTCTTAATGATTTGGTTGTTATCAAATACTCCATTTTTAAGGTCTGATTTATTAAAGGATATAAGCATTGCAGGTATTGATAAGACAAGAACCACTGCAAATAGTATCAGTCTTTTTGTGAAGTTTGCTTTTAAGTGAATTCTTTGTTTAAAAAGGAACAGAAGGGCTATGAGGAATGGAAAATCAAGAAAGAGAAATATGTCTTTCTTGCTGAAAAGACTCATAACGCTTCCTTCAACAGAATCAAGAAATTTAAGTGCAAGAAGTACAGGAACTGTTATAGCCGTTGTATAGTAACGTATATATAATATATCAGCAACAAATAATATGGTAAGGACAACATCAATAATTATAAGTACACCGAAGGTTCTTTTTCCTGAAAGGAGAAAAACCAGAGAGAATATCAAGAAAATAGCAGCAATTGAAGATACCAGCATGGATAAATTGCTGGAACCTAAAACAGGCCTGCCGTTAATATGTGTTATAAATTGAAAATAAATCAGCTTAAGAAAAATCCCCCCAAAAACTGCAAGCATTAGTAGTACTTCAATAAAGGGCTTTTTAATTAAATTTTGTATTGTATTTGATTTAACACTGGGTACTTCCATTTAACTACCTCCTAAAAAATATTAAGTATAGGCATGCTCCAAATATTACTTCCCGTATAATTTCGCTTTCGTGTTAACTTAACTCGTGAACACATGCTCAAAACGGTAAGTAATATTTCAATCATGCCTTAAATTATAGTATTCTTTTTAACATGGAATCATGGGCACGAAATTCAATAACATCGTCTAAAGGCTGCAAGGAAACAAAGTCCTTGTACTTTTGCTTTAGAGCAAGGGTCAAAAGGTGATCGGTAAACGCAGGGTTTTTAGGAAGCAAGCTTCCATGAGAGTAGGAGCAGTGAACATTCTTATATAAGGCACCCTCACAATCGTCTTCTCCATTATTTCCATTTCCTCTAAGGACCCTTCCTAATGGCTTTACATCAACGCCAAGGTAGGTCCTGCCTGAGTGGTTTTCAAAGCCGATTACCTTTCCGTCACATGATTCACTTTTTAAAAAATCGCATTCAAAGGCTATGTTGCCTATCATTCTCTTCTGGCCTCCTACTGTCCAAAGATCAAGAATTCCTAAAAATTCTATTTCCTTGCCGTCCCAGGTCTTGTAGTACTTGCCCAGAAGCTGGTATCCTCCGCAAATGCATAGAAATATCTTATCGTTCATGATGGCATTTTTAATCTCTGTGCCTTTTTTCTTTAATAGATCATCTTGAATTATTGTTTGTTCGTAATCCTGGCCTCCTCCTAAAAAAATGATATCATAGTTTTCAGGAATAAAGTTGTCTCCGAGTGTTACGTTTGAAACGGTTATCTTTATTCCCCTCCACTCGGAACGCCTTTTTAATGCAATAATATTTCCCCTGTCCCCATAAAGGTTTAAGAGATCGGGGTATAGATGGCATATATTTAACTCATACATAAAAAGATGTTCCTTTCATTGGTTTAGTGTAAATTGGTTTTGTGTAAAGGGTTAGTGTAAATTGGTTTAGTGTAAATTATTGGCTTGGTATAAATTATTTCCAGAATTCCTTTAGACCGAACTTTTTCCTAAGAAACTTTCTGAGTTCTGTCATTGCCGTATAGGTTGGCAGAATATATAAGTTTTGTTCTTCAGGGGTATTCTGGAGAGCATTTTCTATAAGTTCTTTATAATCTTTGACTATGCGTATTTTATTTGTATACAGTCCTGCATATTTGAGTCTTAAGGCCATGTCCTCGGCACGTATTCCAGAAGCGTATACATTGCCGATATTATGCTGGATTTTTTCCAGCTTTTCAAAGTCAACATCCCAAACCCATGATATATCAGTGCCATCTGCCAGATTATCATTGAGGAGAAATGCAAGTTGCATTTGCTTGTCCTCTGTAAGCAGATAGTTCAGTACCTGGTTAAAACCGGTGGGGTTTTTAACAAGTATCAGCTTTATCTTTTTACTTCCAACCTTGATGGTTTCCATTCTTCCAAATCCGCACTCAAACTTGCCCATAGCTTTTATTGTATTTTCGACAGGCAGGTTTAAAAGGCTTCCGCAGGCAGCAGCGGCAAGTGCATTGTATACATTGTAAAGGCCTGGAAGGTTTATACGAGCTTCCAATATTTCGTCTTTATAATTGCTATTTATGGAAAAATGCATATTAGAGTATTCCGAATTAAGTTCCAATACCTTAACACAGTTTACAGATGAAGGAGGTCTTCTGTATCCGCACTTTGGACATGAAAACTCACCTAAATGGCCATATATGTGACTTTGATATTCATATCTTGTCTGGCAGTATAAACAGAATGAAGCATCATTATTTATGTTTTCTTCTATACTGTCGCAGGCATTGTTGTTTACACCGTAATAAACAACTTCTTTGTCGATTTCTTTGCCGATAGATGCACAAAGAGAGTCGTCGGCATTTAAAACAAGCTTAGTTTTCTTATGCTTTGCAATACCAGCCTTAACACCGTTTAATGTGGTATAGAGTTCGCCGTATCTATCCAGCTGATCTCTGAAAAAGTTTGTAACGACAAGAATATCGGGCTCTACAAAATTACTCAATGACTTAAAAGCTGCCTCATCAATTTCCAGCAACGCATGGGAGCAGGGGAAGTTACCCTTAATATCAATAGCATCAAGAAAAGTAGTCGCAATTCCGCTGACAAGGTTTGCACCGGATTTGTTTGAAATAAACTCAATCTTGTTTTCGTTGAGTATCTGGCTGATAATTCTTGATGTTGTGGTTTTACCATTTGTCCCCGTAACCATAATGATTTTGAAATTTTGGGTTATCTTCTTTATAAAATCCGGGTACAACTTTAGAGCGATTTTTCCGGGAAGAGTTGTCCCGCCACGCCTAAGAAGCCGTAACCCCTTTATTGTAAGCTTTGATACAGCAATTGTTATAGAAAGTCTTAGATTCATGTTATTATCCCATTTCATGATTTTGTTCATTAAATTATAACACAATAGTTTGATTATAACACAAAAATTTTATTGGTATTTATTACCTGATGTTGGGGAAATAATTGTTAAGTTACACCAAAGAGAAATTATACGGTAAGTTATATTTTCATGCCTAATTAAGGAATAACGTTTTAAGTTGATTGATGACTAACTCAGTGATAAAATAGATGGTGTTATAAAAAACTATGCATGGAAATTACCCATAAACTAACACAACCAGGTGGTTGTGAAATAGGTCCCAGACCTATAGACCTTCATCTTAAGGCTATAAAAAAGATGGGTGCAAAGGTGCATTTCATGCAAAAGGGCTTTGTTTATTGCGAAGCAGAAAGACTTAAGGGATGCGACATTCACCTTGATTATCCAAGTGTGGGAGCCACAGAAAACATAATGCTTGCAGCGGTGTTTGCCGAAGGGGAAACCTGCATAAGAAATGCAGCCAAAGAGCCGGAAATAATTGATTTGCAAAACTTCCTCATAGGTTTGGGTGTTAATATATGGGGGGCAGGTACCAGCATAATACGTATTTCGGGTAATAATACAAAGCTAAGGAGTATAGTACATAATGTAATTCCTGACAGGATTGTCGCAGGTACATATATGGTTGCTTCAGCAATAACCGGTGGAGATATACTTTTAAAAAATGTAGTTCCCGAGCATATAAACTCAATGATATCAAATCTGAGAGATTGCGGATGCAGTATAAATGTAAAAAGAAATCTCATTAGAGTCAGTGGACCTGCAAGACCAAGGTCCATAGATATTATAAGAACATTGCCGTACCCTGGTTTCCCTACAGATATGCAGGCACAAATGGTTTCACTTCTTTCTATAGCCAGGGGAGAAAGTATAATAGTAGAAACGGTTTTTGAAAACAGGTATAAGCATGTTGAAGAACTTATCAGAATGGGAGCCAACATAAAGATTGAAGGTAGGATTGCCGTTATTAAGGGAGTCAAAAGGCTTGTAGGAGCCAATATAACTTCAAAGGACTTAAGAGGCGGTGCTGCACTTATTCTTGCAGGCCTTATCGCAGAGGGAGAAACAAGGATAGATGGACTTAAACATATTGACAGAGGATATGAAGATATAGAAGGAAAGCTCAGAGGCGTTGGAGCTTCCATTGTTAGAATTGATGATGAGTAATATTTTTATAATGCCTTGGTATACAATTATGCAGTAAGGGGTATGGGGCCTTGAAACTACGAAGGATTAAGAAATACAGTGAGTTTACAAATAAGAAACAAAAGAAACTTAAAAAGAGTAATAAGAAAAGGTTGAAGATCATTAGAAGGACTATTCTTTTTATTCTCTTTATAGTATCATTGGTAATGCTTGCCTTATCTCCCCTATTTAATGTAACTATTATTGAGGTTTATGGAAATAATAAAATTGATTCAGATGCATTGATTTCAGTTGCCAAGATTCAAATAGGGAGTAATGGGTTTGAAAGAGTTGGAAACAGTTTTAAAAATTATTTTTTCTTTAGATATGGAAATGAAGAAAACAGTATTTTAAATAGCTTCTCGTATGCTAAGAAGGCAAAGGTAATGTTTTGCCTTCCTAATACTGTTAGGATAAGTGTTGAAGAAAGAAGCCCGATGTTTTACATATACCATAAAGGGCTGTATATTCTTCTTGATGAGGATGGCTATGTGCTTGAGGAATCGGACAAGCCATACAAGGCTGTTATTTTTGTGGAGGGTGTAACATTTAAGAACTATACAAAAGGACAGGCCTTAATAGCAGGGGATCCGGATTATATTAAATATATTAAGAAGCTTAAGAGTGAAATTCCAAAGTATGATGAAAACAATAACGTCAAGCTCAATCCCCTTGTTACAAAAATAGACATTGGTGATCCGTTCAGAATTAAAGTAGAGCTTGATGGAAGGATCATGGCTGACCTTGGAGATCTTAGTGAAATTGGTTACAGATTGGATTTTATAAGGGACATTTATTTTAATAAACTTAAGAAAACAGATAAAGGATATCTGGAATATAATGAAGAACGTAAGTATAATTTTAAGATGAATTAAGGTATGAGTCGAAAAAATTTTCCGTTTCTAAGCTGAAGTTATTTTTTAAATCATGACTAAGAAGTGGATAAGGAACAACAAAACAAGGAGGAGAAATATGCTGCCACTTATTGGTATATTAGTAGGGATAATAATAGGAGTTATTTTGCCATTTCAAATTCCATATCAGTATTCGACTTATGTTGCTGTTGCAATATTAGCCGCACTGGATTCAGTTTTTGGAGGAATAGCAGCAACAATGCAAAACAGGTTTGATATGAAGATTTTCCTTTCAGGCTTCTTCATGAATGCACTGCTTGCAGCTGCATTGGCCTACATTGGGGATCAGCTTGGTATACAAATTTATCTGGCGGCAATATTTGCTTTTGGTAATAGGTTGTTTTTAAATTTTGCAATTATTCGCAGAATTCTATTGAATAAATATTCAAAAAAAGATAATATATAAAATGAATTAAAATTGTATTCTTCGACATTTCCATTAAAGTTAAGATGAAAAATGTAATAATCTTATATTTGGCAGAGCAAATAACGAATGGTTTAACGGGATTTGCGATGGACAAATATAAAAGATTATTCACTTTTCATCAAGATGAAAAGTAAGATGAAAAATGTTATATAAATATAACTGTTCTTTTTATAATAATAGGAGGTTTTCATTAGTGGGAAACATTATCGTTGGCATAGATATCGGAACCTCAAAAGTTAGTACTGTTATTGGCCAGGTCGGCAATACAGGTGAATTGGAAGTTTTAGGCCACGGAATGGAGCAATGTAATGGCATAAAAAAGGGTGTTATTGTTGATATAGAAAGCACATGTTCCAGCATCAAATCAGCAGTACAAAAAGCAGAAACAGCTGCAGGTCTAAAAATCAGTTCTGCATATGTAAGTATAAATGGTGTTCATACATCAATAATTAAAAGTAGAGGAAGACTTGCAATTTCAAATGAGAACCGTGAAATAACCAGAAAGGATGTTGACAAGGTTCTTCTTGCCGCAAGAAGTATTAATATTTCAGATGATAGAGAGATTATTGATATCATACCTCAGCAGTTTATTGTAGATGGCTATGATGAAATAATTGATCCTGTAGGAATGGCTGGATTGGCTCTTGAGGTTGATGCAGATATTATTACAGGAAAAATAACTTCTGTTCAGAACATTGTTAAAAGCATGGAAAGAGCTAATTTAAAGACAGACGGTCTTATAGTGGAAGCACTTGCAACCAGTCAATTGGTTCCTACACAAGATGAAAAGGAAATGGGAGTTATTCTCATCGACATTGGTGGAGGCACAACAGATATATCGGTATTCAAGAATAAGAATATGATTTTTAACGAGTGCCTAACTGTAGGAGGGGATCATATTACCAATGATGTGGCTATTGGTCTTAAGATTCCATATTCTGAAGCCGAGAAATTAAAAAGAGAATTTGAGTTGGCACTCAGTTCTCTAATTAAAAACGATCAGGAAGTTACTGTAATAGATATTGATGAAAACAAAAAGAAGTCTGTTAAAGTATCTGAGATAGTAGAAATTATAGAAGCGAGAGTCTTTGAGATATTTTCCCTGTGTAAGGAATTACTTGAAAAGAGTCAGATAAAAGGGGAATTCCCAGCTGGAATTGTACTTACAGGTGGAGGAATATCCTATGTAGATGGAGGCAGGGAGCTGGCTACCGAAGTATTTGAGTTGCCTTCTAGAGTTGCTTTGCAAAAAACTGATAGTGTTTCAAAAATTGAATATTTTACGGCAGCCGGGATTGTAAAGTATGTTGGATCCCACAGCAAAGGAAATGCTTATGGAAGTGAAGTAAAGCACCATAAGCTGAAGAATGACAAAAAGGAAAAAAGTATCATAAAAAAAATTATTAAATTTTTTGCATGAATATTATAACAATTGAGTTCTTATTTACGATATACATAATAGGAAAATTGTTATATAATATAAAAATAAAAATGCTTATATTGCGTTATGCACAATAATGAGTTATTATTATTCTGTGTGATTTTGTGATTTATTTTAATTGATGAAAATTTGCAATTGTACGATATAGATAAGGGCCAGTTATTTATCCATTTTGTGGTGCTGATTATTTTGTTTTAAAGTGTTACAAAGTGATGTAAAACGTTTAGTAGTTTGATTATTTGTAAGTGGATTGTTTGTAAACGAGTTCTTATTTATTAACCAATGAAAAAAGAAGGGGGACTGAAAATTGCTGGAGTTTGATATTGATCTCGAACAATTTGCTCAGATAAAGGTTATTGGAGTAGGTGGTGGAGGAAATAATGCCGTAAACAGAATGATAACTGCCGGACTCCGTGGAGTTGAGTTTTATTCAATTAATACAGACAAGCAGGCATTGTTTTTGTCAAAATCAAATACAAAGATACAAATAGGTGATAAGCTGACTAAGGGTTTGGGAGCAGGTGCCAATCCTGAAATCGGTGAAAAGGCCGCCAATGAAAGCAAGGATGAAATAGCTCAAGCTATAAAAGGTGCAGATATGGTATTTGTTACAGCAGGTATGGGTGGTGGAACCGGTACGGGTGCAGCACCTGTTGTAGCACAGATTGCCAAAGAAATGGGCATTCTTACTGTTGGAGTTGTTACCAAGCCTTTTATGTTTGAAGGAAGAAAGAGAATGCAGCATGCAGAAAGGGGTATTGAAACCCTCAAATCTACAGTGGATACTTTGGTTACCATTCCAAATGACAGACTTTTACAGGTAGCTGAGAAAAAGACCTCCATAGTTGATGCATTCAGAATTGCTGATGATGTTTTAAGGCAGGGTGTGCAAGGTATTTCCGACCTTATTGCGGTACCGGGTCTTGTTAACCTCGACTTTGCTGATGTTAAGACAATTATGTTTAATACAGGTATAGCACATATGGGTATCGGTAGGGCAGCCGGTGAAAACAGAGCGGAGGAAGCAGCAAGGCAGGCAATACACAGTCCTCTGTTGGAGACATCCATAGACGGGGCGAGAGGTGTTTTACTTAATATTACAGGTGGTGCCGACCTTGGTCTGTTTGAAGTAAATACTGCAGCAGAATTGGTTCAGCAGTCTGCTGACCCAGATGCCAATATCATATTTGGTGCAGTTATTGATGAAAACCTTAAGGATGAAATTCTTATAACTGTGATTGCTACTGGATTTGATAAAGGACCTATTGTTAAGAAGATGGAAAAGCCTTCATTTGATAGAGGTAATGAAAGGCCTCAGGAAAGAAATGTGCCTAATCAGCCGGTAAACGAAAAACAGCAGCCGGCAGCAAACAATTATAACAATACAAACCAGAGTGACGAGCTTGATATTCCTACTTTCTTGAGAAGGAACAGGTTTAAATAATACCTGACGATAAAATATTATGATTAAAAAAATAATGCAATACTCTAAGAACTGAGGTAAACATACCATCAGTTCTTTTTGATGTGTGCCCAGTATGAGCATTCTCTTGTCGGTGAAAGTCCGATATGGGGGTTGATAGTGCCAACCATTAGCCGAGAGCAAGGGTGTCCATCGTGAGGTGGAATCTGAAAGAAGCTGGAGGCAAAGCTCTGGTCTGACGAATAGAAACTGCATATAAGGCATATGTCTGTTGGGTGAGTTTGCATTACAAAACAAAGCCCGAAACTATCTGAAACAGGCGGTGTAAATACAGCAGATATATGGAGTGAAAGAGAGCGTTCTTACCTGGGGAGGTCTCATGGACGTGTGGAAATGAACTTTGAAGCACGGTTGAAAAGAGATTTATCATGAGAAGTCAGCAGAGGTCATAGTACCAAGCCAGTCATGAATGGCAAGGGAAGGACTGAACAATAGGAGGGTTGAGGAATTTGAAGGACACGAGGAAATGTGTTGAAAACAGACAACTTCATAGAGAAGGCTGCCAGCAGGAGGATAGAGTGGAACTCGAAGATAATGCAGGAGTGTTTAATATTTTCTCCACGTCAGAAGAGGAATCAAACGATGGAAAAAGATACACCATAAGTCTACTTGAGGAAATTCTTGATAGAAGCAATATGAATAGAGCATATATAAGGGTCAAGGCGAATAAAGGTAAACATGGAATTGATGGAATGACGGTTGATGAACTTCAAACGTATCTAAAAGAAAATGGTGACCAAATCAGGAAAGATATTATGGAAGGGACATATCGCCCCAAACCTGTCAGAAGGGTCGAGATACCCAAGCTAGATGGGGGAATAAGGTTATTGGGGATACCAACAGTACTAGATAGAGTGATACAACAAGCCATTGCCCAAGTATTAACACCTATCTTTGAGAGGGAATTTTCAGAATTCAGTTATGGATTCAGACCGAACAGGAACGCACACCAAGCTATAAAGAAATGTAAGGAATACATAGATGCAGGCTATAAATGGGCTGTAGATATTGACCTTGCGAAATACTTTGACACGGTTAATCATGACAAACTGATGAGACTTTTATCCCAAAAAATAAAGGATGGAAGAGTACTTTCCCTAATAAGGAAATACCTGCAATCTGGAGTCATGGTAAATGGTGTGGTTATGGATACAGAAGAAGGAACACCGCAAGGTGGCAATTTGTCCCCGCTTTTGAGTAACATCATGCTGGATGAACTGGATAAGGAACTGACAAAGAGAGGACTAAAGTTCTGCCGATATGCGGATGAATGGCTTAGAAGAAGGATTCGAATGTGTTTCTGGAAGAGATGGAAGAAGGTCAAAACAAGGTTTAACAATCTGTTTAGGCTTGGAATCGATAAAGCAAAAGCATGGGAATATGCAAACACGAGAAAAGGCTACTGGAGAATATCTAATAGCCCGATTCTTTCAAAAGCACTAACCAATGAGAAACTCAAGAAACATGGTTTTCCTACAATAACAGAAAGGTATCTTAAGGTACATTAATTCTTATTGAACCGCCGTATACCGAACGGTACGTACGGTGGTGTGAGAGGTCGGGAATTAAAATAATTAATTCCTTCCTACTCGATTTCAAAAAGTATTATGCACACCTATACCATATTTTTTGATATTATCAAGATGGACAATTATTATTAATTAAAGCCAATCGCAGCAATTGACTCTATAGAATAATAGACATATGATAAAATTATGTATGTAAAATTATATTTAAATTAAAAGTTAAAATCTTCTACATTTGTCTATCCCAAATACCGCTAATACGGTTCGTTATCTACTTTGACAAATGTATGATAAATAGCACTTTTAATATAGATTTTTTTCATTCGCAAATTTGCAGTGCCTATGTCTGCATTTGCATTAAAAAACGGAGGGAGGAAGATTTATAAATAGTATATTATGTAGATTTATAAATAATTTTAGGGGGAGCGAATTTATATGTCAATGAAAGTTTTTTTAAAGAGAAGCTTATCTGTATTTATTAGTTTCAGTTTTTTGGCAAGTACAGTTATCTCTTTTCCAGCAACAGTTAATGCCGAACCCGAGTACAATTTTGCGAAAGCACTTCAACTTTCCCTTTATTTCTATGATGCAAATAAATGTGGACCGGGTATAACAGGAGGGCGTCTTGAATGGCGTGGAGATTGTCATGTGGAGGATAAGGAGGTACCGTTGATTCCTATGACAGAAGGCTTTAGAGGAACCAATATGTCTCAAAGCTTTATTGACAAATACAAGTCGGCACTTGACCCGGATGGAAACGGAACATTGGATTTAAGTGGCGGTATGCATGATGCAGGAGACCACGTTAAGTTTGGACTTCCTCAATCCTATGCAGCATCTACTGTAGGTTGGGGATACTATGAGTTTCGTGACGCATACATAAAAAATGGAGAGAAAGAACATGTGGAAGATATTCTCAGATGGTTTAACGATTATTTTCTAAGGTCCACATTCAGGGATAAAGACGGTAATGTTATAGCTTTCTGCTACGAGGTAGGAGAAGGGGATATAGACCATGACTGGTGGAATCCGCCTGAACTTCAAAATTCAAAAATGATCAAGGATTTTGAGAGGCCTGCATATTTTGCTACCTCTGAGAAGCCTGCAAGTGACCAATGTGCCGGTGCAGCAGCTTCACTGGCTATAAACTATATGAATTTCAAGGATGAAGATCCTGAATATGCAAAAGAGTGTCTTGATACAGCAATAGCTCTTTATGATTTTGCAAGAAAATATAGAGGCCTTGGTTATGGTAAGCCATTTTATGATTCATCCTATGATTACGATGAGTTGTCATGGGCTGCAGTTTGGTTAAATATAGCAACAGGAAAAAATGAATATATAGATCATATTGTAGCAACTGATGCAAGTGGAAAATATACAGGCTACATGCAGAGAATAATTGTTGATACAGGAAATGACTGGCAGAATATCTGGGTTCACTGCTGGGATACTGTTTGGGGCGGAGTGTTTGCAAAACTTGCACCAATAACAAATACTGAGAGAGACTGGTATATTTTTAGATGGAATCTGGAATATTGGTCGGGAGTTACCCACAAGAATCCTAAGGATACTAATTTTCTTTCAAAGACCCCTGCAGGATTCAGTATGCTAAATCCATACGGTTCTGCAAGATACAATACAGCCGCCCAGCTTTGTGCAATGGTATACAGGAAGTGTACAGGGGAAACTGCTTTTACTGATTGGTCAAAGACCCAAATGGAATATATAATGGGAAATAATCCAATGAAAAGAGCATATATCGTCGGTTATGCACCCGACGGAGCCTCACATCCGCACCATCGTGCATCCCATGGATCAAAAACCCTTAATATGGATGTTCCAAAAGACCAGGTACATACTTTGTGGGGTGCCTTGGTTGGAGGACCTGATGCTGAGGATTTTCATAAGGATATAACATCTGATTTTATTTATAATGAAGTTGCTATTGACTATAATGCAGCTTTTGTTGGGGCTTGTGCAGGACTTTATACATATTATGGAGAAGGCCATAAGCCGATACCTGATTTCCCTCCGAAAGAAACCAAGCCGCTGGAATTCTTTGTGGAAGGTAAAGTTAGTACCAGCCAGGAAAACAATGAAAGATCACAAATTACGCTTCGTATACATAATGAAAGTGCTTACCCTCCTCATTATGAGACTCGCTTGAAGGTGCGTTATTATTTTAATATCAGCGAGATCCTTGACGCAGGGCAGACAATTGATGATGTTCATATGGAAGTATATTATGATGAAAATGAAAAGTGTTATGATGGAAAAGCAAAATATTCAGAGCTTATGAAGTATGATAACAAGGGTACATATTATGTTGAATTCGATTGGGATGGAAAACAAATATATGCTGCCCGTGAAATACAGTTTGCCCTTATTGCAGATCAGGATGAAACAACTTATAAGGGAAATTGGAATGCTAAAAATGATTACAGCAGGGAAGGCCTAGGAGACGAATATATAATAACTGAAAAGTGTCCATTGTATATAGGCGACGAAATAGTGTTTGGTGAGGGACCGGAAGGACCAAAGCCAACACCTACAACAGCTATACCTGCGACACCTACCGGAAATTCAAACAATTTCATAGAAGGTTACATAAAACCCGATTTAGCATATACCGATACAAGCTTAAATTCGGGATTTAAAGTAGAAATAGAAGGCTCTGGAAAATCTGTATTAACAGATAACAAAGGCTATTTTAAACTGACTGATATAAAATCTTCAGAAAACCCCCAAACTATAAAGATAAGCAAAGCAAACTACCTTTATAGAGAAATAAAGAATGTAGTTATAAATAAAAATGTCCAACTTAGTACAGCTCAAAGTCCTATAATGATGTGGGCTGGTGATATTATAAAAAATGGGGTGCAGGATAATTCAATCAATATGACAGATGTTTTGGAAATTGCCAAGGTATTTAATTCAGTATCGGGCAGTACACTTTATAACATTAATGCAGACTTGAATCTGGATGGTGCTATTAATATGAGTGATGTTATTATTGTTTCAAGGCATTTCTCAAAGACATCAGCAGATTATCTATAATTGTTATAATAAGTTGTAAATCACTATTTTATATATGAAAAGTGTTAATAATCTTACATTTGTCAGAACGAATAACGAACGCTTTTACGGGATTTGCGATAGACAAATGTAAAAGATTATTCACTTTTCATATAGTAGAAAAACGCTTTAGATCATAAAGGTCTAAAGTGTTTTTTTATACCAACTCATATTCAATTAAGCTGCTTGCTGATATAAGTTATTTTTGCATTTATAGCAGGAGTTTCACAATTTTAATAGAATAGTATTTATAAAAATCATTTCACTATAAATCTAAGTTACTACTTGCAACTTTGTAAATATCTCACAAAGCATATGAAGTATTTGTTTCTGTTTTAAATTTTCTCGGAAATTAATCAAGAGGAGGAATAAAATGTTTAAAAACATATCTGTTAGGTCAAAGTTGTTTATGGCAGTTTCAATACCTTTATTAGCTATGCTTTTTATATCAATAATCGCAGCCATAAGCTTGAACTCTATGTTTAATAATATGAGTAATAAGATTAAAAAGCAGAATTATGAAGCCATATCATTGGTCCTAAATGCGGATCGGGATATGTATCAAGCTATGCTAGCTTCAAAGCTGTTTTTATATGAGAGCCCTAAAGAAGAAGACAAGAAACAAAATAAGGAAACTTTTGAGCAAAATACTCAGGAAGCATCAGATAGAATAAATAATGCAAGAAGCAAATTTCCTGTTGATGATAGTTTTTGGAGTACATATAAGGATAAAGGCGGTAAGCTTATATATCAATATTTTGATGATTATTCAAAAAGCTTCAGTTTGTGGAGGGAGAATACCATTGAATCTATGAAGTCGGGTACAATAGCTGTATCTAATGATGATTTCTCCATATCAAGGGAATGCTTGAATCTGATAGGTGAAATGATAGATTCAGGTACCGAAGAAATAATAAAAATTAGTGAGAATGATAAAAACAAAATTATTTATGCTATGCTTATGGTAGATTTAGTTATATTTTTAGGACTTCTTATTTTTACATTTTTACTTGTTAATAGAATTTCGAAACCAATAAATGAGCTTACAGTTGCCGCCGAAAGGTTATCTATGGGGGATACTGAAATCAATTTCAACTTGGATTCAAAGGACGAGATAGGACGTCTTAAAAAAGCATTTATGGAAATGACTAACGATATAAGACTGAAGACTGAGGCAGCATGGGAGATTGCTAAAGGTAACCTGGATGTAAAAATCATTGTAAGGTCAGACAAAGATAATTTATCAAAAAGTATGGATAAATTAAGAAACACTTTATATGATATGGTTCAAGATACAAAAACTTTGATAGATGCAGCTATGTCCGGTTCATTAAGTACCAGGGCCGATAGTCAAAAGCATCATGGAGAATTCAGAAAAATAGTAGAAGGTATAAATTCTACCATTGATGCTATAATAGAACCAATTAATGAAATATCAGATGTAATGAGTAAAGTTTCAAAAGGAAACTTAAATGTATCCATGAAAGACCATTATAAGGGTGATTATTTGAAGCTTTCAAATTCATTTAACATAACAGTTTTTAACCTTAAAAGCATAGTTGACGAGATATCACATGTATTAAAGCAGATTTCAGAATGTAATATGGATCTGGATGAGGTCAGGGAGTACGATGGTGACTTTAAACTTATTTCCGATTCATTAAATTCTATAATAAAAGAATTGAATAATTTGATTGGTGATATCAGAAATGCGTCCGAGAGGGTGGCAAGAGGGTCAGCACATGTATCGGAGGGCAGCATGCATTTGTCCCAAGGTGCATCGGAACAGGCTAGTTCAACAGAGCAGCTGTCATCCAGTATAACCCAGATAGCCCATCAGACAAAGATGAATGCTACAAATGCGGCACTTGCAAATCAACTGGCACTTGAGGCTAAGGATAATGCTGTCAAGGGAAATCAAAGAATGGGTGACATGCTAAAAGCTATGGAAGATATAAACGATGCTTCTGAGAATATTTCAAAAATTATAAAGGTTATTGATGAAATAGCATTCCAGACTAATATATTAGCTTTGAATGCAGCGGTAGAAGCTGCAAGAGCCGGTCAGCACGGAAAAGGATTTGCAGTTGTAGCCGAAGAGGTCAGAAACTTGGCGGCAAGGAGTGCCCGTGCTGCTCATGAAACTACAGAATATATAGAGAGCAGTGTAAAGAAGGTTGAAAGCGGTACAATGATTGCAAATGAAACCGCATCATCTTTGGTCAGTATAGTAGAAAGTTCGGCCAAGGTTGCAGGTCTTGTGGGAGATATTGCATCTGCATCAAATGAACAAGCAAGTGGTATTGCACAAATAAACATTGGTATAGACCAGGTTTCAAAGGTAATACAGGTTAATTCTGCAACATCTGAAGAAAGTGCTGCAGCAAGTGAAGAACTTATGATGCAGGCAAAGCTTCTAAATGAAAATATGGCAAGGTTCAGGCTGAGGGGAAGTCATAATTCCAATACCTTGACTGAAACTGTACAGCATAAAAAGCAAAAGAATTTACATAAAGAGAACGTAATGGGATCGAGTGGAAAAGGAAAGGAGATGTTGACGCTAAATGATTTGGATTTCGATAAATATTAAAAGTATGATACTTTAATAAGTATTTGAGGCAAAATAAAGATAAAGAGGCTATCCCCAATGATAGCCTCTTTATCGTGTAATGCATCTTTGCATAAAAAATTAAAGATTTTTGATCCCCAAATAAAAAATTACAACAGTAAGTATTAGGAAAAAAACTGGGGTTAAAAACATATAACTTCTAATTGCCTGTTTTAGGTTGTGCATGAAAAAACCTCCCATCACATTACTACAATAACGTATATTGCATAGTTTGTTGAAAAGCTAATAATGAAAAATGTTTCATTGCAGTGTGTTGTTGAATAAATTTGAAAACTGGTAATGTTTATGGAATCCTTCAGTATTTTAGCAACTTTGAAGTAGCCAATTATGTAACCACATACATTATATACCATAATGTGTATTTTGTAAATTACTTGCTTTAATTTTCCTTATGTAAATTATTTAACTTAATTGCAAAAGTAAAATCCACCCCAATTTTTGTTCAAGTGGAATTTACTTTTGCAAATACAAGATAACGTTCAGAGTAGATTTCACCTTTGCAAACTCCTGTGGTAAAAGAATGTGGTTTT
>JAEYYB010000159.1 GCA_023430975.1 Bacillota bacterium | reverse complement strand
CAATGAAATAATGGACTTATTTATATCATCATTACCAAAGGTCTTTAAGCAGCGGTTAAAACTTTGTGCTTGATTTGTATTAATTTTTCAAGGTTCATACCCATATTTTAATGTGGGAAAGTTGAGTCATTAATTTATATTAAAGAATTATATATTCTTGTACAATATTTTATATATTTCATAGTTTCCCTTAACTTTTTTGAGATACTGCTTAGTCTCTTTGAATGTAATATTTTCACTGAATATTCCACTTTCACTTTTTTCAGCATTCTTTATCCATCTTAAAACATTAGTTTTGCCGCCATTGTATGAAGCTAAAACATACTCTTTTTTCACATCATCTGTTGCATTATTAAAATTCTCAAATTGTTTCTCCAAATAATTAAGATACCAGCATCCAATTCTGATATTGGTATCAGGGTCGTATAAATCATTAGTTTTAAATCCTTTAATATTCATTTTTTCAGCTGCCCATTTTCCGGTGTCCTCAGTAATTTGCATAAGTCCCATCGCTTTTTTTGGTGAAACAGCAGTACATCTAAAATTACTCTCAGCTTTTATCACCGATAATACTATATACGGATCAATCCCATATTGTGTTGAGTATTTTATTACACTATCCTCGTACTTTACAGGATATACTCTCTTTGCCGCAATAATTAACCCGCTTACAGATATACCGGCAAAGAGAACCAAAAGTATGGCAAAAACTATTATTTTCTTTATTTTACTCATATATTTCCTTCCAACTGTGCTATAAGACTATCAAAATCAGATTCATTCCTAATTACTTTATCAGCGATACTTATATATTCCTCATTAGTCATTTGCGACCTAATCCTTTTCACCGCATCATCAAATGACAGGTTATTTCTTTTCATAATCCTCTCCGCCCTAACCTTTTCATCTGCAACAACAGCATAGACCTCATCAACCTGGTCAATAAACCCATGCTTTATCGGAATAGGGCATTCGATTACCAATATTTCCACATCGCTTTCTCTTGCCTTTTTTATTTCTTCGATTATCTCCTCTATAATATATTTATGAGTTAACCCATTTAATACTTCTAGCTTAACTTTATCGTCAAAAACAATACTTCCCAGCTTTTTCCTGTCTAGCTGTCCTTCCCCATCAAGCACCTCATCTCCAAATACCCGGACTATCTCATCTAAAGCAGGCTTTCCCTTTTGTACAACTTCTCTGTACAAAAGATCCGCATCAATTACCCTTGCACCCTTTTGGGCAAAGAAGCTTGACAATGTACTTTTACCGCTCCCGATAGGACCCGTAACGCCAATTATTTTCATATTTTATATCCTCATAAAATTAAGCGGATGTTCAAAGTATATCAAACATCCGCTGATTACTTCACTATTCTTAAAGAATTACTAAGTAGTTCTTTAATCATTACTTAGTAATGTTAAAGAAACAACTTCCCCTAAATGCTCGCTTTCGTGTTCACTTAACTCGTGAACACCCGCTCGCAAGGGTAAGTAGTTCTTTAATCATTACTTTACATCATACCAGCTTGTACCGGATCTTACTTCTACCGTTAAGGGCACTAAGAGGCTTGCAACAGTTTCCATGCAGTTTTTTAAAAGCTCCTCCACTTCCTTAAGCTCATCCTTGTGAGTTTCAATTATGAGTTCATCGTGGACCTGCAAAATAAGCCTTGACCTAAGGTTTCTATCCTTTAGTGCCTTATATACCTTAACCATTGCAATCTTAATAATATCCGCTGCACTTCCCTGAATAGGCGTATTCATTGCAATCCTTTCACCGAAGGATCTTATGTTGAAGTTTGAGGATTTTAACTCGGGAAGGTACCTTCTTCTATTGTAAATAGTTGATACAAAGCCCATTTCCTTTCCCTGCACCACTATATCATGCATATACTGCTTAACTTTTGGGTATTCACCCAGATACTCATCAATATATTTTCTTGCTTCTTTTCTGGTTATGCCTAAATCTTTGGATAAACTGAAATCTCCAATACCATAAACAATACCAAAATTAACAGCCTTTGCACTCGACCTCATAAAAGGTGTAACCTGATCCTTGGGTATATTAAATACCTTTGAAGCTGTAGATGTATGTATATCTTCATTATTTATAAATGCACTTATCATATTTTCATCACTGGTAATATGTGCTAATACTCTCAATTCAATCTGGGAGTAATCTCCATCTGATAGAAAATATTCTTCATTTTCCGGTACGAAAACCTTCCTTATCTTTCTTCCCATTTCCAGTTTTACAGGAATGTTCTGCAGGTTTGGCTCAGTACTGCTTATTCTTCCTGTAACCGTCACTGTCTGATTGAAGCTGGAGTGAATTCTTCCAGTACTTGGGTTCATAACCTTCATAAGCCCTTCCACATAAGTGGACTTGAGCTTTACCAAATGTCTGTACTCCAACAGCTTGGCAACTATCTCGTGCATGGGTTCAAGCTGCTCTAACACCTCCACATCGGTGGAGTAACCCGTCTTGGTTTTCTTAATAACAGGCAGCTTTAATCTGTCAAACAAAATAACCCCCAGCTGCTTTGTTGAATTTATGTTGAATTCTTCCCCGGCAAGCTCATAAATTTCCTTAATAAGCTGGTTTATTCTGTCCTCCATCTCAACAGAAAAGCTCTTAAGAGTATCTACATTTACCTTTATTCCCAAATGCTCCATGTCGGAAAGCACCTCAATAAGGGGAAGTTCTATTTCATAATAAAGCTTTAGCTGGTCATTTTCATCAAGCTTTTTATGTATTAGCTCATACAAGCTATAAATAAGCTCAGAATACATACCTATAACAGGAGCCAGCTCATTTACAGGTATGTCATTAATTTGCAGCCTCTTTTTTCCCTTTCCAAGCATTTCGTCAATGGAAGGAACATCTAAGCCCATATAATCCTCAGTAAGCTCGGTCACAGTATAAGTATCCCTTGACGGACTAAGTATATATGCACCTATCATTGTATCAAATGAAAGACCATTTAAAGATATGCCCTTGTTTTTAAGATATACAATAAGGTTCTTTAAATCATGACCGTATTTCTTTACATCATCTGCCTCAAAGACTTCCTTAAACTGGCCTAAAAATGCATCCTCAGTAAAATCTCCGGTGATATTAATATATGCAGACTTCTCTTGTGCCCAAGATATTCCAGCACCTTTGAGGCTTGAATTGAAGTCATCCGTCTTTTCTAGAATATAATAAACCGCACACCTTTTCTCAGTCAATATTTCCTTTTTTATTCTTTCCAAATTCCTGATATCGCTTACAACCTCTACATCCTGCAGTTTCAGCGGATTTTTTGCCTTTTCCTCTTTCAGGTTGTACTTTTCTATGAAGCTTTTAAACTCAAGTCTTTTAAATAGATTATACAGTTTTCCCCTATCAACCTCTTGCATTTTAAGATCCTGCAGGTTTTTAAGGCCACACCTTTCGGGTGCGTTTCTATCTATTGTAGCAAGCCTTTTACTTAAGAAGGCCAGTTCCTTGTTGGCTTCTAATTTTTGCTTAACACTCTTTTTTTCTACTTTTTCAAGATTCTCATATATATTTTCAATGGTTCCGAAATTTTTCACCAGGTCTATGGCTGTTTTTTCTCCAACACCAGGTACACCAGGAATATTGTCGGATGTATCCCCCATAAGTCCTTTTACATCGATAAAAAGTTCTGGAGTCACACCATATTTTTCAATCACTTTAGCATAATCATATTCTTCTGTTTCTGTCTTCCATCCCTTGGTAACCGGAATCTTTATACGGGTGGTCTCTGTCGCTAATTGCAAAGAATCCCTGTCTCCCGTCAGAATAACAACCTCAAAGCCTTCCTTTTCTGCACATAATGAAACTGTACCAAGTATATCGTCTGCCTCAAACCCCTCATATTCAAGCCTTTTTATGTTCATTGCATCCAGTACCTCTTTTATAACCGGCACCTGGACTGCCAATTCGTTGGGCATTCCCTTCCTGTTTGCCTTATAACCGTCAAATTCCTTATGCCTGAATGTTGGGGCCTTAAGATCGAATGCTACACACAAATATCCCGGCTTCTCTTCATCCAGATATTTGTTCATTATATTTATAAATCCAAACACTGCATTTGTAAACAGCCCATCACTCGTGGCAAGAATTTCCTTTCCTTGTAATCCATAGAATGCCCTGTTTAAAATACTATTACCGTCAACCAGCATCAATTTTTTATTATTCATATATTTCCCCGTTTAAATTTATTATGTAATGGCTAAAATATAACTTCCCCTATAAATTTTGCTCATGTGTTGACTTAACTCGTCAACACCCGCTCAAAATGGGAAGTAATATTTTAATCATTCCTTATGTCAGAATTCCCGTTAATTGTAAGGGTCAATCTGTCCCCCGTATGGTATGTATCAATTATATTTTCTTCAGGAATGCTGATTTCAATACCCATATCCTCAGATAATAAAACAGCATTTCCATTCTCAATTCTGTCCACAACCGCGTTTATCTCCATAAATTATTTCCCCTTTTCACAAGCAATCTCATTATAAAAATCATTATTAAAGTAATTAATATATATTAAAAGTGTTAATATATATATAATTTATATATAATTGATTTTTACTTATTGTGCTTATGTCATATAATATTTTACACAAAAAAATTACAGCGGTAAACAGCTGTAATTAATTATTTTCAAAAAACCAAAAAATATTACAACTTATCATATTTTTTGAATCTTAACGGTAACAAAAACATATTGAGAATTCCATTTTATTTCATCTAGTTCCTTGTTTAGACTATTCTTATTATTAATTAAAGTATTATATTCGCTTGAGCCGTTCCATGCACTGTTATTTGCATTGCTTGTAATTATTTTGTCAATTTCAAAAACCTGAGCTTCAATTTCCTTCTTCCTGCTTGTATTATCACTATTTACAACACTATTTGTTACTACATTTGAAGTGCCAAAGGTCACATTAACCTTTTGCAAAAATGCGTTATAGTTCTCAGCAGGAATCCTAAACTCGAGAAATTCAGCCTTTTGAGTGTCAGCTATCATAGCTTCCGACATTGTACTAACAGCCTTTTGAGACGCTTCCCCATTTTTAGCCGTAAAAGAAGCACTCGTTTCTTCGCCTCCGAATGAAAGTGCGATGCTTCTTATGGACTCTCTTCCAGACTTGTCATCCTTTGCATTGAGAGTAAAATCAGCTGATTTATATGAATTTTCACTAAATACCGTTCCAGCTACAACCGTTGATGTAGATTTATCATTAATCTCGTTTTTTAATTTAGGATCCGTCTTAGCTTTTATTTCAGCTTTACCGGTATTACCTTCACTAGAGGTTATTGTGATGTTTTTATCTTCAGCCTGCTTCACTTCGGGAGAATCATATATTTCTATTGGCTGTGATTTCCTTGATAATGCTGTAGATGAGTTATCTATTGCAGCAATTGAGTTTTGATCCTGGTTTGGTTGTGAATACCCTGCGGCTCCGTTTATTTTTTGCAAACCGTCATTATACTGAGGAACCTCGCTTTTTACACTCTCCTTTGAATTACGACTATAATTGAATTGCATATCCTCATTAGTACCAATTTCCTTACTGTCGTATGATTGTACCGAGGTAGTATTTGGCAAACCATTTTTAATAGGCATATTATTATTGTAAACCAACCAAACTGTGAATATTATAAGAAGCCCGGCTGCAGACGCAAATACATGGGAATACCTCACTAAAATCAGGGATATGACACTTTGCTTTTTTGCTTTCTCTTCTAGCAGCTTTTTATGAAGTTCGTCCTTGAAATTTAAAGGCAGGTCTTCCTCTGGAGTATCATTTAGCATTGCTATGACGCTTTTTACGTCATTGAGCTCTTTTTTGCATTCTTCGCAGGATAAAATGTGTTCCTCAAACTCAGAAAGCAGATCGCCGTTAATATCACCATCGATATATTCAGATATAAGTTCTCTGATATCTTCACATTTTTTCATCTCCAGCCCTCCTTTCAATATCTTTGACGAAATTATCCGAAAAAAGTTCCTTCTCTTTTAAAAGAATTTCTTTTAGCTGTAATCTTGCCCTGTTAATCCTTGATTTGACCGTTCCGACAGGAGTCTTAACAATCTCCGATATCTCTTCATAGCTAAATCCCTGAATATCCCTCAATACAATAATGAGTTTATATTTTTCTGACAACTTGTCTATAGCATTATTTACCGCACTTTTTAATGTCTTCTGTTCCAGGATAACATCAGGTGTCGGCTTATCATCCTCTACCTGTATTATATAATCTCCATTCTCCTTGTGATACTCCTCATCTAGGGACATTATCCACTTATTTTTACGTTTTCTGAGCTCGTCAAGACAGGCATTGGTAGCAATCCTGTAAATCCATGTGGATATCTGGGATTCACCTTTAAAGCTACCCATAGACTTGAAAATTCTAATGAAAACTTCCTGGGTAACCTCGTTTGCATCATCATGATTACCTAAAAGCCTAAGTGCAATATTGAACACCTTTTTTTGATATTTTTCCATGAGCATTTCAAAAGCTTCAATATCCCCTTTTTGAGATAAACCAAGGAGATATTTTTCATTTTCACTCAAGCCTGCACCCCCTTAAACGGGATATAATAAATTACTAAGTAAGTATATTAAAAGTGTTAATAATCTTACATTTGACGGAGCAAATAACAAACGGTTCAACGAGATTTGACAGACAAATGTAATAGATTTATCACTTTCAATATAGAAAACATCTAAAAAAATGGAAAGCCTTAATTAAATGAATATTTTACCGGCATAATATATAGCCTTATCTTAAATGCCAACAATGAAATTATAGAGAAATTTAGAGATAAAATCAATGGTTTATTATAAGTATAAAATATATTATAATTGAAAAAACAATTTAAGATAACTATGAACTCAATATTAATATTTAACGGAGGCTATTATGGAAACTTTTACAAAAGTAAGTATTGTTAAAAAGGCAAATGTCTATTTCGATGGAAAGGTCACCAGCAGAGCAGTTATATTTGAAGATGGTGAAAAGAAAACATTAGGAATCATGTTGCCTGGTGATTATGAATTCGGTACTGCAGCAAAAGAGATAATGGAAATTTTAGGAGGCTCCATGGATGTCTTGCTTCCGGGAAGCAGTGAATGGATCACAGTTGTTGAAGGCCAGTCCTTTGAAGTTCCTGCAAACTCAAAGTTTAAACTTAAGGTTAAGGAGCTTGCCGACTACTGCTGCTCATACATAAACGAATAAGCCGCTTTATAAAAGGCTGCCCTTGAGGCAGCCCTTTTATTTATGAGCTTTTTACTTATACAATAACAGGTTGAATTTGTTTTCCATTAAGTGCTTCCAAAATTGTCGGAATGATAAGCTCTGTTTTTGATATGATTGAATTTGGTTTATCCATAGGGCTATCTTGACCAAAAGGAACTAAAAATACATATTTCGTGTTTATAAGCTTACCAATATTTTGTGCATTGGCTCCTAACCCATCATTAGTAGAAACTGCAATTACTACAGGTTTTTGATTACGCAAATGAGCTTTAAATGCCATTGTAACCGGTGTATCGGTAATTGCGTTAGAAACTTTTGCAATGGTATTACCTGTAGGAAATACTCACTAAGTGCAAAACAGAACTTAGTATACATTAAATGAAAAACTTTATGAAGCAGCTATAAAATACCTGAAGGGCTTACAAATGTAAAAGCTGTCGATGCTGGATATAGCTAGGAGGATGATAGTATTGTTGCTTTTGGCGGTTGCTATGGCAATCAGTACTATATACCGTCAGGTTTGAAAGATATAAACGCTATTTCTGCAGGGTGTTCAAATATAGTATTGTTAACAGGAGATAACACAATTATAGGCGTAGGAAATTATAATTTTTTGATACCGGGTGTTATATCCAAGAGTAATATAGCAGGATTTATAGCTCCGGATTTCTGTGAAACAACGGGAGAATCCCCTTTAAAAGAAGGCTTTAATATTAAATTTATAAATACATATTTAAGTACTGTCACAAATAATAACGGGACTTTTGAAATAGCAAATGTTCCAAAAAGTCTATACAACTACACAATTAGAATCAGCAAGCCGGGATATTTATACAGGGATATCAAAAATGTAGATGTTGAAAGCCAATTTATGAATATTGGTTCTGCTGACTCCCCTGTTACGTTGTGGGCTGGTGACATCAACCAGGATAATTCAATAAACATGGCAGATGTTATTAAAATTGCACAGTGCTTTAATGCCAATTCTGATGATGAAAATTTCAAACCCGACTACGATATAAATAAAGATAAAACCATAAATATTGCCGATATTATAATTATTGCAAAGCATTTCAACGCAACCACCGACAGCTATGATGATGCAGCATTGAAACCTAATTAGAATTGCACCATAATCTACCATGTGTTATACTTTAAACACTAAATACTATATTTTTGGAGGTCGGTAGTTATCATGACGGCAAAAAAACTTTTAAGCAAATCTCTTATGTTATTACTCATATCAGGCAGTATGAATGTGTTTGGTCTTTCCACCGAGCTGGAAAATGATTTAAAGGATTCAGTTGTTTTATTTGCAAACAGCAACATGGCATACACAAACAATACCGATACATATATTGACACTACCAATAAGGAAGTTAAAGCACTGGTTAAAAACGGCAGAACCCTAATTCCCTTAAGGTTTGTATCGGAGAATTTCGGTGCCCAAGTAAGCTTTGACGCTAAAACTAGTACTGCAACAATAACTGCAAATGGTAATACAGTAAAACTTACTTCAAACAATAAGACAATGTTAGTCGGTGATAAGAAAATACTCATGGACGAGCCTGCCCAGATAATCAATGGCAGAATGCTTGTACCTTTAAGAGCATTGGCTGAAAATGCCCTTGGTAAAGATGTTTTTTATGATAATGGGCTTATAGTTATAAGTCAGACTAAAAAGAGCCTGGATTCCCCAAAAATCAATGAGCTTTTAACAAAGTTTAACAATTCTGCCTCTTCTTTTGCCTACCAGCTATCAAAGCCTATAAAGGGTGATATGGTGGCTGTTATGAAGACAAACTTTGGGGACATAAAGATAAAGCTTTTCTATGAAGATGCTCCAATAGCAGTAGAAAACTTTGTCAAACTTTCACAGAAAGGTTACTATAACAACCTGATTTTTCATAGAGTTATAAATAATTTTATGATTCAGGGCGGTGACCCTAAAGGAAACGGCACAGGTGGTGAAAGCGTTTGGGGCAAACCCTTTACTGATGAGTTCAGCAAAAGGCTATACAACATTCGCGGTGCCCTCTCCATGGCAAATAGCGGTGCTAACACCAACGGAAGCCAGTTTTTTATAGTCCAGAATCCAGAATTTAATGACGAGCTAAAAGAAAATCTCAAATCCATGGGAATGGATCAGAATTTTATTGATGAATATTCCAAAGTAGGAGGTACTCCATGGCTTGATGGAAGACACTCAGTTTTCGGCCAGGTGTATGAAGGCATGGATGTTGTGGACAAGATAGCCGCTGTAAAAACTGGAGTGAACGATAAGCCTGTTGACGATGTGAAGCTTTTATCCGTTCAGACTTATAAATTGGGTTATGAAGGACAAAATATTGTTTTTGAAAAAAGTGCCTTTGATCCATCTGCCAAAACAAAAGCCCCTGATTTCCAATTGGAAAATGCAGATGGAAAAAAAGTCAAACTTTCCGATTATAAAGGTAAAACTGTAGTGCTGAATTTCTGGGCTACATGGTGCGGTCCTTGCAAAAATGAAATGCCTGATATCAACAAGGCTGCCTCTGAAATTGCCAAAAGTAAAGATGCTGTACTATTGACTGTTAACATTGGTGAAACAAAAGATGTTGCGGTTAAATTCATGAAGGATAACGGCTATAATATGAATCTTCTTCTTGACTCAAAAATGGAAACCGCCGATAAATATGGTATTTCAGCAATACCTACAACAATTATAATCGATAAGAATGGAAATATTGCAGATCAGATAGTTGGTGCAACTACCTATGAAAAGTTAATGGAAATGGTAGATAATAACCGGAAGTAATATTTGAGTCGTTACTATATTAAAAGTGATTAATCTTACATTTGTCTGTCGCAAATCCCGTTGAACCGTTCGTTATTTGCTCCGCCAAATGTAAGATTAATAAAACTTTTAATAAAAATAGGAGGTTCAGTGTGGTGATTAATATAAGACATACTTATGTGATTATAATCATGCTTTTTATATTAACATCTGGGGGATGTGAGAAAGGAGAATTGCAGAACCAACCTGCATCTACTCTTACAGTGCCAGGACTTTCCACACCCTACACCACACCTTTACCTTCATTAAAATCCCAGGACTTGCCTAGTCCAACTGCGACTGTAGCTAGTGTAACAACGACTCCAGTCGTTTTAAGCCCTTCCATTACATTCACAAGTAAGCCTTCAGCACTTGCTCAAAAAAGTCCAGATCCTTCAATTGCAGCAAAAAAGCCAACTATAAGCAGCATGCCAACAAATTTCAACACAGCTACAAATACTCCTATAGTTTCTACATCTACGCCTTCAGCAAAAAAGGCCGCCAATACACCTGTTGTATCTTGTGATGGAGATGTATGCAGGATAATTACAGAGTGAAATAAAAATTTGTTGCTTATCTTGCAAGGTGAGTTTAAGACTTATTTAAATTATTAAAATCTATTTTATAAATTTCACCTAACCCTAGCTTCCATGAACATAGTGTTCCTTTAGTTCATCCGAAGGCACCCTTATATCCTTCTCCAACCTCTTCAAATAAGGTAGTTCCCTTTTTAGACAGCCACGCACATGTTTATGCCAGAAGAACTCTCCTATAAACAGTACCCTGCTAAGTCCCTTTCCCCTAAATATCGCCTTAATTAACCGTTTCACCGAATAAATTCTCCTGCTTGCATGAATGATCTCCTTCTGCAAATCATATGGACTGATTCTCTCCGGAAAATGCACTACATTCCCATTATATCTACTCCAATCCTTATGAATAAGCCTATCCTTATTCACCTCATATACTGGTGTTCCGGGAACAAAGTACATGGACTGAATCAGAACTCCATGGATATCATGCTTTATGACAAAATCTGCAAGCCTCTCACCTACACCTTTCACATGACAGTCAGCACCAACAATAAATAGTCCTCGTACCTTCAATCCATGTCTCTGTATATTTCTCACTGAAAGTACTATTTCATCATAACTGCTTTTTTTATGATGATCTTTAAATGCCTCATCCTCTAAAAACTCTATTCCCATTGCAATTTCAAAAAATCCGGCATTTTTGAGGAGGTTTAACATTTCATCATCAAAACCAACTTCATACCTTGCTTGTATGGTAAAGGAATACTTTATACCGCTTGCTATGATGGCTTTCAACACTGATATAGCCCAATCTCTGTCAGCAAAAAAGTTATCATCTGTGATCCAAAGCATTTTACTAAGACGTGGAACTTTTCTTTCATCATGGAATGCAATTGCCTGTTTTATATCTTCCACCACATTTTCGGGTGTTCTTGTTCGAACATTCCTTCCAAAATGACATACCAGAGCACAATAGTCGCAGTTATGTGGACATCCTCTTGAAGCGTGAACCTGAGGCCATATAGTGTTATGTCCCGCCATTTTTTTATAATTGTACAAAAGATACCTGTCAGGAATAGTATTAATGTCCTCCGGCGGTTTTCCAATTCCTGTATGGACAATTTTATTGTCCCTCATATAAGCCACGCCGGGAAAATCAATGTCTCTAGACCCTTGAACCGCCTCAATAAATTCAACTATAGACTCGTCTCCCTCTCCTAAAAGAACATAGTCGCAATAATTAACAGCCTCGGAATAATTCATTGAAGCATGCAAACCGCCCATTACAACTATTGCTTTAGAGTTTTGTTTTATAAACTCAGCAAGTTCATATCCTCTATTAGCACTGAATGTAAAGATTCCAATAAAAACAATATCCGCATCTAATACATCCTTCCATATAATTTCTGATATAGACTCACTATACATTAGAGTATCATCTACAACTTTTTTAGCAATAGTGGCTAAAGTCATCAACCCATGAGATGGTGTTCTTATATACTTATCATATGTATATAAGTTTTTAATTGACTTTTGGTATGGTAAATTTCCAGGTTCAATAAACCTTATCTTTTCTATTTTCATACTTGTTCCCCCCCTATTTCCCAAACAATCTCAAATGATGTTAGTTATACTGAATTTAGTGGTTATACTACAAATGTAAAAGATTATTCACTTTTCATCTATCTTAATTTACGGGTCTTAACAACATAAGTCTGAAATTTACCAATAAATTTCCCACACATAACATAGTGACCCAAAACATATAAACACTTTGTTATGTATAATGACTATATATTTAAATCGTATAAAATTTTACATTAAAGTCATTTACAGTTAATTTATTGACATTAATGTAGCAAATATATATAATTACCATTAACGTGTGTTAGTAGTAATTATTGCTTGATTCTAAGTCATTATAAATATTAACTTCCTTTGAATTTTGCAGCCTTCATAATTGCTGCGAAAAACTAACATTATTTTAATTAAGGAGAATACGAATGCGAAAAAACATTAGAATCATTTCATTAATTACCATTTTTACTATACTTGTCACTTGGGTTTCCTCATCTTTTCCGGTTTATAGTGACAACAGTTGGATGAATGACCTTGGTGCAGGCAGCATATCAACGGTTCCAGGAAGTGAAGGTGACGTTCAGGCAACAATCTACAAAACCCCAAACTATACTGGAGCAGCACATACAAACAACTGGTCAAGCTCTGTATACTGGAAGCAGTTTTCAGATCCCATGTACCCTCACCCTCTTGCATTCAGTTGCGAACCAACAGGATTGCAGGTAGGCAATCCGGGATTAACTCCTGGAAATGAACCAAACACTACTATGACAGCTGCAAACAGTGATTTTATTGTAGAGCCGTCAACATTTACACCACTAGATGCCAGGGCTGACAAGGAAACCGACTGGTCTATAGATATAATGATGTCTAATGGTTCTAAACAAATGAAGGCAACCTTGACTCATGGAAGTCCATATGCCTATTTTAATTTTACTGATGCAAAACCAAGGCTTGTATTTAAAAACAGTCTTCCGGCAGTTTATATCGGTAATGCATCAACAAACTGCATTGCTGTTAAAGTCAACAACAACTATTATGGACTATTTGCCCCTGTCGGTTCTAGCTGGACAGGAATTGGAACCAATACATTAAACTGTAATTTACCATCGGGGAAAAACTTTTTTTCCATTGCACTACTACCCGATAATTCAGAAAGCACTTTTAACTTTTATAAGCAGTATGCATTTGCCTTTATCACAGATACAAAGATTGATTGGAAATATAATGAATCTGACAGTACTGTAACAACAACCTTCAATATATCAACCACAGCAATGGAAGGCACTAACAAGGATACCGTTATAGCCCTTTATCCTCACCAATGGAGGGATAATACAAGCATTTCTCCCCTTTCATATACATATAAAACAATCAGGGGAACAATGAAAACTATAACGGGAAGCAAATTTACAACTCAATACAAATATACTGGAATACTTCCCTCCCTTCCCGATGCCATATCCTCCAATGCATCTATAAAAAGCAAATTACAGGGCTTTGTAGACCAGGTGGAAAGCAAAACTCCTTATATAGATTCAGATGATACCTACTGGGCAGGTAAAGACTTTGGAAGATTGGGAAATTTGGTTCCAATTGCCGAGCAAATTGGGGACACTACCGCAGCCCAAAAATTTCTCAATGAAATGAAAAGCAAACTGGAAAATTTCTTTACATATACACCTGGAGAATCTAAAAACTACTTCTATTACAATAACAACTGGGGAACATTGATTGGCTGGGTCCCAAGCTTTGGCTCAAATAACGAGCTTAACGACCACCACTTCCATTATGGTTATTTCATAAACGGTGCTTCACAAATCGCATTGCGTGACCCTGCATGGGCATCTGACAGCCGTTGGGGCAAAATGATAAAACTTGTTATAAGCGATTTTGCAAATGGAAACAGGAATGATTTACGATTTCCTTTCCTAAGAAATTTTGATCCATATGCCGGCCATTCATGGGCATCAGGCCACGCAAAGTTCTGGGATGGAAATAACCAGGAGTCCTCTTCCGAGGCACTTAATGCATATCAGTCCATGATTCTGTTTGGAGAAGCTATAAAAGATACCTCCATAAGAGACCTTGGGATATACCTTTATACAACTGAAATACAGGCAGTAAATAACTACTGGTTTAACCTCTATGGAGATGTTTTCGATAAAAGCTGCCCTTACAATACAGTTGGAATGGTCTGGGGAAGCAAATACACCCATGGAACCTGGTGGACCGCAGATCCTATAGAAATCCACGGTATCAACTGGATGCCAATTACAGGTGCATCATTATATCTTGCCACAGATCCAAGCTATATAAAGAGAAATCTTGATGAAATGTGGGCTGAAGTAAACTCATATACTGGTGCGGACAAAAATCCCGCCATGTGGCAGGATATCGTATGTGAGTACATGGCTTTATCCGATCCCGTTGCAGCACTTAACAAATGGAATGAGAATGGTGCTGTTGAAGACGGCGAAACACGAGCTCACACTTTTCACTGGATAAGAAATTTAATGGAATTGGGAACACCTGATCTCACCATCACAGCTAATACACCTTTTTATGCAGTGTTTAAAAAGGGAACTACAAAAACTTATGTTGCTTATAACGCTTCCGATATAGTAAAAAGTGTTGTATTTTCAGATGGAAAAGTATTAAACGTGGCACCAAAGTCAATGGGTATGTCAAATGGAACAGGCATTGATCCTACACCTATAAAACCAACACCGACTGGGCTTCAAAACACACCGACTCCAACAAATACCAAGACTTCTACTCCAACATCCACTCCGTCAATATCAGAAACTTTGGTAATTGACGATTTTAACAGTGCAGCACAATGGCAGGCAAAAAAGAATGATTTAAACCAAAACATTAATATCCAGGGAGGAATTTACAATCTTGAAGGTGATAAAAACCTGCACTTCTTCTACAATGGCGTAACAAACCCTGAATACTTTGATACATATTTAAATAAAGACATATCAGCCTTTGATTATTTGGCTCTTACAATAAGAGGAGCTCTTGGCGGTGAAGAATCAACAATAGGGCTTTCCTTAAATGACGGCAGCAAAACCGGCACATTGAAGCTTTCAACGTATGGTAATTTAACAGATTCGTATAAGGAAATATTGATCCCCCTTTCCGATTTTAATATTAATCTTTCAAAAGCAGCTTTCTTAAGGGTTGCAGGAACAGGAACTGCACAAACAGTTAAAATCGATGATATTAAACTCATTAAGACCGGAAAACCAACGATACTCTACGGGGATTTAAATGGAGATCTCTCAGTAAATATGGCCGATGTAATTATTTTGGCCAAAACCTTCAATTCGGTAAAGGGTGATGGGAAATATATAGAGGCTAATGACTTAAACTCTGATGGATCTATAAATATGGCTGATGTAGTCATTATAGCCAAGGTTTTTAATACCGTAAAGTAATGGAATGATCGTTGTAGCAAGAGATTGGGGCGTATATCACACCGTAATTTCCCAGGTATTTTAAAGTCATTTTACTTAAAATACGTTATTTTAGTAAAATCACTTTTCTATATTTTTATATTTATTTAATTTATATTTTTAAATCTATTTATATCTTTTATATCTTTTATTATATCTTTCTGCATGAACCCCTTTTTATTATGTCAGCATCCACCAGCTTATGAACAGGTTCCATTTTATTTTTCCTAATTGATTCCACGAGTAAATCCGCTGCAATCTTAACAACCTGAGGCAACGATACATTTACCGTTGTAAGAGGCGGTGACATGTGAGGAGAAAATTGAGCATTATCAAAACCAATTATTGAAATATCATCGGGTATTTTTAAACCCAATTCGGCAATGGCTCTATATGCACCTATTACCATGGTATCATTGCATACAAATACTGCAGTCGGCGTATTATTTGCAGATAACAGCCTTTTCATTCCTTCATAGCCGCTCATTTCCATAAAATCTCCATAAAAAATCCATTCCTCACGAAGGGGCAAATTCAAACTTATAATTGCATCTTTAAATCCATCGAACCTTTTTTTGCCTGATAATTTATCTAAATTACCAGTTATTATGCCAATATCCTTATGTCCAAGCTCTGCAAGGTATTTCACAACATCAAATGCTCCTTTGTAATTGTTGATATTAACATAAATTGCTTTTGCCATATTGGAGTTATCTTCCTCAACATCTACAAATGCTGTGAAATTATCTGTATTTATTGTTTCCAGCACTTTTAAATAATCTATATGATTACTGCCTAAAATTACACTTCCATCTATCCTTTTTTCATTAAATGCACTTGCAATCTTCCATAATTCACTTGTTTTATATATTGTGGATACAAGCACGTAAAAGAGTTTTTTATTTGAATGGTCAATAAATGCACTTATAAACGGTGCAAAAAAAGTGTTGTCATACAAGAGATTTTCATCATTTAAAATTACATGATGAGGCTGCTCCATATCTTTTATATCAAGAACAAATAATCCCAGAGTAGTATCTTTTACTCCTGCAAGTTTTCTTGCAGAGGCATTGGGATAATAATTATATTTCTTTATAGCCTCTAAAACTTTTTCCCGAGTCTCTAATGGTATGTCAGGATAGTTATTTATTACTCTCGATACAGTACTTCTTGATACACCAATTATTTTAGCCAACTCTTCACTCGTCATTTTAATCTTCCTTATACACCGATTGTTTTGTCCCTTAAAAAACAAATATAATTATATAATACAACAAACTTATAAAATACTCTATATCATCTTCCTTGATTCTATGAACTGTTTGCTCTATGGGGACCGGAAAGAGACAATGAAACATGGTTCGTTATTTGCTCCGCCAAATGTAAGATTATTAACACTTTTAATTTATATTAAAGGGATAACGTAAATTTTAGAAATTCACGCTATCCCTTTAATCATCTTAATATTGAATATAAAATCCTGAACCATATTGAAAAACCTAAAAGAACTCTTTGCCCTTTATTTATTTAATTACTGTATTAAATTTTTTCGCCATTATGATAACATCCAACATATTTATTGACCCATCATTGCTCAAATCATATGCTTTGTTATATTTCTCACTTCCTGATACTGAATTGAATGCAGTTGCAATAAGTATAATATCCGCCATATTAACTATACCGTCATTGTTGAGATCTTCCGATACAGCAGGAGTAGTTGGTGTAGATGAAGGCTTTTGAGTAGGCGTAGGAGTAGGCACTTTAGTCGGTACCGGAACAGGTGATATACTAACTGTCTTAAGGTAATCATTAACCGCAGTCTGTCTGCTGTTAATATGAGTTATAATTGCATCACAGGCTGAATTAAAGGCATTTTCTCCCCCTGACAATAGAGTTACATCACTTGTTTCTCCTTCCGGCCCCACAATATAAGGCTTTATTAAAGCTTGATATGCCTTAACCTTGGTAGTAATTTTGCTGGCATTCATACAACCGTTAATAGCTTGCTGCATTTCATAATGATAAATATTCTTATAAACCGGATCGTCCAGGAGCCTTCTGATTAAAGGCCATTTATCGGTAACTTCATTCAACGACAAGCTCGTTGTACTTGATCCAAATCCCCCAAACCCTCCGAATCCTCCTCCCATCATGCTTTGGGACATTGAAAGGCCGTGATCCCATGTTATCCATACTAATCCTGCATTATTCGCAACATCGTTATACAAATAATAATTATGAGCCATTTGACCATAAGAATCCCAGTTTACTACAGCTGTATTTATAGCCAGCCATCTTAAAAAGCTTCTTGAATTAAAATACTTTTCAAGATTTGCTCTCCATGTGGCAGCATCAGTCTTTGCAGCCCATAATGCTGTGTGTGCACCTTGTACATCGCTCCAGTCAGCAGCTGCCTTATTGTTTTTCTTTTCGAAAGCAGCCTGCCTAAAGGGTGACGTCCAATCTGCACCAGTTCCCTCAGGCTTATAACAGTTTCCGCTGTCATCCCCGAATTGATCCTTTAACATAGCATCAGAAGGATCTTCAGTCATGGTGTAAAGCCCCCAATATTTCGGTCCGCTTCCATTGTCAACATATACCCTGCAAAACGAGCTCCTTGCAGCCGGAACACCACCGTCTCTAAAAATCTCAGCTGTAAGCTTTTCCTTTATAAAGGAATTGTCATTCCAGTTATTTGCAAATGTCATGCAAGAGAAACCATAAAAATGCTGATCGTTAATTTCAGGTTTCTGATCTTCAAATTCATCAAAGTTTAATCTGAATGGAAGTTTGGTTTTACTTTTCAAACTGGTAAGGGAACTGTTTCCCTTATACCTGAATCCAACATTCCACCATGTTTTTCCCTCAAACTCGACTGTAGCAGGCACATACATAGGCTCAACAGTACTGTTCATTGTAATCTTTTGAAGATCATTCCGAATTTTCTGGTAATCATCCGAACTTATTTTAATATCCATCCTTAATACTTTATCATCGGGAAAAAGAAGCTTGTAATCAGGATCTGCACTTTTAGAATGTGTTTTTTCCGTCCACCCCGCAGGCCTTCCAATAAACACCCTCTTCTTTTTCGTATCAGTATTTCCAGCTGAGTCTTTAACTGTCAATGTTACATTATAGTCATCCACTTGGGTAAAAGAATGTGTCACTCGAACACCGGTAGCCGTGGTACCATCTTTAAAATTCCATTCATAACTTACTACTGCACCTTCTGCATCACTCGAAGAAGATGCATCAAATGTGACAGCCTCATTTAATGCCGGTGTAACATTGGAAATCTCAAATTTTGCTGTTGGCGGGTTTGTATCAGCCGCAAAGCTCACTGAAAAGATGTTGCTAAAAATAACTGATGTAATAACAAAAGGGATTATTAATTTTCTTTTTTCTCTAAACATACGTATTTCTCCAAAAATAAATATTTGCAAATACCAATACCTAATAAAGATTAAATAAAATAATCATATAAAACTCTACCTTTATACAGTCACTCATCTAATTCTGCCCTCCCTATGCTTACACTGTTTTTTATCAGCCCCCTTTTAATGTTATAAAACATAACTTATATTAAAAGTGTTAATAATCTTACATTTGGAAGAGCAAATAACGAGCGGTTCAACGGGATTTGCTCCGCCAAATGTAATAGATTTATCACTTTTAATTTAGGTTGAAAGATCCACACATTATAAATGACAGCATCTTTGCAAATCAACCCATATATGTTAATTATATATAAGCTAGTACACACTCGCAATCTATTTTTTATTCAATATTCTGTATATTTTTATTTTAAATGTTTTGTAATACTAGTCATTGTTCTTAAACATTTTAATATTTTAATATTTTAACATCTTAATATTCAAACATCTAAATATTTTAATATCTTAATATTTTTTATTTTATTGCTTTATAATAAAATGAAGTTGGTATATAATACATAGTTGTACTTAAAACAATATTATTTTATAAGGAGGTTTTTATTTTATATGCTAAATCTTGATTATATTATTAATAATGTAATGTTCTATGGCGGCAAAATTGTTGCTGCAATATTAATACTCATCATAGGTCTATGGCTAATTGGACTTTTGATAAAGTCCGTTGAGAAAATACTTAAAAAGAGCATCAAAGATGTGACATTAAACAGTTTTTTGAAATCCATCATAGGAATATTTTTGAAAATAGTTCTTTTTATCAGCGTTATTTCTATTCTTGGAATACAGGTAGCCTCATTTATTGCTGTTCTTGGAGCAGCCGGTCTTGCAGTCGGCCTTGCATTACAGGGTAATTTGTCAAACCTTTCCTCTGGCGTGCTGATACTATTTTTTAAGCCGTTTAGAGTAGGCGAAGTACTGGAGTTTAAAGGAATTGTTGCAGAGGTAAAGGAAATTCAAATCATGCATACTGTAGCCTCTACAGATGACGGTACTAAAGTTATAATCCCCAATAGTATGCTATCAGCTGCAAATCTTATTGTTTCTCAAAGAAATAAATAATTTTAAAGGAGGGCTATTATGAATTTTTTAGAAAAATATGCAAATTCTGAATATTTACTTAATATATTAGTATCTGTCGGAGGCAAAATTTTACTTGGTGCTGCTGTCCTTGTTATAGGATTGTATCTTATAAAGTTATTGGTTAACACAACAAAAAAAGTCCTGTCAAAAGCATACGATGATGTCACCCTTATAACTTTCCTGTCTTCACTTCTAAGTGCAGCTTTAAAGTTAATATTGGTTATATCTGTTCTGGCTTTGGTAGGTATAGAAATGACATCATTTATCGCATTATTTGGAGCGGCGGGCTTGGCTATAGGACTAGCTTTTCAGGGAACCCTTGCAAACTTTGCAGCTGGCGTTCTAATACTTTTATTCAGGCCATTTGATGTTGGAGACAGAATCAAATCCCAGGATTTAGATGGAAAAGTCAAAGAAATTCAAGTACTTTACACAGTTCTCGAAACTGATGATAATAAAAGAGTAGTTATGCCTAATAACGGTGTATATAGCAATATAATATTTGTTAACAAATAATCAATTTATATAATCAATTATGGTGTATCTGATGATTTTATATTTCTAAAGTATTACTTAAAAAATCCCTTGTCCCTATAAAATATTTAACTGTATCATTTTAACTTAACAGTTAAATATCTTTATAGGGACTGTCTTTTAAATTGGAAATTGCAGTTCTATATTTGTGATTCTTTTCTCTTCATCAAGCTCGATGAATTTAATCATATTATGCAGTAATTCCTTTTTTTCTTCCGAAGAAATATACTCCAAAAGCTTGTCAAAGGACTTAATATATTCTTCAATTTCATCTCTGGTTATATCCAAACAAGTTCTGTCGGTGTCATTTTTAACTTCTATTTTCCTTTTTTTCAAGACTTCCATCTGTTCTCGTATTTCATCCAATCTATCGGCAAACATTACAGGATCAACCTTATCATTTTCAAACAGTTTAAAATATTTATTTTTTAGAATTGTCAAACGCCCCAGTTCATTATCGATTTTTTCCAATTCTTTATCATTAATCTCTCCCCTATTGTCAGTCATGTTAAATATTTCTTCTGTTACCATATTTATAATCACTGGTTTTTTAACTATTTCCTCTACCCTTTTTAAAACTTCCTCCTCGATCCTGTCTGCATTTATCATATATGAAGAACAGGCAGCCCTTCCTTGCCTATGATATCTGCCGCATTTATAATACCTGTATACCTTGCCGTTAGCCTTACTAAAGCTCCCAATCATATTTGAACCGCAATTACTGCATCTCAACAGCCCTGCCAAAGCATGGATATTTTTCACTTTTGATCGAATCCTTGTATGTTTATTTATTTTTTCCCTGACTCTCTCAAATAGTTCCTTGGAAATAATGTGCTCATGAACACCCTCTACCTCATAATATTCCTTTGTGTTCCTTAGCTGGTGCCTTATACACCCCATATAAACCGGATTAGTAAGGATTCTTCTTATATAATCATGTCCAAACATCCCGTTTCTTTTAGTCCTGTATCCTTCAGAGTTTAATGTATCCGCAATTTTTCTGAACCCCATATTTTCTTCCAGATACATTCCAAAAATTCTTTTTACCAATTCCTCTTCATTCTTATTTATTATAATTTCCTTATCCACGTTATCATACCCAAAAACATGGTTTCCTGTCCATTTGCCTTCCTTTGCCCTCTGTCTAAGTCCAAGCTTAACATTCTCAACAATGGTATTTCTCTCAAATTCCGCAATGCTTCCTAAAATTTGCAGCGTCATTCTTCCTACTGGAGTTGATGTATCAAACTTCTCAGAATAACTTATAAATGATATGCCTCTGCTTTCAAACCTGTCGACCAGAAGTAAAAGGTCTTTTAAGCTCCTTGAAAGCCTGCTTATTTTCCAGACAATTACAAAAGCAAAGCACCCTTTTTCGGCATCATCCAAAAGCTCATTGAGCCCTGCTCTCTCCCTGATGCTTTTTCCTGACAAGCCTAAGTCACTATATACCTTGTAAATATCCATATTGTAAAGCTTACAGTACCCCATCAAAACATCGGTCTGAGCTGATATTGAATACCCTTCTTTGGCTTGTTCTTCTGTACTGACACGAACGTATAAAGCTGCAAGCTGCTTGGTATCGGATTTCAGAAAATATCCCTCCCATTTATAGATGTTCATCTATTAAAAATTATATAAAAATACTGGTTATAGGACTTTCGTTTAATTTAATATACTTTAGTGAAGCTATTATAAGGAATCATTTATCATGAAAAACGAGCAAAAACAAGCTTTAAATCGATTCATAAAACATTTGTCGAAAATCATAATCAAAGTTCATAAAGCAACTAATGGCAGGATACTAAAATAAATATATGTTTTTAATTTGATAGAAATACTGGTATAATTTAATTAATGGAGTTTTATATCAAAACTCGGGTTACAACGACCAATACATGGCATACCAATACCAGACTTTAAAATACAGGAGATCTATTTATGGACAATAAAAAATATAATACCATTTTGATATTTTCATTAATTATGTTAGCAGGTATTTTGCTAATTTGGGGTAAAACATCTCCTAATACGGTTAACACTTCTTCTAATAATACGGGTAAAAATACACCTATTAATAAACCTATTAACACACCTATTAATACATCTGACAATATAGATAAATCAATAAAGATACATTTTTCTGAAGGCAATTATAAACCAGGTGATATCATAGAAGTAAGCTCAGAAAATACACCTGTCGATAAAAGGTGCTATCTTCTATTGAAAAACTCATCTGATACATACCCGATTTCCAGAAGGTGCATTTGGTATCAAAGCAGCGGCTCTTTTACATTCCTCACGCCTAACCAAAAAGGAAACTGGCATTTTGAATTGGTTGATGAAGCATCAAAATCAGTACTTGCTAAAAGCAAAGAGCTGATCGTAACACAAGAGATTCATGACAATACTATTAATGACTACCTGAACGTGTTAGACAGAGCTTATTTAACATCTTTAGGAAGCTTCAACCTTTTCAGGCAGGGAAATAATGTAAAGGGATTGTACGAATTTAACAACGGCAGCTTTGAAGGGGTTATAAAATATGAAGATACCTATGGATATGTTATTAATGGTAAATTTATAGAAACCATAAAAACAGGAACTTCTATATCCGGAGATATTGAAGTTCGTATATCAAGTGATGCTGAGGAATGTGAAATGAAATGGCGTAGGTCTGATTCAAAGAACTGGCTTTCCGGAAAAGGTCCTGGAAGTTGGTTTGATCCGGGAGATTTTGCTAACATAACATTTACCCCAAAGATAGATGAGGTTGATAACGGCAACAGGATTTCATGGAATTACATAGACTCCAAAGATATTACAGGCTACAATATTTATAGAAAAATAATTCCGGGTTCATCAGACTTTATAAAAATTAATGAAGCTCCTGTTAATAGCAATGAATATGTTGATTCAGAAATCCCTTCTCTTAGAGCTTTTTCATACATAGTTAAGGCTGTATTTGCCGATAATCATGAAGAAATCATAAGCCAATACGACAATTTCTTCCCCGATGGATTGGCATTTATTGAAATGAAGCCATCAAAATTACAACTTACCAGAATAAGAAATAAGTTTGGAAGCTGGGATTTTAATATATTTGAGAAAAAACCTGATTATGATATGACAAATGAATATTCAAGGATTTTGAACAGTAAACTTACACTGCCTCTAATTACCTCAATAGGAAATGCTTTTGGCGGTGAAGTTTCATGGGATTCAACAAACAAATCCGTGCTTATAAAATGGAATGGGAAGTCCTGTATCTTGCATAATGGCAGCACGGATTTCACCTTTGACGGAAAACCATATAAATTTACAAATCCTCCTTATATGAACGGCGATACAATGAATGTGGAAATCGAAACGCTCATAAAGGCTCTAGGTATGAAAACAGAATGGGTGAAAGAAGTAAAAACCCTTTGTGTTGGTTATACCCCCTAATCCCATATATTTTAAAATGCTGTATTAAAAAGTGATAAATGTAAGATTATTAGCTTTTAATATACTACTGTATATCTATATAATCCTTTGAGGTTTTATTAAAGTTTTTTGCGATTAAAACAATATCTGCTAGGTTAATTTTTCCATCCCTATTGAGATCAACATTTTGGTTGTATTTCAAGTCATCTTGCACTGCATTATATACTTTAGCAACCTCAATAACATCCAACATATTAATAACACCATCCTGAACATTATTGACTTCAATATCTCCAACCCACATAACTATAGGATTATTAACCGATATGTTTGATGTTACCTTTCCCAAGGTCATATTTCTTGCAAGGAATGAAGATTTGGTTATTGTAATATCTGCATTTGTACCTTCAGGGATACTATTTATAGTGAAATTACCTTTGCTGTCAGACGTGGCAGAAAGCTGTGTTCCGGATACTTTAACCTTAAATCCTTCATTTAGTGCTTCATTCGTAACATCAACGCCGGGCTTTATTGATCCTGTTATGGAATAATTTTTATTCGTATTGCCTTGACGGATTGGGAATTGCTGGGTACCAGGCACAATTGTCTCACTTCCTGTAAACGGGATGTCCTTATCGATAAATTCCTGTCCATATATGTCTGTAACTCTGAATGTATAAGGCCCCGGCCCCATATCTCTGGTTTCAAAATAGTTGTAATTTCTGCGTGGAATTTCGATAAATTCGCCATTTTTATCCATGTATTCAAATTTGTCAACTGGGTATCTATGATTTCTCACCTGGACCCCAATCCAAAACTCAGAACTGCCTTCCTTGTACTTATATTGCACAGGTCCATCGGTATTTAGAGGTATTATCCTCCATGAAATTGGCACTTTACCATCTATTGGGTTGGCTACATGGGGAAATGCATCTATATTAAGATCCAGGTCGCCTTTTTGGCCTTCCGGTAAAAGATCTGTAACCATTACATTGATCTTTCCCAGCGGTCCGGTAACTTCCAAATAAGCTCCGCTCATCCGGGCTGTATCAAAATCAAATATATTAAGTGCAGTAACAAAGTAATCCTTTGAGACAGGATCAAGCATGGAGCATCCGCCCTCATATCCTCCCCCGTAATAGGTTGCGTAGCCATAATGGATCTCGCCTTCTACCGTTCCCGGTGTACCTGCTGCAGTAGCAGTTGATGGCAATGCCAGCAAGCTTACGTAAAGCATAAAGATCATAATGATTGTTACTCTTCTCACACATATCCCCCCAAAATAAATGTAAAAGCCCTAATATAATTTTATCATTTATTGGAGAGATTTTCATTTGATTAATATAATAAAAGAAGTCTGATTCCATAATTTAATATGAAACCAGACTTCTTTTTACTTCTTTAACTATATGTTTTGCAATAATCATCATTTTACATTTTCAATTATTTCAAAACATTTTACTTAATTCATCTTATTCTATTTCTTCTCTTCTTGAGCTTTATAGCTTGCACATAATGTTTCATCATAAGGTGCACCACTGTCTGACTTTGCAGCAGCACTAACCTGAACTGCATCTAAAGTACAGAAGTTATCCTTTTCTTTATTATAAATACAGCTTTCTACAGAGCAAAGTATTCTTTGACAGCTAGCCATTTTAGCTCCTCCTTTTGATCCTATAATCAATTTTCAAAAGATCACCAAGTGATTTTGAAACATTCTTTATTGTCGTGAGAAATTGTGATATATAAAATACCGTAATTCCCCAGAAATAAAAAATATCTTTGTAAAAGCATTTTGCTTTTACAAAGATATTTTATGTAGTTTTATGATTAATACTTAAGGAAGTTTACTCAATTTGTGTGATTTTTAACCACAAATCATTTTTTTATTATTTCTTCATCGCCTTATAAGCTGCTCTAGTTTCATCAATTATTTTTAATGTTATACTTTACATAAAACAAAGGTTATATGACATATCAACAATTGAGGCTAAATTACTAATACAAATTTATCAAAAAATGGATTCTCATAGATATTAAAATTAAGTTTACAACCTTGGGTCAACAGGCTCACTTTCAAGTGCTAAAACTCCAAATACACATTCATGGACCCTAAATAAAGGCTCGTTTTTCACAAATCTTTCCAAAGCCTCCATGCCTAGTGCAAACTCTCTTAATGCCAGCGAACGCTTTTTGCCAAGAGATCTTCTCTTAAGCCTTTCTATATTCTCTTTCAAGGTATACTCAGGTCCGTATATAATTCTCAAGTATTCCTTTCCGCGGCACTTTACAGCAGGCTGCAAAAGCTCCCTGCCGTTTTTTGAAATAAACTGGAGAGGCTTAACCACCATTCCCTCTCCGCCAGAAGCTGTAAGATCCTCCCACCACTTAGCTCCCATTGCTATGCTGTCACTATCGGTAACATCAACAACTATATGGTTTGTAGCCATAATAGGCTTATCATCGCTGACACAATATTTCTTTATATTTTCCATATGCCATAAATGGTCCTTATCAGAGTGTACCTTCCCTTCAGTGGCTAGTACAGCGTTCTGTTAATTATCAAGCACCCTGACATCCTTAAGCACCTTGATAATTAAGAATTTATAAGCCATAATACTGCACAAGGAATTAGCGAATGTTGTACTAGTATATGAAATGGTGCAAGCCTCAAATCATCTATTGATTCTACATTCCAGCAATATACCCTATAAGCATCAACATACCTGTGAAGATATTCGTTTCTTTCCTTGAACCTGTTTAAAAGTGAATTAAGATCAGCATTTTGCCCCGACGTTTGTTTATCAACATCAAAGGATATATTTTTATTCATAACAGCTTCTTCTAAGAGTTTAACCGCTTCATTAAGGCCAACCCTTCCTGAAATGCCCACAGCAGAGTATTGATCTTTTAACAGTGCTTGTGCTTTTGCAGACCACGGCATCAATTCACAATCAAGACATACCCAGTCGGTATCAAAATCCTTCCAGAATCCCGACTTATCCAAGGCCTTTCTTATCCTGTCCACAAGTGATGCCTCAAGATCCGTATCTTCAAAAAAGTGCCTTCCGGTACGAGTGTAACATATTCCGCTTGTACCATCGGTGACCCCAAACCGTTTTACTGCTGCCTCACTATCTCTGCATACAACAAAAACCGCCCTGGAGCCCATATGCTTTTGTTCACATACCACCTTTGCGACTCCTCGTGTTTTAAAATATTCAAAGCTTTCATAAGGATGCTCCAAAATGCTTTCTTGACTGCTTGTTTCACTAGGTGACATTGTTGGAGGAAGATAGATCAACCAATGGGGATCAGCTGCAAATCTGCTCATCACCTCAAGTGCAGCTATAGAATTTTCCTCCTGTATTGTAACGTTGCCATAAAGTCTTGTTCCTATAATCTTTTTACCGAGTACATCATTTATATCCAGTTGAATCCGGACCTCTCCTTTAATAGTCAGATTGTAGTACCTGCTTTTTCCCCACTCAGGGAATTTCTCATCAAGATCAAATCCCTCATATGTAACCTCATAACCTAAAGGCTCAAAAAGCCTTTTAAAAACCCTTCCTCACCCCTTAACGGAAGCATTACGATCTTTGCTTCCAAAGGCAAAGATTTTTGGGCAAGCTCAGGTCTATCCTTACATTTTCCACCCATGGCAGTTCCAAAAACCCTTGATATGGCAACACTTAAAAATGAAGATGCCACATATGGCCTGTCATTAACATAATCAAACAAGCCGCCTTCACCGCTTGAACCCTTCTTCCCCCTAGCCAGATCAATGGGATCAATATCTAAAATCAGTGCTATGGTGCATCTTTCATCTGTCACTTCTGGATAGAAAACATGGGCCTTTCCGTGACTTAGCTCAAAGGTCTGCGGCCTGTATGGATTTTTATATAAAAGGTATCCCAAATCCGTTGCCGGAGATTGTTTATATGTAATTGTAAGTATCATTTTCTCAACTCCTCGTATATATATCCCAATCTGTAATAATATTTTTATAAAACTTTACGGATCGGTATATCTGTTTTATTAATTTTTATAATTTACATCTTCATTTTGCCATGGTATCAGCCTCATGTAAAAGCAGCAAATCATCATAAAACTCTTTACCCAGAAGCCTTACAGCCTTTAGTTTGGACTTGCTTGAGTGCAGATCAAAGGGTCTCATATGCCATTGAATATAGTTTGTTATCTCCAATACCTTTTCTAATGGCAAATGCCTTAAGTAAAACAAGCTCAAATATGCAGAAACATGCTGATGTCCATAGTAATGTGCTTCAGAAGTAGGATTACCCTTTAGATCACTAAAGGCTTTAGTAAACTTTTTACCTATATCATGGAGTAACGCTGCCGTAACCAGGCTTTCTTCCGCACTTTGCTCTTTTATATTCTCCATGCATTTTTCGCAGTGTTTACCTATTGTCAACGTATGATGTTTATTATGCTGTTCAATGGTTATAAGTTCCTTTATTAACTCATCAAGATCATAAACACCCACGTCGTTAAATACTATATCAATATGGTCCCAACCTTCATAATACTGTGGAATAAAGATGCTTCTATACATTTTTTCTATAACATCCTGAGGCACTTTTCTTTCTCTCCCGGTATTCCTTTCCAGACATATTTCATAAGGCGTTGCAACCAGAACACATTCTTTGCGGCACTCAATTTTCATCCTGTCTAAGAACGCTTTTCTCTTTTTATAATTAAGGTTTGTAGCATCATAAACAACATTTCTGCCATCATTCAAGTGCTCCATTATTCTGGTATTTAGTTCCCTGAATACAAGTTCGTTCATTTCCTGGTTATTTGCATCACCAAACAGTTCTTGCCTTACATCATCTGATGAATGCAGCACTGCATTTCGTGCATTGGCCAGTTCCTTTGCAATAGTAGACTTACCGCTTCCGGGAAGCCCTGCTATCATTATAAATTGGTTCATTATATCGCCTCCAACTCATCTGAAAATGCGAATAACTCTTCTTCCAGACCCATCTCATGAAGTTTTTTGTACTTTGTGCTTTTTAGATAACAGGTTTTTAGTACATGATACTCAGCCCCAAGGTACTTCTGCCTCATGTACCCCTGTATCTCAACCGGACAGTTAACAGTTACCCATATCATATATTCCTTCCTGTCATCTATTGGTGCTTTTTTATAATACATCTCAATTTTCTCATTCATGGAATTCATATATCCATATATGTATTTGGCTATTTTATTTATCCTGTCTATATAGTTATCGGGAACTTTGCTTATTAGATCATCGTATGTATTATCAGCTATACACTTTATTATTGTATTAACTGATGAAAACCTGTTCAAAACACGGTGCAGGTCTACATAATCATCACACTTAAGCTTAACCATGTGTCCGTCAATATTTATTACCCAACCTTCCTTTTCACCGGATTTTAATTTTTTAGCATCCTGCATTATTTTTTCAAAGCTGCAGCCTTCTATTTGAGTCATGGAAACTCCGTATTTACATGAATAGTCCTTTATTTCTTTATATGAAAGCTGCCTTCCGTCAAAGACATTTCGTATACCTATAAGGTACATCCCTTCCTGATGAAGCTTATATGTAACCACATGTGAGTCCCTGATGCTTATGTATTCGAAAATAAATGTAAAATCCGGATTTTCAGTTATCATTTGTAAATGGTTCTCCGATAGTTTACTAAATCCATCCTCTAAACGCCATGAGCTTTTTCTATCTAATGCCATACTTCCTGTAATAAATACTTCACCCTTATAACACCTTGCACACTGCATTGAACCGTCAAGCTTATCAGTAATCTCAATGGATTTGGCATTTACCAACTCTTTTTCAATATTTTCTATCCTGTTTTCCTGAACCTCATTTAAATTGAAGAATTTCTTAAAAGGTACAATTACCAGTTCCTCACTAACCACATCTATTACAATACTCCTACATTCCCTGAAAATACTGTCGGGATCCTTCCACATATTCCTATCCATATCTTCCGTATCGTACCTTACAAGGATATTGTTATTAACCTGTTTAACCTTAAGATGACTGAATATTTCATTGTACTCCCTTTTATCAAGCCTTGCCATCCATTCATTAAATTCATATGTATCAAGTGATCCAAATGTATTTATGTAATCGTTTTTGATTTTTATAATCAGGTTATACACCGGGTTCCAAGTATAATTTTTCATTTTTAACACCTCAATAAAGTTAAAAGTGGCTAAATCTCTTTAAAGACTTAACCACTCTATCAATCATAAATTTATTTATATTAAAAGTGATAAATCTATTACATTTGTCTGTCGCAAATCCCGTTGAACCGTTCGTTATTTGCTCCACCAAACGTAAGATTATTAACACTTTTAATATTATGAAAATCAATTTTCATATTGATAATTTAATAATAGAGGATCAAGCCAATGTATATTAGTTTCCATGACATCAGTGCGTATGGATAGCCTACTTTTTATGTTTTCAAACATTGGCGACCAACATGCTTTATACATTGCAAATCCTCCTTCTTCTTGTAAAATTGAATTTTAAAAACACATCATAATTTCGAGACAATAACCCAAAAACTTGTCGCTCAATTTTATTATATAACCCAGTCAATTGTCAACCATTAACTTTAGTAATTTATTAATTTATGTATTAACATTATTATTCCCTGCTTCTCCTGATAAAAGCATATTCTCATTCCATATTTTATTGAGTACCTTTATCCAGGCATACCTTTTACCATATCTGTAAAAGGCACCGCAAGACCATGTGAAATCTTAGCTAATGCATGAATGAAAAATTACTTCCGCTTTTGAGCATGTGTTGACGAGTTAAGTAACACATGAGCGAAATTTATAGCACAAGTTATTCTTAATCATGACTAAGGACTAAGGAACAATTTAAGTATAATAAAATAGATAGGCCTTTTAAAGACAAAAAGCTTGCAATATTGAATATGCCCAAATCCAAAGGCTCATCTCAAATGCAAATACTGTTGGCTTAACTTATTAATATTAGCAAGAAATATGTATTATTCAATTCTCTTTTTCAACTTGTAAGGAATACTTTGATTTTACATATCTATATCTTTCACTGTATAATAGTCTATATAACTAAACCGAGGTGACTTCCATGAAACATTCAAATTACATTTTATCAATTTGTATATTTATACTTCTGGTTTCAGGATGCTCTCCTGAAAAACCCGTATCCGGCAATTCAGAAGTAATCCAAAGTGTAATCAACAGCAAAATAATTGACGGCAATCTAAATATAACAGTTTACCTTCCAAGCGGATACGGCAAGGGTCAAAAATATCCTGTCTTATACGCTCTGCATGGTGCTTCGGGCAGTGAATGGTCATGGTTTGAGGATCTTAATGCCGACAGTTGTGCAGATAGATTAATAAGTCAAAATAGGGTCAAGCCAATGATAATAGTATGCACTAAGACTTTAAACAGCCTGACATTGACTGACTCAACCGGTCAAAATAGAGAAAGTGATTTGTTTGAGAAATATGTTTGCGAAGAACTGGTTCCATATATAGATTCACAATATGACACTATCAAATCCAACAAGTCCAGATACATTGGAGGTGTATCCATGGGAGGCTTCATAGCACTTCAAATAGGACTTCATCATCCTCAAATCTTCGGAAAAGTTGGGGGTCACAGTCCTGCATCATGGATATATGACTATTCGGATAGCTCTTTTGACAGCTGGCTGTATTCCAGTAAATCAATAAATAGCAGTGTGGATTCTGTTAAATTTGCACGTGAAAAAGAGCTTTCAGAGATAAAAGTATTGTTGGACTGCGGTGAGAATGATAATGGAATTGTAGACGATACAAAAAAGATACATGAGGCTTTAATAAAAAGAGGTATTAATTCAACATGTATTATTAGTAAAGGAGATCACTCATCCGAATACTGGGCTACAAACATGGAAAAATACCTCGTGTTCTACAATAAGTAATTGGTTTATTTGTAATAATCATTTTCATAATATCAATGACAACCTTCATACAGAATAGACATCCCAGTCAAATTTTGACCATATTTCACATTTTATTCCTTATACAAACTCAATGACTTTCTAACCCTTTTCACGATTTCATCAACCATCCTTTGTGGCGAAATCACTTTAACGTAAGGCCCCAATGAAATAATATTGCGAATCAGGTTCTCCTCCTCAAACAGATAATAATTAAGTCTCATCTCGTACTTGTTATTCCCTAAGTCCCGTGCAGTCCTTTCCATTCCGGAAAAGCACATAAAACACCTTTCCATAGCTGCCTTTTGGTCTGTTACCTCCAATATTATAGGTTCATTGGAGTATTTTTGCTCAAAAAGCAGCTTCTTGGCGGTTTCTCTGTCTATCCCTACATCTTCATCAACAATCCTTAAGTCTGTGAGGGTAAAAATATTAGCCATTATGGGTCGGTCATCGTCTATGGAGTACATTGAGACCCTGAACCGTCCATCCCTCATTGAGTACTCAATACCTACAGGCAGTGCAAGCTTATCTCTGTATACATTTCCTTTTTTATCAGTATTGGTATACCTTATTGGTTTCTCATCAACAAGTGCCCTTAAAATAACTCCGAAATTTTTTGAATACGCCTCCTGATCGGCTATTTCCGGTAGTTTTATGGTATTTGTCATTTCTATGTACTGATCCTTTATTGGAGTGTCTATTTCTTCCAGTTCCTTTTTCAATTTCTCATAAGTTTGCCGGCTCAATATCATTCTGACACCTCCACTATCCAATAATGCTTTAAGCCAGAACTTTTCCAGAATGGTAAACCTGACAGGAACAGGCGGACTTCCTGCTCCCTCCAATGCAGGATAAAACCTACCCTCCTTTTCGGTCAGCAGATTTAAGTTTTCCCCCTCATCGCACCTATTTAGCATTATATCCGCAAAGGATTGCTGGTTTTTGCCTATAACCTTTTGCTCAAATTCACCTTCATCAATTATTCTAAGTATTTCAGCCTTGGCTTTGCCATCTGCACACTCATTTATTATTCTTTGTACTAGCTGAAAATATCTGTTTTTAACCTCACTAAACAATTCCATATGATAAAAGCATCTCCTCCCAGTCTTTGCGAAGCTTTTCTGCCAGTTCCCTGCTCTCAAGAACCCTGACATACCCTGCATACCCTCTTATCCACGGCACGATTTCACTGCTATCATTGACCCTAAGCGTTACATGATAATTTCCAGTTCCCAGTTTTTCCATTACTGCATTTGGTGCCTCGTTAATTATTCTATCTACTATAAAGCCTTCAGTTTCCTCATCTATAATGACTTCAAGCTTCACTGTTTCAGGTACTTTACCACGATCTAAAGATATACTTGACCAACTAAGGCACATCTGACTATCAAACTCATCTTGAAACTCATTTCTATTAAATGTTTCCTCCAAAACTTCAACACGTTCAACTCTGTCAAGCCTTGAAACAACACATTTCTTGTTCTCATCAAAAGAAACAAGGTAAAACCTTCCATGTCTTACATCATATCTAATTTTATAAGGGATTAATATATTATTAACAAAACCTGTATCCTGCCTTTTCGGTGCATGATAATTTAGTTTAATCTTCTTTCCACCGTGAATGGCTTTTAACAAATCCCACAACACCAGCTCCTCTATAACAGGATGAAAGTGAAGGTTTCTGAAATTAAAAATGTTCACACTGTTCATCTTGTCATTTCTCTCATAGTTTAAATAATCTTTAAGGGTCTGCTCCACATAATAACCGAAGGTAATAGGAAATATTATGTTTTTATATAGACAAACAGCAGTAAGCAACTCCTTTATCTCTACATTGTTAAATCCTGCGAGAATGTCCTTTGAGATGGAGTAATACTTGGTTCTCTTAACTACTTCACAATCCAGAACTCCAATGCTTTTGCACATTTCGTTGAGCTTTCTTTCGATAGTTTTGCTGCTTATTTTTTCAATCGACAAAAGCCCCTGGTCAATTAGTCCATTCTCTATCATTTCCAAGGAGCAGGCCTCATTCCTAGATTGGATAAATAGCAAAGCATAGAAGTATAAAAGAAGGTCACTTCGAGTAAAGCTTTTCGTCATATATGTATTAACAAGAAAGTTATTAGAGTGTTTCATAAAATCATATGTAAGATTTAAAAGCTTATACCTGCCGTCCTTGTCGGATTTTATATACTCATCTTCTACATACTGTTGAATACGACGCATTTCATAGCTTACCTTCCTGGAGCTTACATTTCTCTTATTCTCAAGCCCATCCCTGGAAAAGCAGCCATAAAGAAAGCAGTCTCTTAAAATATCTCTGATTATATTATAATGCTTGATGAAATCACTAAACATACATTGCTCCTTAAGCAGTTAGTCTTGTTCTCCCATTAACCTGCTTATTTATTGGCTTATCATCAATATTGTACCATAATTTTTTATTTGTAACAAAACCTCCCGGCTGCTTTGCAGCTTTAAATTCTTTTTGTGACAAACCAGAAATACTGGCGATACTATCCCCGGATTTTCTGGTTGCTGCGGGCCTTGAAGCCCTCATCATCTTAAATTTATAGTTCAGTCTCTTGAGGTAATCCATTGCTGAACAGCTTGTAAGACCATTTAATCCGCCTTTAACAAGGATAAATTTTGTACCTGTTTTTTCGGCACCGGCTTCTAAAATAACTTCCAAAGCCTCAGTTTCAGTCCAATTTCTCATAAGAATCCCCCTTCTATACTCTGTAACCTTTAAATCCCCAATCCCACCCTCATATTCTTTATAAACCAGCATGTGGTAGTAACGATACATCATTAAATATAAAGGACTATCAATCCAATAATTTATACTGAGGCTGATTTGTTAAATGCTTAGGACCGGCCCCATCGGCTAAGACTTCTACTTCCAACTAGCCCAGTTGGCGGGTAATGCTCGCTTTTATAAAGAATACTACCCAGGTTAAAAGTTTTAATCTACCAATTCAACATTATAGTTCCTTTGCTGTATTTTAAAGTCCAGTTCCCTGTACTTCTTTGAAAGCTCATCCTTTACTTTCTGTGTATCCGCAATATTTATCTTGCTTATATACTTGATTTCAGATCTTGCATACCTGTCATACTTGATAGTGGCGTACTCAATGAGTTCTTCCAATGCATCCCTCTCCAAGGCTATTGCATCCCTTTCTGCCAAAGCATCAGCCAATGTCTGATTATCATTAAAACTTGTTACACTGTTGGTTTTATTTATTTTCTTAACTAACGAAGAAAGATTGTTAATTACACTTTTCAATTCTGCTAAAAGTTCTACTGCATTTTCAGGTGCATCTTCCCCGTCTTGAACCTTTGCACACCTTTCCAACCTCACCTTTAATTGAGCTATTCTCTTTTGACAATCCGCCCGAAGTACCAAAGCCTCGGCAAGCATCATATGTATCACCTCTCTAATAAATTCAAACTACAATATTAGTATAAATCACCTCTAAATACTGTTACAGACAAAAAGTTTGCAATCTTAATTGTTGTTGTGATTCATATGTTATATAATATTTTCAAGATGGAGGTAAAAAAATGAGGGATATAATATTATCAAAACTTCACGAAATGGAAAAAGAAAATAACATAAAAATCCTTTATGCTGTTGAATCGGGCAGCAGGGGCTGGGGTTTTGCTTCAAAAGACAGTGACTATGATGCACGATTTATCTACATTCGCCCTATTGACTGGTACTTGTCCATTGATGAAAAAAAGGATTATATTGAATATCCTATAGATCAATTGCTCGATATAAACGGCTGGGACTTAAAGAAGGCATTGCAGCTATATAAAAAGTCAAACCCACCGCTTTTAGAATGGCTTAGTTCACCTATTGTCTATATGGAAAATTACAGCCTGGCTCAAAAAATGAGGAGTCTTTTACCTGACTTCTTTTCTCCTGTACCAACTGTTTACCACTATCTTCACATTGCCAGAAACAAGTACCAGGAGATAATGAGTACCGATCAGGTAAAAATCAAGAGATATTTTTATATTTTAAGACCTCTTCTTGCCTGTATGTGGATTGAGAAAAACAATACTATGCCACCTATGGAATTTGATAAGCTGATGGCAGATCAAATTCTCGATGGTGCCTTGATAGATGAGATAGAAAAATTGCTGCAAAAAAAGACTTCCGGGCTGGAAATTGATATCGAGCCAAAAAGTCCTATTATTGTTGAATTCTTAAGGAGCAAAATCGAACACTACGAGCTATATTTAAAAGCTGTTAGAAAAGATAAAACATCTAATTACAGCCTTTTAAATGCCTTATTTCGTGAAACACTTCAAGAGGTTTGGGGACAACAAATCTGAAGTTCTATATAACCCCATGATGTAAAAGTAACCTATTAATAAGAGTATGTAACTCTTCCCTACCCCTTAATGCGGAAACCCAACGGCCAGGTATGCTGTCAAAACCATATACAATCCCTGCCAATCCCCCTGCAATTGCAGCTGTTGTATCAGTATCATGGCCTAAGCTGACAGCAGCCTTTACAACAGCTTCATAGGAATCTTCATTATTTAGAACCATTCTGACACTTCTAAAGGAGTCAACCAGGTATCCTCCCCCCTTGCCAATGGGCTCATCATCCGGTCTTAAGCAGCATTCCAATTCATTATAATACTGAGAGTCCTTCCTATATATCTCCCTTAATTCCTTTACTGCTTCCTTATAGGCCTCATCAACAGGCAAATCATTCATAACTCCTTTAGCCCACAGACAGTGTAATGCACAACAAACTTGATTTATCTCGTGCCCATGAGTAACAAGAGATTGGAGATGGGCAAAGTATACCAGCTCTTCATTATCACCTTTATGCCATAGTGCAAGGGGTAATACCCTCATAAGTGAGCCGTTACCCTTGCCATCAGGTATTATAAAGCCTGATTTGTTTGGCGGCATTCCATTTTTGAATTCTCTTAATGAAGCTGCAGTCTGGTTTCCAACATCAAAAACCTTATTATCAACCGCCCACAAGCCATTTTCATACCAATTAAGAAGCTTTGATGCAAAGTTATGGATATCCATGGTTTTGCATTCAAGCAGCGAATCTAGAAGGCATAAAGCCTGTGCTCCGTCATCAGACCATGTTCCTGGCAATACTCCCCTATGTGATCTAACAAATCCATCAGGCGGATTATACTCAATCTTATCTTTGGGCGGAAGATCCGCGGGATCATTGAACTCGTATGGTACCCCCAATGCATCTCCTATCAGTAATCCCCATAATCCCCCAAGTATTCTATCCATTTGCCTAATCATATCCAAAACCTCTTTTCATTTTATATAGTTACCTTTAATCTGACCCAGCCAATCTGGATCGACATTGTATTTTATAGATGATATATTAATTATTATACAGCTTTTACAAGCCATTTAAAGCCTTTGTTTCACATTTTTATCTATCATATATGTTGCGAAAAGATTTTAGCAGTTGAATCGTCTGCATTTGCATTATAAAACCGAATTTTTCGCAACATAAGAATCAAGGAAAATGTTTTGCACCGAATTATTCAATATTTTCTCCTGCAAATGAAATTTCAAATTAATTTTATACAATAAATGCTAATTATTGTTTATACTAACAAAAACTGTGGTACATCTAATACAAGCCAAATCTTTAACACAAGAACATATTAACCCTATTCGGACTCTAAAGGAGGTAATATTATGTCAACCATCGATGTGAAGTATAATGAATTAGGCGGCTCAGGAGGATTTCTTGGAGCTCCTACAACAGCGGAATTAGTTTGCCCTGATGGTATAGGTCACTATAGGCATTATCAACATGGTTCCATTTACTGGTCTCAATTAACAGGTGCACATGAGGTACACGGTCTAATTCGAGACAAGTGGGCTAAACTTGGTTGGGAAAAAAGCTTTTTAGGTTATCCCAAAACAGATGAAAGTAATTCTCCGGTTCAAAACGGTAAGTATAATCAGTTTCAGGGCGGCACAATTCTATGGTTCGCTGGCTCTAAAGAGGCATTTGAAGTTCATGGTGCAATCAGGAACAGATGGGGACAGCTAAACTGGGAATCAGGTATTTTAGGCTTTCCTTTGACTGATGAAACAAAAACTCCAGATGGTATAGGTAGATTCAACCACTTCCAGCACGGCTCTATTTACTGGAAACCTTCCATCTCTGCACATGAAATATATGGTTTAATACGGCAATACTGGGCAGATCATGGCTGGGAAAAAAATCCCGATCTAGGGTATCCGATTACAGGAGAACTGGAAACATCTGCAGGCAGTAAAAACAGGTACAATGACTTTGAAAATGGTGTGCTGTTTTGGAAATACGGCAATAAACAAGCCACACCACTAAGCAAACTAACTATAAACAATGCCAGTAAAACCGCTGATGAAGTCATGGAGGAGGTTAAAAAATTTATAGTTCCTAAGATTACTGCCAGCGATAAAATTTATATCAGTAAAGGACCTTATTTAGAATCGGTCACTGATTATTCCTTTGATGGAACTACAGTACATAACAGACAATATCTAATTCATATAGATTTAGGTGCAGATATTCCTGTTTTACCTGATGTTTCTTCCAATCTTAAATTATGGATCGAAATTGCATACGACAAAAAAGCAAAAGTCATAAATGCCATACTAAATAAATGGTGGGTTCACACCAATGTCCCTTGGCCTACTTCAATGGGTCTAAGTGCCGAAGAAGTTAATGAGAAGTTTAAAGCCACGTTAAATCCCCTAGTTGGAAAAAAGAATAAAATTGCATCAATTCCTGACGGAATTAATATCTTGTCTGTAAAAGTCATGCTCAATGGAGATCTTAATGTGTATATGGAACCTATCCTTTAATACAAGTAATAACGCTTAAGTATTCGCCCACCCGCTTATATACTTAATTGTACTAAGCGGGATTTTTTATTTACTTGCCAATAAAGCAGGGTTATCGTACTTCCTGAACCTATTTAAAACCCTGTCCACCACACTCATGCGCTCTTCCAAAGATCCCCTGAGCTCAACATAGGGAATCTTCCTTTCCTTCAAATCAGCAATTATCTGTTTTTGAAACACTTGCCTTTTCTGATCCCCTGAACGGTCCCATGTATCATCATAGGGGATATCGTCACAACACAGAAAATACAAATCATACCTTGATTGTGCCTTTAATGCCATCATTTCAAGCTCGTCAAGCACATACCCCTGGTAGTCCATTCCAAACATGTAAGTTGTTATTGCATTTGTGTCAACAAAGAAATATTTATTTGATTCATAAAAGAGTTTATCTTCCCTTTCAATATGTCCTCTTGCAATTTCCACCATCTGTTCAGCCGTTATCCTTCTATTGACTTGATGCTTTTCCCAATATTCCCTGCCATATTCAGGCATCCATACCGTGTTATATTTATCTGCCAATTGACTGCATATGGTGGTTTTTCCAGTTGACATTGCTCCTACAAAAACCACTTTGATTATCAAATCATTATAAACAACTGGATTAATAAATTCCCTATACTTAAATGCATTTTCTCTGATCATTGTCGCAGATATAGGGAATGTATCCCTATTTATGTCAATTTGCCTATTCTGTGCTCCTAATGCTTTACTTACATGATCTCCATAAAATTCGTTTGAGTAAAAATGGGTTATCTTTATGTCTTGCAACCTTTGCAGTATATAATCCTCATTAAGCTTTTTGATCTCAGGTGTATCCCCAACCTCCTGCGGTCCGTCCCAGGCCTCTATTACATTAGCTTTAGGATAAAGGGTGCGTATCCACCTGCTCCTTACATGCAATGGAACCTCAATTAAATCGGTATCATATATCATCACATAGAGCTCATCCATTTCTCTTAATGCCATTTCAATCATATACTGATGCCCCTTATGCAAGGGTGCGAATTTGCCTAGTACCAAGCCTGTTTTCTTCATATTTTACCACCTCTCATGCAATCCATTGTTTGTCATCTTCTTTTGATAAATTAGTATCGCTCGTACCCTTGCTCCATCTATATAAGCCGTATACGCTGTTTACAAGATACGCAGTCCACATAAGCGTCATTGCAGCAGCTCCAATTCCCTCGTTTGAAAACCTTATACTCCACATTACTATTTGAGCAATATTTATAGTTATATACAAAAACCACTGCTCCCTGAACCGAAACATCATTGCAAGGGTTGCAATTATGGATGTCACCACAATAAAGGCATCGAGGTATGGTGTGTTTTGTCCTTTAAAAGTGGTAAGCCAAACCCCATAACCTATTGTTGCTGCTATACATAAACTTATCAGTCCGACAATACCCTTCCAACTCATCTTTCTCATAATTACTGTGTTTCCATTATCAATTTGCCTTTTCCACATAAACCATCCGATTATTCCGGTTGGAACATAAAAGAAAAGGTTTAACATAACTTCTCCAAATAGTTTGTTCTGATAGCTTATCCATGCGTATCCAACTGAATTGTAAAGTCCAAAAACATAGTTCCATACATTTCCTTTAGCAGCAAGAACAACACACAAAACTCCTGTAAGATAAACTGTAATACCTAAAATATCAGTCTTCCAGAAAAATGAAAGCACCAGCATTATGGCCGAAAATACAGTTAGCCATAAAATCTCAAACAAATTCCATCCTTTTATATTCATTGTTAACTCCCCCAAACACTTTATTAAAAGGATTAAAATTCCTTTTGTCCTCCGACTTCTCATATACAGCAAAAACAATTTTATCAAACAAAACCTTATAACCTTCTTTTAAAAGTACTCTTTCAAAATACCCAGCCACATCTTCGGGTTTATTTTTAAATACACCGCAGCCAAAAGCTCCTAAAACTATTGCTCTGCTTTTATTAACTGCTGCTACAGCCAGTATCTTCCTAATTCTTTCTATCATTACTTCCCCTATTTTATCCTGATCTTCCTTGTCCCCTTGCATAACAACCCCTGCATTTACAGCCGGAGCAGTAATAACAGATATAAGAACTGGTTTATCCATAAGCTTTCCGCTATCATATCTTATAAATGGAACTTTTGGGGAATGGATCATGTAGTCCGAATAGAGGCAAGTCCTGTTGTTCCGATTATACTCATACATTTCGCTCATTTGTGATATACAGGGATACAGACCTGAAGACCTTGCAAGGCTTTCTTCCTGTGCCTGGCTTCCAGTTAGAAACCCTCCTCCGGGATTCTTAGCCGAAGCAAAATTAAGGCAAACAGTTTCGTGTATTCCATCCTGATTTATCAGTCTTAATGAAGCTGTTATAGTTGTTTCGCCCGTTACTTCAATCTTGCATTCTCTGTCTTTATTCAGTTTCAACATATCATTTACAGCGTTTACCAAACCCTCAGGCATATCAGGCTTATATAATGTTGAGTTTGAAATAGCATAATCAAGATCATCCTTAAAGTTAATCTTATCACCCTCACTGTTTATATAAAAGCCATTATCCAGAATTTCAAGTGTTTCTTTTGCAATTTCAATTCTTTTATCTCTATTGTTTATACCTACCATAGTTTCTCCCCCTTCTGTAATCGCGATTGTTATTATCAATTTGTTAATATCATTATATTACTATACCCACATTGTTGTCAATCCTTTTTATAAATTTAGCCAATTAACTTGATACATATTGATAAAAGTATATAATTTATATTAAAAGTGATAAATCTATTACATTTGTCTGTCGCAAATCCCATTGAACCGTTCGTTGTTTGCTCCGCCAAATGTAAGATTATTAACACTTTTAATCTATAGAATACTACGAAAAAAATTTTACATGATGAAATGCAGTTGAATCGTCTGTAATTGAATTATAAAAATGGATTTTTCGCAACATATGAATTAAGGAAAATGATTTAAATTCAGAAAAGCGTTAGGAATTGGTTCATATAACAAAGGAGATAACAATGGATATTAATTCGATTAAGGAAAAACTTTATAAGGAAGAGTATGATTTTATAAGGACAGACCCAAATCTTGGAACCAATATATTGATACTAACCACTGCAGGATCAATAGCATATGGCACAAATGTTGAAACCAGCGATATAGACATTAGGGGCGTCACATTGGAAAGTAGACAGGCTATAATGGGATTATCCAGCTTTGAACAATTTGAGGATAGAATAACCGATACTGTTATTTATGGTCTTAAGAAATTTATAAACCTCTGCTTAAACAGTAACCCCAATGTACTTGAGATATTGGGCACTCGTGATGACCATCTCCTTGTTATTACAAAAGAAGGTAAGCTAATAAGGGACAATGTGGGATTATTCCTATCAAAAAGAGCCATAGTAAGCTTTGGCAACTATGCAACAGCACAGCTGCGAAGGCTTCAAAATGCCCTTGCCCGGGATAACTATCCCCAACAGGAAAAGGAACAGCATATTTTAAACAGCATATTAGGGCAAATGGATCACTTGAAGAGAACCTATAAGTCCTTTACAGACAGTGAAATTCAATTATATACAGATAAATCAGAAAAGGAAGATATGGAAACCGAGATATTCATAGATATAAACCTGAACCACTATCCCCTGCGTGACTTTAAAAACATTTATTCCGATATGCACAACATTGTCAAGGAATACGCAAAGCTTAACCACCGAAACAGCAAAAAGGATGAGCTTCACCTTAATAAGCATGCAATGCATCTAATACGCCTTTTGGTCACAGGAACTGAAATATTGGAAGGCAAGGGGGTTAATACATACAGGGAAAAAGAACGCGAGCTTTTCCTTGATATTCGCAAGGGAAAATACAGCTATGATGAAGTATTTGAAATGGTTAATGAATATGAAAAAAGTTTCAAATACGCAGCATCAAACACGTCCCTTCCCGATGAACCTGATTATAAAGCTGTCGAAGATATGATGATAGAGATTTATAAAGAGTTACTTATTTAACGTGAGTTCGATATAACAAGTGCCATAATTAACCATATCTATAGATTATAATTAAGTAAGACTTTAGTATTTTGAATTCTAAAGCCTTTTTTTATTATGAAAAGCAGCCTTAAAGTGTGGCAA
>JAEYYB010000154.1 GCA_023430975.1 Bacillota bacterium | reverse complement strand
CAGCTGCTACTGTGACAGCTGGAGCATCGTCCAGCCAATGTGACCTGATAGATGATAAAGCTACCATATAATACACCCCCATAAATACTACTAGCTAGCCTATGGAGACTGATACATCTACATAAGCTGGAGCAAAAAATACCGCTATCCATTGCTTATGTCAAGGGCTTTGACAAAAAAAGAAAGAAAAAATGCCTATTCTATAGCAACTCTTCGAAGTTACTAAATATGAGCTAACAAGAGTCTTCGTAGCCTACATCATGATGATCCTGTGACTAATTTCCTTGTCACAGGATCATCATGAAAAACCAGGTATGTTTTTATCCGTACCTGGTTTTGATTGCGACTTATTTGATTTTATATAGCTGCTAAATAGCAACAATAGAGTTCAGTATTTCATGAAAAGCTACTAAATATATAAATATAAAATCTTTCAAGAAATAATAAGTAGTAAAGTAGGAATAATAATTTAAAGAAAATTTAAAGTCGCACAAAGAACTTATTTATGTATAAGGCATCCCTTTTCGTAATATTACTGTAAATAATTGATAACCTTTTGTAGTTTTAGGTATGATACAATCCAAATAAAAGTTTATTGGTCACATAAAATAAATTCTTTATAGATTGAAAAAAGTGGGGATATAAATATGAGATATAAGCAATGTATAATTATATGCATAATCACATTTTTGGCAGGGTGTAGTAATACTGCTGCTCCCAAATATCAACCAAATTATTACAAGGCCACAATATCAAATGCAATTTTCACCCCACATCAGACTACAAATTCTGCAACACCTGCAAATGAAATTAAAAAACAAGAAGATGATTGTACAAAAGTAACCATTGAAGATATATCAAAATCAATTAATTATTTTGGCTTAAAGAATAGACAGGGTAATATAATTATTGAACCTAGATATGCAAATATAAATTATATTGGAAATGGCTTGTACTCTGTTATTGAGAAGTTGAATAATGGAATGCTTCTCTGCTGCCCTATGGCCATTTTTAACAATAAGGGAAAACAATTAACTGAATTTTGCTATTATAAAATTAGTGATTTTCAAGGTAAGTATGCTTGTGCTAGCGATGATACTACAACATTCTTTATTGACACTTCAGGTAAAATAGTTAGTAGCTTACCAAGATTAAAAGGTATTGGAGAAATGACTTTTAATGGTGATGTTATAAAAGCAGATATTGATGGAGATGTAATGTATTTAACAAAAAATAGTAAAGCCATATCATCTGAAGATGATACTATAACTATTAATAATAATATTAAAGTAAAAAAAATGAAGTATAGGCCTGATTATGCCACGTATGTAGTATATCCTGAATTAATAAATCTTCCAAATAAAAATATAGAATCTAAAATAAATAATATTATCAAAAAATTATTTCTTAAAGGTAATGAAGCTTCACAAAAAGAAAATGGCCTTTATTGCAGAACTAAGTATTTTGACGAATTTACAATAAAATCAAACAGAAATTTAATATCTATAACACAGAGAGGATCTGTATATGGAATTGGTGCCACATACCAGTTACCAGAGCTGCGATTTTTTAATATAGATTTGACTACAGGAAAAGTTTTTAGTTTATCAGATATGTTTAAGGATAAAAAACTTTATCTTGATAGCCTATCAACTGTAATTGCAAATAAAAAATATAATTTGAACTCTTTAGATTTGATAAAAGAATATATTTGTGATGAGTTCACATTAGATAATGAATACCTGAAAATTGTTTTTAAACCTTTTAGCGGCTTAATATCAGGTCATAATTATGCTATATTTAGCATTCCATATAGCTTAATAATTGACCAAATTGATACCAAAAGTGAATTGTGGGAAGCCTTTGATAAAAAAATCAATAATAACATAAATGAAGTGTTAATTGAATATGATGGCCTAAAAGGTTAAACATAGATTCTATCAGCAGGTATACCGATTCAAATAGCGACTTGAAACGAATTGCAATTAGCTTAAGCAAATAGATAGAAAGGTATTCAATTTTGTTTTAGCTCCCATGGACTTCTATAATTAATGCGAATATTGTATTATTTCTTTTTTAATATAATATACCCTTCAATATTGTCTTTGGGAATTGCCCCAAAATACCTGCTGTCAAGACTTGCACCAGGCTTCCTGTTATCGCCAAGTACAAAAAACTTATTATCAGGTATATCCCATCTTTCAACATCTTTTCCCAATGGTGTTGTTTTTGCACCACTAGGCAAATATTCTTCTTCCAATTCCTTACCATTTATATATACCTTGCCGTTTTTAATTTCAATATTTTCACTAGGAAGAGCTATAACCCTTGTAACAATATTCTTGATTGCAACTGAAGACTGGTCTTCGTCAAACTTTACAAGAACAACATCACCTCTTTGAATATTATTAGATTTATAAAAATCATAGTCAACAAGAGCATTTTCATTATTCCTTATGGTTGGTTCCATTGAACTTCCTTTAATAATTAAGCTTTTAGAACCTGCACATCCATTTGGGATGCACAATAAACTTATTGCAAGTGTAATAAATATTAGTTTTTTCCCCATGTATAACCCTCCTACACCTCTATGATAACACATTCTCTAAAGCTAAAAAACAATAATTATTACATTATCAAGTATATCGAATGGAGCCTTTGATGTCTTTTATATTGGTGGCTTAAAAGCCATCTTCGAGTAAAAAGCTCACAGACAGTTTGAGCTTTTTACTCGAGATATGATAGAAAGAACTGCTAGTAGTCTTTCTATCATATCGATTGAAACTAAAAAGCTACTCTTAAGCTTCTTTTAAGTAGTACTTGAGTATAGGCATTTTTTCTTTCTTTTTTCGTCAAAGCCCTTGACATAAGCAATGGATAGCGGTAGTCTTTGCCCCGGCTTATGTAGATGTATCAGTCTCCATAGGCTAGCTAGTAGTATTTATGGGGGTGTATTATATGGTAGCTTTATCATCTATCAGGTCACATTGGCTGGACGATGCTCCAGCTGTCACAGTAGCAGCTG
>JAEYYB010000061.1 GCA_023430975.1 Bacillota bacterium | reverse complement strand
AAAGGATCGCTGCAAGAAGAGGCAAAAACCGTGCAGCAATAGCAGTAGGTCATAGTATATTGGTTATTGTATATCATATTTTAAAATATAATAAGCCATTTAAAGAACTTGGTGATGAATATTTCATTAAGGGGTTGTAAGCCTAAACCCCCGAAATTTTTAATTTGTAAATATATAACAACTGTTATATTAAACAATGATGCTGAAAATGCTATAAATTATAGCTTTGAATACTTCAAAACTTAATTCAAAATAAAAATCACCTTGAATAAGGTGATTTTCTGAAAAAATATTTATAGAAATTGATTTTACTTAAATTAATGAGTTTTTGATTGAATTTTTCTTCTTTTCAATATTAAAGCTACAGCTATGAAAGTAATTGCTAATAAACCTATAAAAACATATAAATATTGAAACATATTTTGTGAGCCATATGTTTTTCCTCCATGTTTAGCTACATTACCATTTTCCAAAGGATATTTGACTAATAATTTATCTATTAAATCTGATAATTTACATAACTCCATATTTTTAATATTTAATTTTTCAGACTCGGCTACTAAAGGAATTGCATATTCATTATTTTTATTATTAATATAGAAGAAATCACCAATTGATTGAAGCCTAACGTGTTTAACTTGTACTTCGTTAATATTATTCAATTTAAGTATATTTTCAATGTTTTGGGGTTTGATATAAAACTCAATGTATTCTAACGGCATTTCATATCCAACTGATGTTCCCCATTTTCCTTCATCTCTTTTTATAGCACGTATCGTCGATATTACTTGACCACTATCTGATAATATTGGAGTTTCCCAGATAATTTTACTCTTTGCTATTATATTACTAAAATTATTGTCTTTAAAGTAATCGTGTAGATTACCTCTAAACCAGTATATTTTATAAAACTCACCATTCTTGGCTGCATTATTCCAACGAAATTCTTTTGCCACTTTGTCCAAATTATTCAATTTGGGATATAATGCACCTAATATATTATTTTTATCTGAATCATTATCCAAAGATTCAATATTTATTGATTTATTTGAGCGGATAAATTCTTGATCTGATGCAAACGCTATATAACAATTTACAATAATTATTGTAAATATAGATATTAAGAATAATATTTTTTTCATTATTAAACCTCCCTTATTTATCATACGAATATTTATAAAAAATTGATTACCACTGTCCATCTTGGAAGAAAGCCATTCCGTCTGTTCTAGCTCCTATTCCATCAAAATAATCGCTATAACTCCAACAATTATAGCTACCCAATTTTGGGTCTATCCAATACAATTGATTATCATCTTGTGTATATCCATAGCACGCTACCGCATGACCATAATCATTGCTAATATACCAAATACCTAATACTAGTGGATTATTTGAAGAATCCAACTTGTTACCAATAGTTGTAAATGAACAAGTGCTATCTGTATAGCTAGTCGATTTTGTATCATTCGTATAAAATTCTAATGCATGGGCTGTTTGAGAATTGCTTGCACTCCAATCCTGTGCACCGAAAGGAAAAAAAATGTGACTTGCTGCTTGGCTTTGACTCTTTGTAACATTAAAATGGTAATCAGCTGCCATTCTCGCACTTGCGTTCCAGCACCATTCTGAGTTTTCTTGTGAATAAACATCTATTCCAGAAAAAATGTGAGAGTATAATAATGCAAACTACTTACAGCAAACGACATTATAAATACTATCAATAATAAAAACACTGTTATTTTTGTCTTTTTCATATTTACTTACCTCCGCTTTAAGTATTAATATAATTTTATTCTTAAAAGGTAATTAATCCTCCCTTCTTTGGTAAAGTAAAAGATAAATATTCTTTTTAAATAAAATCTTTATCCATATATAATATTATCATATATAAATATGATATAATGTCGTTTTATGTAAATTTAACTAAAAATAATATTGCATTTATGTTTCTATTAATAATACATTAAGCTATTCTCAAAGGTGTACCTTTACGTAGGGTGAAAAATCATACTTTTTTCATTCGTAAACCTTAACAAATTAAATTTTAGAATATTCATAAATATTATTGACCATTACAAACAATATTGATAGACTTTTTATAAAAATACACTTTTGGGAGAATTTATTTTGGGACGTAAATATGGATATATAAGAGTCAGTGACAAAGAACAAAATGAGGATAGACAAATCATCGCAATGAAATATAATGATATTGAGGATGGTCTTATATTTATAGAAAAGCAGAGTGGCAAAGACTTCTCAAGACCACAATATCAGTTATTAAAAAGAATAATGCAAAAGGGCGATGTATTGTATATAAAGTCTCTTGACCGATTTGGTAGAAACAAACAACAAATACTGGATGAATGGCATGAGTTAACTAAGGTTAAGGGAATTGAAATAGTTGTGCTTGATATGCCATTGCTTGATACCACTAAATTCAAAGACCTAAATGGACTGGAAACTTTAATTCAGGATATCGTTTTACAGGTACTGAGTTGGCTTGCCGAAGATGAAAGAAAAAGAATACGTGAAAGGCAGCGAGAAGGTATTGATGCTGCAAAAATCAAAGGGAAACATTTAGGTAGACCAAAAATTGGCTTCCCGACCGACTTTGAAAAATTCTATAATGAATGGAAAAAAGGCAATATTACTGCAACCCAATGTATTAAAGAACTCAATTTAAAAAGGACATCATTTTATAAATTAGTGAAAAAATATGAAATACCCGAAGGGAAGTAAATTATGCCAGCTCCAAACAAGAGATTAACTATAATGTCAGAGGACGAAAGATATGCATTATACGGAATACCAGACCTTAGCGAGTCTCAGCAGCATGAATATCTTTCTTTAACTAATATTGAACAGGAAATCATACTTGCACGTTCTACTTTGTCTGCCCAAATATATTGTGCTTTGCAAATTGGTTATTTCAAGGCTAAACACATGTTTTTTGATTTGGAGTGGAGTAATATTTCTGAAGAAGATATTTCTTTTCTTATGGAAATGTATTTTCCAGACAAATATTTTTTAGCAGAGCCTATTACACAGTATGAGCGGTATACACAAATAAAACTAATTACTAAGTTGTATGGCTATAAGTTATGGTCAAAAGATTATACTGAATTGCTATATTCTCATATTATAAAATCATCTAAAAAAGATATTAATATCAGTTTTATTCTAGCTGAATTGATACATTTTATAAATTCCGAAAAAATTATTCGACCTGGTTACACTACTTTACAAGACATTATAAGTAAAGCTATGACCGCTGAACGCCAGAGATTAGGTGATGTTATAATGGATTCTTTGGATGATATATCAAAACAAGTGATTGAACAACTTTTATCAAGAGATGATGTAATATCTTATTTGGCAGCTCTAAAGCAAGATTCAAAAGACTTTGGCTATAAAATTATGGTTCAGGAAAGACAAAAGTTAGAGACAATAAAGCCATTATATTTACTTGTAAAAATCTTATACCAAAGCTTGAAATATCAAGGCAAAATCTGCTTTATTATGCCGATTTAATAAATTATTATACAGTATATGAATTAAGAAATCTCAACCCAAAGCAATCATATTTATATTTACTTTGTTATGTTTGGCAACGTTATCTTCAATTGACTGATAACTTAATAAATGCTTTCGGGTATCACTTAAAGCTATTTGATGAAGAAACCAAAGAAACTGCCGCAGAGAATTTCACAAAACATGCTCGACATCAACAAGTGAAGTCATCAACAATTGGTAAGCTGCTTCAATTATATGTGGATAAAAGTGTAAGTGACAGTACAACTTTCGGTGAAATTCGGCAAAAACATGTATTTCTCTTAATGCCGGAAGACGATTTAAGAAATACCGCTCACCAAATGATACAAAAGCCAATAACCGAACTGTATTTAAAATGGAAAGCGGTTGATGCTATTGGACATAAATTTAAGAAGCACTTAAGAGCTATATTTATGGCCCTTGACTTCGCAAGTGCTACCACTAATAGTCCTTGGTTGACGGCAATAGAGCAGTTAAAGCAAGATTTTTCAAAACAAAAAAGCCTTAAAAATACAACTAATGTTGAGTACTATATTGCAACCATTCCCAAAAAGTTAAAACAGCACCTTACCGTTACTGATTCAGAAGGTAATATTACTGGATTACAATCTAATCGTTATGAATATTGGATATATAGGCAAATAACTAAGCGTTTAGAATCTGGGGAATTGTATATAGATGATAGTATTAATCATCGTTATTTCGAGCATGAATTAGTTTCTATGATAGATGATGAAGCCATACTAAAACAGTTTAATTTATCATGCCTGACGAAACCAATTGCTGAACAAATTAATGATTTGTACACTGAACTCAAAACTAATTGGACATTATTTGATGAAATGTTAAAACGAAATGATTCAGAACATATTCAATATGATGAAAAATTTAAAACACTTACCTTTCATAAACCAAAATTAGAGCAGAAGGAGGAAGACTTACAGGATAGCTTTTATCAGAAATTATCAATGGTTGATAATATAGATGTTCTAAGATTCGTTAATGAAAAGTGTGGTTTTTTATCAGCTTTTAGTCCTTTACAATCTCATTATGTAAAGCAAAAAGCGGATGAAGATTTGCTACTTGCTGTAATTATATCTCAGGCTATGAACCACGGAAGATTGAAACTTTCAAAGATAAGTGATATTCCTTATCATATGCTGAATTACGCTTATCATCAATACTTTCGCAAGCTTAATCTTCAACAAGCTAATGACATTATAAGTAACGCAATATCACAATTACCTATTTTTAATAACTATTCTTTTGATTTATCAAATTTGTATGGAAGTGTTGATGGGCAAAAGTACGGAGTAGAGCATCCGACAACAAAGGCTCGATATTCAAAAAAATACTTTGGAAAAGGCAAAGGTGTAGTTGCTTATACTCTGCTTGTTAATCACATTCCAATTCAGGGGGAACTTATAGGGGCACATGAACATGAAAGTTACTATGTATTCGATATTTTTTATAACAATACAACTGATATTGTACCAAATGCAATTACAGGCGATATGCATAGTATCAATAAAGCCAATTTCATTATATTACATTGGTTTAACTCAGATTTTAGACCACGGTTTACTGACTTAGAAGCACAGTTAAAGCATCTATATTGTGGTGATGAAATTGAGAATTATAAAGACTTCTGGATAAAGCCTGTTGGTCAGATAGACCAAAAATTAATAATAGAGGAATGGCATCCTAAAATGAAGCAAATAATTTTAACCCTTGCAAATAAAGAAACTACACAAAGTAAAATTATAAAAAAGCTTTGAACATATAAGCAGAACCGTATATTAAAAGCTATATTTGAGTTTGATAAATTAAAAAGAAGCATATATACTTTAAAATATTTAAGTGATTACAAGTTACAACAAAATGTACACCGTTCTCAAAATCGCATTGAATCATACCATCAACTACGTGCAGCCATCTCACAGGTAAATGGTAAAAAACAGTTATCCGGCAGAACTGATATCGAAGTAGAAATTGCTAATGAATGCGGACGTTTGATTGCAAATGCAATTATCTATTATAATTCTGCACTATTATCAAGAATGCTAGAAAAATACCAGCAGAGTAATAATCAAGTAGCAATTGATAAACTTTTAAAAATTTCACCTGTAGCATGGCAGCATATACATTTACTTGGACATTATACTTTTTGTAGTAAAAGAAATCCTATAGATTTAGATGAAATGATTGCAACCTTCTGGAAAGAATGGAATTAAATATTACATATATTTACAAATCAAAATTTTCGGGGGTTTAGGCTTACAACCCCATTAAGCAAAGAGAAAAAGTAGTTGTGAAAAGTGCGGTTAAAAGATTGGAATCTCTAGGATTTAAGGTGTCTCTGGAGCCCAAAGCATCTTAAGTCGGAATTAAAAACAAAAGACTAAAAGGCGTAAAGACATACGCTTTGGTTACTTGTGTGCCAAATTGGCCGTATGTTTCAGAATAGGAATTTTGTATATTGAACGAAATGAGATTTCCAAGGCTTTAGTATATCTTGAAAGAGCAAAAGAACTTAATGAGAAAAGTAATTTTTTAAAACAATATACAGTCCTGATTTATCAGAATCTGGCAGAAGCATACATTATGGACTATATAAAAAACAAAAGCAATATGGATAAAATTACTCAGCTTAAGAGCATTAGAAAAATTAAAGAGACATGTAAAAGGGCTTTGAATAAAGCAAAAGATTGGGTTCTTCATTATGGTGGTGCATTAAGGGTCAATGCAAGATATGAGCTTCTTAAAGGAAATCTGAAAAATGCAGAAGAATTGCTCATAAAAAGTATAGATCATTGCAACAAGTATAATAGAAAATTCGAAGCAGCAAAGAGTTATTACGAATATGCTCAGTTTTTAAAGCTGACTTTAAGAGAAGATGATGCAAAGTTACATTTTGAAAGTGCATATCAAATGTTTCATAAGATGGGGACTTTAGCCTATGAGAGAAAAGCAGCAGATTTTCTTGGTATAGATTATCGAAACACTGATTTGGGAAAAGGGTTGTCGAAGGAAATCAGAAACTATCAGAGAATGTCATCATTCATGGCACTAATCAGAAATATAAGCTCTATTTTAGATATGAACACGCTGTTGGACAAAATATTAGCTACTGTTATTGAAGTTTCAGGTGCCCAAAATGGTATCCTTATGCTGAAAAATGAAAAAACGGTAAGTTGGAAACACTGGCACAAAAGATTACAAGCGAAAGCATCAATGATATACCTGATCAGATAATACAGATGGTATATGAAAGAGGAGAAGCGATGGTAAGCACCAATGTTGCGGAAGAAGAAAAATACTCAATATACAAAAGTATACTTATCGACGGAGTTAAATCGGTATTGTGCTTGCCAATTAAATCAAATGAAGAAATTGTTGGAATATGTTATCTTGAAAACAAGCTTTCAAGTGCGGTATTTGCCCCGGAAGATATTGACGTATTGAATTCTGTCCTGGCACAGGCGGCAATTTCCATAGAAAATGCAAAGCTCTTTAAAATAGCTACTACTGATGGGCTTACAGGGTTGATATCACACAGGCATTTCAAGTTTATTCTGGAGAAGGAGATAGAAAGATGCAAGCGATATAAAAAAGTTTTCTCACTTATTATGTTTGACATAGATCATTTCAAAACCATAAACGATACATATGGTCATCAAGCAGGAGATCTGGTACTATCAAATGTTGCAACGGCTTTGAAAGAGATTTTCAGAACTGCTGACATAATAGCACGATATGGAGGGGATGAGATGGCAATTATCCTTCCTGAAACTGATGAGGAAAGTGCTTATATTTGTGCACAAAGGCTTGTAGAGGCTATTAGAAAAAAGGAAATTTACTATGAAGACAAAAAGATAATGATTACAATAAGTGCAGGAATAGCTTCATACCCAAAGCATGCAGCAAGCCTTGCCACTTTAATAAAAGCTGCTGATAAAGCATTATATATATCCAAGGAAAGCGGAAGGGACAGGGCTACCAATTTTAATAATAATCTTTAGGCTGTAATAATATCAATGTCTTCTCTTTTTTATACTTTGTTATTATGCAATTTTGTTCTATATGTGGTAAATGAAAGGGTAATAATGTATAATTAAGTGAATGGATTCCCTGAGGGAGTGATTGATATCAATAAATTTGATTTTCTTATATCCGGGCAAGTAAAGGAATTTATTATTTGGATAGAAAAAATACTTGATACGCCTGGGTCCTTTTATCATCATTATACTATGAAAAAGCCTGCTGTCGATTGGTCTTGTGGCTCAATATATTCCGCTTTCGAGAATTATAACTGGAAGTTCAGATCGACTGATCCTGAGTCGGGAAATAAAGTTACAGGAAGCAGTTTTACCGAAAGCATTAAGTTATTTTCAAAACTATATAGACTATTAGATAGAAGTTTAGAGGCCGAGGATAGTGAAAAATGTATTGAATGTTGTCTCTCTATATTGGAATGGGGAGGGGTTATCAGTAAAAATGATAAAAAGGTTAAAGGCCTTGGAAATGATATATGCAAGTACCTAATCAAAGTAAGAAGTCAGATTAATGATGATAATTTCTGTGTAGAAAACAGTGATGAATTTATTATAATGAATTCGGGATTTGCAAAGATCTATTCACTTCTTATAGAAGATTTTATTATATATGATGGCAGGGTTGGAGCAGCTTTAGGCTTGCTTGTTCGAAAATACTGCGAAGATAATGAGTTGGATAAAGTACCATGTGAATTGGAATTTGCCTGGGGCAGAGGTAAGGAGACCACATATATAACCAGCCAGTGTAATAAGAGAAATCCGAGCAGTGAGAAGTATAAATTTCCGGAACTACTAAGTAACCCTAAAAGACATTTGGAAAATAATTTAAGGGCAAATTGGCTATTAAAGGAGATTATTGATACAACCCATTCGAAATTTAACATGCTGGACAAGCGTATCCAATTACGTGCTTTAGAGGCCGCGTTATTTATGATCGGTTATGATGTTAACCAACCTGTACCCTATTCTGCTAATTTGGATAATTGGTAATATTCAACATTCTTTATGGATCATATTATATACTTTGACATATTATTCGATTAACATTAATAAATTTAAAATGATTGATTCGAAAAATGATTGATTCGAAAAATGGGAGCATCGAAATTGATGCTCCCATTTTAGTAAAAAATATTTTAAACGAAATTAAAAATCCAAACGTTGTGTAATATACGATGCCAAGCTTAAATTACATTCTTGTGAATAGAATTTAAAATATTCACCAACGCCGTATGACAATCCGTATGCCTCACCTTTAACCCCTTTAGCAATTACTGTTCCGTTTTTTATAATGTTAAAGAGGCCAGTAATTGATTCTCTTGTTGAAGTAATTGTCTCAATCAATTCAATCTCGTAATTGATATTTATTTCTTTTGAGGACACTGTAATTCTTGAATTGAAAAAAGCAGTTTTGGACCCTTCTTTCCAGCTTAAAGTTGTAGAGCCTGATAAACTATCAGGACTACTGATGCTGCCTACTGATGTTTCAGAAAAGAAAAGAGGCTTGTTTGAGATTATTGTATGAACCTTTGGATCTTTTACAGGTGTAGGCTCGGACAATAATTTGTAAGATACAACATTGAATATGGGAGGATAAATCTTAAGCGGGCTTACATTACCGCATACCTCAACCTGCATATTTGCGTATTTTTCCATTCCATCGGTATTACCTTTTAAAGTATATGGACCATCAGTTGTCTTTAACTCATATGTTAAAGGAGCTGTTTCTTTAACCAAAAGAGTTCCCTTTATATATTGGAGTGCTGGTGTGGGAGTAGGTGCAGGTGTTGTTGGTTCGGTTATTGGTCTATAGGATTCTACTATAAATATAGGAGGATAGATTGCAAGCATGCTTTGAGAACCGGTAACTTCAAGCTGCATATCGGCATATTTTTCCATGCCTTCTGTTTTACCTGTGAGAGAATATAGCATATCGTATGTCTTTAATTCAAAGCTTAAAGGGTTGGTTTTATTAACAACCAGTGTACCTGTTATAACTTCATATTTTGGTGTAGGAGTTGGAGTAGCCGATTGGCCAACCATAACTTTAACAACAAATGTTTGATAAGGAGTTACGGATTCCCATGGCCTTGAATACGCCATATCAATTTTTGCAATTCCATCAGCTATGGCTTTATATGTCCATACTTCTTTTCCGCCTACACCTACCATATCGGGTTTATTTGAATCAGGAATATAGTTGTAACTTGTTTCAACCAGAACGTTTGCATCAAGCTTTTCAACATAACTCCATTTGTAACCAGTGGTAGCGTTGCTTTCTAGTGTAAGCCTCAGTTCATCACCTTTTTTTACATATGCATATCCGCCGTTATCTTTTATTGTAATTTCTTTATAAGCTGGGGCGGAAGAAGGAGATGGAGTCGCAATAACTTTATAGGAAATAACATCGAAAAGTGGATATTCAGTTGCTACCAAGGTTGCAACATAGTTTCCGTTAACCTCAACAAAATTGCCCGCAGTTGTTTCCATTCCCTTAGTGTTACCAATTAGTTCATAAGGGCCATTTTCTGCTTTTAAATAAAACTTGCTCATGTCTGAATTAAGGTTGTAAAGATAGCCCTTTAATGTTACATATTTTACAGGAGGAACAGGTGTACTTGTAGGTGCCGGAATGACCTTATAGGATACCACATTGAAAGGTGGATATTCAGTTGCGACTAATGTTTGTACATAGTTCCCGGTAACTTCAACCACATTGCCTACGGCTTTTTCCATACCTTTTGTATTGCCGATAAGCTCACTAATTCCAGTGTCTGCTTTTAAATAAAACTTGCTCATGTCTGAGTTAAGGTTGTAAAGATAGCCCTGTAATGTTACATATTTTGATACAGGAGCAGACGTAACTTTAACTGCAGCAGTTGCTGTCGGCTTTACAGTAGGCTTAGGAGTAGCTTTGCCAATGAGTTTGTAGGATTTCACATTAAACATCATTATTCCTTGAGGGCCCTTTGAAATAGTACCTGTAATTGTAGTTGAGTAGCCTATGTACTTATTCATATTGGCTGTTTGTCCTACGAGGATGTAAGATTGATCGGATGTTTTTACTGCTAACATTTCCTTGTTGTAAGGTACACCAGGATTTAACTTGGTGATCTCACCTGTGATTGTGACTGTCTTTGCAACAATGCCTTTTGTTGCTGGATTTGCTGCAAAGCCAGTTAAAGATGAAACAAAAAACAGCGTTGTTACTAGTAACAGCAAAATTCTTTTCATTTTTTAAAACCTCCTATTTTTTATTTAAATGATAGACGAAAAAAGGAAAGTTTTGTTCCATTTTCGCTGGTAATTTTTTTAGTGAATTTTTAGTAATGAGAAGAGTTGGCAATAGAATACGTAATGGTGTATAATCTTGCTGATTTACTTCGAAAAAATATAAATATGGAAATAAGGCTTATATGACGAGTGAATAATTTAGTTTCATTCGTTATATTAATTTAAAAACATGAATTTAACTTTACATAATACTGTGTTATAATCTTAGTCATAAAATGAAAAAATAAGTAATAATTCAAAGTTAGGAATGGTAAACTTGTTTAAACTTGCAGTTTTCTTGAAACCTTTTAGAAAAGAATGTATTGTGGGCCCGGCCTTTAAGTTGCTTGAAGCAATATTGGAACTTCTTATGCCCACAATTATGGCACTTATTATAAATAATGGTGTTATAAGACGTGATGTGGATTATGTGATAAAAATGGGCGGACTTATGGTACTTATGGCTGTATTGGGATTTGGCAGTTCGGTTGTATGCCAGTATTATGCTGCCCGGGCATCCCAGGGCTTTGGTACAACCCTGCGGAACAAAATTTTTGATCATATATCATCCCTTTCATATGCGGAGATTGATAAGTTCGGTACACCGTCATTGATAAACCGGATTACAAATGACGTTAATCAGCTTCAACTTGCAATAGCCATGCTCATACGACTTGTTATACGGGCTCCATTTATATGTATCGGTGCAGTTATTATGGCAATGATACTTGATTTTCAGCTTTCGCTGATTCTGATAGCAGCTACGCCTGTTTTTGGAATTATACTGTATTTTATCATAAGCAGATCATCACCGCTCTATCGTAAGTCTCAACAATACCTGGACAAAATAGCCCTTGTGCTTCGAGAAAACCTATTGGGGGTGAGAGTAATCCGTGCCTTTGCAAAAAACAGCAGTGAGAAGCAGCGATTTAATAAATCTAATGATGATTTGACCGATATTGTTATTAATGTAAGCAAGATATCCGCTCTTTTAAATCCACTGACATCTCTTGTAATGAATGGGGCTATTATTGCTATTCTGTGGTATGGCGGTCTGCGTATCAATGCAGGGAGACTTTCTCAGGGAGAGATTATCGCATATGTGAACTATATAACCCAGATATTGCTGGCCCTTGTTGTCGTATCCAACCTGGTAATAATATTTACCAGAGCATTTGCATCGGCAGGACGTGTTGTTGAAGTCTTGGAAACCCAATCGTCCATTGTAGAAAATAATACTGAAAAGAATAATAGTACAAAAAATAATAATACAAAAAATAATAATACAAAAGATGGTAATGCATATATGACCGATAAAGATAATTCTGCAATAAAGTTTGTTAAAGTTTCATTCGGCTATAGCACTACAGGTGACTTGGCATTAATGGATGTATCAGTTGAGATAAAGCATGGTGAAACTGTAGGGCTTATAGGAAGTACTGGTACAGGTAAGTCCACTTTTGTAAACCTCATACCAAGGTTTTATGATGCAGCAAATGGTGAAATCTACATAGAGGGTGTGAATGTAAAGAAATATCCTTTAAGTGAATTGCGAGGGAAAATTGCTGTTGTGCCCCAGAAATCCATGCTCTTTACCGGGACTATTGCAGAAAATATCCGGTGGGGGAAGGAAGATGCTTCTGATGAAGAGGTTATGACAGCTGCGAAAATTGCTCAGGCTCATGAATTTATTTTGAGCCTTCCTGAAGGGTATAACACAAAGGTTTCAAGAGGAGGAGCAAACTTTTCCGGGGGTCAGAAGCAGCGGCTTGCAATCGCCCGTGCTTTGGCTGCACAGCCTGAGATACTGATACTTGATGATGCATCAAGTGCATTGGACTTTGCCACAGAGGCCGCACTTAAAAAGGCTATAAATCAAAATTGCGGGAATATGACCGTTCTGATTGTATCACAGCGGGTTAGCACAGTAAAACATGCAGATAAAATTATAGTATTTGATGACGGACATATTGAGGGAATAGGTACACATGATGAGCTTATGGAAGACTGCAAGGTATATAAGGAAATATGCTTGTCTCAGATTTCAAATGAGGAGGCAGGCTGATGAACAGAAAACTTTTAATGAGGCTTTTAAGCTATATTGGAATATATAAAAAATTTTTAATTTTATCAGTGATATGTGCACTATTAAGCGTGATAGCCAGCCTTTTAGGTCCAATGCTCATAGGAAGAGCTATTGACTTTATGGTTGGGGAAGGTGCGGTAAACTTTAGCAAAATAGCACATATTTTAATTTACTTAGCATTTATCTATGCAGGAGGCAGCCTTTTTGGGTGGTTGCTTACATTCTTGACTAACACAATAGCATACCGGACTGTGAATGATATGCGTGGGAGACTTTTCGAAAAGCTCAGTACTCTGCCGTTGAAGTTCTATGATAATACACCTCATGGCGATACAATCAACAGGTTTGTAAATGATATGGATTCTGTCTCCGATGGAGTGCAGCAAGGAATAATGACTTTGTTTACAGGTATTGTAACTGTTTTTGGGGCAGTAGGGTTAATGTTGTATATCAATCCGTTTATGACAATATTTGTACTGTTGTCGGCTCCAGGATCATTTTTTGCAGCACGTTTTATTTCCAAACGTACACAGCAATTTTTTAAGGAACAGGCAAAGATTTTGGGTGAGCTAAACGGTTATTCTGAAGAAATAATCGGAGGTCAAAAATTAGTTAAGGCATTTGGCTATGAGGAAAGGTCCTTTAAGAAGTTTCAAGAAATCAACAATGTTCTTTACAAAGTAGGGGTAAAGGCACAGTTTTATTCTTCACTAACCAATCCATCAACTCGCCTTGTTAATAATATCACTTATGCAGGAATTGGAATAATTGGAAGTGTTGCTGCTGTTTCAGGAATGATAACTGTAGGAGGCATATCCAGTTTTTTGATTTATGCAAGTCTGTTTGGAAAACCCTTTAATGAAATATCTGGCGTTTTGGCACAGATGCAGGCTGCATTTGCTTCTTTGCAGAGGATATTTTATGTGCTGGATTTACCTTCGGAAACAATGAATGATAAAAATTCACTTGATATGAAAAACTCTGAGGGCAATATAATATTTAAAGATGTAGATTTTTCATATGAGCCTGAGCGTCCGCTAATAAAAGGTTTTGACCTGGAGGTAAGAAAGGGGAGCAGAATAGCCATTGTAGGCCAAACCGGTGCTGGAAAAACAACTCTTGTTAATCTTCTGATGAGGTTTTATGATGTGGACAGCGGTTCCATTCTCATTGACGGCATAAATATTAAAGCCATTACGCGGGACAGTCTTCGCCAGAATTTCGGGATGGTGCTTCAGGATACGTGGTTGTTTGCCGGAAGTATAAGGGATAACATTGCATATGGCAGGGAATATTCGACAGAAGAACAAATTATTGCAGCTGCTAAAGCCGCAGAGGCCCATAGCTTTATTATGCGTTTACCCAAGGGATATGACACATTAATAACCGACTCGGGAGAAAATTTATCCCAGGGTCAAAAACAGCTTCTCACTATTGCACGTGTAATGCTCGTAGACCCGCCTATCTTGATTTTAGATGAGGCTACAAGCAGTATAGATACAAGAACAGAAATACAGATACAAAAGGCATTTATGAAAATGATTGCAGGAAGAACAAGTTTTGTTATAGCACACAGACTCTCAACAATACGGGAAGCAGACATGATTTTAGTGATGGATAAAGGTAATGTAGTGGAAAGCGGAACCCATGAGCAGCTTTTAAAGAAGAACGGTCATTATACAAGGCTGTATAAAAGTCAGTTTGAGCCGGTATAAATTTATATTCAATTCTATAAGTAATCTGCATTAAAAGTGATTAATCTTTTACATTTGTCTATCGCAAATCCCGTTAAAACCGTTCGTTATTTGCTCTGCCAAATGTAATATCATTAACACTTTTAATCTGCAACATGGGAATAAAAAAACTTGCAGGCAATAAATGCTGTTATTTTTTCATTTCTATAATTTACTTTTAATTAATACTATTTACATAATAAGTTTATAATTTTGTTTTATTTTCTTATTACAATCTGATATAATTTATTTAGTTATTAATTTTCCGCATTTTACCACGCTATCTGATATGACATTTTAAATTTCTACATTATTTGCAACTAACTTATTTGGATAGAAGAGCGAACATTTGAAAAACAATTTGATTTTAAATCTATGTTTGTAACTGGTTAAGTTGGGAGGTGTTAAGTGAGGATAATAGCAGCATTAATTTTTTGGTAAAAAAAGCCTACATAAGGAGGTGTCATAGACAAATTTATTTTACTGCTAACAAATAAACACAAATATAATGAGGTTATTAAATTAGAGAGATTAAATTAAGAAATTATGAAGCCGACAACGATCAAGGCTGCAAAATCCCAAGCGATTTTGTTTTCATATCAGTTTATCTAAAAATTGCTGTAATTAGCATAGACCAAAATTAATAGGGGGACTTATGTAAAATGAGAAAAATAAAGAGTATTATTGCAACTGCATTAATCTGTTTAATGATGCTTGTCAACTATCCTGGAACAATTTTTTCCAACACTGTGATTGCTCAAGAAATCAATTTAGAAAACTCTTCAGATTATTCATTACATAGCCATGAGGAGTGCGATGAACATAGTCACGAGGCTTCATGCGATTTAGGCCATGAGGAGTGCGATGGACATAGTGATGAGGCTTTATGTGATTTAAGCCATGAGGAGTGCGATGGACATAGTGATGAGGCTTTATGTGATTGCAGTCATGATGAATGCGATGGACATAGTCAAGCGACATTATGCGATTGTGCACCATGCGGAGATATAAAAATTGCAGTTTTCGATTCAGGTATTAGTGACATCGATACAGCTGGAAGCGTTTCGTTTGTTGAAGATAAAGAAATTTTAAGCACCCATGGGAACATTATAGCACGTAGCTTGAAAAACATGATTCCTAATTCTAAACTGTATGACGTCAGAATACTTAATAACAAAAATGAGGGTACTTACAGCAATCTTTCAAAGGGAGTAGATTGGGCGATTGAAAATGATATAGACATCATATCTTTAAGTGTTGTTGGCTTTGAAGCATCAAGCATTCTTGAAAAGGCTATAAAAAAAGCAGAGGAAAATAATATCCTTATTATTGCAGCTGCTGGTAATGAATCCAGCGATAAACCAGTATATCCCGCTGCTTATCCAACTGTAATCTCAGTAGGTGCTATAGATGAAGACTCGAAAATTACACAATATTCGAATTATGGTGAATTTGTTGATGTATATGCAGTTCCCTTGTATGAAGGAACATCATACTCAACACAATCAATAGTTGCAGATGCGGCGAAAATAATTGAATCCAATCATTCTGTATCTGTAAAAGAGATCAGAGAACAAATCACAAATGGAAAAGTAAAAAACGATACAGAACTAAATGGTTCAGTTGATGGAATATTATATGCTGCAGCTTGTTCACATACATTCAACGGATCATATACAACTACCAAACAACCTACATGTACAACGGCCGGCACAAAGGAAGGTAGATGTACAAAGTGTGGTGCAGTTGTTTCTACAGTTTCCATTGCTGCATTAGGTCATTCATACGGATCATGGACAACAACCAAGGCTGCTACTTGTACTACAGCAGGAAGCAAAAAGAGAACATGCTCAAGATGTTCGGGTGTTGACACAGAAACGATAGCAGCTACAGGACACACATTTAACGGTTCATACACAACTACAAAAGAAGCAACCTGTACAACGGCTGGAACAAAGGTAGGCAAATGCACAAAGTGCGGTGAAGTTCTTTCGACGGCTTCCATTGCTGCATTAGGGCATTCATATGGAGCATGGACAACAACCAAGGATGCTACTTGTACTACGGCAGGAATCAGAAAGAGAACATGTTCGAGATGCTCTGGTGCTGAGACAGAATCAATATCAGCTACAGGACACACATTTAACGGATCATATACAACTACAAAAGAAGCAACCTGTACAACGGCTGGAACAAAGGAAGGCAGATGTACAAAGTGCAGTGCAGTTGTTTCAACGGCTTCCATTGCTGCATTAGGGCATTCATATGGATCATGGACTACAAGTACAGCAGCAACTTGTACTACGGCAGGAATCAGAAAGAGAACATGCTCGCGATGCTCTAGTGCTGAGACAGAATCAATATCAGCTCCAGGACACACATTTAACGGATCATATACAACTACAAAAGAAGCAACATGTACAACGGCTGGAACAAAGGAAGGCAGATGTACAAAGTGTAGTGCAGTTGTTTCAACGGCTTCAATCCCTGAATTGGGTCATGATTATAGTTCATGGACGGTAGTGCAAAAGGAAACATGTACCACTGCCGGAGGGAAAATAGGAACATGTTCCAGATGTTCTGGAAAAACTTCACAATCAATACCTCCTACAGGACATAATTTCAATGGCTCATATACTGTGGAAAAAGAGCCGACATGCACCGATGAGGGTACAAAAGTCGGAAGATGTACCAAATGTAGTGCGGTAGTTTCAACAGCTAGTATCCCATCACTTGGAAATGGTTCACACACATTCAACGGATCATATACAACTACAAAAGAACCAACATGTACAACGGCTGGAGCAAAAGAAGGTAGATGTACAAAGTGCAGTGCGGTGGTTTCGACAGTTTCCATTGCTGCATTAGGGCATGATTATGGCTCATGGACAGTAGTGCAGAAGGAAACCTGTACCGCTGCCGGAGGAAAAATAGGAACATGCTCAAGATGTTCTGAAAAAACCT
>JAEYYB010000019.1 GCA_023430975.1 Bacillota bacterium | reverse complement strand
TTTTATATCGTAAAAAGGCGGTAATTAGAATTAATCCAGTTGCAGCCTTTTTTACTTGGTTAAATTTTATATTTTTCAGGGTACTAATATTGTGATACTTTTCTGGAAACCAGCAGAGAATATCAGGAGTCCATCGACTGCTTTTTATATTGTTTTAAAATTGATATAATGGAAATATCAGTTGGAAATTTTGCTTCTGGAAACCAGCAGAGAATATCAGAGGTGCATACTCTATTATAGAAGTTGTATTTACAAAACATATTGTTATATTGTAGAAGCTACATTTAGCCAAGGCAATCCATTTTTAACACCAAACTCATAATTAACGATACATCTTCGATTGTTTGGATATATGATATCTTTCCTTTCTAAAAGCTTGTTGACCATATATTTACCAATATTATGATGTTCTACACTTCCTTGCCCAAATATTTGGGCTATTTCTTCAATTCCATCTTTCTGTTGGTCTTTTGGAAGCAGACTAAGATTCCAGACTGATGCTGCAAAGGAAATTGCTTTTTCCATATCATTAGGGTCATCCAAGCCAGCAAGAAATGGCGATGCAAAATCTAAAAGTACTTCTGACATTTTTTCTTCTAAATCATATAAAAATTTTGTTTCAATGTCATTTAAGAGATTGTTTTTCTTGATATTGTTTTCAAGAGTAAAGGTTGTAACATTCTGAACCCTATTTTTGGGTAGAACTTTGTTCTTTTTACGTCCTTTATTTTTTGCCATTACCCAATCCTTTCTGTAAATTAACAAAACTTCAAATTTAGATAATCACAATCGAGCTCTGGTACAAAACTAAATCATAGAATTATGTTAATATATATTGTTTTGCATCTAAGATTGAACTTTAAAAATAATAATGATTCTTTTATAATTTGTAGTTTAACCATTCTATAAGTATAATATTTCTATAAAACTGAAATCCAGAAAAAATAAAGAAGTGCCTGTTAATTTTATTATGTAAAACAACGTTACGATTACCTGGAAACCAGCAGAGAATATCAAAGGGTCCACGATGACTTTTTATATTGGTTTAAAATTGGTATAATGAAAATCTCTGTTGGAAATTTTTACTTTCTGGGAACCAGCAGAGAATATCAAGGTGCCAAGGACTGCATTTTTGTATTATTAAAAACAAGTACAATGTGAAAGCCACTTTGGAAATTTTCTACTGTGAACCAGCAGAAAATATTAGGACTGGTCTTTATTCTCTGGTAAACTTCAAAAATTTTTTATAATATCATTGAAGTAACGCAAAAGACAACATTAAAAAAATTGTTGACTGATGGCACGTTAGAAGAACGCCAAAAAAATATTAAGACACTAAAAGATGGAAAACTAAAATAGAAACAACTTCTAGGCTGGTGCTTTTCCCAGCCTTCGTTACTAAGCCATTAAGGAATATTAGATCACTAGCAAATTATTCTAATATTTAAGGCATATTAAATAATGATTTGGTGTTTGCGTTTGTTAAAATACACGCAAACACTCACACCAAAAAGCTTATGCCGTTTAATATAGGATAATACCTGCCAACGTAAACTACCTGCTGTTTTAGCTTACTCTTGTTTTTCATTAGTGTCATCCCTAAATCCATGGATCTATACTACTTCAATTTCAAATTTCTTAGTTGGAATGAAATTACCATATGCATCAATAGCACCTTTAACGAAAAAATATACTTTTCCGGTCGGTATTACATTTGTAGTAAATGAGAAAGTATATTTTGTATCAGTAGTTTTTAAAGCAGCATTTGAAATCTTATAATTATTTGTGTCAAATCCGTCTGTATTCCAATATACATATGAAGTATAAGGAGCAGAAATTGGTGCTGAAAATTCAATTGCAATTTCTGATTTGCTATTTATAGTCAGTTTGACAGCTTCAGTTATAGTTAATGATACAGCTACGGTGAATTTTGTACTTGTTAAAGGCACTTCATAACCTGCATAGTCTTTAATATTTGTACCTGTCTTTATAATAGATATTGTATGCTCACCTGCTGATAATGGTTTGTTCAACACAAATTCAACGCTTGTTAAATCATCTGATAAAACGATATCATCATTAGTAGTTGAACCTACTTTTTTAGCCAGTTGTTTAGTAGTATTAGTATCGCCTTGAACAATATCAAACCATGAACCACTTACTGAATAATCGTCAATTTTGTAGTTATATAAATTGCCAAAAAATGTATTAGCATTTTGTATAGGTTCTGAGAAAGTTATTCTTATTTTTTTATTACCAATAGCCTCAGCCTTTAACACCTGAGGAATAGAAGTATCAGTCGCCACTCTAAAAATCTCATAAAAATCTTTACTATCTCTAGTTAACTTTATAGTGTAATTAACATTAGACTCAAATAATCCATTTGCAATAACCAGTATCTGCTTTGAATTTCCTGTTACAGATTTAACTGATTGTGCTATAGATTCTGATATATCAGAAGTTTTGTATACTGTTATAGTATCTTTGATTGAATCATAATCTTTGATTAAGTTAACTCTTATTAACTTTAAGTTTACATCAACAACTTCTTTAATTCCTAAAGAATCAACATCTGTAGGCGATACAATGGGTGTTGGTGTCGGCGTTAACGTATTTGTTTGAACAGGAGTGCTGGTCGGATTGGGTGTAAGAACTTGAATATCATCATAATCAGTGGGTGTAGAACCAAAATGCTTTGCAAGTATAATAATATCCTCAATATTTATAACAGAATCCATATTAAAATTGACTTTTTCATTATAATTTCCATCTCCATGAACTGAATTAAATGCACCAGCTATCTGGAATACATCAATCATATTTATCTTATTGTCAGTAACTCCTCCAACAGGTATATCTCCTGCCCATAAATTTATAGGTTTTTCAACTGTGGATATGTATGATTCAACACTGCCCGAAACATTTTTAATAGATCTTGTAAGATAACCAGGTCTAGTAATGATTAAGTCATATGTTCTATTTTCTTTTTGCAATCCTTCAATTTTAAAATACCCTAAAGAGTCAGTAATTGTATTAATTTCAGAATCCGCCAATGAAACTTTAAATCCGGCATTAATTGATTTATTATTTGATGCAAAATCAGTAGCTATATATCCAGATATGCTTATAGTTGTGCTTTCATTAGAAGAAGCCGCTATAGTAGTCAAAGACATCCCTATTAATGCTGCTGTCATAGCAATTATAATAATAATAACATTAAGAATTTTTCTCCCTATCATTTAATTAATCCTCCTAAAATAAAATTATTAAAATACTCTATTTTTTTATTGTCTATATTAAAATCACTACCTTCTATTCTTTAAATTTTCATTATGTATTGACTTAGCTCGTCAAAATCCGCTAAAAATAAATAACAGCTGTTAAATATTAATATTAATTTTTAGAAAATTAACTAACTAATTTCATTGTATATTTTATATGATTATTTTAATTAGGTCTACAGATTTTTACATCAATATTAACCGTATAGAGAAAAAGTGTCTTTGAAAGTTCAAATTATATTGATAAATGATGCAGTTAACGGGTTTATAGACAGGTATGGTTTGAGATAAAATATTTCGCCGTAGAATTATTGCCGGAATACGATTTTGGTAAGAGGAAGTCTTAAGGTGCATAAATGCTGGATTTCTCAATTTTGAAGTAGGACGACATTTTTCCACCTTTTCAACAGTTTTTTACTGACTGAAACAACTTTTAACTGATTCTTTTTTCAGTAAAAGCACGTTGACAAAAATCAGTAAAAGTATTTCTACGAAGTTGTGCCAAAGTCACTGACGTAGTTAATCCCAAGCCTTTTGTCACCCATTTCTTAGAATTACTGACGGAGGTATACTTAAGTATCTTCGCAGATAACTTCGAATCAGTTTACGGAGTGTCCATTCAGGAACTTGCAGAGCCAGAGCAGGAAAAGGAATACGATAATAGATATTATTGAATTCCTTTCCTGCCCTGTAAGCAATTTTTAGACCCTTCGAAGAAATTACATGTTTATACAAATAAAGATTAAAGTGTATTGGAAAATGCAATCTGAACAATCTTTTTACAATCCCATCCCATTTTTGAGCCCCAGAGCCTTTTAAAATACTATTTTTATTAAGTTGCTTTATTTTCTATGTAAAAAAATGTAGACTTAGTAATATTATTTATGTAAAATTAATATTGGAAATAATTTATAGAGCTTACATTCAAGTACATTTTGCCTATAATCGGAAGGTGGGCTGAAGAAAGAAGGCAGTTGTATAATGCTGCTAGAATTAGTATCGGGTTATATGTTTATAGATAGTTAGCTTGATTAATACGTTTGTAGGAGGGTTAAAATGAAAGTTGAACCTTTACCAAATCTAGAACCGCCTAAAGACTCTAGTCGTATTTGGGATTTAACAATTGATCCCCTTGTTCGTTTAAGTACTATAGAAGCTGGAGAATTTGAGGTTATTGCTTGCGAGTGGGCATCTGGTTATTTGACTCAATGCGAGCATTACAAGAACGTAGCTCAAATTGGTGGCTCAAAAGACTCTGGAAGAGATATTGTTGCTTATCTTGATGAGTCTTTACAAGAATTTGATATTTTTCAATGTAAAAGATATAAGGACCCCCTCTCACCTTCAGTATATATGTCCGAATTCGGAAAGCTTTGTTATTATACAAAGATTGGAAAGTACAATAAACCAAGAAAATATTTTATTGTAGCAAGTAATGGTATTGGGCAAGATTTGAGAGAGCTAATAGAGCACCCTAAGACTATAAATCAACAGTTAATTACCTAAGTTTTGTACAAATAAAGAATATGTAATATGCCAATTGTTTTCCTGTAGTATATATGGTTTAGCAACCATGATGTACCTATAAATAACTGGAATAAACAACATAAATGTATTGCTTATCA
>JAEYYB010000015.1 GCA_023430975.1 Bacillota bacterium | reverse complement strand
CGACGGACAGAAATTACATATAAGGCAGGGCGAAATGGACGAGTTTGCCAAACAAAACGAAGTCCAATACTACCCGAATTTCGCAATGTAAATGTAACGGTGGCATGAGATGAAAGTTATTGCTCTTAATCGGGGAGGTCTGGACGGTATGCCTCCGACAAGAAGGATGAATTTCCTACAGAGGTAACCCGTGAAGAGAGGTACGACTGAACGTCCAGAAGTCAGTTCAAGCCATAGTACTGATTGAGTCTATCGAAAGGATAAATTAGGGAAGGGCTTGACGGTAAGTTAATAATGAATTTCGGCAGTGCTGACCTTGTTATGAACACAGACAACCATATGTATTATGACTATCCGTAATGAAGTAGGGATGGAATACTGAGGTAACAACGGAAGGGTGGAGTAACGGTCATACGCTAAAAGAAAAGAACTGACAAGTTTGCCAGTTCCATTAGAATCTTATCGAACCGCCGTATACCGAACGGTACGTACGGTGGTGTGAGAGGTCGGCGGTTAGTCACCGGCTCCTACTCGATTGTGTATGCCTCTGCTTTTAAAAATCCAACTTGATTTGATTATCTTCTTTGTCTTCATCTTTTAAATAACATCCAACGGCTGGGATATTCTTTGTCCTGTAGTAGTCCAGGTTGGAAAAAGCAACTTCACTTATGTTGCTTATTTTTATGAGTTTGCTTCCCTTTTTGGAGAGAAGAACCTGAACTCCCTGTGAGTCCCTGGTGGTTTTAGGGTTTATAGAGGAGGTATTAAATATCAATACCTTGTCAATATTGCTGTAAGCAACAAGATCTACATCCTCTGCAATATACATGATGCTTATAAGAGGCGATAGATCGGAATATGCATTCGCCAATTTTTTGCGGTTGGTTTTTGTTGCATAGCTGTTTAAGTCAATTTTAGCTGCTTTTCCATTTTCAAAGAAAAACATCATATAACCTTTATAGTCATCTGTAGCTGTCAAATAAATAATCTTTTCATCAGCATCGAGCTGGAGAACATTAGTAAGATATTCTCCAAGGCTGCTTGCCTTACAGTCGTTAAGTTCATAGATTTTCATCTTATAAACAGTAAATTTGTTTGAGAAAAGCAGTAAATCCGATTTGTTATGGGTTTCCAGCTCTTGTAGTATAAAGTCATCATCCTTAAGCTTGTGATCAGGACTGGTACGCAAGGATGTGAGGGCAATTTTCTTTAAATAGTTATGGTCTGTGAGGAAAAGCTTAAGGTTATAATCCTCAATAAAATGCTCATAAGTTATTTCCTCAACATGTTGTTCATGTATAATTTCAGTACGCCTGTCACGACCGTATTTTTTGCTGATTTCGGAAAGCTGTTTTATTATTATTTTGCGAACCTTTTTTTCATCATTGTAAATACTATTTAGCTCTTCAATTTCCTTCTCAAGGTCTTCAATTTCGCTTACCCTGTTTAGGATGTACTCTTTATTCAGGTTTCTCAGCTTTATTTCCGCTATAAACTCAGCCTGAATATGGTCTATGGTAAAACCGCTCATGAGGTTTGGAATTACCTGGGCATCCTGCTCTGTTTCTCTAATTATCCTGATTGCTTTGTCAATGTCAAGAAGTATTTTTCTAAGACCTAACAGCAGATGCAATTTATCTTTTTTCTTGCCTATATCAAAGAGAGTCTGCCGTTTAATGCAATTTATTCTGAAAGCTATCCATTCTCTGAGTATTTCACGGACGCCCATAACTCTTGGGCTGCCGTTAACAAGGAGGTTGAAATTACAACTGAAGGAGTCCTGCAGCGGAGTAAGCTTGTACAGCTTATTCATCAATGCCTCGGGATCTGTATTTCTCTTTAGATCCAGGGTTATTTTAAGGCCGCTTAGGTCAGTCTCATCGCGAACATCAGTTACATCTTTTATTTTACCGTCCTTGACGCAGTCTATGACTGAATCTATAATTGACTCAGAAGTTGTCGTATAAGGTATTTCATAGACCTCTATGCAATTGTTTTCCTTATCGTACTTGTATTTTGAACGTATCTTGAAGCTGCCTCTTCCTGTTTTGTATATGTCATTGATGTCCTTTTCAACATAAATGAGCTGACCCCCGGTTGAAAGATCAGGGGCTTTAAGATACTGCATTATATCAACACTTTCATTGTTTATTAACTGGATGGTGGTCTCACAAACTTCTCTCAAATTGAAGCTACATATGTTGCTTGCCATGCCTACTGCTATACCCTGATTTGCATTGACAAGCAGGTTGGGGTAGGTGGTAGGCAGCAAGGTTGGCTCTTTCATTGTGCCATCATAGTTATCTATAAAGTCCACTGGATTTTTTTCCAGGTCCTTGAAAAGTTCTTCGCAAATCTTATCTAGCTTAACTTCGGTATAACGAGGGGCAGCAAAGTGCATATCCCTTGAATAATGCTTTCCGAAGTTTCCTTTTGAATCTATATAAGGAAGAAGCAAAGAATCATTTCCCCTGGTCAGTCGCACAAGGGTCTCATAGATTGCCATATCGCCATGGGGATTAAGCTTCATTGTCTGACCCACAATGTTGGCAGACTTGGTCTTGTTCCCTGTGAGAAGGCCCATTTTGTACATCGTATAAAGAAGCTTTCTGTGGGAAGGCTTAAAACCGTCTATTTCAGGTATTGCCCTAGAAACTATAACACTCATTGCATAGGGCATATAATTTTTTTCAAGAGTTTCAACAATTTTTTGCTCAACTTTATTATTATGTGGCATTACGTTTTTCTCCTTAACTGTAAAAAACAATTAATTTATAAATTTTTGTCTATCGCAGATAACCTTAAATCGTTCGTTATTTGCTCCGCCAAATGCAAGATTAATACAGGTTTTTGTAATGACTAAAACATAACTTCCGTTAATTCGCTTTCGTGTTGACTTAACTCGTCAACACACGCTCATAATCGGAAGTAATGCTTTAATCATTCCTTAACTTACATCAATCATTTCCAGGTACTTGTATCCGTGCATTTCAATAAAGCTCTTTCTTCCCGGAAGATTGTCACCGAGGAGGAGGTCGAAATACTCCGCAGTTTTCTGATGGTCATCAGGCATAACCTGTATAAGTCTGCGGCTTTCAGGATTCATAGTAGTCTGCCACATCATTTCAGGTTGATTTTCTCCCAGACCCTTTGAACGCTGGATTGTATATTTTCCACCCATCTTGGCTGTTATGTCAGTCTTTTCCTTGTCCGAGTATGCAAAATACGGTTTGTTTTTATATACTATTTCATACAATGGTGACTCGGCTATAAAAACTTTTCCCTCCTGTATGAGGGTCGGAACCAGACGGTACAGCATCGCAAGTATCAGAGTTCGTATCTGAAACCCGTCCACGTCGGCATCGGTGCATATTATTATCTTATTCCAGCGGAGGTTGTTTAAATCAAAGGTGTTCAGGTCCTTGTTATGCTTTGAATTAATCTCTACTCCACACCCTAATACCTTCAGAAGGTCAACAATAATATCACTTTTAAATATGCTGTCATACTCTGCCTTTAGACAGTTTAATATTTTTCCTCTTACCGGCATAATAGCCTGAAACTCTGCATCTCTTCCGAGTTTGCAGGAGCCCAAGGCAGAATCACCCTCAACAATATAAAGCTCTCTTCTTGAAAGGTCTTTGGTTCTGCAGTCTACAAACTTTTTCACACGATTTGAAATATCAATTGTACCATTTAATTTCTTTTTTATATTAATTCTTGTCTTTTCTGCTGTTTCTCTGCTTCGTTTATTTACAAGGACTTGTTCAAGTACTTTTTCACTTTCCATTTTATTCTCAATGAAATAAATTTCCAGTTGTTGCTTTAAGAAATCTGTCATTGCCTCTTGAATAAACCTGTTGGTAATGGATTTCTTGGTCTGGTTTTCATAACTGGTAACTGTGGAAAATGAATTTGTAACAAGTATAAGGCTGTCTTGAATATCTGCAAAGGTAATCTTTGCCTCGTCCTTGTTATATTTGTTTCTTGCTTTCATGCATTTGTCAATTTCATATACTAGGGCCGCTTTTACTGCTTTATCGGGGGCACCCCCGTATTCGAGAAAACTGGAATTGTGGTAGTATTCCAGCATGTTAACCTCGTTATTGAAACAGAACGCTATCTGCATTTTAACCTTATACTCAGGCTTATCTTCCCTGTCGCGTCCTTTTGTAGAGGTTTCGTAAAACTGTATGTCGGTAAAACCCTTTTCTCCGCTGATTTCTTTTATATAATCAACAATACCGTTTTCGTAACAGTATTCATAATTTTGTCCGGATTCTTCATCAAACAGCTTAAATAAAATACCTGAGTTAACTACAGCCTGTTTTTTTAAAACTGTTTTAAAATACTCCAGTGGAATATTTATATCTGTGAATACCTGCAGGTCAGGTTTCCATTTTATGCAGGTACCTGTGCTTTCGTAATTGAATTTTTCTTTCTTAAGGCCGCCAATGTTTTCGCCTTTTTCAAAATGCAGGTCATGTTTGAAACCATCCCTGAAAACTATGACATCCATATAGTCGGAGCTATACTGGGTTGCACAGCTTCCAAGGCCGTTAAGCCCTAAACTGAACTCATAGTTCTCTCCTGAATTGTTTTTATACTTACCTCCTGCATAGAGTTCGCAAAAAACAAGTTCCCAGTTGTACCTTTCTTCATTAGGGTTATAGTCCAGCGGAATTCCTCTTCCATAGTCCTTCACCATTATAGAATTATCAGCAAACCTTGTTACTTCAATAACGTTGCCGTATCCTTCCTTTGCTTCGTCAATTGAGTTGGAAAGAATTTCGAATACAGAATGCTGGCAGCCTTCCAAACCATCAGAACCGAATATAACGCCTGGTCGCTGCCTTACCCTGTCTGCTCCTTTTAATGATGATATACTTTCATTACCATACTTGTCAGCTTTGGTGTTCTTTGTCATTAATAACCATCCTTTGCCATTTTGCTACACTATATGATTTTATTGAATATTCTGTACTTTTGCAATACCCTTAGGCATTGAAATTATTTCATTATAATAATTATTGCACGAACAAGTGTTCGTGTCAAGCCTTGTTACAGGTAACAACGTCAAGGTTATAAAACCACTTTGTGATTTCTACCTTTAATGTTATAATAGGAATTGCTAGGGCATGAATAAAATTACTTCGGCGTATCTTAGCGGCTGATCGTTTAGCTTTGCTAAACTGCTCGCTATGCATCCTGGGTGTTGACGAGTTAAGTCAACACATAAACGAAATTTATAGCGGAAGTTATTTTTTGATCATGACTAAATCAATTAGGAATAAATTATTTCCAGGGGTGAAAAAATGCGAAAAAGAATACTAGCACTATTATTTGTTTTAGTTTTTCTATTTACACAAGTTGGCGATGTTTATGCAAAAAAGAGCTATTCAGGCAGCAAGAGTTCCAGAAGTTCAGGTTTTTCAAGCTCAAAAAGCTATTCAGGATCATCAAGCAAAAGTACAAAGAGTTCTTCTAGCAAGAGTACAAAAAGTTCTTCTAGTAAGAGCACTAAAAGTTCTTCCGGATATTCTGGATCATCAAGTTCTAAGAAGAATACAACAGGGAGCTCAAGTAGTTCAAGCAGTTCAAGCAGTTCAAGTAGTTCAAGCAGTTCTAGTAGTTCAAGTGGTTCAAGTAGCTCAAGCGGTTCAAGCAGTTCATCAAGTTCTAAAGTAAGCACTTCCAAGAGTAGTAGTAAGCTAAATTCATCAAAGAAAACATACATGGAGGATACCTATAAAAAGCAGGCATCTACCAAGAAGTATAATGCAAGTTTGAGTTCTGATCAGAAAAAGATTTATGATTCCTCAATGAATAGAAAATATAGCGTAAGCAACAGAATGGACTTTGAAGACGCTTTAAGGACACGTCCGCAGAGAATAAACTATTATAGCTCAAGGACTGTTATAGTCAACTATAATACAAGTTATTTCAGGAGTCCGATTTCTTATGGGTATGCTTCAGTTGGTCCGTGGGATTTGTGGTTTTTAATGAGGGCATCCGAAATGTTCTGGTATCATCATTGGGCGGATATCTATCCATACAGGAACTACTTTGATGCTTCACATTTTGCCCAAATGGAAGCCAGGGTAAGGGCTTTAGAGGCAATGAACATACCAAGGGATGATGATTACTTGGATCCTGATGTAGACCCGGATCTCCAGTTTTCGGACGATTACCAGCAAAGGAATATAGACACCATTTATTATTCCAACAGATATCCCTCGAGGGTAGGTAACCCGATTGTAACAATTATTATAATTTTAATAATAATAATGATTCTTATTACAATAATTAAGAAAGTATCAAGGCCCAAAAAGCCAAGGGGTCAAAGCAGAATATATTAGGAAATGACTAAAATATTGCTATATTTGAGGTATTAATGATTACAATGTTACTGCAAATTAAAGGAGGTATAAAATGTTCGGATTTAACAGAAGCTCGGTAATAACAAAGGTTTATAATCCATTACAGATAACACCTAATTCAATGGTTGAGTTTACTGTAGGTGAACTTAAAAGCAAAGGCATTTTTAAGTTTAGTAAGGTTATTGAGATGAAAGTAGGAGAAAGATCCTATTCAAGATATGTTATATATTCAAAATCTGAAAATGAGGAATATGTACTGGAGGTTTTTAAAGATAACAGTGATGCTTTGGAGACTTATTTGTACAATATGGTAGATACCATACCCTTTGACGAGGATTTCTTATATAATGTCGCAGGGCAAAAATATCTCACATCTCCTGATGGAGAAGAGTATGAGAGATGCTATATGCCTGATGAGGATGAGCGAATTGATGGAATATCAGGCCGGATCAGGGTTTATGATATCCAATCGGAAGAAATAGAACATGAGATAGGCGTGAAAATTTGGGACTACAGCAGGCCTATTGATGAAAGGGAAGAGTTTCTCAATGTTGAAATGCTTGAGGACACAGGGATGTTTAGAATATTTGTCGGAGAAATGATAGAAGACATATTCTATAAGGTTTATCAGGGAGAATAATTTTTATTCATAAGGAGGGGCAGTGATGGATTTAGCAGGCTATTTAAAGATTTTAGGCAATAATTTCTTGTTTAATATACCAATAATTTTAATAGGATTTATTTTGGGATGGTTTATGTACTCAAAAATAATTCTGCGTAAGATAAATTTGAAGGATGCTTTATTTGAAAAGGATAACCTTGCAGCTTGGATTGAGTTTTTAGGTGCGTTTATATTTCCAACGCTGTATCTTGCTGCAAAGGCAATTGAAGGACCGGCACATGAAGATATATTTATGGATCTTTTGATCTGTATAGGATACGAAGTAGGATTTATTGTGATATTTACTGTTTTACGGTTGTTCTCAAACTTAGCGATTAAGGAAATCAGTCCACCGGATGTTGAGGGGAAAATAAGTCTTAACAATGAGATTTATAATCAGAAAAATGTAGCTGCATCATTATTTTCGGCAACACTTTCAATTATATCTGTGAGTATGATAATGTTCCTGGATTTTATGCCGGAGGAATTGTTTGCATCTCTTTTTAAGATATTGACTGTTGTAGTTTATTCATTAATTGCTTTAATGGTATACAGCATTGTTTTAAGATCAAAGACCACTCTTTTCAAGGAAATCTTTGTAGATAATAACCCTGCTGCCGGAATAGCTTTAGGCGGTTTCATTCTGGCAGTTGAAACAATTTTGACCCATACTATTGAGTATCAACTGGAATTTGACTTGATAGACCTTATAGTGGTATCAGGTATCGGGTTGCTTGTTCTGCTGGTGATGGCATATTTGATGAAGTGGTTGTTTGCAGCGATATTGAAAGTGAATATATGGAGCGAGGTTTATGAGCAGGATAATGTGGGAGCTGCCATAGGCCAGGTTGTTCTTTATGTTTCCATTGCCAATATAATAGTTCATTTTCTGAAGTAACATTAGTAAATTATCAAGAGCCTCTTGTTTAAACGAACAAGGGGCTTTTGTACTTCCTGATGTTTATAATAAAGTGAAAATATAAAAGTCGCTTGAAGTTTAATATCAAGCGACTTTTTATTTAGTTGCGGGAGCTGGACTTGAACCAACGACCTTCGGGTTATGAGCCCGACGAGCTACCAACTGCTCCATCCCGCGATATATAAGGTACTATAGAAAGATAACACACTTTTCTCTAAATGTAAATGTTAAATTTAGGATAATTAAACATATTGTCTTTAAAAGTGTATGCAATATTAAATCTTTTATACATAGTTGTTTTAAAATTCGTAATAAAATACATAAATCAAAAAAGGAGAGCTAAGCTCTCCCTTTAATTACCACCTATTACCGCCGCCGAAGCTTCTTCCGCCGCCTCTGTTATTATTTCTCTGCTGCTTTCTTGCTTTTCTGCAGTCAGGACATCTTTGTGGTTCATTTTCAAAACCTTTTTCCTTGTAGAAAGCCTGTTCGCTTTCGTTAAAAATAAATTCTGAGTTACAATCTTTGCAAGTTATAACTTTATCTGCCATATCTATATACCTCCTTTAATTTATTTGGATCTAAATATTCCTGATTTTTCACTCCAATAGATTAAAGAAGTTATGGTCAGAAAATTAATCCGTTAATATATAGAGACTAACTTCATAAGTATATCACAAATTTTCGTATTAAGCAATATTCATAAATATAATAATTTATATAAATCATGAATGAGAATTTACTTTTTACTTGCATTAAAATGTGACAGCCTGATTAGGATAGCCTTACATTTGTTGCTTGCAGCCCACGCTGTCCTTTTTCCAAATCAAACTGGACTTTTTGGCCTTCAACAAGTGACTTGTAGCCTTCTCCTTTAATGGCAGAGAAATGCACAAACACATCATCCCCATCGTCTCTTTCAATAAATCCAAAACCTTTTTCTGAACTAAACCATTTCACTGTACCAGTCATTTAAGTACTGTACCTCCTCAAAGCCTTATAATTTAAGCATATAAAAATACTATGCTTCTTAGTATATTATGTTAAAATATCACACCAGTTATTCATTTGTTAAAATTATTGAATTTTTTGCCGATAGACATATAGATTTGATGTTTATAAGAGGGGGAAGATTATGTTTATAAAACCCGGTGAGATTATTTCCATAAACCATCATTCAATAAAGATCTTAAGGAGTGAGGTGGTTGATGTACAGGATCATGAAAGCGGAGGTCAGGTCATAGCAATTCAGATTATGAAGGAGTTTGCTGATTGCATGTTGTTTGAAGGTGATACTGTAGCTATTGCTTTTAAAAGCAGTAATAGTTTTTACACTACCAGTTGCCATGTTGTTAATATAGATATCGATAAGAATGTAATGCAGCTTGTGGTTGAAAATGAGGAATATGTAATTAACCAGAGAGCTTTTGAAAGATTTCCCGTTTCATTGTATTCAAGCGTGATGCTAAGAAACAATAAGTATGAATTTGCTGCTGTGGTAAAAAATATAAGTTTCAGTGGACTTCTTATTTGCACTAAGAAGGAATTTGAAGCTAAGCAGAATATTGATATTAAACTGTATCTTGATAATATCCCGGTCAATCTCACAGCTGAAGCAGTTTGGTCTATGAAAAATGAGTATACCTTTGATTATGGACTTAGGATAATTCATATGGAGTATGCACAGCAAAATGTATTAAAAAAGTATTTGGAAGACCTTAAGGCTAATCAGGAGGCTATAATTCAAGGAAGCTGAAAATGTACTTCTATGGAAATATCGATAAAATATAAGGAGGGGCCTTGCTGCCTGAAAATGGTATGCTATAATATAAGTAATAATGTTTATTGTAGACATCATTAATCAATTTAGGGGTGAATTTTATTAATATAATTGGAAATCTAGAATCCATTAGGGGATCGGTTATTACAGAAATCGAAGGAATTTTTGACATGGCTTTTGAAGCTGGGGATTTAATACCTCAGGAACTTGTTCAAAAGCTTGTGTCTTTTACTCATAAAATAAACCGTGAAATTGCAGTTTACCTAGATAGAAAAGGGAATGTTACAGATATAAGCATAGGGGATAGCTCAACGGTGTCATTGCCTGAGCTTGAGGGACGAAAAAGTAAAATGCGGCTGTCGGGCATAAGATGTATTCATACTCATCCAAATGGTACAGGACAGTTATCTTCTGTAGACATTAGCTCACTCATAAATCTAAGGCTTGATGCAATGATAGCATTAGGCGTAAAGGATGGAGAGCTTACGGAAGCGTATGTTTCAATACCCTCACGAGATGAATCGGGAGAATTTGACTCGGCTGACATATTCGGGCCCTACCAAGCTGATGACCCAGAGTTGGGATATATATTCGGACTCATAATTGAACGTGATAAAAACAATAAAGCAGCCTTTTACGATAATGATGTTGAAGAAGAAAGAGCAATTCTTGTGGGTTTGGAGACATTGTCAGGCAGGATGATCGGTGGGAAAAGCGAAGCTGAAAGATCCCTTGATGAGTTGGAAGAGCTCGCAAATACATCTGGTGCTGTTGTTATAGAAAAAATACTTCAGAAAAAACCGGTCAAAGATCCGGCTTTTTATATTGGAAGGGGTAAGGCTGAAGAGATAGGTTTATTGTGCCAGGCCGCAGGAGCGGATACATTAATCTTTGATGTGGAGCTATCGGGGGCACAGGTTAGAAATATTGAGGATGTCACAGGTGCAAAGGTTGTTGACAGGACTACCCTTATACTCGATATATTTGCCCAAAGGGCTCGTTCCAAGGAAGGAAAACTTCAGGTAGAATTGGCACAGCTTAAGTACAGGCTTCCGAGGTTAACCGGCATGGGAGGCCAGTTATCCAGGCTTGGCGGTGGAATAGGTACCAGGGGGCCTGGTGAAAAGAAGCTGGAAGTTGACAGGCGTCATATTAGAAGGAGAATTAACATTCTTGAATCTGAATTGGATCAGGTAAGTATAAGAAGAAACCGTACCAGAGAAGCAAGAAAGAAGAATACAGTCCCTTCAATAGCACTGGTGGGGTATACCAATGCAGGGAAGTCCACATTAATGAATAAGCTATGCAATAGCGATGTTTTTGCTGAGAATAAGCTTTTTGCCACCTTGGATCCTACAGCAAGAAAGATTCAGCTTCCTGACAGCAAAACTGCACTTCTTGTTGATACGGTAGGTTTTATCAGAAAGTTACCTCACGAGTTGGTAGATGCGTTTAAATCAACACTGGAGGAAGTTGTATATTCAGATATCCTGCTTCATGTTGTTGACGCTTCCAATGAAGAAGCGGAAGAGCAAATTGCTGTAGTCATGGATATACTTGAAAGTCTGGAAGCACTGCAAAAATCAATGATTCTGGTTTTAAACAAGATTGATATGGTAAGCGGAACACACAACCTTTGTATATCTGACAAGGATTGTAAAATTTTTGAGGTTTCAGCTGTTACCGGGCAGGGCATTTCCGAGCTTATTTCAGGTATTTCGGAATTGCTTTCTGAAAATGAAATATGTGTGGAATTTACCGTTCCATATAGTGAAGGGTGGGTTTTACCTTATTTGTATGAAAACGGAAAGGTGTCTGAAACAGACTATATTGAGGACGGAATAAGGGTTAAGGCAGTTATAAGGGATACTAAAATTGATAAAATCAAGGAGTTTTTAAATTAAAGAATGACTAAAATATTATTACAAAATAAATAATTTAACAATTAAATTTTTTTCATTGAATTAATGATTAATAAATAGTAATATAATATATAAGAAGCAAAATTTGCTATTTAAATTATATATTTTGCATTAGTCATTTTATGCCTTATTATATATAGCAAAATATATACATATACTTATAAAAATCGAAAACTTGCATTTAATACACTAAAGCTAATACTCCAAAAAAATTAATTTTTAGGTGCTATAAGGGTTTGCACCTTAAAATATGTATCATAATATAATTGAAAGGGGTCTTATATATGCTTGTAAGGAATTGTGCGGGTGGGGTGGTTTTTTATAACAACAAGGTTTTTCTTTTAAAGAACGAAAAGGATGAATGGGTACTGCCGAAAGGCATTATTCGTAAAGGTGATTTTTCGAGTGAAGTGGCTGTAAGGAGAGTAAACGAAGAGACCGGAATAAATGCTGAAATAGTAACAACTGCTGGATGTACAAATTACGAATTCTTTTCTGTAACACGTCAAAGACCTGTCTGTAACAAAATAACCTGGTATATTATGAGATCCCAAAATGAAGATTATAAAATTAATAAAGATGAACAATTTACTGACGGAGGCTATTTTGAAGTTGAGGATGCTATTAGACGTGTTACATATAGTCAGGATAAATCCCTTGTGAGTCTCTCTTTTAAAAAGATTAAGGAGATTGAATGCATCACAGTTTAAATATCTAATTAAAAGTGTTAATCTAAGTTAAAATAATTCTTTAACCAATAAAATAATAGTGCTAAAATATAAAAGGTAGCGATAAATATTGCTGCCTTTATTTTTTTAGATATATTATTTTTCGATATTATGTTAGAAATGAGTGTAAACACAAGTGATTAAAGAATATAAAACAGTTTTAAATGAAGCAGTTGCACAAACAGAAGAAAAAAAATCAAAATTCATTGCATCGGTAAAGCCTGTAAAATGTGAGGAAGAAGCATTGGAATTTATAAGCAGGCTCAAGACACAGTACTGGGATGCTACCCATAACGTGTATGCCTATCACATTGTTGGCGATAATGTAATTCAGAGATTCAGCGATGACGGTGAACCATCCGGTACGGCGGGAATACCTGTTCTTGAGGTTATAAAGAGAACAGGGATACAGGACGTGGTAATTGTTGTTACACGATACTTTGGTGGTACACTGCTTGGTGCGGCAGGGTTGATTAGAGCGTACGGCAAGTGTGCGGCAGCAGGCATTGAAGCTGCAAATATAGTAAAAAGGCAGCTGTGCCAGGAAATGATTATTATAGTTGAGTATACTATTTTTGGGAAAGTGCAAAACATGCTAGTGGCAGAAGAATATATAATAAAAGAAATCAATTATGAGCAGGATGTTGAGTTGACTGTGTATATACCAATTAATCTGACTGATACGTTTATGCAGAATTTAACTGAACTAACAAATGCCAGGGCAATTGTGGATGTTAAGGGTGAGGTCTATATAACCGTCGATCAAAACGGTAAGATTATACATATCTAAACTGCTAAAAGTAAATATCGGAAAATTCGATGTTGATAGCTTCGATTATCTTGTGACTGCTGTTTTCTTTAACAGGAACGGGTTCTTGTGATTCAGAGTTTAATATTATGGGCAGTTCAATTATAAATTCACTTCCCGTACCCTCATCGCTAGCTAATTTAATGCTTCCGTTGTGAAGGGTTATGAATGATTTTACAAGAGACAAGCCTATGCCGCTCCCCTCATTTTCTCGGGTAAGGCAGCTGTTCGTTTGCTTATAACGTTCAAAAATTTCTGAATGAAGATTTTTAGGTATACCTGGACCGGTATCTTTTATTGATATAAAAACACTATTTTTACTCCTTCTGATATTGACAAAAATTTTTCCTCCAGTTGGGGTGAATTTTATGGCATTTGATAATAGGTTCAATATTATTCTTTCGATTTTATCAAAATCCACAGACATGAATATTTCTTCTTCTTCAGTATCAAATTCCATGATTAAATCCTTTTGTTTTGAATAAGGTACAATTGATTGTACAATTTCTTCTATAAGATAGACAATATTATAATTTACAGTGTTGAGCTTTATAAACCCGGAATCCATTTTTGTTATATCCAGTAAGTTATTTATGAGTCTGAGAAGCCTATAGCAGTTATGCTTGATGGTTTTATAGTATTTTGAAGATTTTCTTTTGTCGTTTTCATAGAGAGGGCACTTTGCTTCCATTAGCTGTATAGCTCCTAAAATAATACTAATAGGGGTTTTAAGCTCATGAGATATGTTGGAAAAGAATTCTGTCCTTTTTTTATCATTCTCAGTTAGTTGCTTATTAAGCAAGGTTAATTCTTCCAACAGCTTTTGCTGCACAGGGTCATAACCTGTATAAGGGGCTTTATCCAGATCTGTGCGGTTGATTTTATTGGATGGATTCTGTTTAAAGTGTTGCATTATAACTAGAGAGGCTACCAATACCACCATAATGAAGAGCTGAATAAATATATAGTGATTCGACGAATGCATTAGGTTGCTGTATAGGAAATAAAACAACGCAAAAAAAACAATGAGAATAGATATTATAATTAATAATTTCATTATAATTTTGTATGCATAATTTGTTAAGTTCATATGATTAAATCTTTTAAGCATGTAATATACTCCTTCGTTAACCATAAAATAACATATATATAATACATAAACAAACAAAAAAAGTAAATATATTTCTGGAAATAATATTTTAAGATAAAAACGGCTTTATTAATTTATGTTTTTAAATTATAATTTATAACATGTAATTATGGTTAAGGTTTATAGCGGAAGTTATTATTTGATCATGACTAAATTATTTATTTGTTATTACGGGAGGTATATTATGTCCGGACATTCAAAATGGGCTAATATTAAAAGAAAAAAGGAAAAAACCGATTCACAAAGAGGAAAATTATTTACTAAGATAGGAAGAGAGCTTAGTGTTATTGTGAGGCAGGGCGGACCGGATCCTGAAGCTAATACAAAGTTAAAGGATGCTATAGCAAAAGCTAAGGCAGCAAACATGCCTAATGACAATATAATGAGATGTATTAAGAAGGCTTCAGGAGAACAGGATGGAGCAAATTATGAGGAAATTTCATATGAAGGATATGGACCTGGCGGAGTAGCTGTAATTGTTGAAGCTATGACTGATAACAAAAACAGGACAGCAGGAGATGTTCGCCATTACTTCGACAAATTTGGAGGCAACCTTGGAACAACAGGGTGTGTGTCCTTTATGTTTAGTAAAAAAGGTACAATTATGATAGAAAAAGGCAGTAATGTAAATGAAGAAGATCTTATGATGGAGGCCATAGATGCTGGTGCTGAGGATTTCAAAAGTGAAGAGGAGTATTATGAAATAACAACCTCCGTTGAAGAATTTTCCAAAGTAAGGCAGAACCTTGAGCAGAATGGTTATGAATTCATTGAGGCGGAGCTTACCATGATTCCTGCAACTATGACAAAGCTTGCTGAACCAAAGCAGATTGAGTTTATGGATAAATTAATAGAACATCTGGAAGACATGGATGATGTCCAGAATGTTTATCACAACTGGGATATGCCTGAGGAAGATGAAGAAGATTAGTTTTGCTGTTAAAGAGAAAAATTTTATACTAGGGCCCCTGCAAATGCTTGTATCATCCATATTATTTGCTGTTATGAACTATACCGCAAAGCTTGCATCGGAGGATATTTCAGGTTCCGAGGTTGCGTTTTTCAGACTTCTGTTTGGTGTAGTTACTGTACTGGTACTTTCATTTGCTGGGGTCATAAATATTTCCTCAAAAAATAAAGGTTTACTGGTTGCAAGAGGAGTTTTCGGCGGAACTGCTGTTTTACTGCTCTTTATTGGTATAGCTAGCGGTTCGATGACAAACAGTGTGGTTCTCAACAATACGCACCCTATTTTTGCTGCTATAATAGCAATTGTAATCTTGAAAGAAAAAATAACTTTTAAAATGGCGGTAAGCATTTTAATTTCATGGGTTGGTATTATTATCCTGTTTTATCCTGATATGAATTCACTTAAGCTAGCAGATATGCTTTCCCTGGCATCGGGTGTTTTGGGGGGATTTGCAATTGCAAGTGTACGCCAGCTAAGAAAGCTTAATGAATCAGCTTGGACAATTTTCTTTTATTTTTGTATTTTTGGATTAGTTGCATCTTTTATTTTTTGCATACCGACATGGAAATGGCCAAGCTTGAAGCAATATATACTGCTCTTGCTCACTGGCTTCTTCGGAATGCTGGCACAGGTAATGATGACTTCAGCATATAAGTATTGCAAAGCTGCTATTGGCGGCGTATTGTCAATGAGCACCTGTGTTTTTACTGCATTTCTGGGAATACTATTAATAAATGAACCTATTACGGTTTATGAGCTTATAGGAGCTGTGCTTATAGTTTCATCCAGTATTTTTGTGGTTGTGATTGACAAGGGATGAAGAATTTGCTTAATCATTTCATTTCCCAAGCCGATATTAATAACATAAAAATGGCAATAATAACAATATAAATCATATAATAGCATTATGAAATATCTATTATATTAAAAGTGCCAATAATCTAACATTTGGCGGAGCAAATAATAAACGGTTCAACATAATTAAAATTAGTATCAATCTTCATTTGCTGAGCAAAACAACAAATGTTTAATGTTATTTCGTGATGGGTAAATGAAAAGATTAATTGATTTTAATAGATTTTACTTAAGATAAATATACTTAAGATAAATATAATAGATAGATTTATAACTTTTTATAAAAGACAAAGGATGCCTTATATTATTAGGCACAGTTTTGCAGTAGTTAAAAGTGTAAAAACGAGAATATTCGACAAAAAAAATAAACATAGTGCAAAAAATATTAGTGAAAAAAATGGTACTATAGTTTATAATAGTATTAATAGGGGGGTTATGCAGCATGAAAAGATTGCACGATAGAATTAGACATGTGCTCATTTTTTTAATTATCATCATTATGTGTAGCAGCATGACATCAAACATATGTACAGCTGAGGTAGCCAGCGAAAGTGACGAAATCAAAGTATTTTTAAATGGTGAAAGGCTCCAGTTTGATGTAAACCCGTACATAAAAAATTCCAGAACATTGGTACCTTTCAGAAAAATCTTCGAAGCCTTTGGGTTGGAGGTGCAATGGAACCCTGCGAACAAGACAGTTATAGCTACTGGTAAGGGTACTAAGATATTACTAACTATAAATAACAGTAAAGCAATAGTTGATTCAAAAGAACAAAAGCTAGATGCACCACCTGAAATAAAAAATTCCAGAACTTTTGTACCTTTGAGGTTTATTGGAGAAAGTATCGGTGCAGAGGTTGAATGGGTAGCTAAATCAAGGACTATAAATATATCTTACAAGGCAGAACCAACCGAGGTAATTAGCAGTACCCCGGTTCCTACTCCAAGTCCTACAAATGTTACAGTTACTGAAACACCCACCCCATCGGGAAGGGCTTCTTATACTCCATTAGGAAAATACAAAGTTGGAGATACTGCTACCTATGGAAATTTAAAGTTTTCAATCGATAAATTTGATTTAAATCTAGAGAGAGCGGATATAAATATTGCGGGGAAAACTAATTCAGAGCAAGAATTACAATTTAATATATATGCGGATAACGGAATGTTTATTTTTATAACATCAGATATTGGAGGTGAAAAGGAAGGAGACATGTATAAGTTTACTGGATTCAACTATTTCTCAAAAAATTCGAATGTTAAAAATATTGATCGTATTGTTGTTAAAATCAGAACATCAGATGACAAATTGTTAAGTGTAGCTGAATATAGAACTAATTAGAAGAGATAATAAAAATCATTAATTTAAAAATTTTATTTAATTGTATTAATTTGAGTAACTAGGAATATAAAATAAAACCAGAGGGGGTTAATGTATGAAGAGTAAAGTGTATTTTAAAATTCTTTCCCTTATTGTGCTGATCTGTATGGTTGTAAGTATTGTATGTATTAATGTAAACGCTGCATCTTCAGGGATAACTAATAATTCTAGTTTTACAAGAGTTATAGCTCCTGAAACAGTTAAAGTAAATGAAAAACAAAATATAGCGTTTAAGTATAGTGGGGATTTAAAACTACCTTATAACATAGTGCCTGAAAAAGAAATTGTCATGCTTATTGATACATCTGGAAGTCTTTTTAAGTCGCCTGACCAAGTTGTTTACTTTCCAGATTATTGTCTATTTAGCGGAAATCAAGCAGAGAATACTAATCTAGAGTTCAGAGGGAATGATATAAATATTGAAGGAAAGGTTCATTCGAATTCAGGAATAATTATTGCTGCGAATAAACCTAATTTTTCTTACATAGATGAAGATAACAATAAAATTACTGAAAAAATAGTTGAGTATGTTACTAATCAGAAAGTAGAACATACCGATAGTCAACTAAAGCAAGAGGCTGAAGGTTACCTTGTTAAATCCGAGACTGCACCTTTACCTGATATTAATAGTAAGATAAATGAATATGTTGCCAATCGACTCAAGGGTAAAGTATTTATATTTGATGGCAGCAACACGACTAAATTCCAAGAAAGTGTTGAGAAGTATAAGAAGGAGTTAAAGGATAGAGGTTATCCTGATGATATAGATATTACACTTAATGGAAAAGGAGATAACGGTGCAACAAATTATAAAGTAGGTGGAGGAACTACATTTAATATTTTACCAAATGTGAAACTTGATTTTAGAGGTAATGTACAGTTTATAAATTCAGTAAAATTTAACGAATATGGAATAGTTGTTGCTGAAAATGATATTATTATTCAGGGAGCAGGAGTTAGTACAGGTATAGATACTGTTACAAAAAAGGAAAATGAGGCTTTTTTTTATTCTTTACAAGGCAATATATATAATGATATTTCAGGAACTGCATTCACAGGAACATATTACGCTCCGGAAGGGTTTATTAGGTTACATGGTGATAATGTTGATATAAAAGGAAGCGTTTTATCAAATGATATAATACTTGAATCAAGTAATTCTACTGTTAAATATGATGAGGATAGTGAAGGAAACAAGATGTTCAAAACTATTTTGCCAAAGCCTACCTTGTATGATAAAGTGTACGAAGCGGCTAAAAATTATCTTGACAAACTTGCTGTTGACATTGTTGACAAGAATTTTAAGGCACCAGTAAGAATAGGTATATTAACTTATGACAGTACAGCAAATTCTAGTAATTATAATAATATAAGATTTTATAATGGATTGGTTGACATCAACAAAAGAGTAAATGGAACATTTGTTAGGGATGAAGTTGATGTTTTACAAAATGAAATTGATTTGATCCAGAGTGATGCAAATTTAATATTCAAAAAAAATAATCCCGTAGATGAAAGAGTTGGAAAGAGCAATCTTGGTGATGGATTAAGAGGAGCAAATACAATATTTAGCAGTAAAAATGATAATATATTAAAGACTCTTATTGTGTTTACTGGAAGCAATCCTAATACATGGTCTGCAAACACTATTAACAATCAAAAGTACTATGGAAACGATGATATTGGTACTTATTCAAAAACCAAATATGTATTTGAAGATAGCATAAAAGCAATAAGTGATATACTAGCATCTGATTCTTATAAGTATGCATCAGAAATGGGGAAAACGCTTGCTGCTGCAGGTATAGTTCCGAAATTTATAAATTGTCTGCCGAATGATGATCAAAATAAGGATGCTTATGAGCTGACTAATTTTGCTTTTAAGAGATTAGAGACTGATATATTGAGTTTTGAAAACAAGCCAAGTTCATTCTCAAAAGATATTAATAAGCTTTATTATGATACTCAAGGTGATTTAAACAAAATGACTGACGCGATTGATGAAATTACTGATGAAATCTATACTAATAATGTAAGCTTGAAAGGCACTCTCAATATTAAGTTCACATTACCTGAAGAGACCAAATATACGCTGGATGGAGGTATACAAAGGGATCCCCTAGATCCTAATGGTCGTACTTATAGTTTTGTAAAAACCGATTATAACCTTACTTATGATAAGACGACTGGAAAATATCTACTCCAACCGATTGAGCTAAACTTACAGGTTAAGAATGTACTTAAGAAAAAATTGACATTAGTTAAGGGTAAGGCTTCAGTTGATGTACTATATCCTGCGAATGATAACAATAAGGCAATATTAACATTTTATTATTATGGAGATGATGGTAAACTGACGCCGGGTTCAATAGAAACTCTTCTACCTGCGGATAAGATAACATTAATTTATGAGGTAGATATAACATAATTTCTAATAATATATTGAATAATAAAGTATGGGGACAGTTGATATACGCTGTCCCCGCTTTATTTACAGAATAATCGCAAGGCTGTTAAATCATTCTTTAATTACCAAAAACTCAAATATAACTGTGCTTCTTTCTGAACTCCCCAGGAGACAGCTTAATCTGCTTTTTAAATATATAACTAAAATACGGTATATTGTCAAAACCACATTTTGCCGATATATCTGATACAGGCAAATCTGTCCTTATCAAAAGGTCCTTTGCCTTATCTAGACGAAGCTTGGTGATAAAGAGATTAGGGGTAATTCCCATTGTCTCTGAAAATACTTTGTGAAAGTGGTTAGGGCTTAGCTTGGTAAGGGCAGCCAAATTGTTTAACAATATCTTCCTTTCAATGTTGTCATCAATAAATTCAATTACCTTTTTAATTGTTCCATAGTGAGGTGACATGGGAACAGTTTTGTTTATTAATGGGTTTATACAATCCTGGTAAAGCATATAAAGTAAGTTAAGAGCATAAGATTTCAAAATAAGCTCAGCACCTGGTGATGGGGAAATATACTCTTTTAATATTGAATCAAAAATAAACTGATATTTCTCTGGATGAGGAGGATGAAATATAGTAGGGATGGATTCAATAATTGGGTTAATTAAATTGTTTTGGAATTTTTGCTCATTATATATGTCGTAACTGTAAGGATCCTTTCCAGTATTGCTCAAAAGGTCCATACAGGCAAAATAACAGCTGTAGGGCATAATTCCCTGGGTATATTGGCCGGGCTTTCTAAATATTACATCTCCCTGACGTATAGAATAGGTTTGATCCTCTATAACCATGGCTCCTTCGCTAAAGACAATGAGTTCCAATTCATAATCATATACATAACGATCTCTTAACCGGTAACCTAAAGGCATGTTTGCACCTTGGGTAAAATATAGGGATTTGAGAACTATTGGCGATAAATCTTTATTTTGGCATTCAATTTCAGCACCTTTAACCTTCATATTATACCCCCTAAACTTATAATATAAATTATATCAATTTATCAATTATAAATTTAAATGAAATTAATTAATCTTTTACAATTGAATATTACAAATCCCATTAACAACATCTGTTATTTGTTCTTGTACAGAATTTAATTTATAAATTGTATATACATATATATTATCGTAAGATTTTGAAAAAATGAATAATATAATGTATTGTTTTTAAGGGTAGATGGCCTTAAAATATTATATAGAACTTAAGAAAATTATAATCACTGGATTGATTCTTATCATAAAAATTCATAAGCCCCTTGATATAAATCTCAGAACAAACTATTCAAGGCTTCTGATTTTCAAACAATAAATTCATTATGAGTGTAGCTTGTTAAGGCTTAATTTGCCTTATAATGCAAATCATTGCTTGAATGTCAATCCAAATTCTAACATTATTGGAGTTGATTAAATGGAAAAAAATAATTTTCTGGACAAACGTATAACTCTTTTTGCACTTATATGGCCCATTCTAATTGAATCTTTTTTAAGAATGCTTTTTGGTACTGTGGATACATTTATGCTGAGCGGATACTCAGATAAGGCTGTTGCAGGGGTTGGAGCGGCTAATCAGTATGTTTCAATCCTCATACTCATATTTCAAATAGTATCGGGAGGCTCAGGAATAGTAATATCACAATATCTTGGTGCGAAAAATAATAAAAAGGCTTCTGATGTGGCAGTGGTATCGATAATGTTCAATTTGGTTTTCGGGTTATTAATAAGCCTTATACTATTTATATTTGCAGGAAAGATACTGGGATTAATGAATTTTTCAAGTGATGTTTACCAATTTTCTAAAGAATTTTTAACTATACTTGGATCATTTTCCTTCATTCAGGCAGTGAGTATAACTGTTTCTGCAATTTTAAGAAGCCATGGACATGTTAAATATCCAATGATGGTAAATATGGGTGCGAATGCACTAAACATAATCGGTAATTTTATTTTCATATATGGTATGTTCGGAATGCCTGTACTAGGCGTTAAAGGAGTTGCCATATCAACTGTTACCAGCCAATTTGTAGGACTTATTGCAATATTTATCATTCTCAAGAAGAAGGTTGGGATCAGTTTCTCTGTAATTAAAGTGTTAAAAATGCCAAAGGATCTGATAACGGACAGTTTAAAAAGCATTTTTAAGATTGGAGGCCCATCTGCAGGCGAATCTATTTCATATAATATTTCACAGGTTGTTATAACAGCTATTATAGCAAAATATATGGGAGAAGACCCACTTACAGCAAGGTTTTATGTTTTTAACCTGATGTTTTATATAATGTTGTTTGGGTTAGCTACAGGGCATGCTACACAGATAATGATAGGACATTTAATTGGTGCCGGAAGAACTGATGATGCATATAAGACATGCATGAGAAGTCTTAAAATTGCAGTTTTGGTATCTATTGCCGTAGCGTTAGTATTTGCAATATTTGGAAAGGTGCTTTTAGGATTATTTACAGACAATGAGAACATTATAAAGCTTGGAGGCATATTGTTTATAATTACAATTGTCTTAGAGCCTGGAAGATCGTTTAATATAGTTTTAGGATATTCTCTAAAGGGATCTGGAGATGCTAAATTTACATTGTACTTGGGATTGGTATCTATGTGGTCTATAGCGGTGGGTATGACTTATTTACTCGGTGTCACACTACATTTAGGGCTTATAGGAGTTTGGGCTGCTTTTGCCATGGATGAATGGGTCAGAGGAATAGTTATGCTTAAGAGATGGCGTTCAAGGGCATGGGAAAAGATGTCTCTCGTAAAAAAGGAAGATATGGTTGAAGTCAATACCAATAACGAGGAGCTGTTACAAAGCGTTAATTAAGCAATGCTTAAGAAATAATTTTATCTTACCGACTTCAGTAAGTGTTTAATATACACGAAAGTGAGCAGATAGAATAAAAAAGGTTTATTTTTGATTGAGAAAGCTATTAATCAAAAATAAACCTTTTTTGTAGAAAAATTATTTATTTTGATATTCCAAAATTCATTAGCATAATATATAATTATTAACAGGTTTGTATTAAATATATTAAAAAGTTAATCTTTAATATACTATTAAACTACCTTTAGTGATAAACTTCATGTATAACTTTTATACAAGTGTTGACATTTCGATTTATATAGGTGCCAGGTCATTAACTTTACATAAGTTTGGTATCTAGATTCTCCAATTGTATGCTTTTTAATGTTTAGGAAACAAAAATGGTTATGCTTAAGACATGCTTTAGTGTTCTGAATTTTAAAGCAATCCTTAATGGAGGAGTTCCATGAAAATTCGGTTTTACAGTCGGACAAAACCTTTTTACACCATAATTGCAGCTGTCGCAATACTTTTTATAAGCGGTGCAACTTATTACCTATCTTATGAAAATTTAAAAAGCAATGTCATGGAATCTCTGGAGGAACTATCAGGGCAAGGTGCCAGAACTGTTGAAGCAGAGCTGAGGCTTCAGCTCGACTTGCTTAGTTCTATCGCGGCACAGAGCATAGTGTCTGACCTTGCTATAAGTCTCGAAAATAAGCTTCAGGAAATAAAAAGGCAGGCCGTATTAAAAGGTGCTATAAGGTATGGAATTTCCGACTTAGATGGTAATTCATATACGACAGATGGGAAACGGTTTTATAATGGTGACAGAGAATACTATCTTAAGGCATTGAACGGCAAGAGAAGTATTCAAGGACCTGTGATTAGCAGGGCGGATGAAAGAGCAGTTGTGGCATTTGCAGTTCCTCAGAAAGATGATAGGGAAAATATTACAGGAGTTATACATGCCGCGTATAGCATGAATTACATAACTGATATTGTTAGGCAAATAAAGTTTGGGAATGACGGCATTGCATTTATAATAAACAAAAAAGGCACAGTGATAGCTTGTGGAGATCCCCAGAAGGCTTTTATCATTGAAAGCTATTTCGATAAAACTAAGATTAGGGTGAAACATAAAGATGTGATTGGTCTGGAAGATAATATTGTATCAGGAATCCCAGGTTCTGGTGAATATTTATTGGAAGAAGTGACCCATTACATAGGATATGCTCCAATAGTTGGTACCGACTGGTTTATTGCTGTTACAACTTCAAAGACACAAGCAAGTGAAAAGGTTCATGAAGTCATATATATCGTTAATGTTGTCATTTTGCTATTTATTCTTGTTTCCATATTTACAGGTGTATATAGCCATTATTTGAGAAGAAGGCTTATTTATGAGGAAGAAGTATCTAGAGATCTTATTGACATCGCAAATATTCTATCAATAAGGTTAAAGTATGACGGCACTATTATATCATTTAACAAATATGCAGAAATTGCAACACAATTCAGCTATAAAGAGGTAGTAAACCAAAGCTTTGTTGAAATGCTTGAAAAGGAAGATAGAATTAAGTTTTTTGAGATTCGTAACTCATTAAAGACTATGGATTCCTCTGAAAACATACAGATGTCTCTAAAGAGGAAAGATGGTAAATTGCTTCATATTGTTTGGAACGCAAATATGAAGGACGACTATAAAGATAAGTCCATATTTTTTATAATTAACATTATAGGCATGGACCTTACAGAGAGGATTGAATCTGAAAGGAATATTCGTAATAACAACGAAAAGCTTACTCAGGTACTTAGAGAATTGAAAGCATCACAGGAAGAATTAAGGAATAAGTATGATGAGCTTAATATAACCAAGAACAAGCTTGTGGACAGTGAACAGCGATTCCAGTTATCATTGGAAGGGTCTAATGATGCTATATGGGATTGGAATGCTGCAGATAATAAGGTGTTTTATTCAGATAAATTTTACGAAATTACTGGATACAGAAGAGGAGATATTGGAGATTCATTGGAGGAATTAAGGTCACTGTTTCACCCAGAGGATAAAAAAGTGGCTGAGGAAGCCAAAATCAAGCATTTTAAAGGTTTAGCTCCTAATTTCTCCTATGAAGTTAGAATAAAGACAAAAAGCACGGAATATCTATGGATTTTGGTTAAGGGAAAGGGAATTAAGGATGGTGCAGGTAATTTAGTTAGAATGGCGGGGTCTATAACAAACATAAATGATAATAAAATCCATGAACAGATGATTAAAAAGCTGGCTTATTATGATTTGCTTACGGGTTTGCCCAATAAACTTGTTCTTAAGGAACATACCGGACAGGCAATTGAAGAAGCTCTTAAAAGTGGGGATTCAGGGGTATTGGTACTGATTGATATAGACAATTTTAAGCTCTTAAATGATTCATTTGGACATTATTATGGTGATTTACTCCTTATAGAACTTAGTAATATACTGATTTCCATATTCGACAGCCCATGTATGGTTTCAAGAACGGGTGGAGATGAGTTTGCAGTACTTATACCAAGGATTAGTTCTGAATCTTCTATCAGAGAACACATAGACAAAGTAATGGCGGCATTTTCTAAAACTTTTAATGTTGAAGGAAATATATTTTATATAACCGCAAGTATGGGTATTGCTTTATTTCCTGATGAGTCCAAAGATTTTGATACACTCTTGAAAAATGCAGATACTGCCATGAACTATGCTAAAAAAATGGGAAAACCCAATTATAAGATATACAACAAAACGCTTAATGATGAAATAATGGAAAAGGTCAGGTTAGCCAGCAGTTTAAGAAAAGCGTTGGAGAACAATGAATTCCAGTTATATTACCAGCCTCAATATATTACAAAAACTAGAGAAATATGCGGATTTGAAGCACTTATAAGATGGAACAGTCCGGAATATGGTCTTGTTATGCCGGGGAGATTTATAGGCCTTGCTGAGGAAAATGGTTTTATTATTCCTTTAGGTGATTGGGTTTTAAAACAGGCATGTTTATTTAAAATAAGGTTGGAGAATGAAGGAATAAAAGGCGTTATTATTTCTGTAAATATTTCAATAGTTCAGTTATTTCAAGAGGATTTTGTTGACAAAATACTGAATAGCGTTAATGAAACTGGGCTAAAACCTGAATTTCTGGAAATAGAACTCACAGAGTCTGTACTTATCCAATCTATTGATGAAAATCTTATAAAGTTGAGGAGACTTAGGGGGCATGGGATAAAAATATCTCTTGATGATTTTGGAAAAGGTTTCTCATCGCTAAGCTATCTTAAAAACCTTCCTGTAAATACTCTCAAGATAGACAAGGAATTTGTCGATGATATTGGCATAGGTACTGATATAACAGATTCTATTGTACATATTGGACAAAAGATGGGGCTTAAGGTTATTGCAGAAGGTGTGGAGACTGACGGGCAGTATCAGCATCTTATAAATGTCAGTTGCGATATGGTGCAGGGATATTATCTTGGAAGACCTGTTCCTGAAGAAGATGCAATAAAAATGGTTGTACAGCAATTAGGGAACATTGTGATGTGATAAGGAAGAGTGGAACAAAATCCAGATCTATTTAATAATATATATTGTGTGTTTGGATATTGTGTGTTTGAAATGATGAAATGTATTTGTCATTGACATCAGTTTCCTGGATGTTATATAATCTTTATTAATCGCTTTTGACCATGTAAAAATAAAAAGGAAAATAGATCAGGCCATAAAGTCTTGAACTTTGTGGAGCCGGGCCGGATTTGCGGCAGCAGGATGCTAAGTTATTGCCAAAATACCTGTGGGACTATATTGTATTAATACTTATAGTTTTACAGGTTTTTTAGATGTCTGGGGAAATTGTAAATCAGGTAATAGATTTTGTGGAGGGATGGGATTATGGGCGATTCCAGTATTAAAACAAGGGTAGCAATTTTATCGGTAATTTCAAATTCGTTATTAATTCTTCTAAAAGTAATTGCAGGTATTTTAAGCGGTTCAGTCAGTATAATTTCTGAGGCTATTCATTCAGCCATGGACTTGGTTGCTGCAATCATTGCATTCTTTTCAGTCAGGATCTCGGCAAGGCCTGCAGACAGGGACCATCCTTACGGACATGGAAAGGTTGAGAATGTTTCAGGGGTAATAGAAGGTCTTTTGATTCTGGTAGCTGCATTTATTATAATCTGGGAAGCTATAAAAAAGATTATTAATCCAACACATGTTGGTGAAACAGATATAGCTCTTATTGTTATGCTTATATCTTCTGCGGTGAACTTTTTCGTATCCAGGAAGCTCTATAAAGTGGCAAAGCAGGTTGATTCAGTAGCATTAGAAGCAGATGCTCTTCATCTTAAGACAGACGTATACACTTCTTTGGGAGTTGGAGTAGGAATGGTCCTAATTAAGTTTACAGGCATATCAATTCTTGACCCGATTGTTGCAATATTGGTTGCTCTGCTGATTTTAAAGGAAGCCGTATCGCTTATATGGAATGCTTACTGCCCTCTATTGGATACAAAATTATCCGACAGCGATGAGGAAAAAATAAAGAACGTCATAAACAAATATAAAAATGAGATAATTGATTTTCATGAATTGAGAACCAGAAAATCAGGAAGTATTAAGTATATTGATTTTCATATGACTGTCAATAAGGATTGTTCTGTTGAGCAGTCCCATGAGCTCAGTGACAAGATAGAAAGTGACTTGGAGGAGGTATTAAAGAATACCAATGTAAGCATCCACATAGAGCCGGGTATATAGAAAGGGGGCTCTAAGCCCCCTAATTTCTACTCTTTATTAAAAGCCCCTTCATGATATGAATTCATAGGATCCCATACGAACCATTCCTCATAACCTGCATCATAAACAGCTTGTATCTGCTGCCTTACCTGTTCATTATCATAATGTTGCCAGTTTCCCTTACCTATCCAGGAAGCATCAAAGTCCTGAATATAGGTTCTTATTTTAGGGGTACTACCTTCAACCTTAGCCATACGGTCTTTGGCCTTTAGAAGTGTATTTTTGATGACGCCATAAGGATCAAGGTCAGGCTTTTTAAATGCAGTACCGTTAATTATCTGACCTAGAGCATAATGAGATGGGTATGCCATTGGGTATATATAATCCATATCTTTTCCTATATACTCAAGGTATTGGCCAATGCCTTCATTATCTCCAGGTGTTTCGCATATAATTGCAAAAACGTCCGCTGATAGAACAGCATTCGGTAACTGCTTTCTTGCTTCACTTAAAAAGCTATTTATGGTTTCATACATCTGCTTATTATCAGTGTTGCCAAAAACCATGTTGCTTTTCTTTCCATCAGGAAAACGGACATAATCAAATTGTACTTCGTCAAAACCTTTTGCAAGAGCTTCCTTCGCTAGATCAATGTTATACTGCCAAGCTTCATTACTGTAAGGATTTACCCAGGTTACACCATTGTGGATAAATAAATCTCCATTTTTGTTCTTTATTGCTGCTTCAGGTTTTCCTTTTGAGAAAAATGGATCCTTAAAGCACACTATTCTGGCTATAGCATAAATGTTATTGTCATGGAGTTCTTTAGTTACCTTTTCAGGGTCGTACCTTACGTCAATTGCTTTAACTTCCTTTGCAGCTGAGACAGAAGAATTGACGGTAACATAACCGTCATCGTCCTTGTAGTCTATTACATAGCTATTGATTTCAGTGGTGTTTGCAAGCTCTATATAGTGCTTTAATCTAGCACCTGCTGAAGTTGCTGTAAGGTATAGACCTTTTGCTTTAACCAGCTTCTTTTCTGGAACTGGTGTAGGCGTGGGCTGTGGCACGTTTGTTTGTGTCTGATTATTATCACTTGGCTTTGAACCAGCTATATTTGAGCCAGGCATTTTATCAGCTTCCTTTTCCGGACTGATGCCGGAATTGGAACCACATGAAGAAAGAAGCAATGAGACAATAACTGTGGAAGCAATTAGAAGATTTTTCATGCAAAGGATTTTTTTCATGGATTATCGGCTCCTTTTTAATTAATTTAACTGAGAAGAAACAATAAATGCTACTTGGGAGATTTCAAAAATATCCTTGGTCAATTTCTATAGTGGAGAGCAGTAAAATCAATATTTTTGAAATCTCCAATTGACAAGTTATTTTAAAAATCACCTTATGATGGAAATTCTGAATAAAGATAAATAAAACGAAATACAATAATATGATTAATTATATAATAAAAATTTATCAAAAAAAATTTAAATTATCAATGCCTAATATATTCACATTAAGGCATGATAAGGCATGATTGAAATATTACTTCCCGTTTTGAGCGTGTGTTAACGGGTTAAGTTAATACGAAAGCGAAATTATACGGGAAGTTATATTTTCAACATGCCTAAAGAAATTTAAAATTTGTACAGCATTAAGAGCAAAAATTTATGCACTATCTTGTAATATTCTCAGAATTAATATAAAATTTTTATGTGCATTAAAGGATTAGCTAAAAAAGGTAAGGCATGACAAAAACAATTACAGGAGGCTGACTGATGAAAATCTGTCCAAAATGCAACTATTCTAATCAGGATTTTGATAATGTTTGTGTAAGCTGCGGTACTCAGCTCGATAATTATAGCCAGTACAACAGTTTTGCACCGCCGAATATGCCGGTTGTAACCAATGGTTTTTCAATTGCATCAATGATTTTAGGCATATCATCTATCGTGTTGGCATGTTGCTACGGAATTGGTATTATTCCAGGTATACTTGGAGTTATATTTGGGTTTATGGCAAGGAAAAAGATAGATAACTCCCAAGGAAGGGAGCAAGGAAGTGGATTTGCTCTAGCCGGGATTATTACAGGATTTATAGGTATTCTATTTGCGATAATAGTTTTAATTCTTCTTGTTGTAACATTTAAAGATTTTGACTGGAGTACTTATATTCAAAGAATGAATGAATTACAAAGAAATAATGATAGCTTTTAAAATATTAAAAACATTTGAATGTTGGAGAAATAATTTTTTTCTTCAATGGTTCCATAGGATAAAACTTGAAAAGAGATAATATATTATTAAACTTAGTATGGCTTTTAATATGCTTGTTGCCCTTATTATGTGCGTTTATATTGAATACAAATGGGCAAGTGGTGGCATTCAGATTTCATAATAACTACTATGAAGTCGGAATGCCATGTGTTTTTAAGACCATCACTGGGTATGGGTGTCCTTCTTGCGGAGGAACGAGAAGCTTTGTTTATATGAGTGAGCTTTCTATAGCATCAGCATGGAATGCCAATAAAGCTGCAACAATGCTATATATGCTTATGGTACTCCAGATTCCATACAGACTGATATTGATTGTCAGGGGGAAAGTCCCATTTCAAAGGTGTATTGCAAGGATTGGAATAGTTGCTTTGATTTTTATTGGGCTTGTAGATATAACAGAATTTGTGGCACAATTTATTTAACATTTATGATTACCATATAAAGGAGAAATTGGTATGAAAACACCTTATGATTCATATACAAGGCGAAAAGATAAATATGATAAGCTAATACAGGGCTTGACAAAGACCATCAATATGGTAAGCAATTTGAGGCTTGCGGTTTTTATTGTTGGATTAGCCGCAGGAATAGCATTATATCTTCTCAAGTATTATATTATACTTAGTGCTGTTATTTTTGTGTCCATTGCAGCATTCGTATATCTTGTTATCAGGCATGAGAGGCTTATTGAAATTAAAAAGTTTCATAATTTTTTGTTGGAAATTAACCAGAATTCTATTAAGAGACTCGATGGCAAATGGAACGAATTTACCGACACAGGAGATGAGTATAAGAATTCCGGACATAGATACTTTGAAGACTTGGATATATTCGGTAAGGGTTCGCTGTTTCAATGGATAAATGCCTCGAAGACACATTATGGAAGAAGTTTCTTCAGAGAGATATTGGGAAACACTCCTAAGTGCATTGAGGATATAACAGAGAGACAGCAAGCGGTTCTGGAATTATCACGAAAGCTTGGATGGAGGCAGAGATTTCAGGCTGAAACCATGTCGGTACCTGATAAGACAATAGATCCGGATGAGCTTATTAAATGGGCTTTGGACACTGAGACATTTTATGTTAAAAAGTGGTTTAGCATATCTGCAAAGGTTTTACCTGTTTTTACCGGAATAGTAATTTTACTTGCTATGAATACCCAATCTATCACTTTTCATATTCCAGTATTATTGCTGTTGATACAGGCCATTTTATTGAGGATTAAAAGGAAAAAAAGGAGTGAGGTATTTGAACTGGCTGAAAGGTACAGCAATGACATAAAGGTTTATTATAATGCTGTAAGGCATTTTGAAAAGCATAATTTCAAATCAACCCATATTAAGGATATAAAAGCTGGGATGGTTAATAATGAAGGTCTTAAGGCGTATAAGCAATTGGATAGGCTTTCAAAAATAATAGATAACATTTCTGCAAGGCACAGTGCATTCTTTGAAGTACTGAATATACTTACCCTCTGGGATTTCCAGTGCATGGCAGCAATTGAGAGCTGGAAACAAAGTTCAGGGAAATTTCTCTTGTCATGGATTAAAGCAATTGGAAAGGTGGAGGCTTTGTGTGGACTTGCAATAATCAGCTTTGACAATCCCCAGTGGCCTATGCCTGATATCTGGGACTTGAAGCCATTTGTTGAGGCAAAAGGATTAGGGCATCCTTTGTTGGGGCAAAATGGAGTCAGCAATGACCTTAAAATAAAAAATCCTGTAAAGGTACTTCTTATTACCGGCTCAAACATGTCCGGCAAAAGTACATTGCTGCGTACTGTGGGGATTAATCTTGTGCTAGCATATGCAGGTGCACCTGTTTGTGCAGAAAGTTTTTCAGCATCAATAGCTGATATTCATACCTGCATGAGGGTTAGTGATGATCTGGGGAAAAGTATATCATCCTTTTATGCGGAGCTCTTGAGGATTAAAGAGATTGTAAACAGAGCTGAAAGCGGAGAAAAGGTCTTTTTCCTGCTTGATGAGATATTTAAGGGAACTAATTCAAGAGACAGGCATATGGGAGCACGTGTTCTTATTAAAAGACTCAGCCAGCTAAACTGCTCTGGTCTTGTCTCAACACATGATCTTGAGTTAAGTGACCTTGAGAACGAGGGATTTGAAGTGAAGAACTACCATTTTGAGGAATATTACAAGGATAATAGGATAAACTTTGATTATAAACTTAGGGAAGGCGTATCAACCACAAGGAATGCAGTTTATCTTATGAGACTTGCAGGCATAGATATAAGCGAGGAAAACAATTAATTTTTATAGTGATCTATTGGCACAGTTGCTGCAAGTACCATAAAACTTAACCCTATGATCCCTAACTATAAAACCATGCTCCGAAAATATCTGCTGCTCAAGGGATTCTAAAAGATCCTGTTCAACTTCTATAACTTTGTTACAGGAAGTGCATATAAGGTGGTGGTGCCGATGGCTGCTTTTATGTCTGTTTAGTTCGTATCTGCCAAGTCCGTCATCCAGGTCCAGCTTATGGACAATGCCTATTTCATTGAATAAAAGCATGGTCCTATAGACTGTTGCCAGACCTATATCTGGGTTGGACCTTTTTACCATATCATGTATTTCCTCGGCACTTAAGTGCTTTTCATGACAGTTTATTATGATATCAAGAATAACCTGCCTTTGAGGAGTTAACTTACATCCCTTCTCTTTGAGAAGGGTACTTAAATTTATACGGTTTGAGTCCATTTGCTTTTCTCCTTTTAGTCGTGATTTAAAAATAATTTAAGTAATTTTTCATTTATGTCTTAGCACATCGACAAATAACGGTTTTTGTCATAAAATATAAGAAATAATATGAAATATTAAACTTTAATATTTCATATTGGTTGTAAATATATTATATTAAATTTATAAAAGGTTATCCAGATTTAAAAGTGTTAAAAATCATACATTTGGCGGAGCAAATAACGAAAGGTTCAACGGGATTTGCGACAGACAAATGTAATAGATTTATCGCTTTTAATCCAGATTAAAAGTGTTGGTATAATGAATTTTGCATTTTGGAGGTATGAATGATTAGGGCTATTATTGTTTTAGTATATTTTGCAGGATATCTTTTGTATTCCCTCACCTTTAGGCTTAGAGTTATGGTGATGAACCGGAGAGGTATGGAGAAAAAAGCAATTGATTTTATCAATTATCAGGCAGGGTTATGGGCTCGCCGCATTATTTGGTCAACCGGCTCGAAAGTAATTATTCATGGACAAGAATACGTACCAAAGGATAAAGGTGTGGTATTTATTGCAAATCATCAGAGCTATCTGGATATTCCGGTAATGATAGGTTATATTGAAAAGCCTAAAGGATTTATAGCAAAAATCGAACTGCTAAAAATACCAATTCTAAGCATGTGGATTAAGTATTTAGGAGGAGTGTATATAGTTAGAAACAACCCTAAACAATCATTAAAAGCCATAAATGAGGGAGCTGAGAAGATAAAAAACGGTGATTCCATGGTCATTTTTCCTGAAGGTACCAGGAGTGCAGACGGTAAATTGGGAGAATTTAAGCCTGGAAGCTTAAAACTTGCGATAAAATCAGGTGCACCAATAGTACCTGTTGTTATAAAGGGCACTGTGAATGTAATGCCAAAAAAGAAGTTTGCAGTTAAGCCATCCCAAGTGGAACTCTATGTGCTTCCTCCTATTATACAGGATGAGGCTGCAAAAATTGATACCAATGATCTTGCAGAAAAGATAAGAAATGCAATTATGGAGAAATTGAAATAATACAAAAATATAAGGTGAAAATATTTATTATATTAAAAGTGTTAATAGTCTTACATTTGGCGGAGCAAATAACGAACGGTTTAGCGGGATTTGCGACAGACAAATGTTATAGATTTATCACTTTTAATATAATATAAGAGAAAAATAGGAGGATTAAAGTTGATAATAAAAAACGCTGATTTCGAGATTACAGCTGTAAACCCGGCACAGTATCCTGTGTCAGACTTCCCTGAGGTGGCATTTGTAGGCCGTTCCAATGTAGGAAAGTCATCAATTCTAAATACACTGACCAATAGAAAAAGCCTTGCCAGAGTAGGTGGTACTCCTGGTATGACTAAGACAATTAACTTTTTTAACATAGATGAAAGGATGTTTTTTGTGGATTTACCCGGCTATGGTTATGCCAGTGTGTCCAAGGAGAAAAAGTCATCCTGGGAAACTGTTGTAGAAAAATATCTTTTTACTAGAGTCAACTTGAAAATGATAATAATGCTGTTAGATATAAGGCACAGTCCTACAAAGGATGATAAAACCATGTATAAATGGATATTGGACAGCAAAATACCCTATATAATAGTTGCGTCAAAAGCCGATAAAATATCAAAGGGCCAAATATTAAAGCATATACAGGTTATAAGATCAGAACTTCAGATATCTCCTGATATTAAGATTATTCCTTTTTCATCCCAAACCCGGCAGGGAAAGGAAGATATACTTGATATTATTGGTACTTTATTATAATTACCCTTAGGAATATATACAAAGAGGAAAGGGCAAAAAAATGAAAAGTGGAATTGAAATATGTAATAAAGACGGCAGGAGAATAATAAAAGGAACAGGGTATTATGAGCCCAGTGTTGTTGTGAAAGATCTTAGGGAGATTGTCAATTGTGCAAAGAGGTATGGTGATAAAACAGGATTTAAGTACAAGGATAAAAATGGAAAAATAATTGGAAAAACTTATAATGAATTTGCTTATGAGATTGATTGTTTAGGAACGGCTTTAATATCATTAGGGCTTAAAGATGCTTCAATAGCCATACTAAGTGAAAACAGATATGATTGGGGAGTTTGTTACTTATCTGTTGTAAATGGCGTAGGAATTGCTGTTCCAATGGATAAATACCTTCCTGCAAAAGAGGTTGAAAACCTTATTGAACGAGGAAAAGTCGATGCTATATTTTATAGTTCATCATACCAGAATGTTATTGATGAGGTTGCAGCATCCAATGATAGAATTAAGTACTTTATATGCATGGATGAAATAAGTGATAAAATTATTGACAATACCAAGTTTAAATCTTTGAGAGAAATAAGAATTCAGGGTAAGGAGCTTTTGGATGGAGGGGACAGATCTTTTATAGATGCTGAAATAGACAGGAATAAGATGTCCATACTTCTTTTTACTTCAGGTACGACAAGCATGGCGAAAGGTGTAATGCTCTCTCATGCCAATATTGCCAGCAATGTTATTTCTGTAGCAACAGATATAAAGATATACAATGATGATGTTCACCTGTCGCTTTTGCCGCTTCACCACACTTTTGAGAATACCGTAGGTTTTCTGTTTATGGTATACAGTGGTGTTTGTATAGCTTACTGTGACGGAATAAAATATATAGCACAAAACCTGAAGGAATACAATGTATCGTTGCTTATTGCGGTTCCAGCCATATTTGAAGCCTTATACAGAAAGACAATGGAAGGAATAAAGAAATCGGGAAAAGAGAAATCATTCAATACAGCATTAAAAATATCTGGGATATTAAGGAAGCTTGGTATTGATTTAAGGAAAAGATTATTTAAGGGTATTTTCAGCCAATTAGGTCCTTGCCTCAGACTTGCAGTATCAGGTGCTGCACCTCTTGACAAGGAGGTTATAACAGGATTTGAAAATATAGGTTTCAAGATACTTCAAGGATATGGATTGACTGAAACATCACCTGTAGTGGCTGCCAATAATGACTTCATAAATATTCCTGGATCTATAGGTTATCCATTAGGTGGAGTTGATGTAACATTGGACTCAATTGATGATAATGGTATGGGCGAAATTATGGTCCGTGGAGAAAATGTAATGCTTGGGTATTACGATAACCCTGAGGAAACTAGAGAGGTAATTACGCCTGATGGGTGGTTTAAGACAGGGGACCTGGGCACTATTGATGAAGAAGGAGTAATAAGGATTACCGGACGGGCTAAATCCATGATAGTGTTGAGTAACGGAAAGAAGGCATTTCCTGAAGAATATGAGGTATTGCTTAACAATATAAAAGGTGTTAAAGATTCTTTTGTGTGGGGAAATATTTCCTCGGATGGTGATGTCCAGGTATGTGCAGAATTAGTTATCGATAAAGATAAGATAATGGAGGATAGTGGTCAAATGTTATTGGAGAAGGAGCTGGCCTCGTTATTTGATAAGTCAATAAAAGAAATTAACAAGGATCTTCCTCAATATAAAATTATCCGTTACTTTATAATGACATATGATGATATTGTTAAAACTACAACCCTAAAGATAAAAAGGCCTGCTGAGTATGAGAAGGTTAAGTCAAAGCTGGAAAAAGCAGGTCTGGAGATAAGGAAAGCTTCAGGCAAGATTTTCTAGAGGATGAAAAATTATGAGTAATACAATAGAATATTCTCTTAAAATTGGAGAGAATGAAATTCCATATAAAATTAAAGAGAGTTCTAAAGCCAAATATATACGGCTTGTTATAGACAATAACGGTCTTTCTGTTGTTAAACCCAAAAGAGTTGGACTTGGTCAAGTTGAGAAAGTATTAAGTGAGAAAAGCGACTGGATTTCCAAGTATTATCTAAAACTAATTGAGAAAAAGCAGAATATGGTTGAAAGAAAGTGGGTAACTGGAGAAACTCTGCCATACTTGGGCCAGAGCTATAAATTAAATATAACAGATATTAAAAAGAGCATCGCATCTGTAAGCTTTGATGGCGATGCCTTTTGTGTACTTATGGATGAAAAGGCAGCTGATGAGGAAAGGCAGATAATTGTTGAGAGTGTAATAAGAAAATGGTATAGAAAAGCAGCGGGTAGCGTTATCAATAGTAGGCTGGAGCATTATTGCCGTATCACTGGGTTAAAGTACAAAGCCATGCGGCTTAAAGAGCAAAAAACAAGATGGGGCAGTTGTTCAAGAGACGGTAATCTCAATTTTAACTGGAAACTTGTTATGGCACCATTATGGGTTGTTGATTATGTTGTTCTTCACGAGGTTTGTCATTTAAGGCATCTAAATCACTCCAAGGATTTTTGGGGGTTGGTGGAATATTATATGCCACAATATAAAAAAGCTCAGGAGTGGCTAAAGAATAATGGAGCTGCATTAACATTAAATTATTGAGGGCATATTATATCTTTTAGAAAATTTTAGGAATATACTTCTAAAAGTAGTTACTAAAGTGATATAATATTATTGATAATTAAACTGAATAATGAATTATAAATGTCCTGATACAAGGGGATATTGGGGGGGAACTATGATTTGTCCAAAATGTAAGCAAGAGTACATCACGGAAGGTTTTACATGCCCTGTATGCAATATTGTGGTATCTGACAAGTTGACACTAACAAACAGCACTTTTACTTCTACCGATGAGTTTGATTATGAATTTCTTTTAGCTACTTTTAACGATTTAGACATTTCTTTAGTTCGATCAATCTTGGACCATGAAAAAATAAATTATTCAGTAAAAGGGATTTTCAGCTACGGAAGCAGGGTTCCTGCAAGAGTAATGGTTAGAAAAGACCAGTATGAATTTGCTGTAGATATGTTAAAGGATGTAAGGCTCAATTACTCAGTATAAATAAATGTTAATAACTTTTCAAATTTTATATTGTCTTGAGAAATTATGGTATCTGTACTAATTGAATTCCATTATCTAGAGATGCCATAATTTCTACTCATGAACAAAAGGTAATCTATATGCATAATATGTAGCATAACTTTTTTTAAGGATAAAATGCTATGGATTCGGAAATTGTATTGACAAGTATTCTTTTGGGGTCACAGGATAATATAAAGTCTAGAAAAATACTGAAAGGTTCATTTGCATTGGAAGAAGGACAAATGGATATATATGAAATTGGGAAAATTCATGCCGCCATTTGCGATGTAAATGATTTTGAGAATGAAGGTACATACTATGCTTCGGGAAAGGTTAAAGTCACAATGGATTATCTGACAGAAAAAGATTGTGATAACACTGAGAGTATAACATATTATCTTCCGTTTTCTATAAACAGAGAAGAGGAATTAGAGGAGTTGCAATTGGAAAGGCTGGCCATTAACGTAGTATTTCCTCGAAGCCTAGAGATAGAGGCTTATGTAATATCATGTAGTCGCAAATAATTATTGACAACTGATGTAATTAAATATATTATTTTTATAAGAGATATTTGATTTCCTACAATAATAATTTATATATTTTAATATATTTATATAAATACAAACATATAATTTATTAAAGCAATACTGATTGCTTTATATATAGAGAGTATAAAGTATAAGGAAGATGTTAGTCTAGTGTATTTGTCTAAGATATGTGTTCTTTGAATTCTTAATTTCCATGCTATTCCTTTAATTTCCATGTAGCTTTAATTTAAATTTTTGGACTGAAAAGACCTAATACTTTTGTAGAATATATATGTGATGTTTATGAATTATTTTACTGATTATATTTGTAGTACCAGTATTTGTATTAGTTTTACAAGGAATTACAAAGAAGTGATTGAAGATTTTACTTACTAATTAATTAAATTCAGATATAACATGCATTTCCAATACTAACTCATAAACTTAAGGAGGTAATTGTTATGTTCAGGATTAGAAGGTTGTTGGTAGTTTTAGTAATGGCTTTGATTACCGGAGTACTTTTTAATTCCATGTCAGCTTTTGGAGCAACGGCTGGTACATACAAAATAAGTGGTTATGTTGAACCGGATTTTTTGTTTACAAACTCAATGACTAAAGCTGAATTTAAAGTTGAGATTGTCGGCACATCCTATTCAGGTGTGACTGACAGTTCGGGGTATTTTGAAATACCAAACATACCAATAGCTGCCAGTATTAATGCTAAAGTTAGATTTTCAAAAGCTGGGTACTTGAGAAAAGAGATAGGCAATCTGACAATTAGCTCTGAAGTTTTAATAGGTAGTAAGGAATCTCCTGTGAAGATGTGGCCGGGTGATGTGCTTCAGGATGATGCAATCAATTTTGTTGATGTTCTAATGATGGCAAAGAGCTATAACACAAGTAAAAATGAATCGTCATACAGTAAGATTTGTGATTTCAATCTTGATTCTGCAGTTAATATAGCTGATGTTATCATTATGTCAAGACATTTTAATGCAGTACCGAATGAATACACCCCGGAAGAAGTAAGCTATGTTGCACCTGATAAGCCTGGAGTGCCACAAAACTTAAAAGCATTGTGGTATACAGGTTCTGCTGTTTCATTAAGCTGGGAAGAACCATCGATAAAAACATCCATATCAGGGTATGAAATATATATTAATGATAAGGTTGCAGCAACGTCAAAAACCACAAATATCACTTGTGCGGGCCTTAAACCAAATGAAGAAAACACCATTTATGTAAAGTCGATAAACAGTTCAAATGTTAAATCAGATGCTAGCAATATTCTAAGGATAACTACGCCCATAGATGACCATGGTAATACCATTGATAAGGCAACTCCTATAGAGTGTGAAAAAGAAGTGGTAGCCTCCATGGAGACAAATGATACTGTTGATTATTTCAAATTTAAGCCTCAAGTATCAGGTACATATGTGTTTAAAATGTATGTTGGGTTTATATTAAAGGAGTACCTGTATGACAGTAATGGAGCAAAAATAGGAGATATTACAGATAGGCAGTTTAAGTTAGAGGCAGGAAAAGAATATTATATAGGTGCTGAAAATGAGTGTGTCAGCGGAGAGTACAGATTTATTATAAGGCCAGTACAAAACAAGCCTGACTTGGTTATTGAGAAACTTAATATAAGTAATATGTCAGTTGGTCAACAAAACCTATTAAGTGTAAGGGTAAAAAATATTGGTGATTCAGCATCGTACGGTTCATTTAGAATAACTTTCGATATAGATGATCAAAAAAATGTATTCTGGGCGGATTATAATTACGACATTGAACCTGATAGTTACGATACATGCACTGTTACAGGAAGTTCCAGTGGGGTTCTTACATGGTCTTCGACAATGGTTGGTCATCATAAGATAACAGTAAATTTAGACATTAATAATAAGATAAATGAAATTTATGAGAATAACAATTCAATGACATATGATGTAGTATTAGACGCTCACCCCGATAGCAAGGAATACGCAGAAGAAATTCAAATAGGTGAAGAGATTAGTGGTTACATAGGCACAAAAACTGAGAAAGACTACTTTTATGTAATACCTAAAGTTACTGGTACTTATCGTATTGATATGCCGGAAAGTAAATATACTAACTTTTTTATTTATAATAAGAATATGGTTCAAGTAACGCCTACTGGTGCTATTTATGATGGAAAAAATAGAATAGGTTGCTATGTAAGTGTAAAATTAACTGCTAATGAAAAATATTATATTGTTGTTAGCTCTGCTCCGGATGTATCAAGTTTTGTAAGCGAAAAGTATATTCTGAAATCCAGCAAAATAAATTAGACTTTATTTCGAATAATTCTTGGATAGAAAAAACACTTTATAACTATTTAAAGTGTTTTTTCTATCCATACAAATCTACAGCAACACTTCCTTTTCAATCTGTGAGGCCAAAATATCCAATTTTGGCCTTGGTATCACTGTGTCAGGATTCTTGTCCAAGAGGAGTTTAACTGCTAAAAATGGTATGTTTACGCCGCTTAGACAGGATATCCATACTCCTCCTGACATTCTGGGATTAATCTCAAGAATCTTTGGACAATCCCCATCATATCGTATCTGAACATTAAATGCATAAGACAGGTTGAAAGTGCGGGTTAATTCTGATGCAATATATGTGAGCTCTGGAGAGTCTTCAAGAAGTCTTGCCCGTCCATCAAGTTTTTTTCTGGGGACAGCGGAAAGGAGCTTTCTGTCTAATGCCAGACAGTCAATGCTGTATTCATATCCGTCTATGAATTCCATGACCATCAAGCTTTTGAAGGATTCTTTCTGCGAGAGTCTTTTTAATACATCATCCATAGTGATTCTCAGGCTGGAAAAGGAATACAAGCTATCGATTGAGCCAGCAGTTTCATCTATAATTCTGAAGCCTGCACCGCCTTCAGAATGGACTGGCTTGAAGCATGCCTTGAAACCTTCATTTATAATGTTTTTACACGCTTTTTCAAAGTCATGGACATTATCAACTACATAGTACTTTGGTATGTTAAACAGCCTTTTCCCGTTTAACATATGTCGCGGATGTGAAGTTAAATCTGTGCTTTGACTTATGTAATCATAAAATAATGCCTTGTCCGATAAAATTCTAGTGTTTTGTGAATCACAGCAAGTCAACAGCTTAACGCCAATTTCCTCAAACTTTTCAGAGCTTTGATTGATTGTGACCATGTTGGTGCGGGGGGCAAATATATCTATTTTATTTTTTTTGCAAAAGTCCAAACAAAAATCAACATATTCTTCTTCGGGTATTATTTTTTCAATTTCATAATAATCACATGCTTTGAATATAACTGAATTGGGATTTCTGTTTGTAGCAAATACTTCAAATTCTATTTCATTATTTTGCTTAATGAGGTTTATAATATGATAGGCTGTATTAAACCAATTGTTAAACCATATTCTCTTTTTAATCATTTCATCATCATCCTTACAATAGGCTGCAAAGCAGCAAAATTAACAGTTAAATTTTATAATATTTAGCTATAAGTTTATTACTTATAGGTGTCATTAAATATTTTCTCAACAATTTGAAGTATCTCCAGGGAGGCTTCTAAACCTTTGCCATTTGTTATTATGCACTTCTCGCCTTGATTAAATTTATTGCATATTTCACCATGAGAGGGTAGAATGGCATAGTCTGCCATAGAAAGGAGTTCAAAATCCATGTATGAATCACCTGAGGCAACTACTTGCTTATGAGGAAGCATATTTTTTATATACTCTATTGCGTTCCATTTGTTTAGAGATTTGGGAATAAAGTACAACTTTCTTCCATGAAGGCAGCTGTTCCAATTATAGGATTCGATTTCCCTTATAAAGTCATTTAGTTCATCCATTGGTGTTGCGTCCAGTTGAACGATACAGTAGAAAAAGAATGTCTCGACCTGACGAACATCCAAAACCCAGTTTTCATGGTACAATTGGCTTTTAAACTTGTCTAATATATGTACTAAAGGGTCGCAGTCATTTGATAATTTATTCTGCATGTGTTTTTCCCAGTTCCGGTCTAATACCCCATCTATTAAAACACTTCCGCCGTGGTTGACAACTGCAAACTTTGGAAAAACAGATGACTTGAAAACGTTTATCCTTTCATACTGTTCAAGGGTTCTGGTTGTAGTGGGAATAAGTGTAAGTTTATCATTAAGGCTCTTGATTTTGTCCAATGTAGCATGGAGCATGTAGGTTATTATGCTTTCATTTTTCATTTCTGAAGGAATAACTTTGTCCTTCAGGGCTTCAGTTATGTGCTTTTCAGAAAAAATCAGTGTTTGATCAAGATCAGTTGCAAAAATCAATTTTGTTATCTCCCCATCTGTTTTATTAATCCTATACATTTATAGGACTTAAGGTCGTATTGCTCTACCTCAACATTTTTCTCTCTTGCTAATTGTAATACATTGCAAAGGCTTTTGTCATTAATGTCTTTCACCAGCACCTTCCATGGAACCCTGCGTAAAAGCACCCTTATGGTTTCACCAATGCCTGGTTTGATATGGTTAATATCGTCTATGGAAAAAAGCTTACCAACATCTTCTACATCTTTCATGCCTATCCAGCTTGGCTCTATATCCAAAGGCTCGTTATCCACTAATGCAGCTGCATTAGAGTTATCAATGCCGGAAAAACAGGATGTTATTTTATCTATGAAGTAATTGGACAAATCCTCTGAAATAAGCTCTTTATAGAACTTTACCCCATGAAAGTCACTATCGCTGATAAGATCGCTTCTGTGGACAGTCCTGCTTATTAAACCGGATACTGTAGAGTTAAGACATGCACTTGGGATAAGGAAATCCTCCCTGGTCCCATAAGTACTGACACAGTGCCCTGGATCGGCAAGTACTGCAAGGTCGGTATTTAGCATAATTCCGGTTTTTTTATAAAGATCGGAGCATGACTGATTAAGGACTCTGGTTATCATGCCTTTTCCGGTCCAACCGTCTATAAACTGTATTTCCTGTTCTTTATGATTATTAATAATATATCTTATAGCATTTTCATCGATACCTTTACCTCTTATAATTGAAACGCTGTAATGAGGAACGTCCAGCCCAATTTTTTCTTTTAAATAGCGTTTAATAAGAATTCCAATAGGAGTACCTGCCCTTGCAAGAGAAACCAGGACAATGTTTTTCCCGCGATTTCTTAAAATTTTATTTGCGACTACAGCAGTGGCATGGGCAAGCTTCGGTGCGGATTCATCCAATGAATGGTGAAACATCTTTATATAATCATCAGAAGGTTTGTATTCTACAGGAAGCATCTCGGAATAGTGAGTTCCTGATTGAATAGCTTTTTCCCTGTATAAAGTGTCACTTTCACTGATAAGCCCGGAAATTTCCTTTAGGAGGAAGCATACATCAGTTATATCATAGCTTCCTGAAAATGTGTATGGTGTTCCTGCATGTATTGTATTTTTATTAGGTATATCATTAATCGCTGTATTATTAACTAAATTACTCATTATAACTCCCTTTCTTATATATTTCGCATTTCTAGAGTGTTGCGGAATATATACATTATAAAAATGATTCAAAACCAATTATATTGTAGTTAGTAATGGCTAAGAAATAACATCCGATTCTCATCATCCAAAACCCCGTTAAATCGTCGGGATTTTGTCCTTGAGAATATGAAGTTATTTCTAAGGCATTCCTTATTCCGTTCTCCCCGAACAAAACAGTATGGTTATCTTCTTAATTCCAAGTTGATTGATAACATTTATAAAATCATCGAGGCCATTTTTATCAAATCTCCGTTCAAAAAACACATAGAGCTCATCATAAAAGCCATATGGAATATTATATACAAAGTTGGTCACTGCCGGGTTTGGTGGACAACTGAATTTAAACCTGTTGGCAATAGGGTAGCCGGAAGCCTGTGACGGAAAAATTGGGCTTCTGGTTGTTGAATGATAATATATTTCCTTATCAATGAAGCTTGATATAAGCAAGGGGAGATACATAAATTCCTCAGTGCCCAAAAACAGTATATGGTCTCCTGTTATTCTATTCCCAATAAATTTAGACACTTCACGGATTTGGGGTATAAGGTTTTTATCATCAAAAGAGCTTATTCCAAACCTTCCGGTGTGCTTAAGATAAGGCACATGGTTTGTCTTACCCAACCCGTTTACTGACGGTAATTGTATAAATTCCTTAAAATACTTGTCTATATCAATATAGTGGATTTCCGGTTTGATTTTTCTATTATTGTATGCTTCACGCTGCGGCTTCATATCGAGATTTGTTTCAAGGTAACCATCTACAGCATCCCAATCTCCCAGACTTGAAGTTGGAGCAACCTTAAACTGGCCTGAAACAAGGGATATGAACCTTACCTTAAGGGAGTATTCTTTTTCAAATTCCTGAAGATATTCTATATCAGCATTCGAACGGAAGTCAAGTATTGATAAAACCACATACTCTTTCCGCTTATGAATTTTATCCAATTCTTTTATTATATTAAGCACAGTTCTTCCTGTGGATATTTCATCGTCAACCAGTACAATAGGAGAATCAGACTTCAGCATTTCAGGATCAACAGGATACACTCTGTGAGAAGTAGCGTGGGAGTGCTCTTCTTCAAATACAATTCTGTTGTCAAAACCAACAATGTCTTCCCTGGTTGTATGTATAAAGGATGCATTATCAAAGCAGCTGAATATGGAATGGCCTAAGGCTGTTGCTGTTTCTGCAAATGCCAGAAACAGAAAATTTCCATTAAGGGAAATAGGATTTTCTATAAGCTCTTTCCATAAGGTTTTCCCATGTTTACAGCTAACAATAGAATCAACGATCTTGTCTGCCTGTTTCCTGCAAGTAGTGGTGTCTTTGCCGGGAGACACAAGTGTGGAGCAGTATTCATCCAAAAAGGTATAGGCAAGCAAGGCTCCCGTCAGGAGAGAATTAACATTTGTAACTGGAATATGTTTTCCCAATACTTTACTTACAAACAAAAATCTGCGTTTTTTGTTTATTCTTGCTCCAACTGAAAATATAAGCTCCATTGGAAGCTTATATTTATTGTTTTTTATTTCAATATTAACATTAAAAAGGTCTAAAACCTGAGAAATATATGTATTATTGTTTTCCATAATAATTACCGGGTTCACAGCAGGCATGTAAATGAATTATGCTGATGAAATACCCCGAAAATATTTGCCCTCCTCATTATTTTTTCTGCCCATATGGTATGCGGCTTGATTTCGTTCATTTTATTTGAATATGTACTTTTTACTGCACCATTCCCATCAGGGCATGTAGATAGTATGCTGCAGGCGTCCATATATTCTTCATGGGTTACAACATAAAGTGCATGGACTGGTATAATATGAGTTGGATGTATCACTGTTTTTCCCACAAGTCCGTTTGCCTTATCGAGAGTCACTTCTCTCATCAGACCATCAGTATAGTCATCTAGAAGCTTTAAACGTATTTTTTCGCCCTCCGGTCCAAAGTAACCGCGAAACGGTGTACGCCTCAGTTGAGGCTTCAACACTCTCTCGCTTGAGAAATATTCCCAAACAGGGCCTGAAACAACATACTGCCTTTCCAACCTGTTGAAGGTGTTTATGAAAAAGGCGATGCAATCTCTTATTACTGAAATATCGTAAATTGTTACATCAGGGCTTCTGCGTATTCCAAAGAGCCCGCATAAATCAGTTCCGCCTATTCTTATGTTTAAAACCAGATGAGAATAATAGTCGATAACTGAAACAAGCTTCTTCATGGATTCAGCTCTTTTTTCCCAGTATATAAGCTCGGGTGACTCTAAAATGGGCATAGCATAGAAGCTCTTTCCAACAGATTCTATGATCCTTTTCAAATTTTCAAAATACTCTTCACAGTTGCTGTCTGTAAATTTTGGAAAAACGAAGCCAGTGATATTTTTTAACAAATCTCCTGAAATAACACGGATTTTTTCCAAATGCATTGGATTACGGACCCTGATAAATATTAAAGGTATGTCCTCATACTGAAGCTCACCTGTTTTTATTGCAGATTCAAGTCTTTTCAAATGTTCCACAAGGGACCTTTCAGCTTCTTCAACCATGTTGTCACCGATAGAATCCTCGGTGCAAATGACCATGGACATTAAGCCCTTGTGCTTTCCATCTATAAGGTCTTCTATTATATTTTTTCTGACAGCAGGCATATATAGAGTGGCACCTAATGCATATGCCAGATTATCCTTGCTGTCGTCCCTTTTAATCGTTCCGGGTTTTATATGAAAAATTGAGTCGATTTCTTTATCGTTTAAATAGTTAAAATGTCTCAAGATACACCTGCCTATGTCTTAAATTAAATTAGTCATAACTTTCGTTATAAATTTCGCTTATGTGTTGACTTATATTAAAAGTGATAAATCTATTACATTTGTCTGTCGCAAATCCCGTAAAAGCGTTCGTTATTTGCTCCGCCAAATGTAAGATTATTAACACTTTTCATATATATTAAAAGTGATAAATCTATTACATTTGTCTGTCGCAAATCCCGTAAAAACCGTTCGTTATTTGCTCTGCCAAATGTAAGATTATTAGCACTTTTCATATAGTAATGGCTAAGAAATAACATCCTATTCTCATCGCCCAAAACCTCTTTAAATCGTTGGGATTTTGTCTTTGAGAATAGGTAGTTATTTCTAAGGAATTACTATTCCCATATATCTTTATTTTAAAATAGCTTTTCCTATAGCTCTAAAAATTCCGCTAAGTATTAATGTACCTATACCTACAAGGATTATCTTACCCCACATGATCAAAGGAAGCGGCTGTGTATTGAAGAATGTGCCGCCAAAGGTTGTGATTATCACTTGTACTACTACAATGATACCTAATACCGTAAGGAAGCTTTTGCTCTGACCAAGATTCTTAAATACCGAAGCACCCAGCTTGACAGACCTTGCATTAAACATGTTAAATACCTGCATGAAAATATATGTTGTAAAAAGTACCGATGAGAATGCATATTTGGTGGCCTCAGCTTTTTCAAGCTCTGCTATACTGCTCACACCGAACGCATTTGCTACGCCCATAATGTCAAACGCCTGGAGTGCTATAATAAACAACATAAAACATACGCCCATTGTACCGATATTGTAAAACATGGTCTTAGTTACAAAGGACTCGGTACGTTTCTTAGGCTGATCCTTCATAATATCGCCGCGAGATGGCTCAAGTCCGAATGCCAGTGCAGCAAGGGTATCCATTACCAGGTTAACCCACAGAAGCTGTATAACTGTCAAAGGTATGGATTTAAAGTTTGAATTCGGGAAAAATATCATAAGTATAGGACTAAGTATTGCAATCATAAGTGCTGAAAAGTTAATAGTAAGCTGGAACTGGAGGAACTTTTGAATGTTTTCATAAAGTGTACGGCCCCATTTTACAGCCTTTACAATACTTCCGAAATTATCGTCAGTTAAAACTATATCGCTGGCTTCTTTGGCAACATCAGTACCGCGAAGTCCCATGGATATACCCACATCAGCTTTCTTAAGTGCAGGAGCATCATTTGTACCGTCTCCTGTAACTGCAACAACTTTGTTTTTAGACTGGATAAGGTTAACCAGCCTTTCCTTGTCTGAAGGTGTAGCACGTGCCAATACTTTTAGCTTGTCCAATACATTTAATATCTTTTCATCAGAGCTTTCCCTGAATTCAGTACCTTCCATTGCAGCAAAATCACCCTTAGCAAGGCCGATTTCCTTTGCAATGGCCGTAGCGGTTTTAATGTTATCACCGGTAACCATTTTAACATCAATACCGGCAGAATGTGCAACTTCAACAGCTGCAGGAACGTCTTCCCTTATAGGATCGCTTATTCCAACAAGTCCTAAAAGGATGAGATCATTCTCGACATTCAATGTTGAATGAAATTTCTCACTGGATTCAACTTTATACGCAAGAGCAATGATTCTCATCGCTTTATCGCTCATTTCAGAAATAAATGAGTCCAAACTTGCCTTATGCTTATTTATATCCTCAACCTTTGAATCAACTATTATACTTTTACAAAAACCTATTATCTTTTCTGGAGCACCTTTTACATAGGTTATCCTGCATTGATCGGTAACGCCGCAGTTTTTGCCGTCGTCCAACACCTGACAGTTCTTGCATGTGTCGTATCCTGATGTTGAAGACATCATTTTTTTCTCGGATGAGAATGGAATTCTATGGTAAACAGGGGTATCTTCACGAAGCTGGTGGAAATCTACTCCGAAAGTTCCTATCCATGACAGCAATGCACCTTCTGTTGAGTTACCGACAACCTTATAAGTACCGTCGTCATCCTTAACGAAATCTGCTGTAGAGTTTACAGTCAAAAGGTATTTAAGTATGTTAAAGTAGTTGTGTTCCTTTATTTTATTAAAGGAATCCTTATTGTACTTCTGACCTGCAAATAGAACTTCTTGAACTGTCATCTGGTTCTTTGTCAGGGTTCCGGTCTTGTCACTGCAAATAACGTTAACAGAACCAATGGTCTCAGTTGCCATCATCTTACGGACAAGGTTGTTATCCTGACGTATTTTTCTCATACTGAGTGCAAGGCTTATTGTAACGGCCATTGGCAGTCCTTCAGGAACAGCAACAACTATGATTGTAACAGCAACAATGAAATAGTTGAGTATGGTTTGTATATTTTCCACTACATTATCGGGAGTTATGGCAAAGAATGACATGTAGACCAAAAACAGAGCAGCTAATAGAGAACCACCAATGGATGCAATTTTTTTCACGTTACCCTTGCCAAGGAACAACCCCAAACCGCTTACAACTGCTATAGCCAGGATACCGATAGCTGATGTTGTCTGCAACGAAGTGCTTATTGCACCAAAATCACCTTTTAAAAGTGAAGATGCAAAAAGGGAGAAGAAAATCAGTACTGCAGCAGTCGTACCAACTTTGCTGATGAGGCCTGCAAGATCTGCCAGCTTGATTTGAAGTGGAGTCTGATCCTCTTCTTTTCTAGAGAGCGATCTTAATATTTCACCCATCTGCATTTTTTCACCTACCGCTGTAACAATGGCTTTTCCTTGACCAGATACAACGACGGTACCGCCTATGATCTTTTCGTCTTCTTCCGATTTGTTTACTGCAAGAGATTCTCCTGTCATGAGAGATTCATCTATAAGTAAGTCTACACTGTTTATAAGAGTAGCGTCAGCAGGTACTTTATCTCCGCTTTCAACCTCTAAAACATCTCCTACAACCAACTCATGAGTTGATATAACATTTAATGTACCGTTTCTTATAACTTTTACTTGTATGTTTTCATTGTCCTTTTTTAGAGTCTCAAAGGCCTGGTCAGCTTTGTATTCGCTAAGGAAGCCAACTCCTGTCGCAATAGCTACTGCTATAAATATACCTATGCCTTCCCAGGGAACATGACCTTCGTAAAACCCTAGCAATACAGAAATTGCAGCACATATACAAAGAATAATGATTGTAGGGTCTTTGAATTTTTCAAGAAATTGTTTCCATAAGGGGTCTTTTTCCAAAGGTGTAATTTCATTTTTACCGTATTTGTTTCTGTTACTAATTACGGTATCATCGGTCAAGCCTTTGTGTGGATCAGTATTATACTCTTTTAAAAATTTTTCAGCACTTTTGTAAACTTTAGTTTTATTATCCATAGTTAATCTCCATTGTAAATTATTGATATCTCATAACGATGTCTTTAAGTCCAAGATCATTTGTACCTTCACCTATTGCAGCAAATTTCCAGTCACTGTTATACCTGTAAATTTCACCAACCATCAAAGCAGTTTTACCGGCATAATTTTCGGTGAGGTTATACTTTAACATTTCCTGATTGCCTTGTGGATTGACAATTCTTATAAAAGCGTTACTAACCATGCCGAAGTCCTGCTTTCTATTTGCACAGTCATAGATATTTACCACAAAAACCAGCTTGTGAACATCTGATGGAACTCTCGACAAATCTACAAGTATCTGCTCGTCGTCTCCATCACCTTCTCCTGTCAGGTTGTCACCTGTATGAACTACGCTCTGACAAGGGCTCTTAAGGTTCCCGAAGTATATGATGTGCTCCTTGCGGGCAATTCTGTTATTAGCATCTAACATCAATACTGATGCATCGCAGTCAAAATTAACATTGTTGAACAGGCCTCTTAAAAGTCCTGGCTTTACAGGGTCCCATCCTAATCCTACTAGTAACTTTGAAATAGATGTTCCTTTTGTTAAATCAATTCTTTGTCCTTTTTGAAGATTAATACTCATAATTCTCATCCTCCGTAATTTTTTAATATTTTAACCAAAAAACCATTTCAAATGCAATTATAGATATACTGCTATTAATATACACTTTTAAGGTTAAAGCTTCAGATACCCCAGAAGACCTTAGCAGAATAATTATTCATGGATAAACTATTTAAATAATATTAATTAATTTTATTAAATTAATTTAAATAATTTATTATCATATAAATAATTTACACTATCAGATCGAAAAAAGCAAATAAAATGATATGATTTATTAAAGTACTATGAAAAACAAAACTTTCTTTGATTTTAAATGTGAACTAAGGAATGATTAAAATATTACTTCCGATTTTAAGCGAATGTTGACGAGTTAAGTCAACACATAAGCGAAACTTATAGAGGAAGTTGTATTCTAGTCATTACTAATTTTGAAAAGTAACATAAATATTATATTATATAAATCCAAAATTCTCAATAAGGACATATTAAAAAATGCACTATTCAAGTATTTTTTTGTATAATATCATTAATGATTTTTTGTTCATACCTTAAACAAATACTATTCAATTAAAATCCTTTTTTACTTTTTCGTATATATAATCCTTAATAATTTGCTTTTGTTTTTCCATATAGCTGTTTAAAAAGTCTTCGATGTGTTCTGATAATAATCTTGCACCGTAATGGCTATTTACTATGAATGGGCCGCTCTTATAGCATCCTTCATCCACAAGAAAGCTGGTACTGATTGTAAAGTTAAATACCGGAATAAGATATTGCAGCTTTTCATCAAGGCTTTTTTCAAGAAAACTCATATTAAGCCTTTCAATAATGTAGTCATTAACAAAGCTTACCTTAAACCAGTAATGCATATTTTCGGTGTCAGTGCTTATAAAATGTTCTATCCTGTAATCACTCTCTATGCTGCTTTTGAACATGTATTCCGCTTCTTTGGATGAATGCATGGGAAATGAATAAACAGGCGAATTGGTATAATAATCCTTGAATATATCCTGCCTTGCCTTATCTAAGGAATTATACTTGTGTCTTATTAAATAACCGCATAAGTCATTTATAAATACTCTGCAATATTTACTGAACCAGGATCTCTCCTTTGATGATGAATAACTCTTAAATATGCTATTACTTGAATTCAATGCACAATTAATAATATCAAAAGCCAAATCAGAATCATCATCTGTAGATTCATCAAAATCGATATCCAAATTAAGTGCAAGTTCAGTATTTTCAAAGACTCTGCAATTAAGGGCAAACTCAATAGCTTTCCTATGCTTAACCAAAAAATCCTTGTTTTGTATTCGGCCTAAAAAATGCATGGCTTCATCCAACTGAGTAATTATTTCTAAAGATTCGTAGTCTAATGATGTCTCATTTCCTTTGAATATACTGACCAGGGAGCTTATAACATCATCACTTTCTTTTTGCTTTTTATAATTTGTTTCCTGCAAAGATGCTTTTTTATCATTCAATTTTTTATATATACGCTCATATGACAGTTTTAGAATTAAGCCGGATGAAAGCAAGAGGTCGGTAAACTCCTCTGAATATTTAAATTCAATTTCAAGGGAAAAAGGATTATCATTTTGTAAGGTGTCTTCAAACACGAAATCAACAGTACATAAGTCCTTGGATATAGCTGGAATAAGCTTGTCCAAAGGATTTGTTTACTCCTCGTTATTGCTTAACTTGCTAAAAAACAGATTTAGATACTTTGACATATTAAAAGTTCCTTTCGGAAAAAATAAATGATGCTTTTTGTACAGCGATAATTTATAATTATATAATAAACAGCTATTTATTATTCTTTTATAATTTGTCTATTAATTTTATCATAACAATTGTATATATTAAAATAAATAAAATTAATTAATAGTATTTATATATAAAAACTGCTTAATTATGTATAAATACTATTAACCTTTTATAAAGGAGTCGGAAAAATTGGTCAAAAAGATTATAGCAGCATTTGCATTAATATTTATTGTAATGCTTGCAGCATCAATACAAAATAACAAGGTACAGAATCAGCAGGATATGCATTTTACACCTGATAAGGACAAAAACCATGCTTCTTTATTATCACCACCCTCTTTTAAGCAGCTGATGTCAGTAGGTGAGCTTTTGGTAAAAGTGGAAATCAAGCAGAGGACTGGAGAGTTTGATGTTGTAAATAAGCTTATTACGGATTATCTAAAAAAATATAAATCAAGTATAAGTGAGATGGAAATAAAGCTGTTAAATGATGAAATTGAGAGAAATAGAAGGATACCTTTGGATTACAAGCTTGATGAGAATAGTCTCTTTGCTGAGCTTTCAAAAAGCATAAGGGGATTAGGAAAAAATGAGTTTGTAAAATGGCAGAAGGAAGGCAGATTTGACTTCAAGACCATCAATGGCAGGAAAATGTTTATGAATTCAAGTAAAAGTAACCTGTTTTTTAGATATCCCGAGCTCAATGCAAGACGAATTGATTATAACAGGAACATCAATTTTGCTAATGAGGTTTATGCTGCCGTCAGTGCAATAAAAAACGGAAAGGCATCAAGTGACGGTGTTGTGAGACTTCCCCGAAAAACACAGATTAGCCACAGCTTAGCCTTAAATGATGGTATTGTCAATAAAGGTACAAAGCTTTCGTGCTGGCTTCCTTACCCTATCGAGTTTGACTGCCAGGACAATATTAAGTTAATATCATCTTCATATCCCGTAAAATCAATTGATAATGAAAAAAGTTCAATAAGATCTGCTTATTTTGAGGCAACAACAAGCAGCAGCAAGCCTTTACCATTTGAAATTGCATATAGTTATACATCATACAGCCATTACAGGAAGGTGGATCCGTTAAAGGTAGTTAAATATAATGAAGAAAGTGAGCTTTATAAAAAATATACAGCAGAGGAGTCTCATATTTCATTTGGTGAAGGAATAACAAGCCTGGCTAAGAAGATTGTCGGCAGTGAAACAAATCCATATAAAAAAGCAAACAAGATTTATAATTGGATCTGCGATAATATAAAATACAGCTATGCCGTAGAGTATTCCACCATAAGAAATATAAGCGAGTATACTTTGGAACATGGCTATGGTGACTGCGGCCAGCAGGCTCTTTTATTCATAAGCCTATGCCGCAGGGAAGGAATACCTGCTCGCTGGCAGTCGGGCTTAACAACCTATAAAAGCCGTCAGTTTATACATGATTGGGCTGAAATTTATATCGAACCATATGGATGGATTCCGGTTGATACATATATGGGAGTATATTTCACATCGGTATCGGATGTATTGGATAGCAAAAAAAGCAGGGAAATAAGAGATTTTTATTTCGGTAATATGGACTACTTTAGAATGGTAGCCAATAAAGGTCATTTTCTTGAATTGAGTCCTGGAAAAAAGTATTTAAGGTCTGATACAGTTGATTTCCAAAGAGGTGAAGTTGAAAGCGGCAGCAGGAATTTTTATTTCAATGAATGGAAGTTCAAGTATAAAGCTAATTAGGAATGTTTGGAAGACTACCCGGGTTGAGATTATAAAAACTCATAATGCCCCTTCCATCCTAGCGACTTTCCTTTTAGAACTTTCATAGAATTCCCATTGATAAGATTAAAATACACTTTGCCATAAGACTCAGCAAAGACTGATGGACGTTCAGGGGAAAGGTATTCAAACTTGCCAAGGCCATATTCTCTGTCCATCTTGGCCTTAAGTTTATATGCTCCATTAGGGGATGAGATTGTAAAGGAATTAGCAATTGATTTGTTTGCAGGACCTGAATCCGAGTACTTGCCATAAGTGCCTGCTTTGCCGTTGCTGTATTGGATTTGACCTCGCCAGGAAGAGGATTGAACCTGTAGTCCGTAGTATTTTTCCAGTAAGACATCTTCCAATGCGGTTGTGGTAACAACTACTCCAACTTTTTTTGGTGTGAAGCTCAATTTTATAGCTTCCTTTAAAACACAAACACCGGAATTTATGGTGTTATATGCCTGTATCGCATTTTCAATGTTAACTTCCACATTTCCATAGTATGGTTTGCTTTTTGAAATAGCTTGACCATTAACCTTTACAGACATACCGATCATTTTTGAAGTGGCAACACCTGTACCATTACCATTGCTTCCATGCCAACCGCCTGTAAAGACAGGAAGACTTCCATCGCCTTTAGTAAGGCATTTTACCATATATGGACCTAGCCAGTCTGTAGTTGATTTTAAAAAAAGCCTTGATTTGCGGGTGATCCATGGATTAATTTTATAAGGGTTATTTGTTAGGTAAATAGAGTTTAAATTAAATGAATTATTAACTCCACATGGACCAAAAACAAGATGCATGTCCACTTTTGGATTGTACTTGAATGTTACATATACATTAGAACCCTGCCATATTACGGCTTGTTGGGGTGAATTATCAGCAGATATTTGGGTTTCGGCTAAAAGACCTGTTAAAATGTAAATTGGAAGTATTAAAAACAGTATTTTTTTCATTATTAAAAGTCCTTTATAATTTAATGTATTCCATATATTTTAGAAATAAATTAATATATACCGAAAAACTGCGTATTTCAATTTAATAAAAAATTTATGCCAGAATCAGCCATATTGTTACATGTGTTATGGTAGGTTGTGGCATTTTTACACCATTTTAAGTTCGTATTGAGCTAAAGAACCAT
>JAEYYB010000070.1 GCA_023430975.1 Bacillota bacterium | reverse complement strand
TTAATCCTTTTGTAAGCAATGTGTAGAACACCCTTATTAATTTACAGCTTATTGCCATTAGTGATTGCATTTTCTTCAGAGGATTTTCCACTTTGTTTGTATAGTATAAATGCAACTGCCTAAATTCAGGGTTCTTTGCGACCAATATCATTACCGCTTGAAACAATAACCTTCGAAGCCGCTTTCTACCTCGCTTGCTTAGTGTGGTTTTCCCTCTATGCTTTCCTGAACTGTTCTCCTTCAAGTTAAGTCCTGCAAGCTTTTGTATCTGATTGGAATTTTCAAATCTCCCTATATCTCCAACTTCAGCAATCAATCCTGCAACTGTTACAACTCCAATTCCCTTGATGCCTAACAGTTCCTTAATATTGGGAACCTGGAATAGTAACTCCTCTATCAGTTCCATAGTTGCTTCAAGCTTTTTAAGCGAGAAATCATATTCTTCTATTAGGCTTAACAGGTCATATTCTGCTGATTTTAGGCCTTCTTTCACACCTACACTTACTTCTGCTGCTTTTACAAGCCTTATTGCATGCTTAGTTCCAACAGCTCTTTTTATCTGTTCTTTCCACACGGCTACTATGCCTTCAATACCTTTTACAAGAACCCTCTCAGGTGTTGCAAAGTTCTTTAACGCTAACATTGCTCCTTTACCAGTCCAGTCCTTAAATACTGTCTTGAACTCTGGAAAGTATATTGAAAGCCATCTTTGTACTTTATTATCTATAACAGTTAGCTGCTTGACATACCGATCCCGAGTTTCCATTGATATTCTTAACTCTCGATAAACCCCTTCTGGCATATATGGTTCGAGATATCTACCATCCTTAACCAACATTGCTATTGTCTTTGGGTCTTTACGGTCATTTTTAGTTGGACTGTTATCGTCAAACTCCTTACTCCTCTTCACATGCATCGGATTTACAAGCACCACTTTGGTGCTTTTCTCTTGCAGTGAATACCCGAAGTTAAACCAATAATGTCCTGTAGGTTCCATTCCAACTATAACTTTTGATTTGTCATGCTTCTTCATCAGTTCGTGCTTCCATTTTTCAAAGGTTTCAAAACCCGCTGCATCATTACTGATTTTTAATATTCCTGACAACTCAACACCTCTATAATCAAAGGCTCTGGCATAGTGTAGTTCACTTCCTACATCAACTCCTATTACCATTGTTGATAAATCCATTTGCTTCAGTTTCTCATTTTGGTTATACTTCATATTAGATGCCTCCTGTTTTTTGATTTGTGGTTACTTTGCGGGCAACTCACATTTCAAATTTTACAGCCTGGCATCCCTTTTTTCAAAGTGCATTTTATTTCATTACAGGAATGCTCACTAAAATTATATTCTTGTATTCATTTTACCAGAAATCATAAACATAAATAAGAGAACTGGCCCCCTGATATTCTCTACGGGTTTCCTTAAACAAAATTTCTGGAAACATTTCTGAATATGGCTTATGCTTATTTTGTTCCCAGATAATTCAAGGAGTTAATCATAAATTTGAAACTTCAAATATGATATAAGCGTAACATCTATTTTTCTTTAACAACTTCAGATTCTATTTCTTCTTTGTGTAATAATAGCTGTATTCTTTGCATCTCAACCTTTGTACCCTTAAGAATAGTTCCAGGAATATTTGACTTTAAATATTTTGTTTCCTCCATACTCAATTCCATTGCTTTGCGTATAATCTTAATTGCTTTCATAACCATATTATCAGATATATGTAAAGATAGAGACCAATTGCCCTCGTTCCTCAAAATTGCTTCCCTATATTCTATAGGTATTGTTTCACCATCTACTTCGATTGATTCTCCACAGAATTGACATAGATATCCCCCAGCCCATGCAAGCTCCATATCACAATTAATGACCTGGCCATAGTGAAAGTAGATATCTTTACCACAGTTATCGCATTTTATTTTTATGGTTGGCAATTCAACACCTTCTTTAAGTATTTTATAGCCTAATTTACATTGTACAATGTACAATTATCACTATACATTATTATTAAGTATTAAAAAAGAGGCACCTGGTCCTCTGATATTCCTTAATGGCTTTCCAGGAAGAAAATAAGAAAATGGAAGCCCCATTTAAGTATGTCTCCTTGCTTCAAAAATAGATGATATTTGAAGAATAGCTGTAACGATTCCGGCAATCTCAGCAAATAAAATTTGTGTAAAAATACCACCATCCGCAATAGGTGCAATAAAAGCGATGCTAAACAGTATGACTTCTATTAGAAAGATTATATATGCAGCTCTAAAATTATTCCAATTAAAATTTCTCTTAATTATTAAAGAACCTAAAAATATTGCAATGTTGAAGATTGGCACTAGTAAGAGAATGAGGGTTACCAAAACAAATATAGCTGTAGTTGTCATAATTAACGACCTCCTTTATACAACTTATAAATACTATTATACAATGATAACGATATTTTGTGAAATGTCTAATGCTTAATTTTCCTGACTGACCTTTTTATGTCACTGCTGTTTCCTAAAACAGAAATGGCTGGGTTTAACCCCAACCTCAAATTACTATTTTAATTTTCGCTATAATTTGGACAGCCTGCTTGCCAACAAGCTGATGTATTGTTCTATTTTACTTTCACTTTGGCCTCTCATTTCCCAAAAAGAAATTACAATATTGTTTTTTTGAAAGTACAAATAAGTCATATATGAATCCATCAGTTCGTACAGTGACTCAGGACTTGCCCTTAATTGGTTTATGTATGTCGCAAAATATCTATTGCTTTGATTTCCGCTACTTTCCATAATGCCATAGTCTTATCCATAACTTTTATGGTAGAACTCATATGTCTTACAAGCATTCTCAACACTATCAAATACACATACTTGGACTTCCAAACGTGAGCCTTTATTATCAATTCCTGTTAGCATTTCAACAACTCCGTCTGAACGCTTTACAGGCACCGCAGTATTTATCCCTCCAGAAGTATTAACTTCAAAAGAATTAAACGATTCAATTCCTTCCATAATATCTTTAAAACCTTTGATGTTTGAAGAAATTTGCAGTTCTTTCATTGGTGTTGTATCTATATTTTCTTTCAATCTCACGTTTCTAATGCACATTTTTTTTGAGAAAAGTATCATTATTAATCCAATTAATATCAATAAAATGCTTATACCTCTTACTGCATTAAACCCATTTCTAAACTTAACCAGAAGTATGATTCCCACCGTTATTAGAATTAATGATGTTACTATTATTATTAAAAAGCTTATTAATCCATTACGAAATACCATAAATCTCCTCACTTTTTCTTTATATAAATATTATACTCTTCACTAAAAAGTCTTACTTTTATCTGCACAGTAATTATTATTAATATAATTATTCATCTAATTTGGAAAGTCTTTTTACAAGCAAGTTAATATAACTTTCCATCTTACTTGTATCTGCTGTTCTTTTATCTTCCCACAACTCAATTAAAAGATTATTCTTTTGAAAATATACATACGTCGTACAGGAATCCATAAGTTGATACATTGTTTCAGCACTAGACCTTGACTGGTTTTTGTATGTAACAAAATATCTGTCATTATCTGTTCCGCTACTTTCCATAATCCCATAGTTTTTTCCGTAATTTTTATATTTATCAGCATATGAGTTACAAGCATTCTCTACAGTATCAAATACAAATGTTCTAAGCTCTAAATGAGAGCTTTTAGTATCAGTTCCTTTTAACATTTCAACCGTTCCGTTTTTCCATTTTGTCGCTACTTCAGCAGATACACCATAAGAATTAGAAGTATTAACTTCAAATGAACTAAGTGTTTCAATACTTTCAATAATTTCTTGAACACTTTTTATATTTGAAGAAATTCTTAGTTCTGCCAACGGAGTAACATTTATCTTTTCTTTCAATCTAGCACTCTTGATGCACATTTTCTTTGAAAAAAACATCATTGTTATTCCTATTAAAATCAGTAAAATACTCAAAACCCCTAATTTACCAAATCCATTTCTGAATTTAACAAGAATAATGATCCCTGCCAATATAAGAATAAAACTGTGACAACAATAATTAAAAAGCTTATCAATCTGTTGATTTATAATTAAAACTGGGTTCTTCCGCAATTTTGGGTATAATATATTGAATACTGCTCTTAACAATGATATACTATGAGCATCTAAAACATGGTGGTGATGCTCATTGACGCGAATGGTAGATTTGCAAAATTTCTATCCTA
>JAEYYB010000068.1 GCA_023430975.1 Bacillota bacterium | reverse complement strand
ATTACTTACTAGCTTTTTATAAAGTTCGCAAGTTACTCAAATTTGATTTAGCTTATAAAAGCTTCATCTTAAAATTAACGAGTTTCTTTCGTCTTTTTACACTGTTTACTTTTCAAAGTCCATCGCTACCTCAAGAAGCAGCTTAATCATACTATCACACTTTTCTTATATTGTCAACACTTTTTTGTTTTTTATTCATTATTTCGTTGACACGTTAGCGACAGCTTTTATAATATACCACCAAATATATATGGTTTTCAATATTATCTACAAACCAAATTTGACTTTTATACTAAATTATCGCTAAATTTCTTATTAATTCTCTTACATTTTGCACTTTTCATCAAAATACTACAAATTGATCCTTAGGAATGAATCTTCTTAAGCACAAGTACTCGATTGCCTTTTTTATTAACTTTCAACCTATCACAAAGGCATTTCACAATAATTATTCCTCTTCCGCTTTCTAATAGTGAACAACAATCATTAAGGCTATCGGGTTCATAATCAGATGCTGTGTCATTATAAGAACAACCTTCTCCTTCATCCTGTATAGCAAACAAAAGATATTGATCGTTTATTACTGATGCAGATACTTTAACACTTTTGTCACTAATACAGTTATTACCATGCTTTATGGCATTGATAATAAGCTCGTTCAGAATTACTTTTGTATCATAGACAAATCCCTCATCGACACAGTAGAGATTATTCAACCTGCAAATTATTTCATTGACTACCATTCCGATGTTTTCAATGTTACTTGCAATTTTAACATTATAAAACCTTTTTGTTTTCAAAGTGCCCCCCGCCTTAAATATAGAGTATATAATTATATTACCCACCAAAATGATTCACTAAACTTTTGAATTAATAATAATATTTTTTCTATTAAAACACTCATATACACAGCTAAAACACTTCAGAAAAAATAATCCGAAGTGTTTTAGTAAAATTGTTCATATTATACTCTATAAGATACGATATTTATTTGAATTATTTCGATAATATCTTTCGAAACTTGTCGAGTATCTTTCTTTCCATCCTGGAAATATACATTTGTGAAACGGCAAATTTCTCTGCGATCTCCTTTTGAGTTTTATTGTTGAAATACCTCAATTTTATAAATTCTTTTTCAGCATCATTAAAGTGATCCAAGCTTTTTTCCAGAAAATCCAGGTTCTCAATTCTTTCAAAGGTGCGGTCTTCTTCCCCTATGGTCTCATGCAGCTCCAGATCATCATCTGAAAATGCATTCTGATCAAAGGACTGCATATTGTATGCATTCCAAGACTCAATTATCTCAAGCACTGTTTCCTCATCAATATTTAAATGCTTTGCTATCTCTTCCACTCTTGGGCTTCTGTTTAACTCCTGAGTCAAAGCATCTCTGGCTTGATTCACCTTCTGATATACCTCATAGATTCGTCTCGGAATCCTTATAACCGAACCCTTATCTCTGAAATACCTCTTTATTTCACCAATTATTGTAGGAGTCGCAAAACTAACAAATTTAACACCCTTGTCAGGACTGAAGCGTTCGACGGCCTTAATAAGTGCAATACATCCTACCTGATAAATATCCTCATAATCAACGCCCCTATTGACGAATTTTTTAGATATTATCTCAGCGAGGTATATAAAACGGTTTACGATGGCATTTCGATTGGAAACACTGGGATTATCTCTATATATTAAAAATATCTCATCATTATCTGCCTGATTTAAAGAAATATCTATATTATCATTCATATCGATCATTTTAACTTTTCCCTTCGATCACTTTTGATATTGACAATATATAACTATCTGAACATAATTCTACTTCATCCATTAATGCATTGATAATTGAAAGACCAAATTCGTTATCGCTGCCACTAAATATACACTTAAGTGATTCATCCTCAGAATCAAATATAACCGTAAGCTTATCCTTTGCAATCTTGAAAATTATTGTAACAAAACCCTCATTTACACTTCCTACAGTTATAAGCTTGTTGCAAACCTCTGCTATAGCAACTTTTATATCTTCAATAGAGTCAATATCAAAACCAATCCTATTTGATATGCCTGATGCTGTCAATCTTACAATACTAACATACTCAGCTTTTAAAGGAAGCTTCAGTTCTATCACATCAATATTATCCATTTCTTCACTCCTCTATAATAAATACCTTATCAAGTCCTGTTATTATAAATAATTTTTTTAGATTTTCCTTTAGATTAATAAGAATTATATTTTTGTTTTTTCCCTTAACTCTTTTAAGTGCTCCTACAAAAATACCCAGTCCAGTACTGTCTATGTATCTTAGGTTATCACAGTGTATTTTTAAGTCAACATCAGCATTATCAGCTGTATTGTACAACTTCTCCTTAAACCCTTCAGATGAATATATATCCAATTCACCTGTAAGATATATATCTACAGAACCTTCTTTATGTTCTTCCCTATAACCCAACTCCTCTGCCATATTCATCCCTCCCGGATAATTTTTCAACCTTGATAGCTTTAAGCTGTTGCAAGAAGTATTTATTAATATTATTTCAAAATTAAATCCACCAGTTTGTCTGTATTCTCATCATTTTCCCCATCCAAACCAATTGATAGTATAATTTTGAACTTTTCCAAATCTGTTCCTTTAAATATGCTTCTATTCTCAACCTCTATACCATATATATGCTCTTCTTTTTCATTTTTCAATTTCCTCTTTATTAGATCATTATCGTCAATCTTACTTCTGTATTTCTTAACAATATCATCTAATTGCTGCACTCTGTTCGTCATGTTCATAAGCTTTTCAAATCGTTCTTCATCAAGAAGATACGCATCAACATGTCCAGTCCCCGATAATGTAAACAACTTCATTTCCATCGAAGATTCCATGGTAGGGCTATTTTTATCCCAAAAAATGATTGGGTCTATTTCTACTTTCTTGAGACCAGCTATGTTACCCATAATTTGATTTTCCAACTTTTCAACGCTGGTGTTGGGATAAATCCCTACCAGTTTAAGTTTCAAATCCGGGTCTACACGGGTTACTATGGATTTTACCGTAAAAAATAATCCTATCAAAACTATAATACCGATAATCATGTGCACTTTATAGTAATGTATAAAATTACCCAGCTTCTTTTCATCAATATTTAGTTTTTTTAACAGACGATTAGGAGGTCTTTGGGTCTCCTCTAATAATTTGCCTTCTGCTAATGAGTTAAGGTCATATCCCATAAGAATATTATATGCCTCATCAATTTCGCTAATCTGAGCTTTTATACCTTCAGCATCTTCCATGCTTTTATTATTCTTGTACTTCTTCATTAGAAGGCTATATCTCTTAAATATATCGTCTTTGCTTGCATCCTTTTTCAATCCCAATATTTCATAGGGATCCTTTTGCTCACCCATCTGTTTATCCTCCAGCCATACATTCAATAATACTAATCACGAGGCTTCATCGTTGGGAACAGCAATATATCTCTTATTGAGTAAGAATCAGTAAGAAGCATAATAAGCCTGTCTATACCTATACCAAGGCCACCTGTAGGAGGCATACCGTATTCCAACGCAGTAAGGAAATCCTCGTCCATCATGTTAGCTTCCTCATCCCCTGCTTCCCTCTTTTTCATCTGATTTACAAATCTTTCTCTTTGGTCGAGAGGATCATTTAACTCTGAATATGCATTTGCCATTTCCCTGCTTGTTATAAACAGCTCAAACCTTTCTGTCAATTCAGGCCTGTCAGGCTTTCTTTTTGTAAGAGGTGAAACCTCTACTGGATAGTCCATTATAAATGTTGGCTGTATAAGATGCTCTTCTACAAACTCTTCAAACATCAAATTTAATATCTCGCCTTTTGTCAAATCACCATTGAGATGAACCTTTTTCTCCTTAGCAATTTGCCTTGCTTCCTCATCGCTTTTAACCTCATCAAAATCTATACCGGTATGCTTTTTCACCGCTTCAACCATAGTCATTCTGTTCCATGGCGGTGTCAAATCAACTTCCTGTCCCTGATAATTAATCTTTGTAGTACCAAGAACCTTTTCCGCTACAGAAGAAATGAGGTTTTCGGTCAGTTCCATCATACCTTTATAGTCATTATACGCTTCATAAACTTCCATCAAAGTAAACTCAGGGTTATGTTTTATGGACATACCTTCATTCCTGAACATTCTGCCCATCTCATAAACCTTTTCAAGACCGCCTACTATAAGCCTTTTTAAATAGAGCTCAGGTGCAATTCTTAAATACAAGTCGATATCAAGGGTGTTGTGGTGTGTAATAAACGGTTTTGCAGCAGCCCCTCCCGGTATTGTATTTAAAAGCGGTGTATCCACCTCTAAAAATCCCCTGTTATCAAGAAACTCTCTAACTGCTTTAATAATTTTACTTCTTATTATAAAAGTGTTTCTAACCTCAGGATTCACTATTAAGTCAACATACCTTTGCCTGTATCTTAAATCCATATCTTTAAGTCCATGAAACTTTTCAGGCAGCGGCTGCAGCGATTTGGTTAGAAGCGTTATCTCCTTTACCTTTATGGAAGTTTCACCCGAGTGAGTTTTAAATACTTCACCGCTCACTCCAACTATATCTCCAATATCAAATTTCTTGAATTCACTATAGTTTTCAGCACCGATTTCATCAACACGTACATATAACTGAATTTTTCCATCCCTGTCCTGAAGATTACAGAAACCAGCCTTACCCATACCTCTTTTTGACATAATCCTTCCTGCTATTGAAACAAGCTTGCCTTCCATCTCATCAAAATTATCCACTATATGTTTAGCTGAGCAATTAACATCAAATTTAACAATTTTAAAGGGGTCCTTGTCGTTGTTCTGCAACTCCGAAAGTTTTGCCCTTCTAACCTTAAGCAGTTCGTTTAGATCCTGCAACTCATTATTTTGTTCAATATTTTCTGACATCTTTCTCCTCCTATAAAGCCAACTCATTTGTATATTTTAAATATATTCGTAAACACAAATTTTTCAACAAAATAACAGCTTACATGATATGTAAACTGTTATTTTATCTATTATATATAAATTTATGCATAATTACAAGTTATTTATGAATCTCAAGGATTTTAAAGCTTATAACTCCGTCGGGTACTGCTACATCAACAGTATCACCAATTTTCTTTCCTATTAATGCACTTCCTACAGGAGACTCATTTGATATTTTAAATTTGGATGGATCAGCTTCAGTAGATCCAACTATATAGTACTCAACTTCTTCGTTAAATTCAGAATCAAGAAGCCTGACCTTTGATCCTAAACTTACAACATCGGTACTAACTTCATCCTCATCAATTACCTTAGCATGCTTCAACATCGTTTCTATTTGAACAATTCTACCTTCAATATGGGCTTGCTCGTTTTTAGCTTCATCATACTCAGAGTTTTCAGAAATATCCCCAAAAGAAAGTGCTTGCTTTATTCTTTCAGCAATTTCTCTTCTTTTGACACCTTTCAAACATTCCAATTCTTCCTCTAACTTTTTTAACCCTTCATAAGTCAAAACAACTTCTTTGCTGGTCATTTGAAGTTCTCCTTTTATAAAAATTTGTGTTGATAATATATGCAATTCTAACTTATTTATTCTTACGCACCTATATTAAGAAACAATAAATCTCGTTCAGTGCCAATTCCAATACAGATTTGCTTCAACACATGTCTTAAGGCTCTTAAATCAACAAAAAGCGACCGATTAGAATAAAATTACAAATTAAACGGCATGTACTAAAATAATTAAAAAACCGTATAATACTATTATTTTTCACCATTATAAAATACAAACCATCTTATTGTCAAGAATTACAGTTACATTAAAAGCATTATTAATCCAGGCATTTATTAAAGCAAAACACAGTGGTTTTACTCGAAACCCTCCAGCTCATAACCGTCATTATCAAACACCTCAGTCATTTTAGCAATAAAATCCAAATCAAACTTGCATCCCTCATCTACCATGGGATACCCCACCTTATTCATAATAAGCATTTCAGCAATCTCATTTACCTTATAGAGCTCCAGTAAACTTTCATCCAACTTAAATGCAACACTCAAAGGCAATTCTACTTTTATGTCGTTAATAACCCAAACCTTCTTATAAAAATCTGCTGCCTTTCCGTAATTCAGCACTACAACATTTTCTTTTATAAAACAGTTGAATTCTTCTGCATCACCTAAATTAATAATTAAATCTGCCCGCTTAAGCGTATTGCTGTAATCTCCTGATACGCCTATTGAAGTACCTGTTTCATAAAAAATTTCTTCAATTTCCTTGTTTATACTCATATCTTTTGTAATTATCGTAACAAATTTTATAAAACTTGATATTAATTTTACAATTTGTAATAATTCAGCATTATCATTGCCATTAATTATTGCTATTTCAATGGAGTTTATGTCTAAATCTTTTATGTAACATACTCTATTTATTATATTTACCAAAAGTGCCCTGTATAAGATTTTTCCATCCCAGCATTTTTTATAGAACCCTTCAGATTCAATATCCTCTTGAATTTTAAAAGGCAGAATGCAGTGTTTTACACCTTTTGAGCGGCAAATTTCCATTGCATACCTTAGGATCATCTGTCTTTTTTTATCGTTAAGCTCCCTGTATTCTTCCATACTGTAGGGTATCCTTATTAAATGGATAACTATTTCACCAGTGATCTCTAATGTTTCAAACCAGTCAGCTTTGCCTGTATCCTTAAATCTTAATAATATTTGCTGAAAAAATTTTTTAATACGGCTTTTTTGTGCCTGTAAGTCATTATTTTTAAAAACTGCAATACAATAATTATCCATATACACTCCTGTTTATTTATAATATTTGGATCTATATACCGAACATATAAGCACATACCCATACCGATACCAATACACTGACAAACTCAGCTATCAAAGCGGCCACAAGAGTATGTCTTATGTTTTTTATTCCTACAGAACCATAATACACGGTCAAAGTATAAAATATTGTTTCTGTTGATCCCATCATTGTAGAAACTACCCTCCCAACATATGAATCGGGCCCGAAATTCTTCATTATATCTGATACCAAGGCTAGAGAAGCACTCCCTGAAATCGGCCTTAAAAAAGCAAGCGGCAAAGCTTCTGATGGAATTCCAAGCAAAGATGCAAACGGCTTTGTAGCATAAATAATAATATCGAGGGCTCCTGATGCCCTAAAAACACCTATTGCCACCATAAGTCCTATAAGAGAAGGAATAATCTTTACTATGGTGCTTATACCTTCCTTGGCATTTTCAACAAACACATCATAAACTTTTACATTTTTTATAGCACCCGCTATTAATATAACCGCAAATATCAACGGCACAGTTAAATTCGAAACATCTCTAAGTATAACTAACCAACTCCTGAATCATTTATAGCATTTAATTTTTAGCGTTTAATTTTTAGATTTCATTCTTCTTTTCTGATTTATTGTCATCCTTCCCAGGAGCTTGACAGCAATAATTCCGGTTGCTGCTGCACAAGCTGACGCTACCCATATGGGAACAATAACCTCTGCCGGGTTTGTTGACCCCGCCGAAGACCTAAGAGCAATAATCGTGGCAGGCACCAACTGAATAGCCGAAGCATTAAGTATAAGGAACATTATCATCGAATCAGATGCTGTATCTTTCACAGCATTATGATTTTGAAGCTCTTTCATCGCTTTTAATCCTAGTGGTGTGGCAGCATTGCCAAGTCCAAAGAAATTAGCTGCCATATTCATTACTATTGCCCCGATAGCCGGACTTTTTTTAGGAATTTGCGGGAAAAGCAGCCTTATAAGAGGAGAAACCAGGTAAGCCAACTTGTTTAATAAACCGCTTTTTTCTGCCACTCCCATTAATCCAGTCCACAGGCACAAAATACCAAGAAGTCCTATTGATAATTCCACAGCGGATTTTGATGAATTAAATGCCGCCTGGGTCACAGCCTCAAGCCTCCCGTTTAATCCTCCAATTATAAAACCAATTAGCAGCATACCCATCCAAATATAATTCAGCATTACTCTACCTGCAAGTTTTCAATAATCATTTTATTTATATGACAGGTTATCAAATTATATGTTTTAAGGAATAGTTAAGTGGGAAATTATGGTGTGGAATACACCATAATTTCTTAGACACAAGAAATGTTTAGAAGTGGTTATAATAAACCAGTATTGTATTGCAAACTTTACAATTATAACAAATATTTGCAGATCTTTTTCATGTAATATTGTCGAAACTTTGTCGAATAATGTCGCTCAAAAATCATTTACACTTACCAGTTAATTATTTCTTTTTTTAGAAGCTAATTGTACTTAGTTTGAATGCGAAAAATAATTCCCAGTTATATGGAAAAACCAAAAGCTGATATAGCTGCTTTCTAAGTTTTTAGAATTAATTAGCTAAGTTTTCAGAAAACATTTTTTAGAATTTTTTTAAATTTATTGTTGACGTTAGCTGGAATTTATGCTACTATAAAAATGCAAAGTTTGTCGAATACTGTAATTTTAGAGGAGGAAAAAAAATGAAATCTACTGGAATTGTTAGAAAAGTTGATGAATTAGGAAGGGTTGTACTTCCAATTGAATTAAGAAGAACACTTGACATCGCAGAAAAGGATGCTTTAGAAATATACGTAGACGGTCAGACAATTATACTCAAGAAATACGAACCAGCTTGCATATTCTGCGGAAATGCTAAAGATGTTTCAGTATACAAGGGAAAAAATATCTGCCCAGATTGCATGAGAGAACTTAAGAAATAATTAAACACATAAGAAAAGGGCTGTTTTATGACAGTCCTTTTTTGTATTCAAAAATTATGGTATATTCTATACCTAAATTAAAAGTGTTAATAATCTTACATTTGGCAGAGCAAATAACCAACGGTTCAACGGGATTTGCGAAAGACAAATGTAATAGATTTATCACTTTTAATATATATTTTATTTCTTCATATAGCTGTTGTATACTCCTCTTTTACTAAGCCCTCTGTCGTCAGCAACCTTGGAAATAGCCTCTTTTTTTGTCATACCTTCATCAATGTAAATTTCTATATGTTCCTCAAGAGTCATGCTGCTCCATTTGTTAGTCCGTTCTTCTTCCATTTCCTCTTCACTGGCCCCTTCTATCATAAGTACAAATTCGCCTTTAGGTGCTTTCTCTGTGTAGAAATCAAGTGCCTCTTTAAGACTGAGCCTTAAGTACTCCTCAAACTTTTTGGTAAGTTCTCTTGCCAGTACAATCTTGCGGTCTCCAAGGGTTTCATACAAATCCTTCAATGTATATATCAATTTGTGAGGTGCTTCATAGAATATTATAGTACGAATTTCACCCTTGAGCTGGCTCAGCCTGTCCTTCCTTACCTTCTTATTCATGGGCAGGAAACCTTCAAATACGAATCTCCCACACTGAAGACCTGATGCAGTTATCCCCGCTATAGCAGCTACCGGCCCCGGGATGGAGGTTATTTGGATTCCGTTCTCAATGGCAAGCTTGACTAAATCTTCACCAGGATCTGATATGGCAGGCGTTCCTGCATCAGACACTAAAGCAATCTCCTTGCCTTCTACAAGCTGCTCAATAAGGTAATTGCCCTTACTTATTTTATTGTGTTCATAATAACTGACCAAAGGCTTTTTTATTTCTAGGTGATTAAGAAGCTTTATAGTCTGCCGGGTATCTTCCGCAGCAATAATATCAACCTGCTTTAAAACTTTTATAGCCCTTAACGTTATATCTTCCAAATTGCCTATAGGAGTTGCAACAAGGTACAGCATTCCTTTATCACTCAATTTACTATTCTCCTCTTTGATATATATCATCTATATCCTTTGAATACCTGCCATTCTCATCATAGACATAAAGCGGCTCCATCATTTTAAGTTCGGGATTACCACCCCTGAAGCCTTTAACAAGTACAAGATTTGCACGTTTATAGGGAGAGGGATGAACAAACCTTAAAAACTTCGGCTCTATTCTATATTGCCTCATCAGAAACAATATATCAACCAAGCGTTGAGGCCTGTGAACCATTGCAAACTGCCCACCTGGAACCAGAAGTCTTGAGCTTACCCTTACTATGTCCTCCAAAGTACATAAAATCTCATGTCTTGCTATGGATTTTGTATCGGAAGGATTGACCAGCCCTCTTCCAACGCTCATATAAGGCGGGTTGGTTACAACAATGTTGAATTTTGAACTACCAAAACGTTCAACACTTTCTTTTATATCACCACATACAATCTTAACCCTCTCACCAAGAGAATTAAGAAGAACGCTTCTATTTGCCATTTCTGCCATATCAGACTGTATTTCAAGGCCTGTTACCGATTTAGCCTGAGTCTTGCCTGCCACCAAAATAGGTATTATGCCTGTTCCCGTTCCCAAATCAATAACTTCATCATTCTTTTTCACATCAAGGAAATGGCTTAATATAACCGCATCTATACCAAATTTAAATCCATCCTTCTTTTGAATGATCTTAAGACCTTTATATTGGAGGTCATCAATAGCCTCATTTTCATTTAAAATCATATCCACTTTATATCCATACCTTATTTAGACATTAATAAAGTCGGGCAAAGATACCGATGATCTCTGCCCGACCCTATTTAAAATTAATTATTGTTCCTTTGGTGCATTCACTGGACAAACATTTGCACAAGCACCGCATGAGATACATGCATCTGCGTCAATCACATATGCTTTATCCCCAGCAGTTATACAGGAAACAGGGCATTCTGATTCACAAGCTCCACAGCTAATACATGAGTCTTCAATAAAATATGCCATCAACAACACCTCCTTGATAATTTACATATACGCAAATACTAATACTATATTATCGACTTTACTATTTTACCACCAATGCTCATTAAAGGAAACTCTTTTTTTTATTTTTTCTAATCTTCCAAACTCTTTAACTCTTCAATATTAATGTCGGTATCATCTTCTTTTGCAACATCCTTTATTACCTTTACTTCATCGGACTTGTAGACCTGTAAATCTGTTTCATTGCCTTTATCCAATTTTACTTTAACCAATTCCTTAAGAAGACTTATTTCCATGACAGTTCCCTGACCGCTTGGAGTACTTACAATAGCACCAACCCTTGGAACCCTTGAAAGTATTTCCTCGTAAGCATCCTGTTCGTATTTCAAACAGCACATTAGTCTTCCGCATGTTCCTGATATTTTTGTAGGATTTAATGATAGGCATTGTTCCTTTGCCATTTTTATGGATACAGGTTGAAACTCACCCAAATAGGAATTACAGCATAAAACCCGTCCGCAAACACCTATACCTCCAAGCATTTTAGCTTCATCCCTGACCCCTATCTGTCTTAGTTCAATCCTTGTTTTGAAAACAGATGCAAGGTCTTTTACCAATTCTCTAAAATCTACCCTTCCGTCAGCAGTAAAATAGAACAAAACCTTGTTGTTATCAAATGTATATTCAACATCTATAAGTTTCATATCTAAATTATGATCTTTTATTTTTTTCAAGCATATCTTAAATGCTTCTTCTTCCTTTTTTTTGTTATCATCTGCGTGTTTCTTGTCGTCCTCTGTCGCAATCCTTATTACAGGCTTTAATGGAGCAACTATCTCCGCTTCAGCCACTTCCCTGATAGGAATAACAACAAGGCCAAACTCCACGCCTCTCGCTGTTTCAACAATAACATTTGTGTTTACTTCAATTTCCAAATCGCCGGGATCGAAGAAATAAATCTTCCCTGCACTTTTAAACCTAACCCCAACCACCTTTACCATTTATATTACTCCTCCTGAAGCTTCATAAGCATTACTTCCATTGAAAGTTGAAAATTAGCGTTCTGCTGCAAAATCCGCCTGGTATTTTCAATCAGTTCAATATTTTCGCCAAGCTTCTTTACAGTGAATTTATCAACATTATTTAATATGATACCCTTTTTATCAGAATTAATCAACATTTTTTCATCCCTGGTTTTTTTGTATATAATTAAATCCCTGAAAAATGTCAGCATAATATCCAGTACTGTTTCAACAACAGCTTTATTATCTTCCATAAACTTGATGGCACTGAAGATTTCATCAACTTTACTATTCTTAAGGCTTAAAATCATTTGAATAGTGTCCTCTCGCAGCCGGACAAATTCTTCTGATCCGGCAATTTCCAACGCATTACCTGCTATGCCATCAGAGAAGGAAAGTACAAAATCAATGTTATTGGCAGGCTTGTCCAGGAGTCTATCCATGATAGCCTTTAATTCTCCATTGTTGTACTTATTAAAAGTGAGCCGCAAAACCCTGGAACGAATTGTATCCATAAGTGCTTCATAGTTGGAAGCAGTCAAAATGATCACCGCATATGGCGGTGGTTCCTCAAGTGTCTTCAAGAGGCAATTTTGAGCTTGAACAGTCATTTTATCCGCCTCAAAAATAAGATAAACCTTTCTGGCAGAATAAAATGGCTTAATAATAACGTCACTCTGTATATCTCTTATATCATCAACACCAATGCTTCCTTCACCTGCATCAATAATTTTAAAATCAGGATTTGTATTGTTGTCAAAGGTTTTACATGCAAAGCATTTGCCGCACCTTGTATCTCCTGATAGTTCCTGGCATAATAGCTCGCCTGAGAAGACCTTCGCAAAAGTTTTTTTACCTATTCCCTTTGGACCGGTAAAAACATAAGCATGGGATACCTTGTTGCTCTTTATTGAATTTTCAAGAATCTCTTTAACCTCTGCCTGTCCAACAAGACTGCTAAAAATGGCTCTACACCCCTTACATTATTATATCTAAAATCAGTCCCCGTATATCATCCAACCTCTGGAGAATCTGAATATTGTCCTTTTCACCATTAAGAAATTCTTTGGCAAGAAGGTCAAGTTCCTCGTTAATCCTCTTAATGACAGCATAAACCTTATACCTTCCACGCCTGTCAAGAAAGCTCTTCTTGGAAAACTTATGAGAATTATGGACTATTTCATCAAGAAATTCAGAAATCATGGATTTGTAAATCTTAAATTCCCTGATATCTATCTTCTTGGAAAGCTTATCTCCCTGCTCAACAATTTTGTTAAACATATTTCTTACACGCTCATCAAAATTACTTGTCTCAGCCTGCACAAGTCTTGTATGAAAAGTGCTGTTCTTTGTTTCGGAAGTTTTTCTTTCCTCCCGACCACGGGTCTCAGTGATATTAGCTGTATTATCTCCCAAATTCCCAACTTTCATCTAGAATCACTCCACACATTCCTTTATAGTAAAGAAATAGATTTTTTATATTAAAAGTGTTAATAATCTTACATTTGGCGGAGCAAATAACGAACGGTTCAACGGGATTTGCGACAGACAAATGTAATAGATTTATCACTTTTAATATAGTAAAGAAATAGATTTTTTATATATTTTATGCAATCTCCTAAAAATCCATGAGCTCATTGAGGCAAATTTTAACATCGCCGAATATTTCTTCAATACTTCTGCTGCTGTCTATGCAAGTAATTCTGTCTGAATATAGCATTGCCAGTTTTTTATACCCGTTATACACCCTTTTATGAAAATCCATTTTCTCTTTTTCAATTCTGTCCAGCCCGGTTGCATTGCTTCTTCTTCTCAAAGCATCAACCGGATCTATATCAAAAAATAAAGTAATATCGGGCACCAATCCATCAAGTGCTATCCTGTTGACATCTGTAATAAGTTTAAGATCAATACCTCTTCCAAATCCCTGATAAACATAGCTGGAATCAATAAATCTGTCACAAATGACAACTTTGCCCGCCTCTATTGCAGGCCTTATAACTTCCGAAACCAGTTGGGACCTGGCAGAAGCATATAAAAGCATTTCAGTGAGCATTCCCATTTCAGAGTTCTGTGAATCCAATAATATATCTCTAATTTTTTCGCTAATCTTGGTTCCTCCAGGCTCCCTGGTCAGCACCACTGATTTATTTTTACTTTTCAAATACTCTTCAATCAATTTAATCTGAGTAGTCTTTCCAGACCCATCAGTTCCTTCAACTGTAACAAAATATCCTCTGCTCATGGTTACCTCCCACCACATACTTTACTTAAGGAATGACTAAAATATTACTAATTACTAATCTATAACCTCTATCTCATAATGTTTCCCAATACCGTTAACATTTCCTCCCTGGTTTAACAAAGCTAACAGGGAATCAATTACCCCCTGGCGTATTCGCTCACCAGGACAAACAACAGGTATCCCTGGCGGATAAGGAGTAATGGTACCCTTTGCAATCATACCTGCAGCAAATTGAAGCCTAACCTTTTTCGACCGTGAATTAAATGCATCCCCCAGTGACACCACTTGTTCGGGCACTTCCAATTTGCCATTATACTTATATATATTAATATCGGCTGTTTTACCTTCTTTAACAACCCTACTTCTTATGTCTGCAAGTGCAAGATAAAGCCTTTCAAAGTCATCTTTTGTGTCAGATACTGCAGCAATACAAACAATGTTGCCTGGATCTGACATCTCAACCTGTATATTATATTCAAATCTTAATATCCTTTCAACCTCAAATCCTGTAAGTCCAATTCTATTAACGTTTATAACCAGCCTGGTCCTGTCAATCGGAAAATTACCCGTACTATTGACGGATAGAACAGAAAATTCATTAATTGCACTCAACGAATTTATAAACCAATCAATATTACTGATGAGACTTTCCAAGAGAGCCTCTCCTTCATTTTCCATCAGTGCCCTTGAATAGTCCAGGGATGACATTACTACATATGAAGGACTTGTTGTTTGCAGCATACTAAGAATATTTTTAAGCCTTTCCACATCAATTTTTCCTGACCTTACATGTAGGTACGATCCTTGTGTAAATGCCGGAAGCGTTTTATGGGCACTTTGAACACATACATCTGCACCGAGCTCCATAGCACACTTAGGCAGTGCTTTATTAAACTTAAGATGTGCACCATGAGCCTCATCAACGGCAAGAATCTTTCCGTATGATGAGGCTATGGCTGCAATAGACTCTAAATCCGAGCAAATTCCATAATAATTTGGTCTTGTCAATATTATGCCTTTGCAATCAAGGTTTTTTTCAAAAGCCTCACGGACCTTTTCAGGGGACATCACGGTGGGGATGCCAAAATTTTCATCAAACTCGGGATTAATATAAAAAGGCTCCACACCCCACAACATCATTCCGTTAACTACTGATTTATGACAGTCACGTCCTACCAACAGTTTCTCACCAGGCTTGCATATTGACCTTATTATTGCATGTATTCCGCAGGTAGAGCCATTTACAAGAAAAAAAGTGTGCTCGCTACCGAAAGCCCTGGCTGCCAGGTCTTGTGCTTCCTTTATCACCCCATCGGGATAATGCAGATTATCAAGCTTTGGAATCTCTGTCAAATCCATAGCTGCAATTTGGTCAAAATAACCTTTTTTAAACCCTTTCCCCATCTTATGCCCCGGCATATGGAAAGGAAGCGGATTAGATGATATATACCTATTAATCTCTTCTAAAACAGGTGTTTTAAATTCCACACTCAGTCACCTTTAATCATACTTAAGGCATGATTGAAATATTACTTCCCGTTTTAAGCGTGTGTTCACGAGTTAAGGAATGTCTTAGAAAAAACTTCATATTCTCAAGGACAAAATCCCGACGATTTAACGGGGTTTTGGACGATGAGAATTGGATGTTATTTCTTAGCCATTACTAAGTGAACACGAAAGCGAAATTATACGGGAAGTTATATTTGGGGCATACCTTAACATATATTTATTCTTTCTCCATAGCCTTACGATACAATTCAACATACTCATTTGCTGACTTCTCCCACCTGAAATCCTCTTTCATCACTCTCTTAACGAGCATCTCCCATGTAGGCTTGTTTTGATAGAATTCGACAGCTCTTCTTATTGTATATAGCATATCATGTGCATTGTAATTTGCAAATGTAAACCCGTTTCCTTCACCGGTAAACTCGTTATACGGCCTCACGGTATCATTAAGGCCGCCAGTTTCCCTTACAAGGGGTATTGTTCCGTACCTCATACTGAACATCTGGCTTAATCCGCAGGGCTCAAACAGGGATGGCATCAGGAACATATCCGAACTTGCATAAATCCTTTGTGCCAATACATCATCATATTTAATGTTTGCAGATACCTTATCAGGGTAAACCTCACTAGCCCACCTGAACATATTCTCATACCTATATTCGCCCGTTCCCAAAACAACTAACTGTATATCCATCTGGAGTATTTCCATAATTACGCAATCAATTAGATCAAACCCCTTCTGATCTACAAGCCTTGATATTATCCCTATTATAGGAACATCTCTTACGGGAAGCTTTAATTCTTCCTGAAGCAATTTCTTATTTTCATATTTTCCATTTATACTTTTGGAACTGTAATTCACATACAATCTCTTATCTGTTGAAGGGTTGTTATGATCGAAATCTATGCCGTTCAATATACCGTATACATCCGCTGCACGCCTATTTATTATTCCATTTAGCCCTTCTCCAAAGAAGTCGTGCTTTATCTCGTCTGCATACGTTTTACTTACTGTATTAACAATACTGGAATATGCTATCCCAGCCTTCATGAAATTTACCTGATCATTGTGTTCCAAACCATTTAGGTGGAAATATTCCCAACTCAAACCAAGCACACTATCCATTATTTCTTTTGGGAATATTCCTTGATACTTGATATTATGTATAGTGAACAAGGATTGCATATCCTTGTAATACTTAAGTTCTTTATAGTCAGACTCCAACAGCAGACTTCCTATTCCTGTCTGCCAATCGTTAAAATGTACTACATCAGGTTGAAAACCTATATGAGGCAGCATTTCCAGAAGAGCTCTGTTAAAGAATGTAAACTGTTCAGCCTGATCGAAATAGCCATAAAGTCCGTCTCTATTGAAATAAAAGTCATTCTCTAAAAAGTAATATTCAACATTATCCATTTCAAGCTTATAGACTCCACAAAGCTGCCTGCGCCAAACTATGTTTACATAAAAACTGCTAACAAGCTCCATCTTGTCGGTATAATTTTTAGCAATGCATTTATACTTCGGCATAACTACTCTGATATCGGTGCCCATAGCTTTTATTGCTTTTGGCAGCGAACCTGCTACATCTGCAAGACCTCCGGTTTTTGCAAAAGGTACTACTTCGGAAGAAGCGAATAAAATTTTAAGATTTTCCATATTACCCTCCTGATGTATTTTTCCTGTGTTTCAACGCTTTGTACTGCAACACTTTAAATTTATCTTACATTTTGTAAACTAAAATATCAAGCTTTACAAACTATATTAAAAGTGATAAACCTTTTATATTTAATAACATATATATCTTCGGTCAGCATAATAAATTATATAACATAAATTTATTTTCCGAAAGCTTTAGAAGCCTATTTCCCATTAAGGAAACTTTAGTAATATTCAATATTTACATTGAATAAGAATAATATGTATTTAATATTTTTTATGGTACAATTGACATTAATTATACCATAATATAAAATTAGTATAATATTTAAGAAATCATCATTAGATGAAAAGTGAATAATCTTTTACAAATGTAAGATTATGCACTTTTAATATAGATATATTCTATCTACAAGATAAAGAGAGGTATTATGGATAATATCAAATTTTTACCCGGACAAATTGTTGAGATAACTACAAATTCAGGTAATGTTTGTGACATCTATGAAAGCAAACTCCTGTCAATGGATCAGAACTACCTTGAGATTGCCCAACCTAATAAGAACGGAGTGTTTTCTCCGATACCGACTGGATATGATTTAAGTCTCAAGACAAATACTCCATATGGGTTATTACAATTTAATTCAAGGGTTGTTGGTAAAAACCCCGAAAAACAGTCTCTCTTTATTAGCCTTCCCCAAGACTTGACGAGTGCCATTAATACAGCCATAGGCTCCAATGCCGTGATGAAAAGGGCATGCAAGTTTGTGACTATTACAAGCGGAAAAGGCGGTGCAGGAAAATCTTGCTTTACTATCAACTATGCAATAGCACTTGCTAAGAGAAATAAAAAGGTAGTAATACTTGATGCCGATCTAGGAATGGCTAATATTGATGTTCTGCTTAAGTTGTCACCGGCTTATAATCTCACTGATGTTATAAAAGGTGTAAAAAACCTTGAGGATATTATAATTGACGGTCCCGGCGATATAAAGGTAATACCTGGAGGCAACGGTCTTTTAGAGCTCTCAAACTTAAATCCTCATCAAGTTGAGAGAATCACCACAGGCCTTTCGGCTCTTGAAAATAACTTTGATTATGTTTTAATAGACACGAGTGCAGGTCTTTCAAGGATTTTAAACGACCTGGTTATGTTCACCCATGAAACAATACTTGTTACGACACCCGAGCCCCATGCTATATCGGATACTTTTTCCATTCTAAAGGTTCTGATATCCAAGCATCGCTGCTTAAACCTCAAACTTGTCGTAAACAAATGTGAAGATGCTAAGGAAGGCGACTCTGTTATAAAGAGAATATCAGGTGTTGTCAGCAGGTTCCCGAATTGTACCTTCTCCCCGTTAGGATACATACCGGAAAGTATTTTTGTCAGCAAATCGGTTAAGCATCAATCCTCGTTTTTGCTTTCATACCCAGACACAGATGTTTCGGAATCCTTAGAAACAATAGTTGATGTTGAGCTGGGCGAGCCTCACAAAATAAAGGTTATACAGAAAGACAATGAACAGGAAGAAGAAAATGTGCTTACAAAAGTATTTGGAGTTGAAAAACAAAACCCTCTAAAGCCTTTCCTTCCTATTCGCGAAGGTACAGGATCTACATTCGTGAACAAACTAAAGGATCTTTTTAACAAAAACTGATCTTTGGAATTTTAAATACATGCTAAAAAATATATTTATATAAATAAAAGCACTGAATATTAACAAAGATATCTAGTGCTTTTATCATGCCTTAATCCTTAATCAACACTCTTTATATTCTTTTGTGATTATATCCTTAATTTTTTCAACTGTTTCTTCTAACTGATCATTTACCAAAACATACTTGTATGTATCAGCCATAGCTTCTTCATGCTCGAAACGAGCAAGCCTGACCTCAATCCGCTCTTCACCTCTGCCTTTAAGCCTTTCAATAAGCTGCTCCTTGGATTTGGGCTTCAAATAAATGGTAACAACATTATTAATTCTCTTAACCAAGTTCTGAGTACCATCTACATCTATATCCTTAATCAAAATTTTGTTACCATTGAATTTTTCATTTACTATTTTTTTAGAAGTTCCATAGTAAAAGCCATGGACTATCTGATGTTCAACAAGTTCATCCGCTTCGATCATTCGCTCAAATTCTTCCTTGGAGACAAAAATATAAGGCTTTCCTGTCTCCTCCCCCGGTCTCTTTTCCCTTGTTGTCATTGTGGGCATAAGCTCAACATTATCCATATCTTCTAAAATCCTATTTATAATAGTGTTTTTACCTACCCCGGAACTTCCTGATAATATAACCAACATAACTACACACCCTCACTTTAGCTTTATTTTCATGGGAAAATACATCTTTAACACAACAAAAGCCTCAAAGAATAACTTTAAAGCTTCAAATCTATTATATTTTAGAATGCCTAAAAACACAAGGTTTCATGCTTTCTAATTTTCAAGTATAGCATTTAGCAGTCATTAATCTCTTTATCCAGCGGTTGGCAATCCATATATTATTTAGTGTAAAATAGAAATGTACAAAGTTGCAAAACAAAAATACACAAAGTTGCAAATGCAAAATGTACAATATTGCAAAAATCCATTGCAGGCATAAATCATAACCAATATCCTTGTATCTG
>JAEYYB010000094.1 GCA_023430975.1 Bacillota bacterium | reverse complement strand
AAAACCACATTCTTTTACCACAGGAGTTTGCAAAGGTGAAATCTACTCTGAACGTTATCTTGTATTTGCAAAAGTAAATTCCACTTGAACAAAAATTGGGGTGGATTTTACTTTTGCAATTAAGTGATATAATAAAAATAATAAAATTTTAAAAAATTCTATTGACAGATTGGGTTTTTTGACTTAAGATATCTTTGTGCCTTTTTTGAGGCACTAATGTGGTGGGTGTAGCTCAGTTGGTTAGAGTGCCAGATTGTGGCTCTGGAGGTCATGGGTTCGACTCCCATCATCCACCCCACTTATACATATAGAGGTGAGAAGTTGCAATTTTTTATAATCGACTTCACACTTCTCAATATTGGGATGTCGCCAAGCCGGTAAGGCACCAGACTTTGACTCTGGCATTTCGTAGGTTCGAATCCTGCCATCCCAGCCATTAGGGCCATTAGCTCAGTTGGCAGAGCACATGACTTTTAATCATGGTGTCCCGCGTTCGAATCGCGGATGGCTCACTAAAACTAAAAATTCCGGGATTATATAATCCCGGAATTTTTAAATGTCCAGGAATTTTAACCGATAATACATAATAATAAGATGTTAGAGAAGGGGATAAGTTATGGTAAATGATAAAAATAAAAATAAAATGCCTGATAATGTTAATTATGGTAAATATTCCATTTCAGATCTTATAAAGTTTATCGAATACAACAAAGTTGGTTTTCCTGAACCGGTATTAAGAAATATGATAGAAAGAAAAGAAGAAGCTATACCGGTATTAATGGATGTTTTAAAGAAGGTTTATGACAACAATAAGAGATATGCCAATGAGGAAGAATATTTTGGACACATTTATTCCATATATCTCTTAGCACAATTCAAAGTGACAGATGCATTTCGCATGTATGTTGAGATACTAAAGCTTCCGGATGATTTGCCTTTCGAATTGTTTGGCGACTCATTATGTGAATCAACTGGAAGATTGCTTGCATCATTATGTGGAAACGATTATGAGCCAATAAAGGGCATAATTACAGATAGCGGTATCGATGATTTAATAAGAAGCCATGGTGTTGCAGCTATTGCAATACTTGCTGCCCAGGGAACCGTTGGCAGGGAAGAGGTTTTGAACTACTACAAAGACTTACTGGTTTCCGATAGCTGGGATAAGAATGAGTCAGTAATGGCAGAAGTGGTATCTGCTTGTAATGACTTATACCCTGCAGAAGTGATTGATGAGATCAGGTCTGCATATGAAAAAGAGCTTGTAGACGAATCGGTAATTGAGCTTGAAGCAGTTGAAAAAAACTTGAAGAAGAGCAAGGATGAAGTAATTGAAGCAACTAGAAAAGATATATATTACCACTTTATTGAGAATGCTATTGATGAAATGAAGGATTGGAGCTGTTTCTACCAGGATGGCAATGAGGCAGGGGATAAGGCTGTAAATTCTGAGAAAGTTGGACCAAATCAGCTGTGTCCTTGCGGTAGTGGAAAAAAATATAAAAAGTGCTGCGGATAATAGTTGACGAAAATAATTGATGAAAATGATTGATGAAAATGATTGATGAAAATAAAGGAGTGCTGTAATGCTACTTAAAGTAGGATGGCGGCACTCCTTTTGATGTCTGGGATATTATGGTATGCTTTCAGCTTTTAAAAGCTTGTAGCTATATCAACAAGGCTCATATCCTTATTTCTTTCCTCGGCCCAGCGTATTGACCACTCATTTTCAAAAAGCAGTACATGACGTTTTTCATTATCCTCTACTATCATTGTGGAGCTTGTGAGATTAAGCTTCCTAGGATCTATATTCTGACCTACAATCCACCTTGCGTGTTTGAAAGGTAGATGTTGTATTTTTATATCGACACCATACTCATATTTCAATCTGTATTCAAGAACTTCAAACTGTAATGCACCTACTGCACCAATAATCAGTGCTTCAATGCCTATATCAATTTGCTTGAAGGTCTGTATGGCTCCCTCTTCTGAAAGCTGCATAATTCCTTTCTGGAATTGTTTTCTTTTCATAGAGTCGGAAGCAGTTACTCTTGCAAAATGCTCCGCAGGGAATATTGGAATGCCGTCGAATTTAAGTTGGGAATTTCCTTCGCTCAAGGTATCTCCAATATTAAAGATACCAGGATCGAAAAGGCCGATTATATCTCCAGGGTAAGCCTCTTCTACTATGGTTCTTTCCTGTGCCATAAATTGAGTAGGCTGTGCAAGGCGTATTTCTTTCTTGCTCTGGACATGATAAACTCCCATTCCCTTTGTAAACTTACCGGAGCAAATCCTGAGGAATGCAATTCTATCCCTGTGGGTAGGATTCATATTTGCTTGAATCTTGAAAATAAATCCTGTAAATTTAGCACTTTCAGGGTCAACATCGCCAACTGAAGATTTTTTGAAGCCGGGTTTTGGTGCCAGTTTGAGGAACTCTTCCAGAAAAGGTTGAACACCAAAGTTGGTCATAGCACTTCCAAAAAATATAGGGGTCAATTCGCCGCTCATTATTTTCTTTTTATCAAACTCGTCTCCTGCAAGATTCAAAAGTTCAATTTCTTCGCATAATTTATTGTAATGGTGATCTCCTAAAAGGTCAGCGAAAATTTTATCATTTACACTGCCTACTGTGGATGATACTGTTGATTGCCCGTGATTACCACCATCAAATAGCTCTATCTGAGCTTTGCTTCTGTTATATACTCCTTTGAAATCCCCTTCGGTGCCTATAGGCCAATTCATCGGATATGAACGTATTCCAAGGACATTTTCAATTTCCTCCATCAACTCAAACGGGTCTTTGCTGGCTCTGTCCATTTTGTTAACAAAGGTAAAAATAGGTATTCCTCTCATTTTACATACATGGAAAAGCTTGATTGTCTGTGCTTCTACACCTTTGGCTCCGTCGATAAGCATAACGGCACTATCGGCAGCGACAAGGGTTCTGTATGTATCTTCACTGAAATCCTGGTGACCGGGTGTATCAAGTATATTTATACAATAATCATTATAAGTGAATTGGAGGACACTTGATGTTACAGATATACCCCTTTGTTTTTCAATTTCCATCCAGTCCGAAACTGCATGTTTATTGGTTTTTCTTGATTTTACAGACCCAGCCAGCCTGATAGCACCACCATATAGCAAAAGCTTTTCTGTCAAAGTTGTTTTACCTGCATCAGGGTGAGATATGATGGCAAAGGTCTTTCTGCGTGATACTTCATCACTTATCATTTCTTTTAAATCCGGCATTTTTGAACCTCTTTCGATAATTTTTCAATATGGTCCGCCAAATAGGACGGCAGATTAATTTTATAGTAAATTATTATTTCCTGTCAAATTTAAATATATATATTAATGGTGTTTAATAATCATACATTTATCCTTTATTCTATATGTTTTGCAATAATCATATTAAGGCAATATTATTATTTCCATAGAACAGTATTTATAGTGCATCTTTAATTGCATTGACAGCTTCGAGGTTAAATCTTTCAATAAAACCTTGAGCAAAGGATGAGATATCCAAGGCGGTATCAACTATGAGGGGGGTTAGATCCATCCCCAATATGGTATTTTTTGATGAATCTGGTGAATGGGAACTGTAAAAGGTGGCATTTGCATCTCTCCTGCCTATAGCAGCTTTATGGTATTCCTTGTTACCTGAGATTTGGGAGTTATACACCTCAATCAAGGCTGATGCTATGTTAGGATTTGCTGATGCATCAAATATAACTCTGTCGGAGGACACAAGCCAATCAAGGCTTCTCCAGACTTCACACCCATACAGTTTCTTTGGCCTTTCTATAGGCTCCAGATCCCTTATAGCTTCAATAACCTTTAATCCAACGCTTAGATGGGTTTTGTGTTTGTCAAAAAGGTTATGAGTATATATAACTACTGGCTTTGCCTTAGAAATAAGCAGCTTTAAGTCTTTTATTATCTCGGTATTGTCAGGGTCTTTTGCTTCGGAACTGGTGTAGTTCAGCATTGCTACAGCACTATATTCACCTATAAAAGCAGCCTTCTTTTGCTCAAGCTTCCTTATATTTATAAACTCTTCTTCGGAAAATGATCTGTAAAACTCACCTTTTGAACTTCCGGCTCCGTTAGTTACAACCACACCTGAAAACCAGTTGGAGTTACTGTTAAAGCATTCTGCAATACCGTGATATGCCATGATTTCAATATCATCATGGTGTGCTGATATTGTCATGTGCGTAGTTCGCTGTAATGCTTCATCGACAGGCTTTCCGTCTGGAACAAATACTTCAGAATTCGCTTTTATAAATTCCAAATTCATCAACTCCTGAATAATCATATTTCAATGTCTTGTTTTAAAACCATTGGTAATTTGTTAATCATACCTTAATACCTAAAATGATTCTATATTATGGTAATATGTATGTCAATTCCAATACATATTTTAAAAGAGGAATTTTACTGGTTTTATAGAATAATATTATATGATTTAGTTATTTTTTATTTCGACTAATTGTAATAATATACGAGACAGGATAGAGGGGACAAAATATGAATGAAAATGAGCTAAGTATGGTTAAAGTTAGTTTGAAGGATGGGACGCAAAGGCTTATTGCTGAAGGATCATCCCTGGAGGTAATTTCTAAGGATTATGAAAAGGATTATAAATATCCCATTTTAGCGGCAAAAGTGAATAATGATATTAAAGAGCTTAATTATATTATTATTGATAATTGTAATTTGGAGTTCCTAGATCTATGTGATGATGATGGGATGAGAATGTACAGAAGAAGTCTGCATTTTATATTGATAAAAGCAGCTCATGATTTGTTTCCTGATAGGAAGCTGGTAATTTGTCATGCGATTAGCAAGGGAATATATTGTGAATTAAAAGGCGAAAAGCAGCTTGATGAGGATGATGTTATAAAGATTGAGAAACGGATGTTGGAGCTGATAGCGGCAGATATACCTTTCGTTAAAAGAATGATGTCCTGTGAAGATGCCAAGGAACTCTTTAAAAAGAATGGTAGAATAGATAGGTACATGGCTGTAGAGCATAGGAGAAAACCTTATGTGACGATGTATAACTTTGATGGGCTTGATGATTATTTTTATGGATATATGGTGCCCAGCACAGGCTATATCAAGAAATTTGCACTTAAATTCTACAAACAGGGCATGATTATGATATATCCTGACAAGAGGGATCTTTCTAAAATACCCGAGTTTGAGGAACAGAAAAAACTGTTTGCAATATTTAAGGAATATAAAAAGTGGGGAAGCATACTTGGAGTTAATAATGTCGGCGACATAAATAATATCATCATGGAAGGTGAGATAAACACCCTAATCAGGGTTTCGGAAGCATTGCACGAGAAAAAAATTGCCCAGATTGCTGACATGATAACTAATAATGAGCATAAAAAAAGAGTCGTTCTTATATCGGGACCTTCGTCCTCGGGAAAGACAACTTTTGCTCAGAGACTATCAATACAGCTTAGGGTAAACGGTATGAAGCCTGTTACAATATCTCTTGATGACTATTTTGTCGATAGGGAGCATACACCTAAGGATGAAACGGGTGAATATGATTTTGAGGCGTTAGAAGCCATCGACGTGGAGCTTTTTAACCAGCAACTAAGTGACTTGATTTCCGGTAAGGAAGTTGAAGTTCCAATATTCAACTTTACTAAAGGGAGAAGGGATGATGTAGGTAGAAAGCTTAAGATAGATGATGATCAGCTTATTGTAATAGAAGGCATCCATGGTCTCAATGAAAAACTTACATCACTAATACCAAAGGAAAGAAAGTTTAAAATATATGTAAGTGCACTGACATCCCTCAGTATTGATGATCATAACAGGATTCCTACTACCGATTCCAGACTTATAAGAAGAATTGTAAGGGATTTTCAGTTCAGAGGGAGCACTGCGGCTAATACTTTGCAAAGATGGCCATCTGTGAGAAGAGGAGAGGAAAAGAACATTTTTCCTTTTCAAGAGGAAGCGGACATTATGTTTAACTCTGCTTTGGTATATGAGTTGGGAGTCCTCAAGGTCTTGGCTGAGCCTCTGCTAGCTGATATTGGAAGTGCATCGCCTGAATACTCTGAAGCTAAAAGGCTTATTGAATTTTTAGGTAATTTCCTTCCCATTGAGACAAAAGAGATTCCTTTAAATTCTATTATTAAGGAATTCCTTGGAGGAAGCTGTTTTTGTTAAGATATGCCTTAATATATTGATTATTACACAATAATTGTATAAAATTATTAGATGTAAATCATAAAATACATTTAAAACTAAATTAATTAAACTGGGAGGACTATTTAATGAAGAAATTTTTAACTATTATGACTACTTGCTTGATTGCAGGAGGAGTTGCAGTAACATCCTTTGCAGCAGGCAAAGTTACAGAAAGCCCTGATATCAAAATTGCCATAGATGGTAAGATTGGTCAGTATACTGATGTTCCTATTTTACAGGATGGGAGGACTTTACTTCCTTTAAGGGCTGTTTTGGAAAAATTGGGAGTGCAAAATGACGACAACCATATCATATGGGATGCACAGACAAAGAGTATAACAATAAACAAGGATTCTAAAAAAATATTCCTGCAAGTTGGGAATAAAAAGGCCCAGGTTGATGAATCTGATTTGGAGCTGGATGTTCCACCTGTGATTTATAAAAACAGGACATACATACCGGCAAGGTTTGTTGCAGAAAGTTTGGGAAAGAAGGTTGTATGGGACGGAGAAACTAAATCAGTCCTCATTAAGGAACCGGCATCCTTTGACGAAGTTAAGGAAATACTCACTAAGACAGAAGCAGCAATGAAAAATGTCAATAAGGCGAAAATGAATATTAAAATGGATTTTAAGGAGAGTGCCAATGAAAGTGAGGCTGTACCTATTTCTGTTTCAATGAGTGGAGATGTAAAGATAGAAATGGATAAAACCAATAAGCTTGCACATATGCTTGTAGAAATGAAGGCACTGGGTATGGGAATAACAATGGAGAATTACTACACTGACAAATTAGAATATGCTAAAGGATTTTTGGTTGATGGCTGGACTGTTTCAAAAAAAGAAAATTTTGATACTGTTAACAAGGAAATAGGCATAAATATGATTACAGCCGATGATGTCAGTTCAGCAGGCCTCATTAAGGCTGAAAGTGACAATCCAGACGAGATTGTATTGCAGGGAGCCGCAATTTATGGCAGTCTATCAAATTTAGGCGGTTCATTAATGGGAGAAGATGCTGTAACTGGCAGTGACGAGGTTTCTGTGGATTATAATGTTAAAGTAATACTCGATAGCAAGACATACATTTTAAAGAGCTGTATCATGCAGAGTGAAGATAGCAGCGATGAAAGCAATGGGGATGTGCCTAAATCAAGTGGGAGTGTTATTATTACTTTAAGTGATATTAATGGGAATTTTACCGTTAAAATTCCAGATGAAGTAATAAAAAATGCTAAAGAGGCAAGCGAATAAGCGACATTTTCAAAGTAATAAAACTGCTGCATATTGGGATGGTATATTCTGATATGCAGTTATTTTTTCAAGGGATTGTTAACGAATTAACAATTTGATATAATAGTAATAATATTATTATTATTCTGTGAAAGGTAATTGAACTTTAATTGCTTTTAATCCATATTTTAAGTACGGTAACATTTCAAGTTAACTTAGGCATGATAAAAAATAACTTCAGATATAGCTGCTACGATAAGCGGAAGTAATTTTTCATTCATGCCTTATATAAAACTTTACGGGTTGGTATCCATATGTTAGGAAAGGAAAAGGTATAGGTATGAAAATAAGCAAAATTTCAACAGTTCTTGAAGCTGCTGTATTAACAGGGCAAGAAAACCTGGATGTGGAGATATATTCGGCTTGTGGGGCGGATTTGATGAGTGATGTGATGGCATTTGTCAAAGAAAATGTAGTTCTACTGACAGGTCTTATCAATCCACAGGTAGTACGTACTGCAGAAATGATGGATATAAAAGTTATAGTTTTTGTAAGGGGCAAAAATCCTTCACAGGAAATAATTGACTTGGCAAATGAAAAGGGCATAACTATATTAACAACAAAGTACTCTATGTTTATTGCCAGCGGTAAGCTTTATGAAGCTGGAATAACCGGAAGAGGTGGTTGTTGTTGACGGACAGTTTTTTGGAACTGAATTATAACATTCCGGCAAATGATTTTTTGCATGCAGGTGAAGCTTCCAGCTCGGTAAAAAAAATGCTGAACCAACTAGGGGTAGCACCTGATAAGATAAAAAAGACTGCAATATCAATGTATGAGGCTGAGATTAATGCAGTAATTCATGCTAACGGTGGTGCAGCACATATAGAAATATGGAAAGATAAGGTGATAATAAAGATATGCGATAATGGACCGGGCATTCCAGATGTGGAGTTAGCTATGCAGGAAGGGTATACCACCGCACCTGATCATGTAAGAGATATGGGGTTTGGAGCAGGTATGGGGCTTCCTAACATGAAACGGTATGCAGATCAATTGGAAATAGACACAGAGGTTGGTAGAGGTACTGTTGTTACTATAACGGTCTATCTTAAATGAGGAATGATATTCATATATATTGTTAAGGGCATTTGTTTGGCAAATGCTAATATGATGGTTTTATAAAGGGGGTGTATGTATGGGAACATATTTTCATTCAGTTACACTTGATGAGGAAAAGTGCAGAGGCTGCACTAATTGTATAAAGCGTTGCCCTACAGAGGCAATAAGGGTTAGAAAAGGTAAAGCAAGGATAATTAATGAAAGGTGCATAGACTGTGGAGAATGCATAAGAATATGCCCATATCATGCCAAAATGGCTATTACCGACCCGGTGGAAATGATTAATAATTTCAAATACAAGATAGTTATTCCGGCACCATCCTTATACGGTCAGTACAAGAGCATATATTCCCGGGACAGTATTTTAACTGCATTAAAATCCTTTGGATTTGATGAGGTGTATGAGGTTGCAAAAGCAGCAGAGATAGTAAGCAGGGCAACAAAAAAACTGATAAACAAGGAAGGACAAAAGTTTCCCCTTATTTCATCTGCATGTCCGGCTGTTGTAAGGTTGATTCAGGTTAGGTTCCCAAATCTTATTGATAACATACTTAAGCTGGAGTCACCTATGGAAGTTGCTGCTAAGATAGCAAGGGATAAAGCCATGAAGAGGGAGAATCTTTTAAAAGAGGACATTGGTGTGTTTTTTATAACACCATGTGCTGCTAAAATGACAAGCGTTATGGCACCTTATGAAAGGGAATCATCCTCGGTTAGCGGTGTAATATCAATTAAGGATATTTATCTTGGTGTTTTAAACAACCTTATGAAACCCAGGACCCCAGAGGACCTTAGTGCTGCAGGATTCGAAGGAATCAGATGGGCTAATTCAGGAGGAGAAAGTCTTGCTTTGGGTACAGATTCTTTTTTAGCAGTTGATGGTATTCACGAGGTCATAACAATACTGGAAGAAGTTGAGAATGATCGACTGGAAGATGTTATTTTTATTGAAGCACTGGCATGCAAGGGTGGATGTCTTGGAGGACCATTGACGATTGAAAATTGTTATGTAGCTAAGACCAAGCTTAAAAAGCATATAGATGAAGCTAAGGAAAAAGCGGTTTCAAATTCCGAGCATGAAGATGAGTACGATAATATTGATTGGACTGGAAACGTAAAATACAAGCCGGTTTTAAAGCTTGATGATGATATGGAAAAAGCCATGAAGAAGCTTGAAGATCTTCAGAATATTGAGAATGGGCTTCCGGGCCTTGATTGCGGTGCTTGCGGTGCACCTAGCTGCAGAGCTCTTGCAGAGGACATTGTAAGAGGTATGGCTAATGAGACTGATTGTTTGTTTAAACTTAGAGACAGGGTAAGAGGGTTGGCTATTCAAATGATGGAACTCGAAGGTATAATTCCTCCTGTTATGGACAGAGAATCAGGCAATAAAGAAACAGTCAATAAAGAAACAGCGGGTGAGGAGAAATAGATATGAAGGTCAGGGAGTTTGTTGACAAGCTTGGCATGAAGGTATGGGCAGCTAATAATGAGGGTTTGGAAAATGAAATTACAGGTGTTTATTCGTGTGATCTGTTAAGCTGGGTTATGTCCCATGCCAAAAAAGGCGATGCCTGGATTACCGTTCACACCAATCTTAATATTGCTGCAGTGGCAGTATTGACAGAGGTTTCGTGTATTATTGTTCCTGAAGATATCAGCATAGAGCAGGATACCATAAAGAGGGCGGAGAATGAGGGAATAGTTATCCTGGGGACTAGCCTAAGAACTTACGAAATATGCTGTAAGGCATATGAGTGTGGTATCGGATTGCAGAATTAAATATGAATTGTTATAAGTCATAAAATCCTGAAAACTCTGGAGGATCTAGATGAGGTTAGCGTACGATTTGCATATTCATTCTGCATTGTCTGCATGTTCTGATAAGGATATGACTCCTAATAATATAGTGAACATGTCGCTGCTCAAAGAGCTGGATATTATAGCGGTTACCGACCATAATTCAGCCGAAAATCTGGAGGCGGTCATTAAATGTGCTGAGGGGAAGGACATTTTGATTGTACCGGGCATGGAAGTAGAAACAATGGAAGAAATACATGTTGTGTGCTTGTTTCCGGGTATAGATGAAGCAAAAAAAATGCAGGGTATTGTTTATAATAATCTGCCTCCTCTAAAAAACAGGGAAGATATTTTTGGCAGGCAGATTATTCTTGATGATAACGATGATGAGGTAGGATCAATAGATAGATTATTGCTTACTGCAGTTGGAATACCAATAGAAGAAGTATATAGAACTGTATTAAGTCTTAATGGTGTAATGATTCCGGCTCATATAGACAGAAGCTCCTACAGCATTTTATCCAATCTTGGGAGCATCCCTCAAAACCTTGAGTTTAAATATCTGGAAGTATCAAAAAAGGCATGTACGGAAACTTTAAAAAAGCAGTATCCTGAGGTTGGCGGCTACAGTTTAATTGTATCATCCGATGCTCATTCTCTCCCGAACATATCTGAAAGGGAGTCATTTATAGATATTGACGAAAAGTCCGCAGAATGTGTTATATCTAAAATAAGGAACGGATAGAAATTACAAAAATATGTAGCAATTCGCTTATTTAATATTGAATTTGGCTTGCTACTTTGTTATAATATTAACGAATGATGTTAAATTTTTAACATGTAAAAATGGAGCAATGGCTCCGATGACAAGGGGGTTATCTATATGAATTCAAAAGATTGTTGCTGTGGATGTGCAGATGAAAATAAAGTTAAGCTGCAGCAAATAATTGAGAAGTATAAAAACACAAAAGGTGCATTGATTCCAGTACTGCACGAAGCACAAGAAGTTTACGGCTATCTGCCTCTGAGTGTTCAAAAAACAATATCTGAGGGACTAAATGTTCCGCTTTCCGAAATATATGGAGTAGTCACTTTCTATACTCAATTTTCTCTCGAACCAAAAGGAAAATATAATATTCAACTTTGCATGGGTACCGCTTGCTACGTTAAGGGTGCAGGAATAATTCTTGACAAGCTTAAAGAAAAGCTTGGTGTAGAAGTTGGCAAATGTACAGAAGATGGTATGTTTTCTCTTGAAGCATGCAGATGTATAGGAGCTTGTGGCTTGGCACCTGTTATGATGATAAATGAAGATGTTTATGGAAGACTTTCACCTGATGATATTGAAGGTATTATAGAAAAATATAAAAAGGACTAAAATGAGAGATTTATCATTACATCTTATGGATATTATACAGAACTCAATAGTTGCTCTGGGAACCCGAATTGACGTTACTATTGCTGCAGATTCAAAAAGTAATGAACTAAAAATAAGTGTAGCAGATAACGGCAAGGGAATGGATGAAGAAATGATTAAGATGGTTACCGATCCTTTTATAACAACCAGGGATACAAGGAAAGTCGGATTGGGAATTTCACTTTTTAAGGCGTCAGCAGAAATAAGTGGAGGATACCTTGGCATTACTTCCCAAAAGGGTGTTGGTACAACTTTAGAGGCTGCATTTAAGATTGATAATATTGACAGACCACCCTTGGGAGAAGTTGCAGGTACCATTATAGGGGTACTTGTTTCAAATGAAAAACTGCACTTAACTCTAACTCTTTCATACGATGACGAGAAGTATGTTTTTGATACAGAAGAGGTAAAAAAAGTGCTTGATGGTGTTCCTATCAATGAGTTTGAAGTCCTAGACTGGATTAAAGGTTATATAAATGAGGGGATAAATGTTACTTTTGGAGGTGTATTAAATGAAATCAATAGCTGAACTTGAAGAAATAAGAAAGAAAGCTTTGGAGAAAATTGGAGTTAGGGCAAACACAGAAGGCTATAGGGTAATAGTAGGCATGGCCACATGTGGAATTGCTGCCGGTGCAAGACCTGTTATGAATGCATTTATGGAAGAGCTTAATAAAAGAGAAGTGAAAAATACCACTGTTACAATGACTGGATGTGTTGGCGTTTGCAGGCTTGAGCCCATTGTGGAAGTAATTGATCCAAATGGTAATAAGACTACTTATGTTAAAATGACTGCGGAAAAAGCTGCTCGTATAGTAACAGAGCACATAGTTAACGGTAGGATTTGTGTAGATTATACAATTGGTTATGAAGATAAGAAATAAGGGGGGAGTATAGATGCAGATTTATAGAGCACATGTTCTAGTTTGTGGTGGTACCGGTTGTGTTTCATCAAATTCAGAGAAGATAATGAGCGAGTTTGAAACGCATTTAAATAATAATGGCCTGGCAAATGAGGTTAAAATAGTAAAAACAGGCTGTTTCGGTTTGTGTGCACGTGGACCTGTTGTAGTTGTATATCCTGAAGGTTGCATGTACACAATGGTTCAAGTTGAGGATATTAAGGAAATTGTTGAAGAGCATCTTTTAAAAGGCAGAATTGTTGCCAGGTTATTAGAGAACGGACAAAACAGTGATGGTATAGAGACTTCTCTTGAAGGTGTTGAATTCTTCAAAAAACAATTAAGAATAGCTCTTAGGAATTGTGGTGTAATAAATCCGGAGCTTATTGAAGAGTATATTGCTTTTGACGGATATAAAGCTTTAGGTAAGGTCTTAACTGAAATGACTCCGGAAGAAGTTATAGATACAATCAAGAAGTCAGGACTTAGAGGAAGAGGGGGCGGAGGCTTCCCAAGCGGCTTGAAGTGGGAATTTACTGCCAAGTCAAAAGATGATCAGAAATATGTCTGTTGTAATGCTGACGAAGGAGATCCAGGAGCGTTCATGGACAGAAGCGTACTTGAAGGTGATCCTCATTCAGTAATTGAAGCTATGGCAATTGCAGGATATGCTGTTGGAGCCAATCAGGGATATATTTATATAAGAGCGGAATATCCCATCGCTGTTAAGCGTCTTAATATAGCTATTGAGCAGGCAAAGCAATACGGCTTGCTTGGAAACAATATTTTCGGTAGTGATTTTAGCTTTGACCTTGAAATCAGGTTGGGAGCAGGAGCATTTGTGTGTGGTGAAGAAACAGCACTTATGACTTCCATAGAAGGAAAAAGAGGAGAGCCAAGACCAAGACCTCCATTCCCTGCTGTTAAAGGTTTGTGGAATAAACCAACTCTTCTTAACAATGTTGAAACATACGCCAATATTCCTCCAATTATAAATAAGGGTGCAGAGTGGTTTTCAAGCATTGGTACCGAAAAGAGTAAGGGAACAAAGGTTTTCGCAGTTGGAGGTAACATAAACAACACAGGGCTTGTAGAAGTGCCAATGGGTACTACTTTAAGAGAGGTTGTATATGAAATCGGCGGAGGTATACCAAAGGGTAAAAAGTTTAAGGCAGCACAGACCGGAGGACCTTCAGGCGGATGTATTCCTGCCAGCCACTTAGATGTTCCAATTGATTATGATTCACTGATCCAGCTGGGTTCCATGATGGGATCAGGCGGACTTATTGTTATGGATGAAGATACCTGTATGGTTGATATAGCAAAGTTCTTCCTGGAGTTTACTGTTGATGAGTCTTGTGGTAAATGTCCTCCTTGCCGTATAGGAACAAAGAGGATGTTGGAAATACTGGAAAGGATAACTGACGGTAAGGGAAAAGAAGATGATATAACAAAATTGCAAATACTTGCAAAAAACATTAAGGCTTCTGCTTTGTGTGGACTTGGTCAAACAGCACCAAACCCTGTATTAAGTACGCTACACTACTTTAAGGACGAATATTTGGCACATGTCAAAGATAAAAAATGCCCTGCTGGGGTATGTAAGTCAATGATGCAATATGTAATAAATGCTGATATGTGTAAGAGCTGCGGTATATGTGCAAAAGCATGTCCTGTTGGATGTATCAGCGGCGAAAAGAAGGTTCCTTATGTTATAAATAATGACAAGTGTGTTAAATGTGGTGCTTGTATGGAAAAATGTCCATTCAAGGCTATATTCAAGAATGTTTAATGGAAGGGGAGTGTTAAAATGGAAACAGTAAATATTACGATAGATAGTAGAAAAATTCAAGTTCCAAAGAATTATACGGTTTTGGAGGCGGCAAGATTTGCTAACATTGATATACCGACACTTTGCTTCCTTAAGGAAATAAATGAGATCGGTGCATGCAGAATGTGTCTTGTTGAAATACAAGGAACAAGAGCTTTACAGGCATCTTGTGTTTATCCGGTTTCTGAGGGATTGGTAATAAACACTCAGACTCCCGCAGTACGTGAAGCAAGAAAGGTTACTTTGGAGCTCATATTATCAAACCATGACAAAAAGTGCCTTACATGTGTAAGAAGCAATAACTGTGAACTTCAAAAACTGGCTCTGGATTTAAATATCAGGGATATAAGATTTGATGGCGATTCAGTGAAATTGCCATTGGATGAAGTTTCGCCATCAATTGTTAGAGATCCTAACAAATGTGTACTTTGCAGACGTTGTGTAAGTATGTGTAAAAATGTTCAGGGAGTATCTGTTATTGATACTACTGAAAGGGGCTTTAAGACCCTTGTAGCACCAGCTTTTAACAAGTCTCTCAATGAAGTGCCTTGCACTATGTGCGGACAGTGTATAAATGTATGTCCTGTAGGTGCTCTACGTGAGAAGGATGGAACAGACAAGGTTTGGGAAGCTCTTGCAAACAAGGATCTCCATGTTGTTGTTCAAACTGCTCCAGCGGTTAGGGTTGCAATAGGGGAAGAATTTGGAATGCCTATAGGTTCAAGGGCTACAAGCAATATGATAGCTGCATTAAAAAGGCTTGGTTTTGCAAAGGTATTTGATACTGATACTGCAGCTGACCTTACAATAATGGAGGAAGGCACAGAATTAATTAACAGGATAAAAAATGGCGGAAAGTTGCCTCTTATTACAAGCTGCAGTCCTGGATGGATAAAATTCTGTGAGCATAATTTCCCTGAATTCATAGATAATCTTTCATCATGTAAATCACCACATGAGATGTTTGGTGCTGTTTTAAAATCATATTATGCGGAAAAGATGGGTATAGATCCCTCAAAGATATTTGTAGTATCCATAATGCCTTGTACAGCAAAGAAATATGAGGCACAGAGACCAGAATTGTCATCAAATGGCTATCCTGATGTAGATGTTGTTCTTACAACAAGAGAGCTTGCCAAGATGATAAAGGAAGCTGCTATCGACTTTAAAGAGCTTCCTGACAGACAGTTTGACGATCCAATGGGTGAAGCATCAGGTGCAGCTGTAATATTCGGAGCTACAGGCGGAGTTATGGAGGCTGCATTAAGAACAGTTACTGAAATATTAAATGGAAAACCATCAGAAAGTATTGAATATAATGTAGTAAGAGGAATAGATGGTGTTAAGGAAGCTGTTGTTGAGGCCGGCGGTATGAAGATAAAGGCTGCTGTAGCACATGGGCTTGGAAATGCCAGAAAACTGATGGAAAAAGTTAAAAACGGTGAGGAATACCACTTTATAGAAATCATGGCTTGTCCTGGTGGATGTGTAAATGGTGGCGGACAGCCAATTCAGCCTTCATCAGTAAGAAGCTGGATTGATTTGAGGTCTGAAAGGGCAAAGGCTATATATGAAGAAGATAAGGAAATGCCTATCAGAAAGTCCCATGAGAATCCTAAAGTAAAAACACTGTATGATGAATACTTCAAAGAGCCTGGAAGCCATAAGGCACATGAATTGCTTCATACGCATTATGTAAAGAGAGAGAATTATCCGGAAGAATAATTTTTAAATAATTTAAATATAAAGAACAGATGCCATGAATATATACCATGGCATCTGTTTATTTATATCTATTAAAAGTGTTAATAATCTTACATTTGGCGGAGCAAATAACGAACGGTTCAACGGGATTTGCGACAGACAAATGTAATAGATTTATCACTTTTAATCTAAATATTTAAACAAATATCTTTCTCTATTAAGAGTCATTAACAAGACTGTGAAAATGCCGATATTTATCGCATAAAATTAGAAGGCTTTTGGAATTTATTCAATAGCCTTCTAATTTTGTGTATATTTTCAATGTTATTTTTTTCTTTTCTTTATAAGTACAAACATAATGATCGGAATAATAACAACAACAGCTGCCAGAACAATTATTATTACAATGAGAGTTGATTTGTTTTCTGCAGGCTTCTCATCTTTAGCGGCACTGTTATCATCTGCTTTGGTATTGTCAGGTGAAACAACTGCTGAAGCTGAAGCATCAGGTGCTGCTGATGAAGCAGGGGAAGCCACTGCTTTAGGATCCAATGTTGGTTTTGCTGTAAAGCTTGGAAGCGGAATAGGTTGTGATGAGGTATTTATTTTAGGAGCATTTACAACAGTATAACCACTTGTCAATTGAGCTCCAGTCCAGTCAAACAACATTATCCCGTTAACGGCACCTGGATTTAAGTTAAGGTCATCAAATATTACTTCAGTTGCTGCATCCTTAAGAACTTTAAAGCCGATAATGGCAAGTGTTCCAGTTGTTTCGGCTTTTCCGCTGTTTTTATAACCTGGCATGTTCATATATAAATTTCCAAAATTAAGTATACCATCCTTAATGACATTAGTTGTAAGGCCTACTGGAGAAAAATCTTTATTCTGAAGCACATCACCTTTAGTAGGAGGTGTTTTGTCTCCTAAAGGTGTTCCGGTATCAGCGTCAACAGCTTGAAGTACTTCAGGATTATATCTTAAGCAGACTTGGTAGCCACCAAAATTCTCAATATTGTTGATTTTTACAAATGCTTTAATAGTTTCACCGACACTTGCTTTGGTTTTGTCAAACTCAATAGATATTGACGGTTGGTTATCGGCGTATAATGTGTTTGTAAAAAACATTGTTGTGAGGATAGAAAATAATAAAATTAATACGATTTTTCTTTTGACATTCATAAATTAAACCCCTTTTAGTTAAAAATTTTTGTCAGTGCCTTCGTCATTTAATATACTAAATGTAAGATTAGTAATGATTTTGGCATATTAAAATATTATCATTAAATACATGCTGAAACAATAGTTTTTTAAGAAAGGCATAAAAATAGATGAGGGCTAAAATATAGGCCCTCATCGTGTCTTATGAATATTTAATTTATGCAATATTTTAATATTGTGCTACAGTATAGTCCTTTACAAGGTTTCCATCCCAATCAAATACAAGCGTACCGTCTATATCTTCATCAAGTAAGGAATTGTCTACCAATGCAGGTTTCGTATAGGGCTTAAGAACCTTAAAATGAACTTTGGCAATAACTCCGGAAGACTCTGGAACTTTTGAGTTCCTGTAGGTATTTAAAGCCATATAGGCTCTGCCGAAGTTCAATAAGCCGCTTTCGAGGTCGTTTGAAGCAAGATCTGTTGGCGAATATCTTCCACAAAGTAAGGAACCTGTTTCTGCTGCTGAAGTTTTGTCATAAGGGGTCCCATCTGAGTATATTGGTTGCAAGCAGTCAGGGTCATACTTCAATGTTGCCTGGTATCCTGAAAAATTGGAAATTTCTTTTATGCTAAGGGTTGTAGTAATTACATCACCAACTGGGGCGTCGGTTTTATCTACTACCAAATTGAATACACCAAGCTTTGGAGTGGGTGTAGACGTTGGAGTGGGTGTTGGTGTAGATTCAGTTGTAGGAGTTGGTGTTGATTCGGATTGTGAGAACAATGTATTAGGTTGAATAATATCATAGTTCATAATCTGGTCTGCATTAAAATCATAGAGGGCAGTGCCGTCAATACCTGTAGGAAGAATATTTGTACCCTTGAAGTACACCTTTGTAGGAATAACCCTTAAAACTCTGAATCTTATAATACCTACAGAACCTATAGTTTCTATATTTCCGGAGTTTTTGTAGGCATCCAGCTTAAGGTATGATCTACCAAAGCTTAACAATCCTATTTCGGTATCATGGAAAACAATATCTACAGGCTTAAACTCCTCTTTCGCAAGAAGAGTGCCTGGCTCTACCGGTGTCAGATTACCATAAGGAAGATAATCATCACCAAAAGGTATAATAGGTTGCAATACCGTAGCATCATACTTAATATTGACCTGATAGCCTGCAAAGTCCTTTATATCTTTTATATTGAGACTTGCAATAATAATATCACCCTGGTCAGCACGATTTTTATTAAATGACAATGTAAGACTACCCTTTGTATCAGCTGAGGAAGTTGGTGTAGGGGTGAATATAGGTGTAGATGTAGGCGTAGAAGTTGGCGTAGGAGTTGGTGTAGATTCAGTTGTAGGTGTAGGGGTTGATTCGGATCGTGAGAACAATGTATTAGGTTGAATTATATCATAGTTCATAATCTGGTCTGCATTAAAATCATAGAGGGCAGTGCCGTCAATACCTGTAGGGAGAATATTTGTACCCTTGAAGTATACCTTTGTAGGAATAACCCTTAAAACTCTGAATCTTATAATACCTACAGAACCTGTAGTTTCTATATTTCCGGAGTTTTTGTAGGCATCCAGCTTAAGGTATGATCTACCAAAGCTTAGCAATCCTATTTCGGTATCATGGAAAACAATATCTACAGGCTTAAACTCCTCTTTGGCAAGAAGAGTACCTGGTTCTACCGGTGTTAGATTACCATAAGGAAGATAATCATCACCAAAAGGTATAATAGGCTGCAGCACTGTGGCATCATACTTAATATTGACCTGATAGCCTGCAAAGTCCTTTATATCTTTTATATTGAGGCTTGCAATAATAATATCGCCTTGGTCAGCTTGATTTTTATTAAATGATATTGTAAGAGTACCCTTTGTATTAGCTGTAGGGGTAGGAGTAATAAGGCCTTCTTCTACTGGAAATACTGATATCATACCTAATAAATGGCGTTTCATATATGCGTAGTCATCAGATGTAAGCCTGCCATCACCATCAACATCGCCAGTTGCTGCAACAGATTCCTTACTTATCATTCCGAGCAGACACTGTCTCATTAATGCATAATCGTTTGAATTGAAGTTTCCGTCGCCGTCGACATCACCCCAAAGCACCTGTGATGATGCTGTTGCCACAAGAGCCATAGTACCTAAGGAAAGAGAAACTAATACGACAATCATCAGTGCGATTAATTTTGTACACTTCATTTTTTTATAAACCTCCTTTAAAAAATTTTCCGACTAATAGTCCCATAATAAACTGAGGAATGATTTGTTCAATATAGAATAAAAATAGTATTCTTCGAATGAATAGCAAAAAGTTATAAAACAATAACTAAAGATTACAAATTCTATATTGACAAGATCTCCGATATTATGTATACTAGAGCGATTTTGTCTATTTTTTATACCTAAATTATATACCATATTTTATTTATGTAAAAGGATAAAATGATTTTTATGTGCATAAATTATGGTATTTGCTACACTGCAATTTCCTATGACAACAATTAAGGCTACAAAATCGTTCGTGATTTTGTAGCCTTAATTGTTTGTTATTAACAATTTATCTAACTTCAGTAATGAGTTGTTGATTTATGTCGAGGATGCTGGTATTGTGATAGCTGTTGGTGTAACAGAAGGGATTGGTGTATTTAAGGTATTAATGATATTGTGTTTGTTACACTATAATTGAGGATCTGACAGCCATCCCAGTCGGCAATAATTGTACCGTTCACTGCACCAAGCATGGCCGAACAATTCTCTAAATTTATTTGCGTAGTTTCATTTTTAAGGATTTTAAAATAAATAATACCTATTGAACCTGTAGATTCAGAAATTCCTGAACTTTTGTATGAACTAAGTGCCATATAGGACCTTCCAAAGGTCAGTACTCCATTTTGCAGGTCGTTCATTGCATAATCTACTGGTGAATATTTTTTAGTCAATAAGTTGCCTGTTTCAATAGTGGATTGATAAGAGTATTGTGAGCCATCGGAGTATATAGGCTTAAGGACATTAGGGTCATATACCAAATTAGCTTGGTAGCCGGAAAAGTTTTCAATATTTTTTATATTAAGAGTTACTTTATATATATCAGCTGATTCTTTGGAAGCAATCATGTATAATTCAGGTGCAGAAGAAATAGTAGGTGTAGGAGTAGGTGTAAAAGTAGGTGTAGAAGTTGGTGTAGGTGTTACTGATTTCTCGACCGGAAAGATATCAATTATACCTAAAAGATACTGACGCATATATGCGTAATCATCTGAGTCATAATTTCCGTCTCCGTCAACGTCTGCAGTTATAGGAACTTTATCGTCATCAATTATACCTATGAGGTACTGACGCATATATGCGTAATCATCTGAGTCCACATCTCCATCTTGATCAAAATCACCATAAACTAATTTTGTTGACACTGGGGATGAAAATGCTGATAATCCAATTGACGTGATGAAAATAAGACTTGTGATTAGTAATGCAATAATTTTTTTTCCTTTCATAGTAAACCCTCCTATTAATATAAGATTAAATTAACTTAAAAATATTTTATAACTTTTTTAATATAGTAAGCTTTTTGTTAGGTGAGAAATTACAGCTTATGATGTATCATTATTTCTCACGGCGATATAATGGTTGCAAAATCACTTTGTATTGCCAAGAACTGATGCAGTTTCTTTAAGTTGCTTTCTTATTTCCAGTTTTTGAGGACATTTGTCTTCGCATATACCGCATTCTATGCATTCTTCAGCCTTTTTTCCCTTCAGCCAATCAAACATCCCTATTTGACTATATTGATCTTTAGCATAATCTGTAATGCCGTAAACCCTATGATAATTCATTAATTGGAAATTCAATGGTATGTTTACCTCGTGAGGACATGGCATACAGTAATTACAACCGGTGCAATAGAGTTTTTCCAGCTTTTTATTTTCACTCATTGCAGCTTTCACATTTTCAACTTCGCTTTCACTTAACTTAGAATCCATAGATGCTAACCTGCAATTTTCCTCTACCATTTCCATAGTGCCCATACCGGAAAGTGCACATGAGACATTAGGGTTTGATAAAACAAACCTGAGGGCTATTTCGGCACTTGAATTAACTTTGCCAGGGAGTAGGTTTCTTATTGTTTCAGAAGGAGCTCCAAGTCTCCCGCCGCCAACAGGTCCCATTACAATGACTCCCAATCCTTTTTCCTTTGCTCTAATCATAGCATCTTCATTACTTCTGTCCATCAGGTTATATTGGCAAAGGACAGTCTCAAATATCCCGGTATCAATCAATTTGGGGAGATTTTCAGCCTTATCATGAAATGAGAATGATATATGCTTAATAAGGCCCTGTTCCTTAGCTTTCAAAGCACCACTTAATGCTCCATCCTTGACATTGATTTTTTCATTGAAGCAATTAAGATCTATACCCCACATATGATAGAAGTCGATGTATTCAACATCAAGCTTTTTAAGAGATTTTTCAAGTCTTTCTAAAAAGTGTAGACCGGATGCATCTTCTATTGGATTCTTTGTTGACAGGTATACTTTATCTCTCCACCCTTTTAATGCTTTACCTACAATGATTTCACTTTCGCCACCACAGTAATAGGGTGCTGTATCGATATAATTGACACCTAGCTCGAATGATCGATGAATTATTCTAATACTTTCCTCTACATCAAATACATTTTTTCCGTCGATATTTATTTGGGGTAGCCTCATTGCACCAAATCCCAGTGATGAAATTTTTACACCCGTATTACCGAAGTCCCTGTAGTTCATTTTTTACCTCCTCTTGCTGAATATTTGAAAAAATAATTTTTCTTCTATATATAATAATATATAATTTTTTCAATATATACAATATTATTTGCAAACTATCCAATGTTGTATTTGAATAACATAAAGAATTATCAGTATTTCCCATAGCATAAATAAACATAAATGTAATTAAATTCCTTGAATACTTTTAAATAATGTAGTATAATATTATTAATAAAACACTATTCAATTGTGATTTAATTCCCATTCGATCATTTTCCCTCCTTAATTTTCCGGAGAGACATGGTAAGAATCTAGTTAAATCCCAAATAGTTAAGGAGGTAATTTAATATGGCCGACAAAACATTGTCATGTAAAGATTGTGGATCAGATTTTCTTTTTACAGAAGGAGAACAGGAGTTCTTTAAAGAAAAAGGATTTCAGAATGAACCACAAAGATGTCCAACATGCAGGAAAGCTAAAAAAGCACAACGTGGCGGATTTGGTAACGGTAGAGGTAATTCAGGCGGATACGGTGGCAACAGATATTAATAGTCAGCGAGATAAAAAGGAGAGTAAAACTCTCCTTTGATTATTTTCTGGATATGTAGGAAACTATAATGTCTTTTCTAAAACTCATTTCTAAAGTTCATATTTTTCAATCATGTATTGTTACTTGAGAGTTAAAAGTTCTTACCAAAAGATACATATGTAATAAGCTTGATACAAATGTTAACCCGTGGTAAATTAGATTTGCGAAAAATAAAAACCATAGGGGGGTCAACAACAATGCTCAAGC